>JABIAY010000011.1 GCA_018653085.1 Nitrospina sp.
CGATCACACTAATGTCCGCTTTTGGCCGCTAGCCGCCACTAGGCGTGGAGCCAGCTTGCAATGACTTAGATTGGCTGGCAAAGGACCATCTCGACTTATGGAACCTTCGCCCTGTCTCCTCCGGGCGTTGCCCGGCGATAAACAACAAGCACCACTCCGGTAACGGCAACCACTCCTCCAAAATATCCCAGCGACCCTACCGGGTCGGATTGCAATCCGGCAAAACCAATTTCAGGAAGAATTTTCATTCCCCAAAGAGTGATCAGCGGATTCAGACTAATGATGACGCTAATCAGGGCCAGGGGAATATATTTTACCGCTTCGGCAAGGGCACCATAGGCAAGTAGCGTATTGACCGCGCAAAACATCAGAGCCAACCAGGCGGTGAGTCCCGCACGGGTAAAGTCGGCCCACTCAACGCCTCCTATCAGCGTGAGTGTAGCAACAGCATAGACCAACAAGTTTAGAGACTGGGCCCCATATTGCCGACTGAGGAATTTTTGCGACACCATATATCCCACCCACACCAGAGCCGCGAGAATAATCAGAAAGTTTGCGTAATAATATTCTCCTGCATCCTGAATCCGGCTTTGCTGATCATGAAAAAACAGGAACAACCCACACCCCACTACGAACATTCCCAGCACCTGTCTTAAAGACAGACGTTCATGAAAAACAAAAACTCCGACCAGGACTAAAAACACCCCGGCGACCTGTATCAGAACCGCCATATTGGAGGGTCCGCTCAAGTCCACACCCATCGTTACCCAGTAATAGTTCGCTGAAAGGCAGGCCCCGCCCAGGATCCCCATCCATGGAGGTTTGCGAAGAATACGCAGGGGGTCATGCCCTTTCCATTGCAGGATGACTGCCAGCACCAGGAATGCAAACAGAAAGCGGAACCAGGCAATCGTCCCGGTATGAAAACCCTGCAGAGTGATTTTTAGAATAATAGGAAGCACGCCCCAGAGCAAAGCTGTAGCAAGGGACAATAAAATACCGCGAAGAAAATGGGCAGAACCCACTAGCCGGCTAATCTGGCAAAATTTTTCAGCATGGTGAGACCCAGACGCTGGCTTTTTTCCGGATGAAACTGGAAAGCATGAATATTTTCGTGATGGATTCCGGAGGCAAATTCGATTCCATAACAGGTGGTGGTAGCAACCATCGCCGGATCATCGGGAACAATATAATAGGAATGCACAAAATAGAAATAGGACTCATCAGCCACCGAATCAAACAACGGGTTGCCCGGAGTTACTTGCACCCTGTTCCATCCCATATGCGGAATTTTTAACGGTTCACCTGAATCGGATTTGGGCTGGGCATCTTTGAACCCCACCACTTTTCCCGGAAGGATACCGAGTCCGCTTACCTGACCGAATTCCTCACTTTGATTAAACAGCAGTTGCAGTCCAAGGCATATACCCAGAAAAGGCTTACCGCTTTTAACCGACTGGTGCACGGTATCAATGAGATCCAGCTTCTCCAGGTTCGCCATACAATCCTTGAATGCCCCAACCCCTGGAAGCACTACGGATTTAGCCGAAAGGATTTTCTGCGCGTCGCTGGTGACAATTGCCTCGGCACCCACAGCTTCGAAACCTTTTTGCACGGAACGGAGGTTGCCCATTCCGTAATCAATAATGGCGATCAACTAAAGCGTCCCTTTGGTAGAAGGAACGTCCTGGGAGCGGGAGTCTATGGTGCAGGCGGAATCCAAAGCACGGGCAAAAGCTTTAAACAAAGCTTCCGTTATGTGGTGAAGGTTATTCCAGTACGGAGAATTAAGGTGCAGGGTCATGTCACTGTTGGCAGAAAAAGCCTGGAAAAATTCCGGCACCAGCTCGACATCGAACTCGCCAAGCTTGGTTTTGGGAAGTTCCAGATTGAATACAAAAAAAGCCCTACCACTGATATCAACGATGCATTGAGCCAAAGCCTCATTCAATGGCACGCTGGACTCGGCAAACCGGCGAATGCCCCTTTTATCTCCCAACGCTTCCTTGAAAGCCTGGCCTACAGCTATGCCAACATCTTCCACAGTGTGATGAAAGTCTATATGAGTATCACCTTTGGCCTTGACCGTCAGGTCAAAATAACCGTGCCGGGCCAATTGCGCCAGCATATGATCCAAAAATGGGACAGGGGTTTGGATATCCTGAATCCCGGTTCCATCCAGATTCAAAGTGACTTCAATTTGGGTTTCGCTGGTAGAGCGCTTAACGTGGGAAGTTCTAGCCATTCAGAGGTTGTTTTACCTTGGTCTCTTCTTTGTTACCATTTCCGGAATAGGAGGACTTTTTACCGTTCGGGGAATGGGACTTCTTGCCATTAGGAACCACCCATTTTTTCCCGTTACCGGAAGCCGCCATTTCCGCCACTGCCCCATAAAACGTCATGATGGTTTCAAACATGCCGTCCGGGTCCAGCTTAAGGTCTTTACGTTGTCTATCGACTGCGCCATGCTCCAGAACAATATCATCGATGCCAATACATTTGACCGGAATATTCACCACTTGTTCTTCCTGCAGAGCTTCCAGAACAGCCGAACCAAAACCACCTTTAAGGGAATGTTCTTCAGTGGTAATCAGGCACCGTGTTTTAAGAGCATATTTAGTAATCAATTCTTTATCCACCGGCTTGGCAAACCGGGCATTGATAACAGCAACGCTGACACCTTCTTTTTCAAACTTATCCGCCACCTGCCGAGCCCAGTCGACTGTATGCCCGTAAGCAAAAATGGCAATATCCGTTCCATCCTGAATCACTTCTCCCTTGCCGATCTCAAGTTGCTTCATTTCAGGATCAAGCGGTACACCCAGGCCGGAGCCTCGGGGATAACGAAGGGACGCAGGGCCCGGATGATAAATCGCTGTTTTCAACATATGCCGTAGTTCGTTTTCATCTTTAGGAGCCATGACCACCATGTTCGGCAAAGTACGAAGAAATGCAATGTCGTACAAACCTTGATGCGTCGCACCGTCTTCCCCTACTATTCCTGCCCGGTCCAAAGCAAACGTCACCGACAAGTTCATCAGACAGATGTCGTGAACAACCTGGTCATACGCTCTTTGCAAAAAGGTGGAATAAATAGCCGCAACCGGACGGAAACCTTCTATCGAGAGAGCACCGGCAAAAGCGACTCCGTGTTGCTCCGCCATGCCCACATCAAAGGTTCGGTCGGGAAACTCCTTTTCAAATTTACTGATGCCCGTCCCATCCGGCATCGCCGCGGTAATACCAATGACTTTGTCATCCTCTTTAGCCAGTTCAATCAAGGCATCAGAAAACACATTGGTATAAGCCGGGTTGGATTTCTTCTTATGAAATTTGCCTGTAGAAATATCGAAGGGCTTGGCACCGTGCCAGACATCCGCTTTTTCTTCCGCCTGTTCGTAGCCTTTTCCCTTACGGGTGACGACATGCATCAAGGTCGGACCTTTAAGGTCTTTGACACTGGCAAACATTTCGATCAACGCTTCAACATCATGACCATCTATCGGCCCGACATAACGAAAACCCAGGTCTTCGAACAAACGTCCGGGAATGAACACTCCCTTTATAGCCTCGTCTATCTTATGCGCATAGCGAGAGATTTCTTTACCGATACCGGGAACTGCCAACAAAAGTTGACCCACCTCTTGTTTGATTTTCAGCATCACCTGCCCGGTCATGATCTTACTGAGATGCGCGGACATGCCTCCGACATTGGCGGATATAGCCATTTCGTTGTCGTTGAGCACAACGATCATATCATTCTGAATATGTCCGGTATGGTTGAGTCCTTCAAAAGCCATTCCTGCAGTCAGCGAACCATCCCCAATGACCGCAACTACATCATTTTTTTCTTTTTTCAGGTCCCGTGCCTGGGCAAAAGCCAGCGCGGCGGAAATAGAAGTGCCGCCGTGTCCGCAGTTCCAGTGGTCGTGCTCGCTCTCTTCCCGCTTGGTGAAACCACATAGCCCCCCCTGCTGGCGGAGAGTGCTAAACTGGTCGCGCCTGCCTGTCAGCAGTTTATGGACGTAAGATTGGTGGCCCACATCCCAGACAAACTTGTCCTTCGGGCTGTCAAAGACATAATGCATCGCCATCGTCAACTCCACCACACCCAGGTTGGATGATAGATGACCGCCTGTTTCAGAAATGGTTTCCAGAAGAGTGTCGCGGATTTCCCGAGCGAGAAGCGGCAACTCTTCCACCGAAAGTTTTTTCAAATCCTGGGGACTGTCGATTCCACTTAAAAACTTGCTCATAGGGGTCCCAGTTAATTAATACGTTCGTTGTACAAAGAACCGGGCAATCTCTCGGAGAGGATCGGCCCGATCATCAAATTCTTCCAGACAAACTATACTTTCCGCTACCAGCTCTTCGGCTTTGCGGCGAGACTCTTCCAGTCCATAAAGAGCCGGGTAAGTCGCTTTATCTTTAGTCAAATCACTGCCAATATCCTTACCCAGTTCCTTCTCATCGCCCGTGATATCGAGAATGTCATCGATAATCTGAAAGGCAAGCCCAATATGAGCCCCAAACCGGGACAATGAATTCAACTGGTGAGGAGTAGCCTGACTAAGAATACCGCCACACCGGATACAAGCTCGAATCAGAAACCCTGTTTTATAAATATGAATATATTCCAGAGTTTCTGCGTCAATCGGTTTGCCTTCTGATTCAAGGTCAACCACTTGACCACCTATCATACCTGCAGACCCCAGTGCTACTGCCATCTCTTGGGTGGCATTAAGAAGACATTCCGAGGGAATGGATTCCATTCCTACGGCCCGGGTCATCAGGATAAAAGCCTGAGTCAGCAAAGCATCGCCTGCTAAAATGGCGATTGCTTCTCCAAAAACTTTGTGGTTTGTGGGTTTCCCCCGCCGCAGGTCATCGTTATCTAAAGCAGGAAGATCATCGTGAATCAAGGTATACGTGTGAATCAACTCGGCGGCCACCGCAAATGGCAGTACCGCTTTCCGGTCTCCCCCTACCGCTTCCGAAGCTGCAATAACCAAAACGGGGCGCAACCTCTTTCCCCCGGCAAGGAGACTATAGTGCATCGCGTCATGGATGACACCGGGATAGGCCTCCTTCTCCGGCAAAAGACTCAGTATCCCTTCATCGATTAGTTTTTTACCTTCAGAAAGGTACTGAGATGCAGACAAACCGTTCAATAAAATCAATCAATTAGTAATTGTTATCGAAGGTACCACTAAACCACTTCATTGCTAAAAATCTTAACACATATTCCCCTACAGTCAACTTTATTGTTCTTCCACCCCTGCCGGGAAATCCTTAGTTTATAAGTTGCTGGCGGTAAAATCCTGCCTGGGGCACCTCTGATAACAGGTGGCCATCCTGAGTTTCGCAACTCCACGGTGCCGACCCGGTATCCTCGCTCATTTATACTCATCAAAAGGAAAAACACAAAGCCTGCAAAACAAATTTGTGTCAAAGTTGACAATTGCTTGTTTTTCTCAGATTGTTGATTTATCATAATAAATCAATATCTTTAAATAAATCAGATCATTAAGATCATCTTGAGGCCGAGGCGATTGCAAGTTTTCCGCTTGGGCCAGTTTTTCACCCTTTTCAACAGGACCGAAAAATGCACAGTCTAACTGCTACCTGGGTCGGTTACGCTTCTATCATCTGTTTTTGTATGGCCTATACCCTGGTCATATTCGAAGAACAGATCCATATGCGTAAATCCAAACCGGTCATTTTGATCGGTTGTTTTATGTGGGCTCTCATCGGTATCTATGAAGCTCAACACGGGGGTGGGCACGCTCACGACCATGTCAAAGAACTGATCGCCGAAATCGGGGAACTGTTTTTCTTTCTCCTGGTGGCAATGACTTACATCAATACTCTTGATGAAAGAAATGTCTTTAAAGCACTAAGAGCCTGGTTGCTTAAAAAGGGACTGGGATTTAAAAAACTATTCTGGGCAACAGGCGGAATCACGTTCCTGCTTTCACCCCTTGCGGACAACCTGACCAGTGCCCTGTTGATGTCTACCGTAGCACTTGCGGTCAGCAACGGTAATGGACGTTTCATTGTTCCTGCGTTCGTGAATATTGTGGTCGCGGCCAACGCGGGAGGAGCCTGGAGTCCTTTCGGTGATATCACCACCTTGATGGTCTGGACTTCGGGAAAAGTTCAAACTATGGAATTCTCCCATCTGATATTACCTTCCATTGTCAATTGGATCGTTCCGGCAAGCATCATGTACTTCGCCGTTCCGGATGAACATCCTGAGCCGGACAAAGAAGAGATAGAGCTCAAACCGGGAGCCAAAGTCATCATCGGACTGGGTATTTTTACGGTTGCCACCGCAGTATCTTTCCATCAATTCCTCCACCTTCCCCCTTTTCTGGGGATGATGTTCGGACTCGGGCTATTGATGATGAAGGGATTTTATTTAAAACGATGGGGAGAACAAAAACATCTTGAAAAAATGGGAATTCCCGAGGAACGAAGAAACCGTCCGCGTTTTGACATTTTCGCCAAAGTGGAAGGGGTGGAGTTCGACACCCTGCTTTTCTTTTTCGGTGTTCTCACCGCCGTGGGCGCGTTGCAATACATTGGCTACCTGGCACTGGCCAGTGAAAGCATGTATGGGACCCTCGGCCCCACCTACTCCAATATAATTATTGGCGTCCTTTCTGCCATTGTTGACAACATCCCTGTCATGTATGCGGTTCTTAAAATGAGCCCGGAAATGGGTCTCGATCAATGGCTTTTGATCACCCTGACCTGCGGAGTCGGGGGCAGTCTGCTTTCAGTAGGTTCTGCGGCAGGAGTTGCGGTAATGGGGGTTGACCGAAAATATTATACGTTTATGTCCCATTTAAAATGGGCTCCCGTCATCGCGCTGGGTTATATCGCCAGCATTATTTGCTGGTATTTCGTAACACCACACTAACTTTTTTCCAGGCGGGGCAAAACGTTTTGCCCCGCCTCTTTACTTTCCACTGGCGCAAAATCTTCTTCCCTAAAGACCAGATCCTTTTCCTACAACCACTCTTCCCAGAGTGAACACGTAAACCTTTCCGGCACCCTCTTTCTTTAAAATCTTTGCCGCCTCATTAACCGTCGCCCCGGTCGTGAACACATCGTCCACCAGTAGAATATTTTTGCCTGCAACCCATTCGGGACGATTGACCTCAAACGCACCTTTAATGTTACGGGCTCTTTCTGCACGGGTCATGCAAGCTTGCGGACTGGTCGCGTTGACCCGCCGCAACAACCCACCTTCAAGTGGTAGTTTCAAAATCCTCGCGACTTGCCGGGCGATGAGGAAAGCCTGGTCAAATCCCCTCTCCTTCATCTTGCTAAAGTGTAACGGTATGGGGGAAACGGTAAAACCCTGGCAAAAGTCGGGATTCTCCGTAAAATATTTTTCCAGCAGGAGGTCCATTTCCGTAAGCACCCCCATCTGCCTGCGGTATTTAAAATGGTGGATCGTTGTCCGTAAAACCGTGTCATAAAATCCCAGGGACCTGGCCTGATCAAATTGAAAAGGACTTTTCCTGCAATCCCCGCATACAAATTCTTCGTGCGGATAAGCGTAAGACAAATCCGCAGGCACCCCACACTGGAAACAATGCGGCTGTCGAATGAACCCAATATCCGCTTTGCAGGAAGCGCATAAAAAACACTCCCTCTCACTGATTTTGCCATCACAGGAAATACAGTCTTGTGGAAACACAAAATCCAGCAGTTTCCTGAGCCCACGCAAAACCCTGGCGGCAATATTACCCTTCGCTGGTGAAACCTGCATAATCCCTCACTACCACTAATGTTTCTGTGTTTTTCCAGAATTTTTTATGATAAAGTTTCCTCTTCATATTCTCACTAAAAATTCTCACTAAAAAAACTGATGAGTAAAAATATCATCCAGCTTACAGAAAAACACGTTGCCGGAACTTATGGACGTTTCCCGATTGTCCTTGCCAAAGGGAAAGGTTCCAAGGTCTGGGACAAGTCCGGGAAACAGTATATCGACTTTGTCAGCGGCCTTGCCGTCAACAACCTTGGGCATTGCCATCCATCGGTTGTAGCGGCCATAAAAAAACAGGCCGAAACACTGATCCACGTTTCCAATTTATACCATATCGAACCGCAATCCCAATTAGCGGAAAAATTAACGTCCTTGAGTTTTGCCGACAAGGTATTTTTCTGCAACAGCGGAACAGAGGCCGTTGAATCGGCGATCAAACTCGCTCGCAAGTATTTTTTCGACCAGGGGCAATCCGGACGAACTGAAATCATCACCATGCACAACTCGTTTCACGGTCGCACCCTGGGTTCGCTTTCGGCAACGGCACAGAAGAAGTTTCATACCGGATTCAAACCGCTTCTTCCGGGTTTCAAACATATTCCGTTTAACGACTTACAATCAGCCCGGAAAGCCATAACAAAAAAAACCTGCGCGATTCTGGTAGAGCCCATACAGGGAGAAGGAGGCGTGAACGTCCCCGACCCTTCCTATCTCAAGGGGCTGAAAAAACTCTGCCAGAAAAACGGTGCGCTCCTGATTTTTGATGAGGTGCAATCGGGCTTCGGTCGAACAGGGAAACTTTTCGCCTACGAACTCTATAAAACAAAACCGGATATCATGACCATGGCGAAAGCCCTGGGAGGAGGCGTTGCGATAGGGGCTATGGCCGCTACCAATAAAGCCATGAAATCTTTTGTTCCCGGGACTCATGCCGCGACCTTTGGCGGCAATCCACTGGCCTGCTCCGCCGCCCTGGCTACCCTGAAAGTGATTACCGGAAAAAACTTCTTAAACAAAGTCAGCGCAACCGGAAACTATTTTTCGCAACGATTGCAGGAAATTGCCCGGAAAAATCCCGTTGTCAAAGAAGCTCGCGGCGCAGGACTGTTTCTCGCTCTGGAGTTGAACCAGCCGGGACACGAAATAGTTGTCGACTGCATGAACCAGGGATTTTTAATCAACTGCATCCAGCAAAACGTATTGCGGTTTATCCCACCGCTCACCATTTCACGCAAAGACATCGATAGTTTAGTTTCCGTGCTGTCCAACAGCCTCACTAAATTGAACGATAAACAGCAAACGTTTTAACAAAACCTGAAAATGAAACAAGACCTTTTAACCATCAGCGACTTTAGCCAGGAAGAAATCCTTGATCTGTTCGAAAAGTCTGCGGACCTCAAGGAAAAACGCCAAAAAGGAATCCAGCATCACCCTCTCAAGGGTAAGACGCTGGGAATGATCTTCAACAAACATTCAACGAGAACACGCATATCGTTTGAAGTGGGCATGTTTGAACTCGGCGGTCACGCACTGTTTTTAACCGGAGACCAGTTGCAACTAAACCGCGGTGAGTCCATCCGGGATTCGGCCCAGGTACTATCCCGGTACTTAAATGGAATTTTGATAAGGACCTACGACCACGAGGAAGTCACCGCTCTTGCCGAGCATGCCACGATACCTGTGATCAACGGACTCACAGACCTCAATCACCCGGTGCAGATTCTTGCAGATATTTTTACCATTAAGGAAAAACTTGGTCGTATAGAAGATGTCAAAGTGGCTTATGTAGGAGACGGAAATAATGTCGCTTACTCATGGATGATGGGTGCCGCGTTAACGGGGATGCATCTGGTGATTGCCTGCCCTGAAAGTTGCCAGCCCCACCCGGCTCCTGGTCTGAGCAAAAATGATAAAGTGGAAATTATCGCAGACCCTTTTGAAGCGGTCCAAAATGCGGACATCATTTATACCGACGTTTGGGTGAGCATGGGAGAGGAGAAAGAGGCGGAAATCAAAAAAAAGCTCCTTCTTCCTTACCAGATAAACCAGAAACTGGTCGATTCTGCCAAAAAGGACGTTATGGTAATGCATTGCCTTCCCGCACATCGGGAAATGGAAATCACAGCAGAAGTCATGGATGGCAAGCACTCGATTGTTTTCGATCAGGCTGAGAACCGACTTCACGTTCAAAAGGCCATTCTTGAAAAGCTGTTATCTCATCCATAAAATTCTTTCTTAGCCCCTTTTTCATCAAAGACCGTGATTTCTTTTGAAGTAATCAAAACGCATAGCCACTCTTCGGCCCGCCTGGGTATTTTGACCACACCCCGTGGGCAGATAGAAACCCCCTGCTTCATGCCGGTGGGAACCCAGGCAACGGTAAAGTCATTGACCCCGGACGACCTGAAATCTTTTGGCGCACAGATTATCCTTGGCAACACCTATCATCTCTACCTCCGGCCGGGGCACGACTTGATCCGTTCACTCGGTGGTCTGCACAAATTCATGAACTGGCCCCATCCCATCCTCACCGATAGCGGGGGCTATCAGGTTTTCAGCCTCAAAAAGCTTGCCAAGATTACGGAAGAGGGTGTTACCTTCCAATCCCATTTTGACGGATCTTCGCACTTCATTTCACCGGAACGATCCATGGAAATCCAGCAGGCGTTGGGTGCGGACATCATCATGGCTTTCGATGAACCAACTCCTCATACTGCCAGCCTTGATCAAACAGAAAAATCATTACAGCTGACCACCCGCTGGGCAAAGCGATGCAAGGAAGTGTTGCATTCCGACACACAGGCTTTGTTCGGAATTGTCCAGGGCGGGATGTATCCCGATCTGCGCAGAAAAAGCGCGGAACAAATTATGGAAATTGATTTTCCCGGTTACGCGATTGGCGGCTTGAGCGTGGGAGAAGAAAAAAAATTAATGTATGACATCACCGGGCATACCGCTCCTCTTTTGCCAGCCGACAAACCCCGCTACCTGATGGGGGTGGGAACTCCCGAAGACCTCTTGCAATGCAGTTCCATGGGAGTGGATATGTTCGATTGCGTCATGCCTACTCGCAACGCCAGAAACGGGTCCCTGTTTATAAAGGGCGGTAAAATAAATATTAGAAATGAACAATACAAAACCGACCCCGACCCCATCGAACCAGACTGTTCCTGTTACACCTGTAAGAATTTTTCCAAGGCTTATCTCAGGCACCTGATCATGGTAGAAGAAATCCTCGCCATGCGCCTTCTCACCCTGCACAACTCCACCTTCTACCAGCAGTGGATGACAAGCATCAGAAAAGCCATTGCCGATGATGTTCCCTTCCGCTAGGCCTTAGGCCGGTGAGCTTCATCTATGATTCCCAAAATTTTAAATTCATGAATGTCATAACCAGCACGTTCTGGCAGGGAAGATTGCACCACTGCCTTGAGCAGTTCTACTTTTCCAGAATCCAGCCAACTGAGAAAATGTTCAAAAATGCGTTCCGGGAAATAGAGCGTCAGGTTAAGCTTCGCCCGTTGATAGACAAACTGACGGCCCGACATCACAGGGCTCGCCCTCACCGGCTTGTATTCCACATGGCCTTCCAACATAAAATCGGCAACCTCCTTCCACTCTTCCCCGACTTTATTCAGGTTCTCGCGTATAAGAGACAAAAGCCGTCCCTGTTCAGGCAGTTCATAGGTGTAGCTGGTCATAAAATATTTTTTCCTGCTAAAG
>JABIAY010000010.1 GCA_018653085.1 Nitrospina sp.
AATTGACAGGGTTAGGGGGATTGTGTTAATTTTCGCCTCTTTGGTTGATACAAAATCGTGTTGGGACGGTAGCTCAGTCGGTAGAGCAGAGGACTGAAAATCCTCGTGTCGGCGGTTCGATTCCGTCCCGTCCCACCACTTTAAACCTTCCATAACAAGGGCTTTGCGGGAATCTCCCGGAGAGTCCTGTTTTTTTTACCCCTGAAACGTGTCAAACCTGTTCAGTTTGCTTGACTTTACCCACCTATCTGGACAAAATCTGGTCAGGGCGTTACCTAATGAACAAAAAGCTAAAGCGTAAAGAACATATTTGCAAGATCAAGGTGTGAGATATGGTTAATAAGGACTTTAGGAAAGCCGATTTAACAGGCAAGAATTTTCGTATGGCAGACCTCAGAGGAGCTGATCTTCGTGAAGCCAACCTGAGCAAATCAAATCTTACCGAAGCGGATCTGAGGGAGGCAGACCTCCAGGGAGCGGACCTTACAGGAGCTGACCTTGATGGAGCATTTTTGCGAGACGCAAATTTACGTGGAGCCAACTTGACCTCTGTCACTAATATTTTCTGTGTAGACATTGAGTCTGCTTATATTGATAAGGAAACGCAGTTCCCAAACTCAATTAGAATAAAGTGGCGGTCAGACAGAGAATACGTCTGCATGGAAATACATAAAAGAGATAAAAAAGGCCGAAGAAAAGATGGCCGGAGAGTAAAAGACAAGGGAAGGCTTTTTGGCAACCGTAGGCAAAACGAGGATAGACGCAATGAAGAGGATAGAAGAGATATCCAGTCGAAAAAACCCAAACCTAAAAAAGTGAAAAAACCAAAAACTTGAAAAATAGATGCACCCTACCCCCCCCCGGAATACCTTATCTTTTAGATAAATAGCAACACCCCCTCTACTTTATGTGGACAAATTTTGCTTTTCCGATATAATATTTACACCTATTTTCCGTTAAAAAATTTTAACACCTGCTTTGTATGGAATCTGAAACGACATCCCATCGGGGACCACTAGCCCGTTATTTTTCTAAGCACCTGGAAGACATTTTTGTTCTGTTTATTCTGGTGTCAGTAACCCTTTCTCACTTGTTCTTCCATTTTCAACTCTCCCTGCTCAACCTTTATTACATTCCCATAATGCTGGCTGGTTATTTGCTGGGCAAAAGGTTGGCAATTCTTTATGCTTTCTTTATCGTTCTTTTGGTTTGGGGGCTGATTTTATCCAACGAAGAGGCCTACCTCGCTTTCAAGGGTCAATTTGGATTTAATACGGATCTCACTCTCTGGGGCGGATTCCTGATTTTAGCGGGCTGGGCCGGAAGCTTGTCAGAAAACCTGAAGGAGGAGTTAAGAACCAGCAACCTCTTAAGAGAAGAGTTAGCCAAAGACAAAGAAAATTTAAAAATCCTCAACAAAAGACTCGTTACGGTAAACCGCAAACTGGAAGAGAAAGTTGAAAAAAGAACCCAGGAGCTCGAGCAATCCAACGAAGAACTTAAAAAACTTTCGTGGACCGACCCGTTGACCCAGTTGTTTAACCGCAGAAGCTGTGAAGAACGGTTCAAAAACGAAATCGCACGGTTTAAACGTACAAAAGAACCTTTCTGCATTATCCTCGGCGATCTCGATCATTTCAAAAGCATCAATGACACCTATGGTCATAATGCCGGAGACTATGTGTTGATCGAAGTGGCCAACACCTTGAAAGAATATTCCCGAAAAACAGATATGGTTTTCCGTTGGGGAGGTGAAGAGTTTTTATTCCTTTTAACGGGGACTGGGATTGGAGGGGGAACTGTTATAGGAGAAAAAATCCGAACAAAAATTGAGGAAAAGATTTTTACGTATGAACAACAGACCCTTCCCATTACCATGAGCCTGGGTATCAGCGTATACAAGGACGGACAGGCGATGGAAGATTGCATAAAAGAAGCCGATGCAAACCTCTATTCCGCGAAACAAGCCGGCAGAAACCGCCTGCATCCCACCCAAGCACCTAGCTGACCATAACAAACTTTATTTTCCAGTCCAAGACACAAACATCCGCCCGTTTTTTCAGTTAAATCCCTTAATAAACCAGTGATTAATTGCGACAGGATTGTGACAGTACCCAAAACCAGATTCCGGTACTATATTGTTAAAGTAGTCTAATTTCCCCATTTGGTATAGAATGCGAATATCCGCATGAAAAATAATTTTAATTCATTACAAACCTTGCAGACTAAAAATTTTCGGACCCTGAATATAGAAAACCAATGACACTCGACGAAAATTCTATAGAAGCTCTGAAAAAACGCATCAGGGAGTTGGAAAAATCCAACAAAGAGCTTTTTGATGCCAATCAAGCCAAGAGCACTTTTCTGGCCAATATGAGTCATGAGCTCAGGACGCCCCTGAACGCCATCATCGGCTATAGCGAACTGTTGGAAGAAGTCGCCGATGAAATGAGTCTTGAAGAAGAGATCGGACCCGATCTCCAGAAAATCCATTCCGCCGGCAAACATTTGCTTTCTGTCATTAACGACATCCTCGATCTTTCTAAAATTGAAGCCGGGAAGATGGAGTTCTATAATCAGGACTGTGACTTGGAGGTTCTAGTCAAGGAAGTCGCAAGCACCGTCCAACCCATCATTGACAAAAATTCCAACACATTAGACATCCAGCTGGAAAGTGGACTGGGTTCTATGCCTGTAGATATTACCCGACTTCGCCAGGTTCTTTTCAACCTGCTCAGCAACGCCAGCAAATTCACGGAAAACGGAACCGTTTCCTTCATCGTTGAAAGAAAAACAATCAACGAAAAAGACTGGGTCAACTTGACCATCAAAGATAGCGGAATCGGCATGGGCCCAGACCAGCTAGCCGGATTGTTTGAAAGTTTTTCCCAGGTACATCCTCAGAATATTCTGAAATATGGAGGCACGGGCCTGGGGCTTGCAATCAGCAAGCGAATCTGCGAAATGATGGGTGGCGATATTTTTGTTGAAAGCAAACTGGGAGACGGATCTACATTTTCCGTCCACCTGCCTGTAAAAACCGCGGATAAGAAAAGCCTTCAAACATCCGATTTGCCTGCAGGGGTAAAAAACTTCGCCAAGCAGGATACCGATAGCACACCCGACTCCATCGAAAAAGATAACGTAATCCTGGTGATTGATGACGACCCCATGGTTCATGTTCAAATGAAGCGTTCTTTTGAAAAAGAGGGTTATCGCATCGTAACAACTATCGATGGCGAAGAAGGCCTGTCACTGGCCCGAAAACTTCACCCTACCCTCATTACTCTGGATATTCTGATGCCCGGAATGGATGGATGGACCGTATTGAGCGCATTGAAAGCCGATCCCGAAATGGCAAACATACCGGTGTTTGTCATCTCTATGGTGGATGATGAAAACAAGGGCTATTCCCTCGGAGCTTCGGAGTACCTCACCAAGCCCATCGACCGTACCCGCATCCATATCTTGCTGAAAAAATACAAGTGGGATAGCGGCTCTGCTCTTGTGGTGGAAGACGACAGCAGCACGCGAAAAATGCTGCGCAGGATGCTGGAAGATTACGGGCTGAGTGTCGCCGAAGCAGGTAATGGGAAAATCGCCCTTGACCGTGTGCAGGAACAACCTCCAGGCGTTATCTTCCTGGACCTGATGATGCCCGTCATGAACGGATTTGAGTTTATCGAGGAACTGCAAAAAAAACCTGAATGGCGGTCCATACCCATTGTGGTTATCACATCAAAAGAACTCACCCATGCCGATCGCCTGCGCCTGAACGGAGGCGTGCAAAAACTGATAGAAAAAAAATCCCTTGACCAGAATGATTTATTCAAAGAAATTCACAACATTCTGGAAAGCCACTCGCATTAAACTTCCTTTTAAAAAACACCCCTTTTAGCCGGAAATTTGCTACAACTTTTCCTGAGATTTTGAATCTAATAACCAACTCACCCCTGTGAGGGACTGGGGTAATTTGCAACCTCTTATGCAAAAGGCAGGCTAGTGGAAAACCATGGAACTACTTAAAGAAATTGACACCATTATCGAGGAAGTAAAAGACGAGGCGAACAATTTCAAGGGCGCCGAATCTCATGCAGAGGAAGTCGAGGCGTTAAAGGAAATGCTGGATGCCTTAATGCGGGGCGCACATCAGGTGCAGGAAAAAATAGACCAATATAACGACCGCCGGTACCGCTAGTGGTTTTGCCAGCGAGCCGCTGGACCCGACTTAGCAACAAGGCACGCCTTGAGGAAGTGCCCAAATAACTAGAGGCCCTCTAAAAAAACTCTTTTTTTATTCCAGCTCCAACCTTCTTAAACTCGGCAAGCTCTGATTTTTAGCCAGTTCATCGGCTTTTTCCATATCAATTTCGTTGCGGACCAGAATGAGCATCTCCAGGCTCTGCAGGTTTTTAGACTGCAATAAAGCCTTCATTCCCTCTGTGGAAATACGGTTATTATAAAGGTCCAGGGTTTTCAGATTGGCAAACCGGGGTGAGTTGGCAATCGCCAGAGCCCCGCGATCGCTGATCTCGTTGGCACTCAAATCCATAAAGGTCAGGGCAGTGGAATTTTCCGATGCCGCCAGTGCCTCCACGCCTTCATCCCCTATCCGGTTTCGAGTCAGCTTAAGTTCCTTCAGGTTCTTCATATTTGGCGACTCGGCAAGCATCCGCGCCCCTTGAGCAGAAATCTCATTGCCCCACAAAGAAAGCTTCTCGGTATGCTTGAACGTCGGCGATTCAGCAAGAATCTGCACCCCTTCATCGCCCAGCTTGTTTCCCTGCAAAGCCAGAGACTTTACATTTTTCAGTTCAGGCATTTCAGCGAGAATCTTTATTCCCTTCACTCCGATCTGTGACCGGTTCAAATTGACTTTTGTTCCATCCGGATCCAACCTCTCCTTGATATGAGCCGGAATATCAGTGGGTGGTCCCATTCGCCGACCATAACCATGGCCCCCGTGCTTTCCATGCTTTCCGCCTTTTCCGTGCTTCCCGCTCATATGCCCCTTTTTATCCTCACCGCCATGTTTTTCTGCACCCGGACTCGTCTGCTGGTCTTCATGGGAAGAATGCCCCATTGCAGGCAGAGACCAGACCAACCAGCCCAACACTAAAACTCCTTGAACCACTTTTTTATGCATCAACACGATAGAAATCTCCTTTTTATTTCGCGGCAACACAGCGAAAGCCAATATAGTTTTTTTTCTGCTCTGGAAACGCTTTACCCCGAACCGCCGAGCGAGCCAAATCCAGATTGGAATACCATGATCCGCCTTTGATCACTTTAAATTTTTCGCCATAGAACTCGTTATCATGTTTATTACCCGAGTAGGGTTGATACCAATCTTCGGTCCACTCCCAGACATTCCCCGCCATATCCATCACCCCGTAAGGACTGACCCCCTCCGGGAACTTGCCTCCCGGACTGGTATTGCGATAATTGTCGCCCTTCCCACGAATATTGGCGTTGAGAGCATCCGGTTCGTTACCCCAGGGGTAATGCCGACCATCCGTGCCTCGTGCCGCCTTTTCCCATTCTGCTTCCGTTGGCAGGCGTTTTTTCGCCCAGAGACAATAATCTTTCGCTTTCTGCCAGGGAAGGCTCACCACCGGCTGAGCAGGATGATTCAATCGGGAATTTTCGAATTCACGTGGAGGCGGCTTGCCTGTGGCTTCCATGTATAACGAGTAGTCAGCCATAGTAACTTCATATTTGTCAATATGGAAAGCAGGCAAGGTCACCGTATGCGCCGGGGTCTCATCGCGGTACCAGTCCAGAGACTCGGACCGAAACTGCCTCACCGCCCATTGAACATCTTTCTCGGTGCTCCCCATAATAAAGGGGCCTTCGGGAATCAAAATGGTCTCCCCCGCTGAAACCTTTAAAACTCCAAAGACACCCGAAAACAGAAAAACAATCAGGAAAAACCTGACCCCCATATACTTAATTTTTTTTTCAAAGTCCATTTGCTCGTTGCCCCCACGGCTAGCGGGGAATCATTCCCGTCTTGCGGGCGTATTCAAAAATATTACCCGCTTCGATAATTTCTATCACCTCACCCAGCGATTTCAGGTCATAAGTTTTATTGCTGGACCTGTTGGTGATCGTATCTGCATTCAAATCTATGATCAGGTCGTCGCCCGTTTTGACCTCTTCGACCAAGCGCGTGGCGCATTCAAATGGAATGAAGAACCCACCATCCACCGAATTACGGTAAAAAATCCGCGCATACGATTCCGCGATGACCGCTCGAATCCCGGCAATCTCCATGCAGGCAGGAGCGTGCTCACGAGAGGAGCCACAACCAAAATTTTTCCCGCCGATGATGATGGAATACTTCGACTCACTCTGCCCATTTTCAGTAAAAGGGATATTGCCATTTGGCAGACCCGCCTGCTTGGGCGGAACTCCTGACATCGCAAACTTTCCATAGTTCTTGCGCTCTTCAGGATCACTCAAACTGTACACCAGGTGCTCAGCGGGAATGATCTGGTCCGTATCCACATCGTTCCCCAGAACATAGGCAATGCCTTCAATCACTTTTTTCATTTTATTTATTCGAAGTTTTAATTATTGATGAATTCGGCAGGATTGGTAATGTGCCCCGTCAGGGCAGAAGCCGCCGCCGTGTAAGGCGAAGCCAGATAAACCTGCGACTGCTTGGATCCCATCCGGCCGGGAAAGTTCCGGTTGGTGGTCGAGATCACGACCTGATTGTCCGTAGCCCGACCGAAGGTGTCTTTAGGTCCGCCAAGGCACGCCGCACAGGAAGGTTCGCCCAGATAGGCCCCGGCATTTTTAAAAATATCCACCAGCGTTTCACCACCCAGTTTTTTCTTATGCAAATCCTGCTCGACTTCACGGGTCGCGGGAACAATAAACGTGTCAATCTTCACTTTCCTGCCTTTGAGAAGCCGGGCCGCCGCCATGAAATCGGTGGTTTTGCCGCCGGTACAGGAACCTATATAAGCCCGGTCGAGTTTTACATCCAGACACTCGCTGACCTTGGCCTTGTTGTCAGGAGAATGCGGTTTCGCCACTACCGGTTCCATCTCACTGGCATTGTAGGTCTTCTTGAAAAAATACTGGGCATCGTCATCAGAATGATAAACTTTGTAAGGCGCATCGGTTCTCTGCCGGACATAGTCGAGAGTCACATCATCCGCTTCGATGATGCCATTTTTCCCGCCTGCTTCAATCGCCATGTTGCACAGGGTCATGCGCTCTTCCATGGAAAGCTTCATGATCGCGTCACCCCGCCATTCCATCGCCCGGTAGGTCGCGCCATCCACCCCGATATCGCCAATAACACTGAGGATCACATCCTTGGCCATGACATGCTCGGGAAGCGTACCGGTAAACTCAAAACACATCGACTCGGGGACCTTGACCCAAAGCTGGCCGGTACCCAGAATAAATGCCGCGTCCGTATTACCGATGCCGGTGGAAAACATGCCGAAGGCACCAGATGTGCTGGTATGGGAATCCGTGCCAAACAAAACGTCACCGGGTCGGTTGAATCCTTCCTGGGCCAAAGCGAGGTGGCAAACCCCTTTGTAATTATCGGTCCCGACATCAAAATAATGCGGCAGAGATTGCTCCTTCACAAACTGGCGAAGGATGTCTATATTTCTATTAGCGTGGGTATCCTTGGTAAAGATAAAATGATCGGGAATGATCACTACCTTGTCCCGGTCCCATACTTTTGCGTTTTCGCCAAACTGCTTTTTAAAGATCGCGAAGGTACCCGGTCCGCAAACATCATGCGTCATCAGCACATCCGCATTCACCCAGATATTGTCGCCCGGCTGGACCGACTCTTTACCTGCATGCGCGGCTAAAATCTTTTCTGTAATCGTCATACCCATTAAACAAGTTCCTCTTCAAAGCAGGCAATTAACCCGCAGACGGCTTCAGTTTTACTTTAAAATTTCCGACAAGATTATGTAAGATACCATTGAAAACAGCCAAACCATATAAAATTTTTATTTCTCTCCTTATTTTGCGTAAAATATTCTTAACAAGGCTTATGCAGGCCTTATAACAGTCTATCGCCAAAAAAAATGATCGAACTCATCAAAGAAACCATCGACCGGCTACGCTATAAAATTCCTCTGCGCCCCCGGCAAGTTCAGATCGAAATCACCAACCGTTGCAATATGGATTGCCCCATGTGCCAGAGAGAAGATCTCGGCATCGAATTGGAACATATGAGCTGGACCCACTTCACTACCGTGGTGGATAAATTGGGCCACCACGAAGACATCACCCTGACCGGATGGGGAGAACCCTTCATCCACCCACAGGTTTTCAATATGATCGCCTACTGCAAAGAACGCGGCCACAAAGTAATGATCACCTCCAACGGCCTGTTCACCAAACCCTCAATGGTAAAAGAAATTTTAAACTCCGGTGCCGATACCGTCACCTTCTCCATCGACAGCATCAACGGTAACGAAACCGTTGTCGAAGGGCATACCAGCAACAAGGTCTACGAAAATATCGAAGCCGTGGTGAAAGGCAGAAAACCCGGAACCCTGGGAGTTAGACTGCAAGCCACCCTGCACGCAGATTGCGAAAACGATCTCTATGATGTCATCCGTTACGGAGCCCGGATTGGATGCGACACCATCAATGTAGGTCGGCTGGATCGACAGTTTCGCCCTGATTTAGTTCGTCCCGACTCCCGGCAGGAGCGGTTCATCTTCCTGCAAGCCGATGAAGTTGCCCGGTCCTGCGGCATACAACTCGACTGGTTGCAATATTCCGTGTCCAGTGGACTGACTCGGTTCTTTTACCGCCTGCTGAAAAAGAAACTGCATAGGTCGGGGCAGTATTGCCTGAAAACTTTTGACTACGCCTACGTCACCCGCGAAGGGGATGTGACCCCTTGCTGTCTCCTGCCCAACGCAAAAATGGGCAACCTCCTGCACGACAGCCTGGACACTGTCTGGAAGAATGAAAAGTTCGATCATTTCCGCGAAAACTACCGCGACACCTGCGGCAATTGCGACTTGTGGGTGATCGACCAGATCCCTTCAAGTACCGAACCCTCAACACCCAGCCCCACTAGTCTGCAAGACCCCCTGCTGGTCAAATAGACCTCAAGCCGCATTCAAACCAAATTTATTATAGCTCTTTAACTATCAACAGGTTATCATCACAAGCGAAGTGCCTCCGACCGCTGGTTGGCACCACTCGCGTTTTCATTTGTAGAAATATTTTAATTCATGACCGATTCCAAATTCAAAAACCAGCAGATATTTATCGATAGACGCCCTCTATGGATCGTGCTTTTTGACCGACTGCGCCGGTATATTATTCTGGCCCTGTTCTTCGGTATTTTTGCGCTGTTGCTGACGCAGACCGGCCCTGACAGCCTGTCACCGGAAGGCTATAAAGTCCTCTGCCTGTTTTTTCTTTGCGTCTGTCTTTGGTCTACCAATCTCATTCCCCTGTCGATCACCAGCCTGTTGGCTATCGCGGCAGTTCCGCTGTTGGGGATCATGGAAGCCTCTCAGGCTTATAGTTATTTTGGTAACAAAGCGGTTTTCTTTATACTGGGAGTCTTCATTTTATCGGCGGCCATGATCGCCTGCGGACTCAGCACCCGAATTTCTATCTGGGTAATGAAACATTGGAGCAAAACGCCCGGGCAATTGGTCACAGCCACTTATTGTTTTGCGGGAATCAGTTCGTGCTTCATGTCCGAACACGCGGTGGCAGTCATCCTGTTTCCCATCATCCATGAAATCGTGCAGTCTTTGAATTTAAAACGAGACAATTCTATCTTTGGCAAGTCCTTATATTTTGCCATGGCCTGGGGGTGCATCATAGGCGGAGCCATGACCGTGCTCGGTGGCGGCAGAGTACCTCTCGGCGTGGAAATGCTGGAAAAAGCCACAGCCGGACAGCAAACTCTGGAAATTCTTCAATACACCCAGTTGAGTTTTCCGCTGGTACTACTCATGTTCGCAGGCGGGTGGCTGGCCTTGAAACTCATGTTTCCTCCGGATATCCATGACATCGAACCGGCTCGAAAAGCGTTGAAACAAAAATCGGTGGTCATGGGGCGAGTGACCTTTCAGGAGAAAGGCATTGCCCTGGTGATGGGAACCACGCTCTTTTGCTGGTTCGGGTTTGGCGACCAGTTAGGCATCGCCAACATCGCCATCATTGCCATCGTTCTATTGTTCGTGCTGAATCTCATAACCTGGAAAATGGTAGAAGCTCACATCAACTGGGCCATTGTTCTCATGTACGG
>JABIAY010000019.1 GCA_018653085.1 Nitrospina sp.
AATATCCGAAAGCTCCTAAGGGCTTTCTTATTATTTCTTTTTTCGTGGTTGTTCAAAAACCATTTTCGACCGATTGCTGAATAAAAACACGGACCTTCTTTACCATTTTTCTCTGGAAATAGGGTTTTTCAGGGACGACTATTTATAATATAAAAAAGGAAAGAAGGCGTAAAACTTAGATCCTATTTGTACCCCATCTTAACCCTCACAAACCCGCACTTGTTTGATCTCTCGTGCCTACATAGTGCCTACATACCAAAAATGGGCTATAAGACGAATCTCATAACCCATTGTTTTAATTGGTGGGCCGTCTCGGGATCGAACCGAGGACCTACTGATTAAGAGTCAGTTGCTCTACCAATTGAGCTAACGGCCCCACTTATCTGTCTGGATGAAAATACCGGATCATTCTAACTAATCTGTACCGGACTCGCAACCACTCGGCGTGGGGCCAGAAAACAACCACTCGCCAGCGTGACGCTGGACCCAATGAGTAATAACACATCATGCCGAGAACACCGTTGCTAGCCAGATAGAGTCCTTGCTCATTGCCCCCAAGGCTAGTGGCCGAATATTCGGGCCAGCACATTATATTGCACCGCACTGATGGTTGCGGACAACCCCCCGGCGACCAGCGACAAAAATAGAAATTGGTAGGCCCTGTCCCTATCTTCGCGCATTTCCACAATATCGATCAGGAACGACACGAAAACCAACGCGAAAAATATCACCTTGGCCACATCCGAAAAAAAGGATTCCGCCGCCTGATCCACCGCTGTCTGCAGGACCACTGACCGTTCCTGAAAAATGCCGATGCCGTAGAGTCCCATCAGCAGAAACGTCCAGACCTGCCGCAAGAGTATTTTTGTCTCCTCCAGATTGTAGCTGGTCATGGAACCTCTTAGAAATCAGGGTCAAAAATATTTGCACCTTCTGGAACCAGAAATCATCCAATAAAGGTACCTAATATACAAGGAAATTTAGACTACCGAAAATAAGGGTACCCCCTTTGGGGGCATTTTCCCCGGCTTTGTAGATATGGTATAATTCCCCCGTCCCTTAAAAAAATATTTTACGGCCCTGTTGGGGGTCGTCTGGATAACAAAAGGAAGAACTCTTATATCAATTATAATCTTTTTTTAGAAGGAAGCAGATATGACTATCAGATTAGGAGATACCGCACCGAACTTCACGGCAGAAACCAGCGAAGGAACGGTTGACTTTCATGCATACCTGGGCGATAGCTGGGGGGTTTTGTTTTCCCACCCCAAAGACTACACCCCGGTCTGCACCACAGAGTTGGGCCGGGTAGCCAACCTGAAAAACGAATTTGACAAGCGTAACGTTAAGGTCCTGGCCTTAAGCGTAGACCCGGTGGACTCGCACAAGGGGTGGATCAATGACATTAATGAAACACAGGGTTGTACAGTGAATTTTCCCATCGTTGCCGATCCTGACAAAAAAGTCTCTGACCTGTACGACATGATTCACCCGAAGGCACTGAACAACCTGACCGTCCGATCGGTTTTCATCATTGCACCGGACAAGACCGTCAAACTGATGATCACCTACCCCGCGTCAACGGGTAGAAACTTTGCCGAGATCCTTCGAGTCATTGATTCACTGCAACTCACCGCCAATTATCAGGTCGCCACGCCGGTGGACTGGAAACATGGCGATGACTGCGTAGTCGTTCCCGCAATCAAGACGGAAGATATTCCCGCAAAGTTCCCCAAGGGACACAAAGTGATCAAACCCTATTTGCGCACCACACCACAACCCGACCTGTAGTCGGTTGTAGTTTCCCAGATAAGCGGGCAGAAATGCCCGCTTTGTTTTTTTACGCCATGAGCAATCAAAAGGCCTTGGGCCAAATTTCATATTTGATTCAATTGTTGACCGACCGGGACGAGTTTGTCCGGGATAAGGTTCGCGCCCAGTTGATCGAACTGGGAGAAGATGCCTTGCCCTTCCTGGAAATAGCGGTCCGCAGTGAAGAAGGACCTCTCCGTATTCAGGCACAAGAGGTGATTGGCGCGATTTTTCCGAAAAAACTGGGCGAGAAATTCCGCCAACTGGCACGAAAAGGACAGGATGTCGATCTGGAAGCCGGAATGCTGTTGATCATGGAATTCGGCTATCCCGATTTTAATCCTAAAACCTGCCGAGACAGCCTGGACACACTGGCACATCGGCTGGAACAAAACCTGACTCCCGATGCAGACCCCATGCAAACTGTTCTCAGTTTGACCCGTATGCTTTTCCAGCAGGAAAACTTCAGGGGAAACCAGGAAAACTATATGGACCCGGATAACAGCTACCTCAACAAAGTGCTTGAGCATAAAACCGGGTTGCCCATCACCCTTTCAGCACTCTGTGTTCTGGTTGCAGGCCGACTGGGTTTACCGATCGTTGGCGTGGGCCTGCCGGGCCACTATATTGCCAAATACAATCTGCCTAAAGATTCGATTTATTTTGATCCGTTTCATCAGGGCCGCATGCTGACCCGCGCGAACTGTATTCAAATTGTTGAGCAGTTTGGCCAGCCTTTTGAGGAACATTTCCTTTCCCACTCCACGCACCGGGAAACGCTGGTCCGAATGATGAACAATCTGGTTCAGGCTTACCAAAGTTCCAATGAGTTGGAAAAGAGCGCCACCTTATCCGGCTATATCAAAATTCTGATAAACCCCCTTTCAGAAAAAACCCGGGGACACTGAATGACAGACCCTGTTGTTATCACTGGAGCTGGCTCCGGAATCGGCAGGAGGATCGCGCAAACTCTGGCAAAGAATGGCTTCTCTCTCCTCCTGCTGGGGCGCAACCTGGAAAACCTGCAAGCCACAAAAAAATTACTGAAAAATCCCGAACAGCACCAATGCCAGGCGTGTGACATCCGAAGCTCCGGGGAAATACGTCAGGCACTGGCAAATGTTTCTTCCCTTTACGCTCTCATCGCCAATGCCGGACTCGGTGGCGAAAACCAATATGGAGAACAGGATCGCTGGCAGGAAGTTATAGATACCAACCTGACCGGAACCTATCAGACTATTCAGGAATGCCTTCCTCTTATTAAAAAGAGTTCGGCACCCTACAAAAAAGTTGTCATCATCTCATCCATTCTGGCGAGATTAGGGGTTCCGGGCTATTCCGCCTATTGCGCCTCCAAGGCAGGATTGCTGGGGCTCACCCGGTCTTTGGCCGCAGAGCACAGTCCTGACAAAATTCTGGTGAACGCTTTGTGTCCCGGTTGGGTCGATACCGAAATGGCGCAGGAAGGCCTGCAGGGGTTTGCCGATGTCCTGAATGTTTCCAAAGAAGAAGCTTACAAGGAAGCGATGAAACCCGTGCCGTTAGGCAAAATGTCCAAACCCGAAGAAGTCGCGCAACTGGTTGCCTACCTGATTTCCGAAGAACAAACTTCCTTCACCGGACAAACCCTCGACATCAATAACGGCGCACTCATGCCCTAACCACTAGGCGTGGGGCCAGTGTGCCATCGCTTTATTGGGCGAACAAGAAGTATAGGCGGCTTGACGAGTCCTTGCCCGTTTCCTTCCCTGTAAGGGAGCTTTGCATAACCCCGAGATCCTTCGACAAGCTCAGGATGACACCAAAAAAAACTCCGCAGTCGTCATGCTGAGGCTCTCGAAGCATCTCGCCTCTCTGCTTTATCGACTTACGCAAAGCTCTCATTAAGGGACGAGCCGCCGGGGGCAATAAAACTTATTTCTAACTGTAAAAAGGATTTTTGTTGCTAGAGGTGTTACTACACTAATTCTTCAACACCCGTGGGCTGAGGAGATGATGGTTCAACATCCACGGTTCCATCGCCCGGAGGTGCAGATTCTACAGGTGCCGACTCAATAGGTAAGGACGCAAGACCGGTCGGGGGATTAAAGAATTCCCCAACTTGATTGCGAATGAAATCTAAAAGGTCATTCAAAGACCTTAGGATCGTGTCACCTTTGGGAACCTGATTGGCTTCAGATTCAAAAACCGCATCAATGGTTGCTTGAACCAGAGCCGGGAAATCCCGGATTCCGTCCGTTTCCAACTCGGATGCCTGATTTTTCAATGCCTCAACATCACCGCTGTAACCAGCCTCTTCCGGTAATCGCGAAATGGACCGGGTCTCAAATGTTGCCACCACAGTTCTTTCCAGCTCCAACTCCACTTGCTGGATCACACCGAGGTTATTGGCCAGAATACTGGTAGAGTCTTCCAGGTTCAATTCCCCGCTGGCAAAAAACTCCTTAGCCAAAGGGGCGATCTCTGCGGCGAGCTTATCAATGGCGGCCAACTCCTCTTCATTCAAATCCCCTTGTATAGCCAGAGAATATGAAGCGGCGGCCCGAGCGACTGAACTGAATTCCTGCACGGTTCCACCATCTTGCGTTAGCGTCTGGGTATGCGACTCTGACAAGGATTGCTCCCCAGCAAAAGACAAGTTAACAAGGTCGCCTTCCTGAGTTCTCAAATTCACCTCACTGGAAAAGAAAGCGGCCACAGCGGCCTGGGTACTTCTCTGTTCCAGGGGAGTATTTTGAAAAGCTATTTCAGACACATTTAAAGCCATTTTCAGTAAACCGAGTAATTTTTAAATCCTTCTTTTGGTGCTTGTAATTTTTATCGGTAAAAAAATGGAAAAACATTAGGGATAAAAAATTGCCCCACCGATATACGCATAAATTGTTGATTTTTATACTATTGCATGTGTCCCAAAAATGTTTTTATTGAGATCTCCAGAAAATCTGTGACAGGATATTGACAAAGGCTTGCTATGATTCATGTACAATGGTAAGAAAAAATGGTTTCCATTGGGGCTTTAAAGTTTCTTCCCAAGAATGCGAGTTTTTCCAAAAATTCTTTTTAACTGAAAAATCCAAAACAGATGAGCGACACTCTCCGACAAGATATTATTTTTAAAATTTTAAAAATGGCAAAGGACAACTCTGATTTGAATTCGGATGCCTTGTTCAATCAGGTAGAAGCAGAAACCTTGTCCATGTTCAACGAGTTGACCACCCCCACTGAGGAAAACGCACCCAAGGACAAGGACGATAAAGCCCGGACCAAGAGGCGAATGAAACGGAAGGACCGAAACCAGCGCAAGGAACATGTCGGCCGTTTCTTTATTCACTTGATGGAAAAAAATATTAAACAACCCGGCATCCCCGACTGCCTGATACCGGTTTTTGCCAATTCCGTTCAGACCACCATCGGCGAAGAGGCTTACGCGCAGATTTCAGGCAAGATCGACCGCTTATTGGAATTTGCTGAGAAAAAAGGCTTCGACTATGATCAAATACTGACCAGCAAACCGGGGAAAACCATCGCAGCGGAAATTTTATCGGTCTACAATACCGAGATGAGTTCGTCCAGCGAAAAACAGCTCAAAAATAATCTAGATGAAACTCTGGTGAAGAATATCGAATCCATTGCAAATGGTCAGGAGATCAATATAGAAGATACGATCAACCTGGCTTTCAATGAGTTCAGCAAATACCTGAAAACCAGCTAATCCTGCCACAAGAAAAATCACCCTTAAATGCTATAGACTCCCCAAGGTGGGATTGTTTTTATCTTTTTCGGAGAGAATTGGGTCGGATATCGGCCAGTCGATGCCAATATCCGGATCGTTCCAGATGATTCCCTTTTCTTTTTCTCCCGAATAGTATTCAGAAACTTTATACAAGAACTCCGCCTCATCACTGAGCACGCAAAATCCGTGGGCAAATCCTACAGGGACATACAACTGAAGATGATTGCTGTCTGACAGGATAAAACTTTGCCACTTCCCAAAAGTGGGGGAGTTTTTTCTAATGTCTACGACCACATCAAACACCTCGCCCCGGATCACCCGGACCAGTTTGGCTTGTTCCGGTTCTATCCTGTAATGGAGCCCCCTTAAAACATTTTTTTGCGAGAGCGACTGGTTATCCTGAACAAAATTTTCCCGGATGCCCAATGCGCGGTATTTCTCTTTTGCATAGCTTTCAAAAAACCGTCCCCTCGAATCATGGTGAACCTTGGGTTCGATGAGCAAAACCCCTTCCAATTCAGTTTGGCTGGCTTTCAAAATTCCTCCTGGTTAAAAACTTCCACTAGCTGTGGGCTATCACGCTGGCCCCACGCCTAGTGGGGGATTATATAACGCAATTTCGAGCTTGGCAAACAAGGTTGAAGATGTGAAATATCTCATAATCTGTTAATATCGGTTTCTACTTAAAAACTTTTTGAAAAGCTTATTAATGAGAATAATACCGGCAGTAGATATAAAAGAAGGAAGATGCGTGCGGCTTTCACAGGGAAAGGCGGATCAGGAAACTGTTTATTCCAATGATCCTGTCGCAATGGCCAACCATTGGGATGAAGAAGGGGCGCAGACCATTCACGTTGTAGATCTGGATGGCGCGTTCCAAGGGTCACCCATCAACTCTGAAATTGTGAAAAATATTATTTACGGCAGTTCCGTAGACATACAGGTCGGCGGGGGAATCCGCACCCTTGAAACTATTGAAACGTATGTTAAGGCAGGCGCGTACCGGGTCATTCTGGGTACCGTTGCCCAGAAGGAACCGGAGTTTGTAGAAGAAGCCTGCCGACGCTTTCCCGGAAAAATCATTGTTGGCATTGATGCCCGGGATGGTTTAGTGGCTGTGAAAGGTTGGGTAGAAGTTTCCGAGCAAAAAGCCACTGACCTCGCCCAGAAAATGAAGGGCTATGGAATTGCCGGGTTTATCTTCACCGATATCAGTCGTGACGGTATGCTTCAGGGTCCGAATCTGGAAAGCATCAAGAATTTTGCCGAGTCTGCGCAATTGCCGGTGATTGCCTCGGGGGGAGTGAGCCGCCTTGAAGATATAAAAAACCTGGCCAAGCTGGAGTCCTATGGCGTTGAAGGCGTGATCATAGGCAAAGCCCTTTACGACAAGGCTCTTTCCTTCAAGGAAGCACGGGACGTTCTTCATGCTGGCTAAACGCATCATACCCTGTCTGGATGTCAAAGATGGTCGCGTGGTCAAAGGAGTCAACTTTGTCAATCTGCGCGATGCCGGCGACCCGGTTGAAATCGCTTCAGCCTATGAAAGCGAGGGTGCCGATGAGCTCACCTTTTTGGACATCACCGCCTCACACGAGAAACGGGATATTATTCTGGACGTGGTCGCCCGCACTGCCGAAAAGGTATTCATGCCTTTGACAGTTGGCGGAGGCGTACGCACCCTGGATGATATTCGTAATCTTCTAAAAGCCGGTGCGGATAAAGTCGCCATCAATACTGCCGCCGTCAAGGACCCGGATTTCGTGCAACGTGCGGCGAAACGTTTTGGTAGCCAGTGCATCGTTGTCGCCATCGATGCCAAGCAGGTGCAAGCTTCCCGGCCCCAACCTATTCATCCCGAATGGGCTTTGGAACACCCGCAACTGTTACTGCAGGAATCCGATGCAACTCCCGCCTGGGAGGTCTACACGCATGGAGGAAGAAACCCAACCGGAATTCATACACAAAGGTGGGCGCAAAAAATGGAAGCTTATGGTGCAGGGGAAATTTTACTCACCAGCATGGACCGCGATGGGACCAAAATCGGATACGACATAGAACTCAACCGAACGGTTTCAGAGTCCATCACCATTCCCCTTATCGCCTCAGGAGGAGCGGGAACCCTAGAGCATTTATACGAAGGCATTGTGAAAGGAAAAGCCTCTGCTGTGCTGGCCGCTTCCATTTTTCACTTTAAAGAGTTCACCATTCAGGAAACCAAAACTTTCCTGCAAGCCAAAGGTGTAACGGTCAGGCCCGGCTAACGCTTCACCCCACAGTGTTTCAGCTCCAGGGTTTTAGCTTTGCTGTCCAGCGTGGCGGATGTCTCTAACGGAAGAGTCCAGACTTCTTTGCCATGACCTATAGGGCAGTGAGTCAGAATCGGAAATCCCGGATTCGGAAAAAGATCCGTTAAAATATCTGCAAGCGTCCCCTCGCCCTGGCGTTGCGAACGGCAGTTGACCATTTCCCCGAAAATAATTCCACGCACTCCTTTAAACATCCCCGCATTTTTTAACTGCCACAGCATTCCATCAACCCGGTACAAAGGTTCGTTGACATCTTCTATCAATAAAATCCTGTTGCGGGTATTGATTTCATACGGAGTGCCTAATGAACGGCACAGCAAGGTCAGACAGCCTCCGGTTAGTTTTCCCTGTGCCACGCCTTGAGAAAAAACTTTCGCTCGGGGAGCTTGAAAAACCCTGCCTTTGGCAGAGCCCGTCAACAATGCCTTAAATTGCCGTTGCGACTGTTTCATTTCAGCTCGACCAAAACTTCCGGCGACCATAGGGCCGTGGAATGCGATCAGTCCGCAATTTTGCACCAGGAAATGCAGGAGCAGAGTAATATCGCTGGACCCCACCACGACTTTCGCATTGGCCCGGATCGTTCCAGGCTTTAGATGAGGAAGAATACGATTGGCGCCATACCCCCCTCGAGCGCAAAAAATCGCCTGAACATCGGGGTCCCGGAACATATCCATGAGGTCTTGAGCCCGATCCTTGTCACAGCCTGCCATAAAACGGGAACGGGCATAGATGTGTCTGCCCAGCCGAGGCTCGAACCCCATGGCACGGATCACTTCCAACCCGGTTTCCAACTGATCCTTGTCCACCGGACCGGCAGGAGCCACCACACCCACCACATCCCCCTGCTTCAATTGGGGTGGTCGGATGAGGGGACGAATCGATTTCGACATTACAAATCACCTTTGAAAGGTTACAATACCGGCTTCAAGGAACCCTATCCTTATAAAATATAAAAAATGGTTTCTGTCACCGCTATCATTCAAGCCAGAATGGGGTCTACTCGGTCTCCCGGTAAAAGCCTGCGCCCGATTGCCAGCCTGCCTATGCTGGAGCATATCATTATTCGTTTAAAACAGGTGCCGGAAATTGACCTCATCCTCCTGGCGATTCCCGAAAAGGAATCGGAAACACCACTGGTTGAGTTTGCCCGCCAACTCCCTGTTCCTGTATTCCAGGGATCGGAAGAAGATGTTCTGGATCGCTTCATAAAAGCAGGAGAAAGCGTTCAAACCGAGCAGGTGGTTCGGGTCTGCGGCGATGACCCCCTTATAGATATACCTCTCCTGCGTTCTTTAATTCAGGCCCACCTACTGGACAAAGCCGACTATACCCTGCCCAAAGACCCCGTTCCTCTGGGAAGCTCCTGCGAAATCGTCCGCCTGGAAGCCTTGAAAAAGATCGGCGAACAGGCGGAAAGCTCAATCTATCGCGAGCATGTCACCACCTGGTTTCACGACCATCCTTCTTCATTCAGAATTAAACGCGTTAACGCCCCGGATTATTTAAAAGATCGTACCTTCCGCCTGACCGTTGATACAGACGAAGATTTCCAGCTTATGGAAGAGCTTTTTAAAAACCTTCCCCACTCTCCTGATTCTCCACTGAATCTTAAAGCAGTAATGGACTACCTGATTGCCCACCCGGAAACCACTGCCTTAAATATTGATATTCCGCAAAAAAACTGGCGGGAAGAAAATCATTAGTTTTTTTAATTTTCATTAAAGTTCTAAGATTTTCCACCGATAACCTAAATTAAGCAGAGTTGTTCCCAAGGATTGCGGAGCAACGAAACGCTTAAAAAAACCCGGATTTTTGCTTTATGGGTTTGAAAGTAAAGGTGGAACACTGAGAAAAGCCACCCTAAATAAAGACTCTCAGGGGCAGTAGTAAATGTTTAAAACCGAATATTAGCGGCACAACAATTCCAACTCATGGTGGAGGATTAGGGATATGCCAGTACGAATTTTCAACAATATAGCTTCGCTTAACGCCCAAAGAATCTTGGGCATCAACAACGACCGTCTTGCACAATCAGTAGAGCGTATTTCATCGGGTATCCGGATCAATAGAGGTGCGGATGATGCCGCTGGACTGGCTATTTCAGAAGCCTTGCGTTCTGATATTCGTGGTTTGCGCCAAGCAGTTCGAAACGCAAACGACGGTATCGCCCTCATCAACGTTGCTGAAGGTGCGCTCAACGAGCAGTCGAGCATCCTGATTCGACTCCGGGAACTGGCCTCTCAGGCCGCAACCGGTACCGTAGGATCCACAGAACGTGCGACCATCCAACTTGAGTTTACCGCTCTACGCAATGAAATCGACCGTATTGCAGCAACCACACAGTTTAATGGACAGGGGCTGGTAGACGGTTCTCTGGCTTCATCGGCAGCCAGTTCAACCCAAGTTCTCATTCAGGTAGGTATTGACAGCGGTGCCAACAGTCGAATTAACCTGAATACGGAGATCAACCTCACTGCGATTACTTCCACGAGTTTGGGAATCGATGTCGTGTCTGTTACTGCGGCGGCTGAAGCTTTGACCACTCTGGATACAATCAATAGTGCTATCTCCAACGTTACCCAGGCCCGTGGTAAGGTGGGTGCGGTGCAAAACAGGCTGACCCGATCTGTGGGAAACCTTTCTGTTTCAATTGAAAATCTGCAAGCCGCGGAGTCTTCCATCCGGGATGCGGACATCGCCGCGGAAATCGCAAACCTGACCCGAAACCAGATTCTCGTGCAATCGGCAACGGCAATGGTTGGGCAGGCAAACCTGATTCCACAGTCAATTCTGCAGTTACTGGCTTAATCGAGTATTTATTCACCGATTTAATCCATCTAACGTCAGGAGTCTGTCATGGATCAGAAAACAATTTCCGGTACTGCGTACAAAGTTGGGGATATCGAGTCTGGCTCGGAAGTTTCCGAGTTGGAATTCTTAAAATTCACCAATCCGGAAACCAACCTCAAAAATCTGGATCAGGCCATTCACAATATCTTATTGGGAATAGAGCTGGTCTCTGTAGTGGGAAATGCTTGCAATGAGATGGAGGCTATTCTCTCTGAGCTCAAGCAATGGGTTTCCCCCGGCCTGGCATCTGATCTGGAAGGTTCACAAAAAGCCTTGTTGGCAGTCAAAATCTCCCTGAAATTGAGGGAGCTGGATCAGGCGGCAGAAACCTTTAAACATAAAGGACAGAAACTGCTCGATGGTTCATTATCCGCTTCGGTGAAAACCGAAACGCATTCCTATCTGGTTGTAGGAGCCAATAGCTCGCCTGAAAATCGGATCAATCTTAACACCAGCCTGAACATTCCTCTCATTACCTCAAAAACTCTGGGACTCGGGACTTTATCACCCCGTTCTCCTCAAAAAGGCTTTAAGGGGTTGATGGTTCTGGAAAACGCTTTGGCAATCATAGATCGCTTGCGGCAAAGATCCGCCGCCTTGAAAAGCCATCTACAGGAAATTCAAAAAAATCTAGCTACTGCCATTGAGAACCACCGTGCGGCAAATTCCGCCCCGGGTTCCTATGAGCAGGCCAGGGAATTCCTGCAGGCGGCAAGCAATTTAATAAGAAATAACAAAAGAGAATAATAAAGAGGTCGCCCTCTTTATTATTTCCGCACAACGAAATGTGCGATAAAAACCTCAGGGAAGGAAAACAATATGTCTACCAACAGCATTCTCAACAACACATTATCTAATACCGCCCAGAGATTTTTGGATGTCAACACTCAGCGTGTTGGGCAATCCATAGAAAGAGTATCATCTGGAATCCGGACTAACAGAGCGGCGGACGATGTAGCGGGGTCCGCCATTTCCGAAGCCCTTCGGTCCGATATCCGCGTATTGAGGCAGGGGGTCCGCAACCTCAATGATGGTATTTCACTCATCAATGTTGTGGAAGGTGCGCTCAATGAACAAGGCGGCGCACTCATCCGCCTTAAAGAACTGGCCACGCAAGGAGCTTCAGGAACTATTGGAGATTTTGAACGCCAGACTCTACAACTGGAGGTTTCCTCCCTGGTGGCTGAAATTAACCGCATCGCCGCAACCACTGAATTCAACGGCAGAACCCTGTTGGATGGCTCTTTGGCTTCATCGATTCAAGTATCCGATCAGGCTTCTATCCAGATTGGAGTCGATAGCCAAAATGCAAGCCGGATCAACCTCAACGTTGAACTGGATCTTTCTGCCAGCAACTCCACTCAACTGGAAATCGACAACCTGTCGGTTTCTACCTCCGCAGATGCCCGAACGGCTTTGGAGGCAGTTGATACCGCTTTGAGCACTTTGACTTTTGCCCGTGGGAGAGTCGGTGCCGTGCAAAACCGTTTTACGAAATCGCTCGGCACCGTTGCGGTTTCCATCGAAAACCTGACTGCGGCGGATTCTACCATCCGCGATGCGGACATCGCGGAAGAATTAGCCCTGCTGACCCGGAACCAGATTGTCGCTCAGGCTTCGGTAACCATGGTCGGACAAACTGCTTTGTCAGGTCAGAATTTATTGGATATTCTACAATAATTTTTCTGAGCCAAAACCGGGACCGGGCACGAGTTATCATCAGAAAAAATCATTTAATTTTAATGGTTTAGATAATTCAAACCCGGTAGCCCCCTTATTTGAATCCACCCAGCAACCCCCTGTTGTTCTCCCCTGCCCTCTTTTTTTTCTAAAGATATTTACTCCTTCTCCGATAGGCCACTTGAGCATGTTTGTATCCTGAATTAGAAACAGATCGTTAACTTATATCAGGAGGTACAGTTTAATAGTGGAGAAATGAATTCTTCACTAAAGGGTTAAAAGCTTGGAGGCTTGTTTTGGTTCGGAGGCCAAAACGATAACCCGCACATTTAATCACGGAGGATTACAATGCCAGTTCGAATCTTTAACAATATCCCCTCGCTCAACGCCCAAAGAATTTTGGGTATCAACAATGATCGTCTTGCGACATCAGTAGAACGAATTTCATCCGGTATCCGGATCAACAGAGGTGCCGATGATGCCGCGGGTCTAGCTATTTCAGAAGCCTTGCGGTCCGATATTCGTACCCTGCGACAGGCCGTTCGAAACGCAAACGACGGAATTTCACTCATCAACGTTACAGAAGGTGCGCTCAACGAGCAGTCCAGCATCCTTATCCGGCTAAGAGAGCTGGCTTCTCAGGCGGCCACCGGAACAGTAGGATCGGTCGAGCGGCAAACCATTCAATTGGAATTTGACGCCCTGCGACTGGAAATCGATCGTATCGCCAACACCAGTGCATTTAATGGACAGAAACTTGTCGATGGTTCTTTGGCTTCATCGGTAGCCGGCGCAAACCAGATCCTCATTCAAGTTGGACTTGACAGCGGCGCGGACAGTCGAATTAACCTGAATGAGCAAGTCAACCTGACCGCAGTCACAGCATCCGCCCTTGGGGTTGATGCTTTGTCCGTTACGAGTGCGGGAGGAGCTTTGACAGCTCTGGACACCATCAACACTTCGATTTCTGTCGTTACCCAGGCCCGAGGTAAAGTGGGTGCCGTGCAAAACAGGCTAGCCCGGACTATTTCGAACCTGTCCATTTCAACTGAAAACCTGCAAGCCGCAGAATCCTCTATTCGGGATGCTGATATCGCCGAAGAAGTGGCTCTGTTGACTCGAAACCAGATTCTGGTGCAGGCGGCAACCGCTATGGTAGGCCAGGCGAACTTGATCCCGCAATCGGTATTACAGCTCCTGGGATAATTTTTAAAACCGTATTTTTGAAAATCAATACGTTGTTTTAATTTTAAAAATGTTTGATTAACAGGAGGTGATTCAAATGTCATTGGACATATCCTCCTTTGCGGGCAGGTTGGACAGCCCTGCGAATATAGCGGGACAAGCCTACAGGTCTGGAAAGGAGAACACCCGAAAAGGGTTGAAAGTCGACCCGGTAAAGAACCTTGATGTGAGTGAAGGTAAACCGGATTCCGTAGAAACCGCAACGCCGGATCGCGTAGATTTCTCAGCGGGCAACAAAGTGGATTACAAGATCAATCAGGAAACCCAGGAAGTGGTTATTCGCCTCTTGGACTCTGAATCGGGAGAAGTTATCAAGCAGATACCCGGAGAAGATTTTGTGAAACTGGCCCAGCGTATCGCAGAGTTTAACCAAAAGTTTTTGGACCAAACCACCTGACATCTGGTTCGAATATCATTACTGGCTCCTCCAAGAGATCCCTCGGGATAGTTCATGCGTCCTTTAGATAGCTAAAGGGCGCATTTTTTTTTGCCCACCCGCCAAAAACAAGCAAACCTTTATAACAAGTAAACTTACAACCACAACGGACTTGTATATTTTATAAAAAACACCCCTTTTTCTCCCCTTCCCACACGCTTCCTGAAAAAAAACTGTAAAGCTATTTTTTTTAAATCCCGATAGAAATCTTGAGTTAGTAAAAATATAGTTTGATTTTCCTGGAGGGGATAGGTCGAACTGGCATTGAAAACTCAAAATTAACAACTAAACCTCTAAAACTTTAAGAAAAGGATTTGTACGGTTTATTTTTAAATTTCAGCAAGGATGCTGAAATTGGGAATCATCCCTAATTATCAAGGAGGATAATAAACATGCCCATCAGAATATTTAATAACATTCCGTCTTTGAATGCCCAAAGAATTCTGGGTATCAATAACGACCGCCTGGCAACATCGGTTGAAAGGATCTCCTCCGGGATCCGAATTAACCGGGGTGCTGACGATGCCGCGGGTCTAGCCATCTCCGAGGCTTTAAGATCCGATATCCGGGCATTACGCCAAGCGGTGAGAAACGCCAATGACGGTATCTCTCTCATCAACATTACTGAGGGAGCCCTCAATGAACAATCCGGAATTCTAATTCGTCTCCGAGAACTGGCTTCTCAGGCCGCAACGGGAACCGTTGGGTCGACAGAACGCCAAACCATCCAGTTGGAATTTGACGCACTTCGGTTGGAAATAGACCGCATCGCCAATACCACCGAGTTCAACGGCCAAGCTCTGGTGGACGGTTCTTTGGCCTCATCCGTTGCCTCTACCAATCACATTCTTATTCAGGTCGGTATTAACAGTAACGCCGATAGCCGGATTGACCTGAATGAGCAGGTGAATTTGACGGCCGTAACTTCCTCAAGCCTGGCAATCGACAGTTTGACTTTGACCACGGCGGGAGGAGCTTTGTCAACCCTGGACCAGATAAATACTTCTATTTCAGTGGTGACCCAGGGGCGAGGCAAAGTAGGCGCCGTGCAAAACCGATTGGTCAGAACCATTTCGAACCTTTCCATTACTATTGAAAATCTGCAAGCAGCAGAATCCGCCATCCGTGATGCGGATATTGCCGAGGAAGTAGCACTGTTGACCCGGAACCAGATTCTGGTTCAGGCATCAACAGCTATGGTGGGTCAGGCTAACCTGATTCCACAATCCGTCTTGCAGCTTCTCCAGTAATGAAAAAATTACCTCGGAACGAAAATTTTCAGACCGAGAAAAAAAAGCAAGGAAGCTGAACTTAAAAATTAATTACCAGAACTTTTCAGGGAGGAAAAGAAAATGGTCGCATTAACCATAAACACAAACCTGGCTTCGCTGAACTCACAACGAGTTCTCGAGCTAAGCCGTTCCCAGCTTGGGCAATCCATCACCCGACTGGCTTCAGGTGTCAAGGTCGCAGGTGCCTCCGATGGTGTCGCAGAGCTTGCTCTCAGCGAAAGTATTCGTTCAGATGTCCGGGCCCTACAACAAGGCTCCAGAAACCTGAATGACGGTCTGGCTTTGGTCCGTACTGCGGAAGCCGCTTTGAACGATATTTCGGGCACTTTCATCCGACTTCGAGAGCTGGCATCCCAGGCGGCTAACGGAACCGTCGGCTCGACTGAAAGACAAACCATTAACCTTGAATATCAAAATCTCTTGGCCGAACTGGACAGAGTCTCAAGCTCGACAGAATTCCGGGACACTGTACTTCTGGATGGGTCGCTGGCAGCAAGTGCCTCGGAACATCTCGTTCTCCAAATAGGAGTCGATGCCACTTCTAAAAATCAGATTGATCTGAACGAGTCGATTGACCTGACCGAGGTAAGTCGGGACGCTTTAAACTTGACAAATTCAAACGTCACATCCCAGGGTGGCGCCTTTCTAGCACTCAATGATTTAACATCCGCTATCGATAGCTTGATTCAAATCCGCAGTAGAGCGGGCAGTACACAAATTCGCCTGACCTCTGCTTTGAATAACCTCAATGCGCAAATCGAGGGTTTAACGGGAGCGGTATCAACCATTCGGGATGCGGACATGGCGGAAGAACTGGCCGCTTTGACCAAAAACCAGATTCTGGTTCAGGCAGGTGCCGCGATGATCGGGCAAGCCAATCTGATTCCTCAATCTGTTTTGACGCTGTTTGAAGGAGTTCAATAATTTAAATAATGAAATGAGGGAGGCATGAGCTTCCCTGCATTTCGTTCAACATAATCAGGAGATCTAATATGTCACTAACCATTTTTCCGCAAGCGTTTTCTGTGGGCTTTTCTTCGCCCCAGCACCAACCTGCGAAACCACAGTTGCAGGGAGCCGCCGACCCCCCTCAGGTAGATTCCAGTGGGCAGGTTTCAGGCGACCAGACAGAACTGAACACGGTGAAGATCATTTCCGATGACAACGATATTTCCTCTGACAACACTGGGCTGGACGGTTCCGAAAATAAGACCCGGGTCCGCATAGACCCCGAATCCCAGGAAGTCGTCATCGAAGTCATCAATGATAAAACAGGTGAAGAAGTTCGCCAGATACCCGGGGAGCAACGACTGCGCCTCAGCAAAGGCATCAGCGAATACAATAACCAGGCTTTCAATCACGATCGGCCTGTTTAGCCATCCATCCGAACCGCAAACCGGGGCCATTCGCAAGAGGCCCCGGATCGCAAAATCATTCTTGTTAAAACAAGAATGATTTTGTTTTGCTCACCCCTGCACCTCTCCCAGCAGATACTTTTCGATGACCCGGTGTTATAATGACTCTGGTTATTTTGGTCGTAAAAATAAATCTTCTCTTCACCATTTCCCGTGAAAAAATTTAAAACAGGAATCGTTGGTTGTGGGCGAATAGGTAGCCTTTTGGAAGAAGACCCCTTGCGCGGGAAACCCTGCACCCATGCCGGAGGCTTTTCAGCCTTGTCCGCAATCCACCTGTCCGCAGGTTGTGATATTGACCCTGAACGACTGCAGAAATTCGGAAAACGCTGGAATGTAACGAGATTATATTCTGATTACAGGGAAATGTTGAAAAAGGAAAATCTGGATATCCTCTGTATCGCCACCTGGACCTCACTCCACGCAAGCATGACACTTCACGCGGCGAAGGCTGGAATTAAGGGTATTTTCTGCGAAAAACCTGTTGCGATCGACCTGATTCAGGCGCGCAAGATGGTTAGCGTTTGCAAAAAACACAATGTCGCCCTGACCATCAATCACGAAAGAAGATGGGACGCTAACTACCAGCAAGCCCGCAAACTAATTCTCTCCGGAAAAATAGGAGAAATAAAAACTATCATTGGCAATACCCTGAGTTGGAAACCAGGCAGGCTATCTGTATCCAAGCATGGTGGCGGCCCCCTCTTTCACGATGGCACTCACCTTGCGGACCTCCTGCTTTTTTTCGGCGGCCCTGTAAGCTGGGTCTCGGGGCATGAAACCCGACCGGGAGGAAAAAAGTATATCGAAGAAACCGCATCTGCCATGCTGGGATTTAAAAATGGTGCCACTGGATTTATTGAAGGCGGTGGAGCAAGAAAGTATTTCAATTTCGAGCTGGATATTCAGGGTTCAGAAGGCCGATTACTCATTGGCAATTCCGGACAGGAACTGTATGTCACAAAAAAAAGCCGCCGTTTCACCGGTTTTCACGAGTTGGAGAAAATTCCTTTTCCTGAACCAAAAAAATACGAGTCCCCCTTTATCGGAGGAGCACGCGAGATACTCAAAACAATTCGAACAGGAAAAGCCGGAACCTCAACAGGCATCGATGGATTACGGGCTCTTGAAATCATTTCCGCCGTTTATCAATCAGCCCAGCAGAAGGGCAAACGTGTGACTGTCGGATGAACTTGAAAATCATTACACCCAGCATCTTTGTAGCCCTGACAATTCTAATCCTGCTCACTTGTGTGAAAATTCTAATGACCGGCAAGAATGAATTTCTTTTGGCCGAAGATCACCTTGCCAAAAATGAACTTTCAAAGGCCGTCAATCACTACGAAAGAGCTATGCGCTGGTTCCTACCCTTCTCACATACTCCCTATCAGGCGGCAGAAAAATTATGGAAGATTGCACAGAACCAACAAACCCAGAACCAGAGCATGGAAGCATTGAAGACCTACCGGATTCTTCGCGGTGCCTTTTATTCTGTTCGTAGCATTTACACTCCCGGAAAAAAATGGATTCGCCTTTGCAATGAAAAGATTGCCCATCTGATGGCTGTTAAATTTATTGAATCCCACGAACAACAAAAAACAACTTTTGCGGAAAAAAAGTCAGAGTATCTGGATTTACTGGAGACAGACCGCCCCCCCTTCACCTTTGCATCCATAATGAATGCGATTGGATTTTTTGGGTGGACTGCAAGCATCCTGCTGTTCATCTTCAAAGCTCTTTCCCCGCAGGGACACCTCAAAAAACGCCCAGCCATTTTATTCACTTCCACTTTTTTGCTCTTTTACAGCATATGGATTTGGGGCCTGTTCAACACATAAGCCCAGCCCGTCAGACTACGCAGCATTAAAAATATTTAATTGCAAACCACATATCTCTTATGATATTTTTTTTGCATAGAATTTTCCTGCATGGTGATTCACTTCAAGTTTTTCTGCTGGCCCAAAGAGCTAAGAACCCCTTGGAAAGATTACAGTTTTATGGAGAGCCCGGATGATCGAGGTTGAAAATCTTACCAAGCACTACGGCCCAAGAAGGGCTATCAACAATTTGACTTTTCAGGTAGCGCAGGGGGAAGTCGTTGGCTTTCTAGGCCCTAACGGGGCTGGCAAAAGCACGACTATGAACATTCTTTCATGCATTCTTCCCGCATCCAGCGGGACGGTTCGAATCCAGGGATACGATACCTTTGAGCATTCGCTTGAGATCAGAAAAATGATCGGATATCTGCCAGAAACTCCGCCGCTTTATCCGGACATGAGTGTTCGCGATTACCTGATGTTTGCCGCGCGAGTCCGGGGAATGACAGGCAAGCGAACAGGAAACGCCGTAGAGAAAGTGATCGGAAGTTGTTCATTGACAGATGTCAGTCATCGCATCATAGGGCGACTCTCTAAAGGATATCAGCAACGCGTTGGATTGGCACAAGCCATGGTGCACGATCCTGACATCCTTATTCTTGACGAACCGACCATTGGCTTGGATCCCATTCAAATCATAGAAATCCGCAAACTGATTCAGGAACTTGCCGCATCGCACACCATTATTCTCAGCTCACATATTCTTCCTGAAATCACACAAATATGTCAGAGGGTCATCATCATCAACGAAGGAGAAATCGCGGCGGTGGATTCCCTGGAAGGCTTGACCGCCTCACTGAGAAAAAGCGAACGTCTCTCCCTGACTGTCAGGAACGAAGCTAAACAAGTTGAAGAAAAATTAAACTCCCTGGAGCAGGTGCTTTCAGTTTTACCCGGAGAGAAAAACCAGTTCCTGCTTGAATGCGAATTGAACTCCAATCTTCAGGATGAAATCGCCCGCCTGGCTTTGGAAAACCAATGGGGCCTTGTTGAGCTCAAACCCCTCTCCTTGACCCTGGAAGATATATTCCTCAAGCTAACCATTGAAGAAAAGGATGTGCAGGCATGAGAAGCGCATGGATCATTGCAAAAAGGGATTTGGGGTCGTTTTTCAACTCGCCCATTTTCTATGTGGTCACCACAGTCTTTCTAATCATATACAGTTTTATATTTTTTAATATCCTGAATTTTTTCAGCTTCCAGAGTTTTCAGGCAGGACAGCTCCAGGCTATGGGAATAAACCTGAACCTGAACGAAATGGTAATCGAACCCAGCTTGCAAAACATGTCGGTCATTCTATTGATGATCATCCCGATCATAACCATGCGTAGCTTTGCGGATGAAAAAAAAATGAAAACTTTCCGCCTCCTGCTTTCCTCCCCGGTTCACCTCAGGGAAATTATCCTTGGCAAGTTCCTGGCCTGCATGATTGTAGTAGCGGTGATGATTTTAATCTCCTCCTATTCTGTAGGCTTTCTGTTTCTGCTAGGGGAACCCGAGCCAGGCCCCGTTATTACAGGCTATCTCGGAGTTCTATTGATGGCAGGCTGTTTTGTGTCGGTAGGAATCTTCGCCTCATCCCTGACGGACAATCAAATCATCGCCGCCGTTTTGACCTTCGGGTTCTCCTTGTTCATGTGGGTCATCGGCTGGGGCGCACAAGCCGCGGGCTCCACCACCGGACAAGTGCTTCAATACATTTCCATTGTCGATCATCTGGAACGTTTTTTAAAAGGGCTGGTGAACACCAGCGATCTGGTTTATTACCTGAGCTTTATCCTGTTCAATCTTTTCCTCTGCCACCGCGTTCTGGATTCCAATCGATGGAGATAAAGCAATGAAAAAACTCGGGGCCATGACAGGTTGGCTGGCTTTGACAACAGGCTTTATCGCCCTGTTTGTTTATATTGTCCTTCCCGATCTCAAAAGCGTATCGACTTCGCTGGCGGTTGTCTGTCTTATTAACGGAATATTTTTCGTTATTGCCGAAGGCCCCCGCATAAGACAGAGCCTTTCCTCGCGTTCTGCGCTATACGGCGCAAACACCCTGATCCTGACCACTGTATTCCTGGGCATTTTGATTTTTGTGAACCTGCTTGCCTTCCGCCATAAACATGGCTTTGATTTTACGGAAGGAGGCTACTTTACCCTGGCACCCCAAACTAAAAAATTTATTTCCAATCTTCCCCGCGAAGTGAAGCTGACGGCTTTTTTCCAAACCGATTCTCCGGAAAAGATCGCCTTTGCCAATTTGATCGCCGGTTATCTTGAAGAAACCAATAAAATTGAACTGCAATATGTGGACCCGGATAAAAGTCCCTCAGTCACCAAACAATATGGCGTTACTACTTATGGAACTGTGGCCCTTGAAAGCGGTACCAAGGAAACCAAGATTCAAAATGCCACTGAGGAAAATATTACCAACGCGCTTTTAAAAGTAACCCGCGATGAACAAAAGGTGATTTATTTTCTTGAGGGACATGGTGAGAGCAAAACAGGAAACACTGAAAACGAGGGCTACTCCACTGCCAAAACAAATCTTGAGCAAGACGGGTTTGTCGTCAAACCGTTGTTACTACTCCAGTCGGGAGAAATCCCCAAAGATGCTTCGGTACTGGTTATTCCCGGCCCCAAGAAACCGCTTCAGGATGAGGAGAAAGAAGTTATTGCAAGCTATTTGAATTCCGGCGGTTCGGTTTTCATGCTCATAGACCCAAAATCTTCATCCAACATGGAAGCTTTTCTCAAAGAATGGGGCATTGAGCTTGGAGAAGATATCGTCATCGATCCCATGTCCAAGCTTTTTGGAGGAGATTTTGCGGCGCCGGTTGTCAATCAATATACAGTTCACGAAATCACCAGCGACTTTGCTCTGGCAACTATTTTCCCGATTATAAGATCAGTCCGGGAAATTCCTGTAGCAGGCATCACCACTGCCGAACTTTTGAAAACCGGTGCTAACAGCTGGGCAGAATCCAATTTTGACTCCGGCACCGTACAGTATGACAAGGACAAAGATGTCAAAGGGCCGATTTCCGTCTCAGTCATCGCCACAAAAATTTTAGAGGATAAAGCAATCTCTGAAAACCCGGAAAAGCCAAAGAGCGAAAAGCCTTCATTAAAAGCCACCTTGTTGGTAGTAGGCGATTCGGATTTCTCCAATAATCGCTACACCAGCTTTTCAGGAAATGGAGATTTTTTTCTAAATGCCATTTCCTGGCTGGCGGAAGAGGAAAACCTGATTTCTATTCGCCCTAAAGAAAGAAAAAATACACCTATTCAAATGACACAATCCTGGGGCTACGCAATATTCATTATGGGTATCATTGTGTTTCCCGGACTGATTGCGACAATGGGAATTCGTACCTGGTGGAGGAGACGCAGACTATGAAGTTTCAAGGAACAGCCATGATGGCGGCTGTATTCCTGAGCCTGGGCCTTTATTATTTCTTCGTCGACCTTCCCGCCGGACAAAAAGAAGAAGCCGAAAAAGAGCGCTCCGAAAAAATTCTTCCCCTTGAAGTGGAGCAAGTGCTTGAGTTTTCTCTAACTGGCACTGGTGATCCTATCGCATTAAAACGCAAAGCCCCACACAGTTGGAAACTCATCCGCCCCCTATCGGCATCGGGCGATTCTGCTGAAGTAGAAACCTTTTTATCAGAAATCGAAAATCTTAAAAAAACCCGGGTGGTGGAAGAAAACCCTAACGACCTTTCTATTTATGGCCTGGGGGCTCCGCTTCTTAAAATCCATTTCAAATTTGAAAACAAAAAAGAGGAAACCCTGTTATTCGGTGACGAAAGTCCTATGGGGGGCAATCTCTATATCAAGCGGGAAAGCCACCCCGCCGTGATGATGGCTCCTGCATCCAGATCCCAATTTGAAAAATCTGTTTACAATTTTCGCGACAAGACCCTGCTCAACTTCAGCACAGGCACTATCAAGCACATACAAATCATCAGCGAGAAAAAGAACCTGGAGTTAAAAAAGAAAGGTGAGGTCTGGGAGATATCAGGAGATGTCGATGCTCAGGGAGACAAGGATGCCATCATGAACTTTCTTCAGTCCATTCAATTTTCCAGGGTGCGGGAGTTTGTCGATGAAAACCCGGACTCGCTGGAACCTTATGGGCTGAATCCGCCTGCACTGAAACTGATTTTAGAAAGTGAACAAGGTGAGATTCACACGCTTTATCTAGGCAACCCTAAAGGTGAAAAAGGCTATTTTGGAAAAATAAATGACTCCAAAAATATCGTACTGGTAGACCCCAAGCTGTTTGATGCCCTTTCCCAAAAAGCCGTGGAGTTTCTTGACAAAACATTGCTGGCATTTGAGGAAAAAGAAATTCTTGAATTGTCCCTGCGATCCAAAAACGAAACCCTGCGCATGGTCCGTGGGGAAAGCAATCATTGGGACATTTTAAGCCCGGTGAAAACAACTGCCGACCTGTCCACCATCAACAGCCTGCTCTTTGATCTCAAAGAAGCCAGGATTGCAGAGTTCATAAAAATCTCCCTCGACATCCCCAAGACATTTGGCCTGGACGCTCCCCGAAAATCTTTTAGCCTGAAAATGAAAGACGGGAAAACATGGACCCTGCAACTCGGCAACGAAACCAGCGATGGTCAGCAGGTATTCGCCAGCCGAAGCGGCGAGTCAACCGTGTTTTCAATTTCAAAAGAAGCGGTCAATAAATTGTTTCGCAGTCTTCACGATTTAAGAAATAAAAAACTGCTGGAATTTAAAAACGACGAAGTGAACAAAATTTTAATCAAGACTTCTGACAAACTCTTTGAGTTAAGGAAAAAAGAATCCGAATGGCACCTTGAAAAACCTGAACAAATCAAGACCGGGCATATCGGCCGCGATCTGATTTGGACCCTGAAAGGGCTGGAGTTTAATTCCATTGTCACCCCACCCCTGTCCGAAAATCTCGCCGGGTTGGATGCCCCCTTGTTTACCATCAGCCTTTGGAAAAATGCGCAGGAAGAGATCGCCACCTTAACAGTCGGAAAACTGTTTGAGCCAGAGCAGGAATATGTCGTTCAAACCGGAAACCGGCAATATCGGGTTAAGCATAAATTTCTCGGATCCATTCCTCTCAATCTGAAAAAATTCACGCCCTAACAGGCACCATCAAAACACAGGAATCATGAACCAGCTGATTCTCAGGCCCCCACCTCATATAGTATATATTAATTTCCAGACCACACATTATATGGTGGATAAAGAGCCAAACTCAAAAAAAATGGTTTTTTTATCCCATACAAACACTTATAAATAAAGGGATTAAAAGTTTTTTCGCAATTTTTTTCAAATTAGCCCTTGACAGGTACTATATGTAGTGGTACTTTCTTCAAAGCATACAATATAAAGGAGCAGTGCCTTGTGTTCAGGCTCCAGATTATCAGGAAGAAACAGTTGATTGAGAGCAGTTACAGATCTTCCGATGGCGGGTTACTAGAAATGTGGGTTCCATAAAAATGAATGAGATGCATCCCAAATTCGAATTAGTAGAAGCAACCAGTGGGATGCGTACCAGTCTCAAACCCCTTCCCAAACCCCCAAATGTTTTGAGCGCCAGCCGAATCCTCCGTCTAATGTCGGCAGATGATGTCCATCCAATTGGCGTTGAGTGGAACCCCTTTTTAGCGTTGGGCTTGGCCCGACACAATAGTAACCCGCCCCCTTTCTTTAAAAAGATGCGCCCCGCCTTTTCGGGAGTTTGCAGGTATTGTTAGTAGTGGCCTCCATGTCAAGGACGGTTAGTTAAGGATTCAGTTTAGAGTTTTATTCGGGAAAGGCGGGGCGTACCCCTCTTTCCCGTTTTTTTTGCCCGGCGAACCGCCGATGGAACCCCGTAAATAGAAGAACCTCTTAAATTATTTTTGATCGCTTTCCCCCTCCCGCTTGTTTATAATCCTCTCCAGCTAACCCATTACGGAGAATATTGTGAACAAAACCGACTCGCCTCCCGTTCCCTGCAAGGGTGACTATCTTCCTCAATATTCACACCAGGGCGATGCCGGAGCCGATTTGAAAGCTGTGGAAACCCGGGTAATTGCGCCTCGAGGCCGGGAGCTGGTTGCTACCGGAATTCGCCTGGAACTTCCTGAAGGGCACGCCGGTTTGATCTGGCCGCGTAGCGGACCGGCAGTTAAACTCGGACTCGATTGCGGTGCCGGAGTGATTGACTCGCATTATCGGGGCGAAATAAAAGTCCTTCTCTTCAACCACTCCGATGAAGAAATCCATATTCAGTCCGGAGACCGTATAGCCCAGTTGATCATCCAAAAAGTGGAGACGGTCAAATTCATATTCAGCGACCAATTGAGCGAAACTGCCCGTAACACTGCGGGTTTTGGGTCGACGGGAGACCTTCCTGTTGCAAATCCAGGTCAATAATTCCACGCTTCAACTGGAACAGGGCGATATCACCGAGAGCTCTGCCGATGCCATCGTCAATGCCGCGAACTCAGACCTGATTCTTGGCGCAGGCGTAGCTGGGGCGATCCGCCGTAAAGCGGGGCCGTCCATTCAGGAAGAATGCGATCGCATCGGGGCTTGCCCTGTAGGCGATGCGGTAATCACCTCAGCAGGCGATTTGCAGGCACGCTTTGTCATTCATGCTGTCGGCCCAAAGTGGGGCGAAGGCCATGAAGTCGAAAAACTCAGAAATGCCGCAATCAACAGCCTGCAACGCGCGGAAGAAAAAGCACTAAAGTCTATCGCCTTTCCGGCAATCAGTACTGGCATATTCGGATTCCCACTTGAGCTTGCGGCAGAAACCCTCCTTACCGCCGTTTGGCAACACCTTTCCCGGAACAGTGGAATCGAGACTGTGACTTTTATCCTTTTCGACATAGAAAGCCTCAATGTTTTCAAAGACCAGCTGACTTTTCTTGCAAAAAATAAAATCTGATTCCCCCCACGGTTGAAAATTCAGATATAATAGGCGAAATCAAACATTAATTTTGTGAGTAAAGCATGGGACTTTTAGCCTGGGTACAAAAACAATTTGGGATTCCTCTAGCCACAGAAAATGAAAAAGGCCAGGTTTCCGTTCCCTCAACAGAAGGACAATTCAAGGTACTTCGCATACAACCCACCCCCAACCCGGATGCCTTCCAGTTCATTTTGAACGGCAAAGTCATTGAGTCCGGTACGAAAACATTCGATTCCCAGGATGATGCCGGGGATGACCTGATGGCCAAAACCTTATTTGATATTTTTGGAATGCAAAGCGTTTATGTAAAAGAAAACTTTGTCACCATTACCAAGTCCAATGTCGTGGGGTGGCACACAATCATGGAAAAAATTGGCGCCGCTATAGAAGCGCACCTGAGATTTTACGAACACGGTGATGAAGCAGAGAAAGATGATAAAGACGTGCATCCCGTATTGGAAGACTTCAACAAGGAAGATTTTTTCGGTTACAACGATGAACGAAAAACCGAAGTGATCAACGCCCTGCTGGATGTTGCCATTCGACCGGCTTTAGCTAATGACGGCGGAGGTATCAATCTTCTCTCCGTAGAAGACAAGACCATCAAAGTTCACTATCAGGGGGCTTGCGGCAGTTGCCCCAGTTCAACCACCGGGACCCTGCAATACATAGAACAATTCCTCAAAGAAGCCATCCACTCCGACATCGAAGTCCAAGCCAACTAATCGGCGAGCCGCCGAGGGCAGTAGCTGTGATATTTTTCCTCAGCTTTCATGCCCCGAAGGGGTAAATAGCTCTATCTGGCGAGCAAAGAGTTGTCTCGGCTCAAAAAGTAATTGCTATACTCCCTCCCTCGGAGTGGGCTAGGCGTGGGGCCAGCGTGTGTTATATTTTTTATCTCGGGCTGAGAGTGTATCAGTGTGTTATGGCTGAAATACCCCAGAGACTCCTGCCCGCTAACGGCCAATAGCGGACACTACAATCCACTAAAAAAGGGCTTAGTCAAATCGACTAAGCCCTTGTAAAGAAAATTCCCTCTTGCCCTCCAATGGATACTTTTCTTAATTTTTTTAAAGCACCGAAGTCTATTATTTTGAAACGTGAGCCTTTAAAATTTTTGATCCAATAATTTTATTATTTCCATGCGCATTTTTTTGCGCAGCTTTAAAATGTTTTGCGGCAAGGCTATGTTTGCCCAATTTATCCAAAGCCATTGCTTCGTTAAAATGATACTCGCCTACACCAGAGTCCTCTTTGGAAGCAACCTGGAAATGACTTAAAGCCTCATCAAACCGGCCTATATTGAAATTAGAAATGCCTAAGGCATTTGCCATACGCGCTGTTTCATTATTACCCTCCCGTTTCGGAGCAGCCAATGGGACCTCGGTAGTATTTACGATTTTGGGTTTCAAAGATAAAAGCTTGGCATGCAATTGTTCTCGTTCTTTATCAGGAACATCAAATTTTTTCAGCGAGACCATAATATGGTCAACAATGATGTAAAAATCTGTGTCTGTAATACCCAGACCTACATGGACAACCTCCAGAGGTCGATTGAGAACTCTACAAGGGCCTCCTGTAGTGAAACACATGAGGTTTTTGTTTTTCTGCCGCAATCGATTCCTTGTGTCCGTTCCCATCCCTACAAAAAAATGTGAAATTCTGGGGTCTGCCCAGGATTTAGTAAGAAAGTCGTCTATGACATTTGATATTACGTCATACCCACCCATTCGCACATACAGGGAACTTTCATCTACGGATTTATAAGCTTTTTTCTCTTGTCCATTTACAAGACTGGGGATAACCAGAAAAAGCACCATCATTGTCACAAACATTGTCTTCAAACTCATACCAGTTTTCATGACTATTCCTTTCATTTTCTATTGCCTATAAAAGAACGGGAGTCCTCATATGAACATTAAAATTCTTTAAAATTTACCCTTGAATGTAACATAGAATACTTCAATATCATTTTAAACAAAGTGTATATCCTGAAAATCAGAGTGTATACCCTACCCTTATATATTTCAAAATCCTAACGTCCGCTATGGGTTGCGACTTCAACATTGATCAACGTAGCCGTATATCCAGCGCCACTAGGCGTGGGACCAGTGCCAGCGTGACGCTGGACCCAGAGAGCAACAGCTTTATCTGGTAGCCGTGATACTCATCCTCAGCCTTCGTGCCCCGCAGGGATAAAAGAGTTGTCTCAGCTTAAAAAGTAATTACTATACTCCCTCCCACGGAGTGGGCTAGTGGTCGAACAGGTAGTCGAGAGCACTTTGTGGGTCGGGAACCATTGCGTACATATCCATGATATTGGGTTTGGCAAATTTTAAATCCACCATTTCCTCAAACATCGCACGCAGTCCATCATAAAAACCCTGGGTATTGATAAAAACCAGGGGCTTGTCGGTGAGGTGTAACTGGCGCATGGAAAGGATTTCCATCGCTTCTTCAAGAGTACCGATACCACCGGGCAAGACGATGAATGCGTCTGACCGTTGGTCCATCACTGCTTTGCGTTCACGCATATCCCGGGTAACGATCAACTCATCGGCTTCGGAATATTTAATCTCTTTGGTCGCAAAAAATTCCGGCAGGACACCGACCACCCTTCCCTTCTCTTCATGCACTCCACGGGCCAGGCAACCCATCAACCCAATCGAAGCCCCACCATAGACCAGCTCGATCCCTTTCTTGCCCAGTTCGCGTCCCAGCTCCAAAGCGGTATTTTTAAACAGTTCGTCCACCGATTGACTGGATGCGCAAAAAACACAGATGGCTCGAATCTCATTCATCCCGCCCATCCAATTCCATAGGATGAAAATCCTTAATTCTCATCATCGGCGGAGTACAGGTTTTTATGTTCGTTGATCGCATAACGATCCGTCATCCCGGATACGTAGTCACAGATTCGGAGTTCAAGCGATCCCTCGTTTTTCTGGACCCAATCAGGAAGAAGTCCCGGCATTTTAGTATAGGCATTGAAGATTCCCTCCAGCGTTAACTCGGCTTTAAATTCCATACGTAATACTTTGCGGTGGGAATACATATTTTTGTGGAGGAAATTTTTCAACTCCTTATTTTTTTCGGCGACTTCTTTTCCAAATGTCGCCATACGAACAGGGGCGCGGCGCACATCATCCACCGTGCCGATTTTATACTGTTCGAGATTCTTCAACGTCGCCTGGCGAAAATCGCTGATGAGATCGTTGATAATGCTCCGAACCACCTGATATTTTTTCAGTTTAAAATCCAAGCCCGTATATTGCTCATCGAATTTTTTTTCATTCTCTTTCCAGAGTGCTACTTTTCTTAACTGCTCCAGGTCGAGCAGGTTAGAGGTGATCCCGTCATCCAGGTCGTGGGCATTGTAGGCAATGCCATCGGAAAAATCAGCGACCTGGGCTTCCAGTGAGGGAAAGCGCACCGCTTTATCAGAAGTGACAGGATTATCTTCGTCTTGCGAATGTTTACTAATCCCCTCCATCACCTCCCAGGTCAGGTTGAGTCCGTCAAACTCCGGATAACGCTTTTCGAGCAGTTTCACAATTCTCAAACTCTGTTTATTATGTTCAAAGCCGCCATGACCTTTCATCAGCCGGTTCAACACATTTTGCCCTGTATGTCCAAATGGGGGATGACCCAGGTCGTGAGACAGAGCAACCGCTTCCGCGAGGTCTTCATTGAGTTGCAGGGATTTACAAATGGAACGAGCAATTTGCGCAACTTCAAGCGAATGGGTAAGGCGGGTGCGGTAATAGTCCCCTTCATGGTAGACAAAAACCTGAGTTTTATATTCCAGTCTTCTGAATGCAGAGGTATGGATGATGCGATCACGGTCCCTTTGAAACCGGGTCCGGTAGGAGTGTTCCTTTTCCTTGTGCTGACGCCCTTTACTCTCTCCGCTTTTCATCGCGTAGGAAGCCAGGGATTGGGTTTCAATCTTTTCGAGGTCTTGCCGCTTGATCAAAATGCGACCTAATTTTCAATAAAGGTGAGTAGGAAATATAATAACTAGGATATCAGATCATCCGAAAGCTGGTCCCAGTCTGTTTCTTCAATTTCTTCCTGGGTAATAGGACCCAGAACCTGAAACCTCTCTTTTTCGTCAGGACTCAGGGCAAGTTCTTGAAAGGTGATTTCATCCCCCTCCTTCAAACCCGCTTCTATCATGGAAAGGTTTTCCTGCACTTCTTTGCCCATATCGGTTTTTCCATCTTTAAAACTACTATCCGATTGGAATTGCAATGTCTCAAACATCTGATCAATGTTTTTCAGAATGGGTCCTCCCGCGCCGCCAAACTCACTGTTGACCGACCGGAAATATTCCCGATAAAGATCATAATGGATGAAACGGTACTGGCTGATCTTGTTTGCTTCCAAGTAGTCTTCGGATGCCAGACGGTACTGGCCTTCCTTGATATATATTCGGCCCCGGAAAACCCGGGCGAGAAAATGTCTGGGGTTTAAGCTCAACACCATGTTCAGGTTAAGCAAAGCGATGGCCTGCTTTTTCTTTTTCAAGCTGGAAAGAGCCTGGGTGAAATGCCGACGCACCTCAGGGTCCTTATTTTCAACAAAACGGAGCATGGGTTCAAACATGGGAAAGATCAATTCCCCAAGCTTAAACTGGGCAAGACTAATCAAATGACTGATTTTTTTCAACTTCACATAACCTCCATGCGTCGAAAAACCCCTGGGAACACTCGTAGCATCCCCCGGTTTTCATAAGCCCTGATCTAACGGATAAGCCGATTTTAACTAAATTCACGGCAAGCGTCAACCTTCAAGGGAAATCGGCGAGAGACCCGGCATAACCTGTTAGTAAATAAAGGCTTGAATGTTTCGCCTCAAACCCCTGTTTTTCCAGAGGTTCGCAGAAATTCCCAGAAATTCTCAAACACTCCCCCAAAAAGCAAAAAAATACGGTTGTAATACCTTTTCGGCTGTCCCTGAAAAATTATCGAGAGAAAATGGAGAGCCTCTGAAAAAACTTATAATTATTTATTTTTCTTGACGTTACGGGTTTTTTATACTACTTTTTTAGTATGCAATGTCCGGATTGTGGTTACATCTGCTTCAAGCAGGCAAAGGATTGCGGAAGCTGTGGCTTTAGCTTTAAGAAAGCCTCAGCAACATCCCTTTTCCGCAATGATTCTTTTACCATCTTTGCCAGATCGGAACCCCCTGCAGAAGAACAAGAACCATCAACCGCTTCTGCAGACAGCGAGGGAATTGCTGTCATGGACCCTCCTGAAGGTTCTCAGGAAAACACCGAGTCCGGAGATTTCCTTCTGGATCTCTCCGATGCCGAGAAGAAGTCTCCTGCAACTACTTTAGAATCATCAACTTCCGATGCAGACAACACGGAATTCACACCCTTGGAGTTTGGGGCTGATGCTGATATCAACCTCGAAGAAGTGGAAGTCGAGGGACTTGGATTGGGGCTGGAACCGCTAGAAGATGAACCTTCTGAATCCCCTCCAGCAAGCTCCGAAACGGAACCCGAAGAAAATGTGCTTGAAATCAGTGAGGCGCCGGAAGTAATCGATCTGAACCCAGAACCCGAAGTGATCGACCTGAACCCAGAACCCGAAGCGGTGGATGAAGGGCCTGCTATAGAAATCACATCGGCTTCGCCCCCAGAAGATGAGACACTTGAAATCAATGACTTGAGTGAAGTGTCCCTGGACGAAAATGCCGATGAAGAGGTGGTTCAAGTGGAAGAGGAGCCTGCGGCTCCCGTATTGGATCTTGGAGAAGATGAAATATCATTGGAAATTGATGAAGACCCTGTACTGGAAAGTCCGCCGCCCCCACCCCCAGCCCAAATAGATGAGTTAGAGTTGAGTCTGGAAATTGATGATTCAGAAGGACCGCTTTCTACTACAGACACGGAAACCCCGAAGGTTGAAATCGAAGACCTGGGCCTTGAGCTGGAAGATTCGGACTCCCCACCTGATGCGGAAAAACCTTAACCCCAAAATCCCCCCCCCCAGAGCAGAAAAAATTGGATTTTAAGGCAAAATTCCTTTATAAAGGTAGGTTCATGGTAAAACAGTAACCCCGATGGATTCGGCTTTTTCTTCTCAATGCCCGGAACCGCGCACCTTAGTAGCCCACTTTTTCCCCCGGACTCTGCATATTCAAGAGAACAGCCATAAATTTGGCCCGTGAGGGTATCATTTATGGGGGATAAATTAAAAAGTGGGCAACAAAAGTTTTCTCAAGCAAACTTATTTTGAGCCGGGGAAACGGCTCCTTTAAAATTTACTTATAATCCCAGTCAGGAAAAACTACAGAATGAAAAAAAAATATCTGCTAGCACCCGGTCCTACACCTGTTCCAGAGCATGTGTCTCTGGAAATGGCTCTTCCCATGCAACATCACCGGACTCCCCAGTTCAGCAAAATATTTGGTGAAGCCGCAGAAGGAGCCAAATATCTTTTTCAAACCAAGCAGGATGTGCTGATTCTTGCTACCACTGAAACAGCAGGAGATATGTTGTAATGCCCAGAAAATATAATTTCAGTGCTGGCCCAGCGATGTTACCAGAAGCCGTATTAAAGCAGGCGCAAGAAGAATTGCCGGATTGGCATGGTTCTGGGGCTTCGATCATGGAGATGAGTCACAGAGGCAAGGAATTTGTATCTGTTTACGAGGAGGCGGAAAAGGATGTCCGTGAACTGTTGGATGTACCCAAGAACTATAAGGTATTGTTTTTACAAGGGGGTGCGTCTGCTCAGTTTGCAACAATTCCCATGAATCTGCTTCGTGGGAAAACCAAAGCTGATTATATTTGGACTGGTGCTTGGGGAAAGAAAGCCATTAGTGAGGCAAAAAAATATTGCGAGGTGAACGT
>JABIAY010000008.1 GCA_018653085.1 Nitrospina sp.
AGTCGCCGTTGTCCCAATAATTGAGATTGTGCCGGCACTCGAATCCCGACCGGGCAAAATTAGAAATTTCATATTGCACTAAACCCGCTGAGGGTAAAACTTCAATGGTTGTCTGCAACATTTCCAGTTGAGTTTCTTCGGGAGGCAGGCCAAGCAGGCCCCGCTCCTGCAATTTAAAGAAAGAGGTTGCAGGTTCAATGGTCAAACCGTAGGCGGAAATATGGTCAGGTTTTTTGCCCAGAGCCTGCAGTAAATGGGATTGCCATTTTTCCGGCGACTGACCGGGCAGGCCAGACATTAAGTCGAGAGAGAGGTTGTCGAATCCGGCCAAACGAGCCCGATCCACAGTGGTGTGGACTTCTTCCACGCTGTGTACCCGTTCCAGAAGCTTGAGTTCGTCAGCATCAAAGGATTGCACTCCGATGCTGATGCGGTTGAATCCGGAGGAACGGATTTGTGCCAGTGTCTCTTGTTTTATTGTGGCCGGATTGGCCTCGATAGTGATTTCGCAATCCTCGCTGAGGTTGTAATGCTTCTTCACTTTGGCGAGAATTTTGCCCAGACTGGCTGGGGGCAAAAGAGTAGGGGTGCCACCGCCGAAAAACACGGTGGGGACCGTTTTGTCGGCCAGTTGAGCGGCGTAATGCTCGATCTCTGACAAAAGGGCTGAAACATAGATCTCCGATTCCTCCCGGTTTTCAGGGTGGGAATTGAAATCGCAGTAGCCGCATTTGTGCAGGCAGTAGGGAATGTGCAGGTATAATCCCAAAGAGTTCATGGTATTATTGAAAAGTAATTTTTAGAGAGACCCTTTTTATTTTACACTGTAGATTGTTCTTTATTGATATTTAATCTCGGCGATAGGTAATTATGACAGAATCCTTCAAGTCTGGTTATGCCAGTATTATTGGCCGGCCAAATGTGGGCAAGTCCACGCTTTTGAACTGTTTATTGATGCAAAAGGTGGCGGTGATTTCCAATCGACCCCAGACCACGCGAAACAAGATCACCGGGGTTTTGCATCTGCCCAATGCGCAGATCATCCTCGTGGATACGCCCGGAATTCATCAGTCTGAGAGGACCCTGAACGAAATGATGGTGCGGACAAGTATCAGTACTTTCTCGGATGTGGACCTGATTCTGGTGATGTTGTCCGCCGATGCGGGATTTTGTGCCGAAGATGAGTTTGTTTTAAATTCCCTGCGAGGGGTTAAAACTAAAAAAATTCTGGTGATCAACAAGGTAGACCTGGTTGAAAAAAGCAGCCTGCTCTCGTTGATGGATGAGATGAACCGGAAATCTTTATTTGAGGAGATCATTCCCATATCGGCGCTTAAAGAAGATGGGGTGGATGCGTTAAAAGATCTGGTATTGAATTACCTGCCCGAAGGGCCGGAATATTTTCCTAAGGATATGGTGACGGATTGTCCGGAAACCTTCCTTTTTGGTGAGATCATTCGCGAAAAGATTTTGAAGCTCACCCGGTTCGAGGTGCCGCATGCGGTAGCGGTGATGGTGGACGACATGCAGGAACAGGACAATGGCGTGGTGCGAATTGACGCTACGATTTATACTGAAAAGGACTCGCAGAAAAAAATCTTGATCGGCCAGGGGGGAAGCATGTTAAAAAGCATCGGGCGCCTGGCACGCCAGGAACTAGAAAAACGCCTGGATGCCAAAATATTTTTGAAACTGTTTGTTAAAGTGAAAGCCAACTGGAGAGACCAGAGGCGATCCATACAGGAGTTCGGTTATACCCAATGATTCATTTTAAAACCGATGAAGAAATAAATACCATGAAGGAAACCTGCCGGCTTGCGGCAGAAGTTCTTTTAATGATTGAACCCTATATAAAACCCGGAGTGACCACCGAAAGGTTGGACCAGATCTGTCACGATTATATTGTGTCGCACGGGGCGGTTCCCTCACCGCTGAACTACCGGGGGTTCCCCAAGAGCATTTGTTCATCAGTCAATGAAGAGATTTGTCATGGCATTCCCTCAGACCGGAAACTGCGTAACGGGGACATTGTTAACCTTGATATCACCACTTACCTGAAAGGGTTTCATGGGGATACCAGCCGCACATTTTTCGTGGGTTCACCGCGTAAAAAATCGGAAAAGCTGGTGGAGGTTTGCAGGCAGGCCCTGCAAAAAGGTATCGAATGCGTCAAGCCCGGTGCCCGACTGGGTGATGTCGGGGCGACCATCCAGCAGTTCGCCGAGGGCCATGGTTATTCGGTGGTGCGCGAGTTCTGCGGACATGGGATTGGAAATAATTTTCACGAGGAGCCGCAGGTTCTCCACTATGGGAATTTTGGCGAAGGCGTGGAAATTAAAAAAGGCATGGTGTTCACTATCGAGCCTATGATCAATGAGGGACAACCGGATTTAAAAATCCTTCCCGACAAATGGACCGCTGTGACGGAGGACAGCAGCCTCTCGGCTCAGTTCGAACACACGGTTTGTGTTACCGATTCCGGTGTGGAAGTCATGACCCGCCTCGAGGGCCGAACCCTGTTTTAACTTGGCTTTCTCCTTTAGTAGCGAAAGTGTCCAGGACTTCAGGATAATTTCAAAATTGATTCCTCAATAGGCTTTTAGAGTTGAAATATGACTCAACCTCGGCATCTCCTCCTCATAACCCTGTGTGCTACTGCTGTACGTGTTGTATATTTTTTCCAGTTTCAGGATAACCCTTTCTTTGGTCACGTTCCCCGGAGTTGGGATCAGGGGGTCTATTATGAAGGCGGACTTTCCTTTGCACGTGGAGATCTCCTGGCGGTTGCCCCGGTGCTCGACAATCATTTTTCCCCGGCCTACCAGTATTTTCTAGGGGTATTATTTTTGTTGTTTGGTAGCAAACTGGAGGTTGCATGGGTTGCTCAGTTTCTACTTGGAATTTTATCCACCCTCCTTGTTTATTCGATTGCCTGTAAATTCTCTTCCAGAACAGCCGGATTGATTTCTGCTCTGCTTTTTACTTTTTATGCGCCCAATTGGTTGTATGAAGGGTCTCTTTATCGTGCTTCGTTAATCGTCTTTCTTGAATTGGCGGCGGTGCGGCTTTTGCTGGCCGCGGGTGATCGTCCCAGCCGTTTTCTTTTAATGTCAAGTGCTCTGGTGCTGGGATTGTTCATGCAAATACGTTCCAACAACCTGCTGATTTTTCCGGTGGCCCTTTATTATTTATGGTTGCGGATTAATGCTCCAGGGAAATACAAGTGGCTTGCTGGTTATGTGTTGGTGGTTGTGATGGTCTGTGCTCCGGCACTTTTCTGGGTTAAGGAAGTGCGAGGACAATGGGGGCTTTACGATAAAAGTGGTCCGGAAAACCTGTTGTTGTCAAACACTCTTGATCACTCTGTTCGAACATACGAGCATAATGAAACGTATCGTGAGGTTTTAAAATCTGTTCCATTTGAAGCGGGTCCGATTTTTGAATATATACTTAAAAGTTTTTTGGATCACCCGCTGGAGTTTTTAATTCTCTACCTTAAAAAGACGTATTATTACTTCAATAATTTCGAGATTCCTGTCACTCTGAATTTTTACTTGTTTCAGGAGTTTTCTCCCATGTTGGGCTGGGGAATTCCCTTTGTCATTATTGGTGCAATGGGTATTGCCGGAGGCCTATTGATGTGGAAGCGAAAAGGCTGGACCCTTTTGCACTCATTTTTTCTTGCGGCATTTTTGATATTTCTTCCGTTTCTGGTCCTCTCAAGATACCGCTTGTACTCAATCCCTTTTCTTTGCATGTTCTCCGGTTATTTCCTGGTTGTTGCCCGGGAATGGTTGAGGGAAAAAAACTGGAAAGCGATCACCTCTTCTTTGCTCTGCGTGCTGGGGTTGGGTTTGTTGTTTAAAACTAACCCTCTGCCTGAAGGAAAAATCCGGATTGACGACCTGGCTAATATGGGCGCGGCCTATTTAAATAATGACCAGACGGAGGATGATTCTCTGAGCTTCAGATATTACCGGAGGGCCAGTGAATTATCGCAATCTCTCAAGAGTCCACTACAACAACCTCAGAAAATAAGGAGGTTGTTTCACGATTATCATCTTTTTCAAGCTAAGAAATTTATTGAAAGCAATGAAGGAAAAAAAGGATTGAATTTTTTGGAGCGAGCGTTGGGTTATGATTATAGTGTTTCAAGGACTCATTATATTTATGCCAATGAGCTTTTGAAGATGGGGATTTTAGAAGGCGCTTTGAGGGAGGCTCTTGAGGCACTAAGCCTGAAAGCAGGCTCGAAGGATGCCCATTTACTTCTTGGAACCATTTACAGCAAGCTTTCTTATACACCTTATTGGATGGTGTTTCACTGGGAACAGGCTTTGGGGCAATTGAAAGGTTCAAGCCATAAAACTCTGAGCAAAACCTTAATTCAGGTCCGAAGCCAGTTGGGGCTCTCCGAACCAGAAAAGTCGATTGCCAAGTCAGGTGAGAAAAATCAAATCATTGCTTTGTTAAGTCCAAGTCTTCTTCCTCTTGCCAATATTACTTATGATGTGGACAACCGTTCTCCTCAGGAAATTCTTCGTTATACAAGTATGTTGTACCAGCGTCTGCTATTGTTTCCTGATACTCGAAAGGCTGATATCCATCACCAGTTGGGGATGCTTTTTTGGAAAAAAGAAAACCGCTACTCTGCGGCGGTACACCATTTGGAAAAAGCTCGGGAGCTGGGGAGGCAATCTCCCAACCTTGCCGAACTAAAAAAGCTTCTTGTAGGACGCCTTAGCTTTGATGATCTAAAGTGAGTTGGGACATTTTAACTAAAAGGGTTGACTTATTTGTTCGGTTTGATATTTTTGTTAGAAGAAGAGTGGTTTTTCAAAAGATTTTAAATGTTTAAGGAGGGGTTCTGGATGAAGGGAGATAAGGCGGTAATCAATGCTTTGAACGATGTATTAATGGCGGAATTAACGGCGGTCAATATTTATTACATCCATTACAAAATGCAAGTGGACTGGGGTTATGAAAAACTGGCTTCTCATGCACGGGAAGAATCCATGGGAGAGATGAAACATGCTGACAAAATGATTGAGCGGATTCTTTTTCTGGATGGGATCCCGAATATGCAGAAATACGATACGGTTCTGGTGGGTGATAAGGTTGAAGCTCAATTGAAGAATCAATATAAAATTGAACTCGCTCATGTGAAACGCCTTCGAAAACATATCAAAACCTGTTTGGATAAAAACGATTACGGTACCAAGGAAATTCTGGATGATATTCTTGAGGACACGGAAGAAAGTGTGGACTGGCTGGAAACTCAGTTTACGCGGATCAAAGATATGGGAATCCAGAATTACCTGGCTGAAAATATGAGTTAGGAAGATAATTTAAGAGCAAAAAACCAGTTGTTATAAGGCAGGTGGACCCTGTTTCAATCGGTAAAATGATTGAAACAGGGTTTTTTTATTGCAAAAAGGTGAGGTAACTCTTTGTAAAAAAAGTACTTTAATTTATTTTCGAGAAAATCTTCGAAGGGGGTTGACAGGGGAGGCGTTTTTTATTATATTGATAATCGTTATCAATATTAAGACGGAGACCCTAATGAGAAGGCAGAATGTGAAAATTTGCAAAGGGCCGGGTTGCAGAGCGTGGTCTTCGGACCGGATCGCCCGTGAGTTGGGGGAAATTCGGGAGGCTCTGGGTCTTGAAGGAATTCAAGTCTGCCGGGTTCCCTGCATGAAGGTTTGTGGGGGTGGGGCATCTGTTCGGGTTAATTCCAATCGAAAAATTGTGAAATTGGGGGAAGTCGATGATGTGATGAATGCTCTAGGTATCCAAGGGGCAACGGTGGCCTGCATGGCCTGAACTAAAAAAATTTGCTCTTTTTTTAATTGATAATAGTTATCAATATTATTTTGTGGTATGGCTGTTTTGCAAGTTCTGAAAGAAAGGAACGGGGTTTATGAGTGTAGCGATTGTTGGTGGATTGGATCGATTAAAAAGACTCTATGAGAAGAAGTGCGTTGATATGGGTTATCAGGGAAAAGTATTTAGCCAACGGGTGCCTAACCTGGCTAACAGGATGACGGGCGTTAATGCAATTGTTATTTTTACCGGTACCGTGGCTCATCCTATGGTTGAAGAGGCAACTCGGGTGGCACGGACGTGGAACATTCCGCTTGAGCGCAGTCACTCCAGCAGTGTTTCAGCTTTAAAGCGTTGCCTGGAAGGTTTTTCTGGAAACGGGATGAGGGCTTGATGGGTTTATTCAAGTTAAATTGTGGTGTGATTATTTGGGGTCCTTTGGGGGCCTGTATTTTATGTGGAGAAAGGAGTAGGGGACAATGAAACAAAAACTGGGTTTTATGGCATTGATGGTTCTGGCGTTTTTGTTAGCGGCGGTACCTGGTTATTCTGCCAGCACGGGAGAACTGGAAAGGAAAATAGATTTACTTGCCGATGAAGTGGACGATTTGAAAAGCCGGGGTATTGGCGCAGGCACTTCCGACCACAACCGGGTCAGTGTCCACGGTTATGGGGAAATGCATTTTAATAGAACTACGCAGGAACGTGGAAGCACTCAAATTGACAACCATCGCTTTGTCATCGGGGTTCACGCATTGTTGACGGACTGGATTCACCTCAATGCTGAAATCGATTTTGAACACGCGGCGCAGGAGCTGGAATTTGAATTCGGGTATTTGGATTTTTTATTGAGTCCTGGTTTAAATGCCCGTGCCGGGGTCATGCTGGCGCCCGTTGGCCTTCTTAATGAATTCCATGAACCAAACCTGTTCTGGACATCTGAACGGCCTCTGTTGCAAAGTCGCATGATTCCCACAACCTGGAGTGCCGGTGGTGCGGGGCTATTTGGAACCCCTATGGAGGGAGTGAACTACCGACTCTATGCCATGAACTCTCTGCAATCCATCACCAAGGATAGTACGGCAAATGGAGGGGGGTCTGGAGGAAACGGTGGATCAGGAGACTCTTTCGGAACGAATGGAATTCGGGGTGGGCGAAAACAGGTCAATGAGGCAGTTGCCGATGACTGGAGCGTGTTTGCGCGTGTTGAATTCACCAAGCTTTTTCCGGGTTTGCAAGTCGGATTTTCTCTGGTTAATGGCGATACCACCCATAATATTATCTCAGCAGACGGTAATATGACTCTTCTTGAGGCGGATATCCAATATCGCTGGAACTGGTTCGACATGAATGCATCCATCGTAAATACCGACATCGATGATGCGGGAGCCATGAATACGTTTTGTGCGGCGGGGGGTGCTGTCGATGATTGTGCAGGCGGAATTGCCTCAAACAATTTTGGTTACAATGTTCAGGCAGGAGTGCATCTTCCTCAGTTAATGGGTTGGAAGACCTCGCATGACATTGTGCCGCATTTCATGTTTGAAAGGGTGCGGACTCAGGATGAAATGCCTGCTGGAACCGATCCCGACAAATCTAAAAACAGAAATGCTGTTTATACCTTTGGGGTGGCCTACCTGCCGATTCCGGAGGTTGCTTTGAAGGTGGACCATACGCACACGATGTTGCAGGATAATACATCGACGGACCAATTTAATATGGCCATCGCTTATATGTATTAAACGGTTGATCACGGTCCGTTTGGACTCCCAATCCTGGCATTTTGAGATGATGGCTCCTCCAAGTTTTCTCTCAGGGTGCCAGGATTTTTATTAACGGTACTTTTGAAAATCGTTTAAAATTCTTTTTGTTATGGCATTAAAACCAACCAGAATTTTGCTCGGTGTTTTTGTTTTTGCGGCCAGCCTGGGAATTTTTATTCCAACCTCTTTTTCAGAGGAAGAAGAAAAGGTGCTGGATGTTCAGGTTTATCTCACGAAAAAGCAGGCTTTTGAAATTGCTTTTCCGGGAGCGGACAAGGTAGACCGGGAAAAAAAATGGCTGACAGATGAGCAGAAAAAGGCCATCGGTGACCTTTGCTTGCAAAACTTCAAATCCAACCGGATGACTTTTTATGTCGGGAAACGGGATGGGGTTCCTATGGGGTATGCCATCATCGATCATGAGATCGGCAAATCGTTTCCCATCACGTTCATGGTTGTTCTTAATGTGGATGGGTCGGTGCGGGATGTTGAGATCATGGTCTACCGCGAACCGCGCGGGTGGGAGGTGCGGTACCCTTCCTTCATGGACCAGTTCACCGGGAAAAATGCTGATACGGATTATCGCATCATCAACTCCATTACCGGCGCGACCCTTTCGGTCCGGGCGATGGTGAAAGGGGTCTCGAGGGCGACGGCGGCTTATAAAGTGTTGTACCTTTCAGCAAAACCCTGAACTACGCATCCTCCGTTCTTTCCTTTTAGATATAAGAGGTTTATACTTTCCTGTATCATTTCTCTAATTCGACATGAGTGGTCATGAAAAACTGGATTTTCGTTTTCACACTGTTGCTTTCAGCCTGCGCGTCTTCACCGTTTAGCGGACCGGATCCTTTTGAGCACACCGAGCTTATTCTGGATGCAGAGGAAGCCCTTGGCGGGTTGATCCGTGCTTCGGGAATTCCAAAAAAACTTCTGGAGCATACCAAGGCCATTGTGGTGTTTCCCAATCTGATGAAGGCGGCCATGATCGCCGGGGCGCGTGTCGGAAAAGGGGTGGTGATTGTTCGATCACCGAAGACCGGGAAATGGAATCCGCCAGCTTTTATTAAATCCCGGCAGGCCAGTTGGGGAATTCAGGCCGGTATCCAGAAGGCGGAGCTGGTGCTTTTGGTGGTGACCAACAAAGGACTCCGGCAATTATTCAAGACGCGATTTGATCTGGGGAAGGGGCCGCAGATCGCACTGGGGCCGGTGGGTAGGACAATGGACTTGAATCTGGCTCTCAATAAAAATGATATCTTCGCTTATTCCCGCATCAAAGGTTTGTTTGCCGGGCTTTCTTTCGAGGGAACGGTCATTGCCTCTGACAAAAACGCGAATTACGAGTATTACCAGCAAGCGGTTTCCAACCGCAACCTGCTTATGGGGCATGAAGGAATCAAGGTTCCCGCTTCGGGCCGGGCTTTTCTCCAAAGAATGAACAAAATCGCCGGCGCCACTGGGCGTGGGGCCAACTAGCAACAAGGCTACGCCTTGAGGAAATGGTCTATAGCACCTGCCACCCTTTGCAGTCCTTTCCCGTCGATCAAACTTTTTCCAGCCTGACTCATTTTCTCCAGGGTATCCGGACTCGATTTTAGAATTTCCGGCAGGCGGTTTTCGTTCCACGACTCAGCCACTCCAAGGTTCATGGCGGCACCTTGTTTTTCAGCACGGTCTGCTTTCTCTGACTGATGGGCGACCTGGTTGATCACAAAGGCGGGAGTGCCCACTGCCATGGCTTCATGCAGGGTGACTCCGCCGGAACAGAATACGGCAGAGTGATCGAACAGGGTTTGTGCCATTTCTGATG
>JABIAY010000044.1 GCA_018653085.1 Nitrospina sp.
GGGGCTTTGTTACCTCGCCGGCGTCTCTTGCCCCATCAACTTTTATCTCTGTCAACGCAAATTCAGAAGCCATTGTCTTCCAGGGAAATCTTTATAAACCCCTCCTTCTCCATCGTAGCTGAAATTTTCACCACAGGAGCAACACCTTCCTTCCTGTATTTGAGAGAATTGGAAAGGAGGTTTTGTAATAACTGAACCATTTGGGTCCTATTGGCTTCAATAACCGGTAACGGCTTGAACTGTATATTGGCATTTGTTTCCATAATCTGGTCTGACAAAATAGCCATAACCTCAGACAACACATCATTCAAGTTGATTGATTCAAAAGTAAAGGAAGAGCCTGCCAATCTGGAATAGACCAGAATATCATCCATCAGCAATCTCATTCTCATTCCGGAATTGATTATTTTATCCAGCAAAAATTTTTCATTTTCCGAAAAACGAGACCCATTTTCAAGCAATAGCCCGGCAAAATTTGTAATCTTTCTGATCGGGGCCATCAAATCGTGAGAAGCAATGGTGGCAAAACTTTCCAGGTCTTGATTACTTTGTTTCAGTTCCGCCAGTTTAATACTCAGGTAGGCGTGCGTTTTGTGTTGCTCCGCGTGAGCCTCTTTCAATTCCACCTCATCCTGTTCGATTTGCCGGTTACGCTTCACCAATTCCTGATTGGCATCATTCAGTTCCCTCAACTTAATATGCAGAGCTCTTTCCAGTTTCTCACTCTCAGTAATGTCTTCCCAGTTAACCACGTAAGCTTCTAACTGGCCTGTTTCATCCCAGACTGCATTGATAGCGGTCCTCAAAATAACTTCTCCGAATTCAAAATTCAGCTCATGGGGGAAAGACGAGGGATTTTTTAAAATGGCCTCCACCTTCTCAGGGTTCCTGTGAAACCGGTGAATGGAACCTCCAAGGATATCGTCAACACTCAAGCGAAATACTTCTTGCAGGGTCGGCTCAATCGTTTCCAGAGTTTTCCTGGCCTGAGCATTCATATAGACAAGATTAAAATCCTTATCAGCCACAAAAACATTCGCCTGTAAATTTTCGACGCAGGAATGCAGAGCGATGTGGTTGTTAATCAATGTCTTGCCCTCAGTCATATTAAGTCAACTTTCCGCTTTAACTCATCACGCACTAAAGGAAAAAAGAAAACAGCAGTCCAATATCAGCTTCAGACAACTAATAACACATTTTACAAAAATTTGGGCTACCGAGAAAAAGGTATTGAGGGAAGTTTCCTTCTAATACACGTTAAACTTGTCGAGCCATAGCGCTGTCTGGGGCGTTACTTATACTCTTTAACGGCCTCATAGCAATAAAGATGTAAGTGTAAATATAGATTTTCCGATAACTATAAAAAATACAAAATTTGACTGATTATCCCTAATAATCTACAAACAATGGTTTATCAATACTTCTTGAAAATAACTGCCCTCTGGGTTGAACTTTAAAATGAACCAGCAAATACAATCCGCTTATCTGGCTCCGGAAGGGCTGACAGAACCTCTACTGAATGAACTCGAAGGAGTGATTGCTGTTCATGACCGATTAATCCTTTCCAGCCAGCCAGCAAAAAATGCTTACTGGGCACAGAATATCTGGCGTAACCCGCAGACGCTTCCTATTGACTCGATCAATGACGCGGCAAAAAAACTAAAAATCATTCAGCGCAACTGGTGCCTGTATTCCTACCACTTGCACCGCCGGGCGCAACTGATTCTGGAAAAACTGCCATCGATAAAATTCAAGCCTGTAGTTTTTCCTTCCTCTTTACCGCAAGTCCCGCTCGGAACCTTCACTCTTCTGGATGAAAATACACTGCTTGCATCGGCAGATTGTTCAAGTCCGTTTCCAAATGGTGAGGCGCATTTCATCGAAGACAAAGAAGGCCCGCCCAACCGCGCTTATTTGAAACTGTACGAGGCCCTGACCCTGGCAGGCAAGCAACCGCAACCGGGAGAATTTTGCATCGATGTGGGAGGCAGTCCGGGAGGGTGGGCCTGGGTGATTCA
>JABIAY010000007.1 GCA_018653085.1 Nitrospina sp.
TGAGCAGGAAATAAAGGGAGGCCATCCACAAACCACCAACAATATTATGGAGATGACCGCCGCCATCGTTGCCCTGAAACAACTTCAGGATCCCTGCAAGATTAAATTAACGACTGACTCGCAGTATGTCGTAAAGGGAGTGACCGAATGGATGAAAGGCTGGATTCGCAACGGCTGGAAAACGGCATCGCGGCAACCAGTAAAAAACCAGGAACTTTGGCAGGAACTGCATAAATTGAATCAGCACCATGCCATCACCTGGGTATGGGTGAAAGGCCACAATGGTCACACCGAAAACGAACGTTGCGACCAACTGGCTAACGAAGCCATCGCTGAACTCTAGAGCCGGCGAGCCGCCGGAGACAAATTGCAATAGCTCTTTAAGCCAAGATGAGTTGTTGCTAGCCAGACAAGGCTATTGCACATTGGCCCCACGCCTAGTGGCGGCGAGCCGCCGGTGGCAGATAACAAAAGCGCGTTCTATAAAGATGTCCTCCTTCAATTTTTTGATCGGAAGATAGAATGAATTTGATCTCACAACGGTCTCTTTTCAATAAAAATTCACCTCTCCCGCATATCATTATTCTGGGCGTTTTCTTTTTAGTCGCGTCCTGCTCCACCAAGAGCCCGGACTCCCCTCTCAAGCCTTACCCCGATCAACTCGGAAAACGTGAACACTCCAGAGACAGGGATTTCGACTACCGCAAAGACAGGCTCCACCCCGAGGAACAGGAAATCGCCAAGGGTCTGGAACAGGATATGGGGTCATTAGGCGATCCGGCAACGCTTGCCGACCTGAAAGGATTCGCTGATGATTTAGGCCGTGCTTCTCTGGAAAGGGCTATCATAAATCAACTTCAGGCCATGTTCGAACAAGAGCCCTCTACTCCCGTAAGGTTGGGAGCGTTCACCCTTACGCGCGGACGCCTCGTGGAAACCCTGGAAGCTTTTCTAGAAATTCTTCAGCAGGATCTCCCGTCCGAGGAATTCAATAAAAAAATCTCCGAGGAATTTGTCCTTTACCGGGTCGGCAAGGGAAAAGGAAAGAACAAAAAAGTGCTGTTCACCGGCTATTATCGGCCCGTCATTCAGGCCAGTCCAATACAAACCGCTCTCTACCGCTACCCCATCTACCAAATGCCGGAGCAAGGCCTGCAACAAGTAAAATATAAAAGTGGCATTCAACTTGTTGGTACCCACACGGGAATAAAACAAACCCGCGACCCCCAACCCAGCAAGGTGTGGCGGCGTTTCACCCGCGAGAAAATTGACCGCGAAGGCGCGTTACAAGGACAGGGACTGGAAGTTGCCTGGCTCAAGGACGACCTTGAGCGATTCTTCCTGCACATTCAAGGTTCCGGCGTTTTGGAATTTCCCGATGGCAGTCGCCAGGGCGTTGGCTATCAGGGTTCCAACCAATATTCCTATACAGGAATCGGGAAGCTGATGATTCGAGACGGAGTCATCAATACCTCACAAGGTTCCATGCAGGGCATCAAAAAATATTTCGTCGATAATCCTCAGGATATTTCCAAATACCTCTACCAGAACAAACGCTATATCTTTTTCACCCTTAACGATAACGGACCACGTGGATCAGGAGGGGGAGAACTGGTAGGCGGGCGTTCCATCGCAACCGATAAATCCATTTATCCAGCTGGGGGACTAGCCTTCATCCGAGTCAAGCAACCGATCCTTGATGAGAACAACAAGATCGTACGCTGGCAACCTGTTTCAAGATTTGTGGTGGATCAAGATACCGGGAGTGCCATTCGAGGGCCAGGCCGGGGCGACCTGTTTTTCGGAACCGGTCAGAAAGCCGGCGCCAAAGCCGGTCACTACCATGAACGGGGAGAAGTCTACTACCTGATCAAAAGAAGCTAAGTCCACTAGGCGGGTGGCGGTGATATTTTTCCTAAGCTTTCCTGCCCCGGAGGGGTACAGCGTACCATCGCTTGATCTGGCGAACGAAGAGTTATCTCGGCACAATCAAGCATTTGCCCAGCCGCATCCCCTGCTAAGGGGCTTCATTAGAGGTGCTCTTTATTCTTCGCTGTACAACGCCACCAGACGCTTATCAATAAAACTCATCCTTTCATCCGGAACTCTTAAATGCTCTTTTTCCGGATCACCATGCACCGCAGAATAGTCCAGGTTGGCAGGATTGCGTTTGATCATGCAGGCAAAGGTAATGGTCTCGGGCTTCTCCTCCACCTCCAGATAATCCACCGCCCGGATGAAGGAATGTCCGCTCGTGACAATATCATCCACAATCAGCCAATGCGTATCCGGAGAATAAGTTGTCGCGGCGATCTGGGCGTAATCCAGCCGCTTTTTCGGCATGATATAGAAAGGCAAATTCATCAGTTTGGATAGTTGATGGCCAATGCGGATGCCCTGGGTTTCACAGCCCACCACCACATCGAATTTTCCGTGTTGCTTTTGCCAGTTCAGAAGTTTTTTGAGAAGCATCTCACAGTAAGCCTCGTTCATGGCATCGGACATATCCGCATATTCATAAGTGTAAGTCGACTTAACCCCTGAACTGAGGGTGAAACTTCCTTTTTTAGTGATTCGAGAAAACACCGCACATCCTCCTAAAATAAAAAAACCTAAATTAACCACTAGGCGTGGGGCCAGTATTGCATTGCCCGTCAAGCAGGCCAAGCCCTCAAGCGCAATACTTTTAATGTTCCTCCTGACAAGGGGGATTGAGAGGGTTAAATATTCTCGCCGAGTCAGTTCTTTGCTAACCAATAAAAGGTTTGCTCACTGGATCCAACGTCACGTTGGCCAGCCGTATTTTCCGATCAGGGGGACAAATTTGCAAGCCCCTAACTCGCGCCGACTGACACGGCTTCCGTTTTTGGTCAACACCACCAGTTTCTGCTCATCCGCGCCGCCGGTAGGGGCCACCAGCCTACCCCCTTCTCCCAACTGTTTGATCAGCGATTCCGGAATTTCCTTGGCCGAAGCCGTAACCAGAATAGCATCAAACGGTGCCTGGTCGGGCCAGCCATAAGTCCCATCGAACATCTTAAAAACAATGTTCATATAACTCAAGCCTTCCAAAATCTTTTGGGCTTTGCGAGAAAGATTATTCAAACGCTCGATAGTAAAAACCTGACGGGCCAGTTCCGCAATAATGGCGGTTTGATAACCCGACCCGGTACCGATTTCCAGCACCCGTTCTTCTCCCTTCAGGCCAAGAGCCTCTGTCATGGCTCCCACAATATAAGGCTGGGAAAGAGTCTGGTTTTCGCCGATCGGCAGAGGGGTGTCACCATAGGCACGGTGTTGCAAAGACTCCTGAGCAAACAGGTGGCGAGGCACCCGGCTCATCGCTTCGAGTACACGCAAATCCTTGATCCCCCGCTCGACCAGTTGCTCCTCAACCATCTTGCGGCGTTGCCCGGCATGGGACTGGATCACTTCCGGCGATAAACGGTTCATAACTTCTCCACCAGCCCCTTAGCAGGGGAGGCTGTAATATTGCTTCATTAGCTTCATGCCCCGGAGGGATAAACTGTGCAATGGCTCGTTAAGCCGAGACAACTCTTTGCTAGCAATAAAAAAGCTATTGCAATTTGGGTCCAGCGTCACGCTGGCGGCGAGGAGTTAGGAGAGGTATCGGCTGTCCGGGTCCATTTCTTCCCATCCAACTTTACGAAACGGATCCATTCCGGAGTTTGAGTAGGGCAGGGAATTTATCTTTTTAGGGTTTTGGTAGAAAACCCATTCCCAGTGGTTCGTCCGCTTATCGTATTTGAGAAGGTAAATATTTTCATCATCCGCTTTAACTTTAAAATAAGACGACCCTTCTCCATACCAGCGGTCAATGATCTCCTCCACCTTATAACGGCTATCTCGAAGGCTGAAGGCCACCGGGTTTTCCTGTAATTTCGAGCCTGTATAACATTCCACCTTAAACATGCGGCAATGGTATGACTTTCAAAAAGGATTGTAAAGAGATAAAGTTCTTGCCACGCCCGTTAGTCCGCATATTAGATGAGAGGTTCTAAATCACCCCAGCCGCCGTGATATTTCCTCACTTGTCTCGTGCCCCGAAGCGGGTACTTTGAAAAAGAGGGGTCCATTGAAAACTCCCCCTTCCACGAAGTACCCGTTCCGGGCATGAAGGCTGAGGAAGAAATACCACAGGGGTTGGGGGGATTTGCTTTTCCAGCAACCTGCCTGCTGGCCTGCTATAATTCTCTGGAGTAAAAATATAAGTTTTTCAATCTGTTGGAGAAAAACCGCGTGCCATGACTGAACTTGCACTGGAAAGAATTCGCCAGCACCTGGAGAACATCGTGGGAGAAAGAAACCCTTTCACCCGACCGGAACAGCTTGAGAAAACAGCCCAGTATTTATCCAGCCAGTTTGAAGCAATGGGACTGAAAGTCACTCAAGAGACGGTGGAATATGAAGGCACGCGCTCCTGCAATATTCTGGGGCAAACACCCGGCGATCCCGATGCAAACGGCCTCTTTGTTCTCGCGGCACATTACGACTCGGTTCCCGATACACCCGGAGCCGATGACAACGCCAGTGCCGTCACCGCACTTTTAGAAATTGCCCACGACCTTTGCCAGACTCCATTACCGAAACCCATCGTTTTTTGCGCATTCACTTTAGAGGAATATGGGTTCATCGGTGCCAAACATTTTATCCAACATGACCTCAAACGAAAAAATCAGATTTCGGCAATGATCTCTCTGGAGATGTTGGGGTTCATCAACACGACACCTGGCTCCCAGACCTACCCCCCTTATGTAGATGCCAGCCAGTACCCGGATACCGGGGACTTTATCGCAGTCGTGGGAAACGAGCCTTCGGCTGGTCTGGTACAAGCTTTGGCAGGAGGAATGACCGACTCTGTGCCCACTCTTAAAGTAGAAACCCTGGTGGTTCCGGGTCAGGGAGAAAATTTCACCGATGTGCGGTTGAGCGACCATTCCCCGTTTTGGGACGCAGGCATCCCTGCGGTTATGGTAACCGACACTGCTTTTTTCAGAAACCCGAATTACCATCAGCCCAGTGATACACTGGCAACACTGGACCTGGAGTTCATTCACAATAACGCTCGCGCCGTGGCTGGATTCCTGAAACAATTCCTCAACCACCACCACTAGCCGTGGGGGCACTATGCCGTAGCTTTTACTGCTAGCAATGATACTCTCGGCTTGACAAGTTGGGGAGCTTCAATGGACCCCTCTTTTACAAAGAGGGGCTGGGGTGATTTAAAACCTTTCATACAATACACAGGCCAGTGAAAAAAGACGCTGAAAATAGCCAAGAGGAAAAGCCCCGCCCAACTGCGAAAAAAAGAAAATCGGCCAGCAGGATTCTGTTTCGCGGACTGGTTTATTCGCTGTTTTTTTTCCTTCTGCTCATCGCCTCTGCCGGTATCGTGCTGGAATATTTTTTCCCTGCCGAGAAAGTCCGGGCGATTGCCGAGGACAAGCTCTCTAAAAAACTCAACCTGCCTCTCAAAATCCAAAAAGTCAGCTTCAGTCTGCTCAATGGCGCAAAGATTGACGGCATGACATTGGGCACCCAACCACTGGCCCGTATAAAACAAGTCGTTCTCGATTATGACCTGGCTCAACTTCTTCAGGGCAAGCTGGTCATCAATCAGGTTCTGGTCGATCACCCTCAGCTGACGGCAGTTGAAAAAAATGGAGTATGGAATTTTCAACCCCTGCTGGACCTTGCGAAACCCAACCCATCTGCCGCTGTTCAGAGCAAGCCAAAGACTTTACCCACCCTCCCCCTTGCCCAGATCGACATCAAGGAGTTGACCATTCGTCAGGCTTCCGCCCGTCTGGATCAGGGTGGAAAGCTCAGTGCGCATATCGATGGACTCAGCTTGGAAGCTCGGGGTAAAGCCAGCCTCAATGCTATTGACCTGAACTTGAAAGTTCTTCTCAACCCGGACGCAGGCAAACCTGAGACACCCAATATTGGCTTTCAATCTACCGGGGATATGAGTTTCCAGTCCCGCGTTTCCACTGATCTGGAGTTTTCAGCCAACGACCTCAACCGACTGTTCGTCTCCGGCGCGTTTGGCCTGCAGAACAACCAGCTACACAGGGGGACCTCTCCCCTACCCTCACCCGATGTCGCGGTAGAAATGGAGGCAAAAGTTTCTTTGCAGCCGGAAATGCTGAACCTGAAAAAACTCTGGCTATCTCTGGGCAAAAATAATCGCATAAAGGTTTCAGGCAGTGCCGCTAATTTTACCAAAGACCCCTCCTTCACATTGATGGTCAATGAGGCCTCATTGCAACTGGAGGATCTTCTCGCCTGGGGCAAACAATGGGTTCCCCCCCTGTCTGGCCGGGGCCTCTTAAAAGCCGAGGCGGTGAAAGTCAGCGGCCAACTTCCCGGCTTCGTTCTGAAGACCTTGAATATGAGTGGAGGAACTCTTTCGACAAAAAATCTATGGGTCAATCATCCCGGTCAAAATACCCGGCTTGAAGATATGAACACCAAAGTCGAGTTGAAAGAAATTGTCCTGCATGATTCCCAGTTGGAAAAAGCCGCCGTCAACATCAACATGCAGTTAAAAAAAGCGGCGATACAACAAGCCGAAATTAAGGATTGGAACCAGTCTTTGGATCTCACCGTAAACGGAATGGATGAAGCTCTTTTTAAATTCAGCACCGACATGAAATCGGCTCACTACGACCACCCTCAAGCTAAGGAAATTTTTCTGCCGGTTCACGTGGAAGGCTCAGGACATCTCAATAAAAGCGATCTCAACAAGCTTAAACTTTCCTACCGTTTGGGCACGAAAGACCTGGCAAGTGGCACGGTAACGGGAAGCATGAAAAATTTTGGTAAAGGCTCACTGCAACTGAAGCAAAACCTCAGCCTGAACCTCGCTGAACTGGCACACCGACTGCCCAAAAAATTTGCCGCTGGCCTGGATAAAAACCTTAAAGGAACTGCCCGGACCCAAACCTCAGTAACCGGCAGACTGAATAAAAAGTTTCTTCCTGTCGAGTTAAAAGGCCAGGCAAATTTTCAACTGGAAGGACTGACAGTCAGCCAACCTTCACTAAGTATCAATGACCTGAACACCCGGGTCGCATTCCCTCTGGAGTTTCATGCAGATAAAGGAGTCCTAATTTCCCATGTAGAATTTCATACGGATTTTAAGAACGCAAAAGCCCCGAACGCCTGGCAGATCAACGCACTGAAACTCGACTCCGAAATAAAGACGAAGGCGTTTCATAATTTGAAATCCGACTTCGGCACCCTGCCGGTTCAAATCGATAGCCGGATTACTCTGCAAAGCCTGAGCCACCCGGACCTCTCTCTGGCTGGCATCAAGACCGAATTCAGCCTGAAAACGGACCTCAAGGCCGATGATCTACGCAACACCCGCGCAGAGGGAAACCTCTCCTTCAAAAACCTGTCCGCAATGAAAATGTTGAAAATTGGCGGAGGGTCTTCCCGGTTCGACCTGGACGTGCATGATAAATCCCTCACCCGGGTCCGCATTTCACAGAAAACCAAAATCAACAAACCTTCTTTTCATCGGGACGACCTGGAGTTGGCTTTGAAATCAATCAGCCTGGAAACTTCGAGCCGCCAGAACCTGAAAGCAGGAGAGGTGGACATCGACACTTTTATTTTGCAGGCACCGAATCTGGTCACAGCCCGATTGAAAGCGGCCCTTAAAGAATGGGGAAAAACTTTCGCAATAGAAGGTCAAATAGAAAAACTGCAACTGGCTTCCCTCTGGAACCACCTGCCGAACACTTTCAAGTCCGATCAGGAAAATCTCAAAATAGGCGGGACCCTGGATGTTGCCTTAAAGACCAAAGGAAGCCTGCCTGACAATAAGGGACCCGCCACTAAATCCTTATGGTCACGGTTACTCGTTCCTGCTAACACTCAGACACCAGTGGAAATATCAGCGGAAGTTAAACTGCACAATGGGTTGCTGAACTTCCCAGAAAATCAGGAAACCAAAAATATTCGCGCCGAAGCTTTGAATACTAAAACCAAGCTGGCATTTAAAAATGGTCATGGGGACTTGTCTGGAAGCTTTTCCGGAAAACTGGAAGGGTTAGGGGAAATTGCCCTGAACCCCGAATTTGAATTTCACTATGCTCTGGACAATCTGGACACCCTGAAGGTCAAACAGCATAAGCTGAAATTAATAAACGTTGAACATTCTCTTGAAGGCCATATAAATGGATTGAAACCTTTTATCACAGGCAGACACCCGGTTCGAGCCCACGAGCTTTTAAGCCGACTGGATATTGAGCTCGCCAATACAAACACGATCGACATCAGCCAGGCAACCAACCCATTGTTTGGCGGACTGGACGCACAGGGGACAATCACATCAAAAACAAAGTTGCGTCAATCTGCCGGAAAAAAATTAAACGTGACAGGAAGCGTGGGGTTTGACCAGCTCAGCCTGTCTTCCGCAATAATATTGAAAAACCTTAACGGAACTTTCCCCTTCAGCAAAACCCTTCTGCTTGACCCAGAACAGATACAGGAAAAGTCCGCCGGTTTTTTTCCTGCGCAAAAAAAGTTCTTCACACGGTTGCGGGACTTCTCTCGTTATAAAAACATCATCCGGGCCGAGTCTCTGGAAGTTGAGGGGCAAATCCTGAAAGATATCGGGCTTGATGTGGTGTTCAAGGACAATCGATTGATGGCGGAAAAATTTATTTTTGATGTTCTCGGGGGAACGGTGGCAGGCAACCTGTTTTTGATTCAGGATCGGCAGGGCCCGGTCCTAAAATTTTCAACGGAGTTCGCCGGGATCGACTCCTCGAAACTACTTGCCATACCTGTGGAGAAAAAAATCGATGCCAAAGTAGACGGCAACCTGCAAGTGGAACTGGAAATAAAAACCGGGTCTGAGGGCCAGCCGGTTTCCCTGGATCAATTGAGTGTGAAAATTGCCATCACCCGGATCGGGATAGAAACTCTGGACCGACTGCTTTTATTTATCGATCCGGAAGAGAGCAAACCGGCAATTATGGATACCCGCGCCAAACTCAAGCTGGCAACTCCCCACCGCGTAGAGGTCAGCCTGGAAAACGGCAACTTGAATGTGGAAGCATGGCTCAAAAGTGACCTGCTCGGAATCTTCAAAGCCCCCGAGCTGAAACGGGTTCCGATCGCGGCATTAAAACGGTTCAACACCATCCACGAACATCTGCAAGCCCTTAAAGACCTGCAACAAATATCAAATTACCTCTCTGCACGAGGACTGGAATTTAAGGATGAAAAAATGATTCTGCGCCACTAGCCCACTCCCGTGGGAGGGAGTATCGCAATTACCTTTTAAGCTGAGAATATCGTTGCTAGCCTAAAAAAGTGGCTGCACACTGGCCCCACGCCTAGTGGGCCGAGACAACTCTTTGCCCGCAAAATAAAGATATTGCTCATTTCCTCAAGGCGTAGCCTTGTTGTTAGTTGACATCACGCCGGGTAGCTGAGGAAGTTTTGTTGAGTTCTTTCAAAACCGATTCGGCTTCTGCCTCGACTTCTTCCCGCTTCCTCCATTCCCAGACTTTCAAATGGGAGCCCATATAATAGGAGTGGTCCAAGAGAGATTCTCCGTCCATCAACCCCCACTTGCCATCCTCGGTCTCAGTCAGCGCTTCATAGATGGGGTTTTCCACCGAAGTAAAAAAAAGCTCCATATCTTCGGGGCTGATGGGTTTCTCCAGCAGGACTTTTATAGCGGTATCATCCATTTCGTAATCGTCTTTTATGCTTTTCAAAGCCTCTTCCCGGGAACTACCCGCTTTCATTTTATTTCCAATCTCATCCTCAATCGCTTTGTTGCGCTTGGCGAATGGATAATGCGTGTAGCCAAGGTCTTGACCAATATGAAAATCCAGATCCGGAAAATATAAATAGGCCCAGTCATCAAAATCGACCTGAATGCCCTCGGAGATACCGTACTCCTTTGCCTTTTCAGGAGATTCCAGAACCAACTGATTGTGGATTTTCACAAACCGTCTCATGCTGTCATAAACCAACGCATGAAAATAGGCGTTCATACGGTACCAGTTATTGGAAGAACTATGACCGTTGGCCAGTTTCCGGAGCAAAAGCATGATGGTATCCGCATCGGCAAATCCGTGGGAAACAGGAAAAGCACCCTTGAGGTAATCGCTCAGCTTTTCCTCATCCCCGGCCAATTTTTGCGTATTGAGTTGCAAATGGTTCTTCGCGTAATCCAGCGCATGATAAACCAACCGTTCATGGTTCAGCTTTCGCTGGTACTCCATATACTGTTTTAACTCATCGTTTTCAGACTCTTTCGAGGTTTTGGGCTGACCTTGGGTAATATCTTTGGCAAAAGCTAACATTTCTCTCTCTTATTAAATTGGTTTGGAAAGCCTCATTCTGACGTTTTAGGGGATTGATTTCAAGGTATTTTAATCCGCCAGCACTATTTGTTCTTCTTGTGGAACTATTGCCCTAATCGGTATAATTGACAAGGCTTGAGCAGTCTGATAGCGTAACGCAATTATTATAATGTTTCATTTTCTGGTGATATAAAGTATGCCTTGGGACGATTTACACGAGCCGAAAGGCTCCGAAGACCGATTTAAAGGAAGTGGCGGACAAGGAGGTGGAGGCCCGATAAAACCACCTTTTGATATTCCGCAAATTAAAATTCCGCAGTTCAAACCCTCCATGGTGCTATGGATCATCCTCGCCCTGCTTGTGGTATGGATTCTGCCGGGAACTTTTTATTTTGTCGAACCGGATGAAGAAGGCGTGGTCACCCGATTTGGGAAATTTCACCGCACCACGTCACCCGGGTTGCATTTCAAATTTCCATCTCCCGTTGAGCATGCCGCGACACCCAAAATTCGTCAGGTACGCAGGGCAGAAATCGGTTTCAGAGCTTCCGAAGGAAGACCCATACAGAAAGTTCCCGCCGAATCTCTCATGCTGACAGGGGATCAAAATATTATTGATATCAATTTCGTTGTTCAGTACCGGATCATGGATTCAGTACAGTACCTGTTCAATGTGCGACGACCGCATAAACTGATTCGCGATTCCGCCGAGACGGTCATTCGCGGAATCACTGGTAGCAAAAAGATTGATGAGGCGCTGACCACCGGCAAGGCGGAAATTCAGATTCTCGCCAAGGACCAGATTCAAGCACTCCTTGATAAGTATCAATCCGGCCTGCAGATCGTGACCGTTCAGCTTCAGGATGTACATCCCCCGGAGCAGGTCGCGGCCGCGTTCAAGGATGTTGTCAGTGCCCGGGAAGATAAAGAGCGAATGATCAACGAAGCCCAGGGTTACCGTAACGCGGTCATCCCGGAGGCACGTGGACAGGCAGCACAAATAGTCCGCGTGGCAGAAGGGTATCGGGAGCAAACCATCAAAAGGGCAGAAGGTGACGCGAATCGTTTCATAAAACAATATACGGAGTACAAAAAAGCTCCGGACATCACCCGCAAAAGGATTTATCTTGAAACCATGGAAGAAGTTCTGCCGGACATCAAAAAGTTTATTATGGGAAAAAAGGGGAGTGGCGTTTTGCCGATCCTGCCTCTAGGCAACAACCCGCTGGGAGGTAATAAATAGTTATGAAACAAAATTCTCTGATTATAGGCGGCGTTATCGCCATCGTTATCTTATCGTCTTCCATGTTCACGGTCCATATGACCCAGAACGCAGTGGTGTTGGAACTGCAGAAACCCAAAGAGATCATCACCGAGCCCGGACTTTATTTCAAGGTTCCGTTCTTCCAGCAGGTCCGTTACTTTTCCAAGCAGTTACTGGATAACGATTCCAATCCGGCCGAGGTTATCACCAAGGACAAAAAAAACCTGCTGATTGATAACTTCACCATGTTCAAAATCGTCGACCCTTTGAAATTCCTGGAAACCGTTCGCGGGGAACGGGGTGCACGGGCCCGCTTGGACGATATCATCTATTCCGAGTTGCGGGTTGAAATTGGTACCCATGGTTTGCGCGATATCGTCACAGAAACCCGGAACGCGATTATGGCCAAGGTTACCCAGGAAGCAAATATCAAAGCCGCGGAATATGGTATTGAGGTGGTCGAGGTACGCATCAAGCGCACCGACCTGCCGCCTGAAATCGCCAATTCCATTTTTAACCGGATGCGCACAGAACGCGAGCGGATCGCCATGGAATACCGTTCTGAGGGAAAAGAAGAAGCCACCAAAATTCGCGCTGAAACGGATAAAGAAAAAACCATTCTGGTCGCCGAAGCCTACAAACAGGAACAGATAGTTCGGGGTGAAGGAGACGCCATGGCAACCAAAATTTACGCGGATGCTTTCAGCAAAGACCAGAAATTTTATTCTTTCATGCGCTCCATGGAAGCTTACAAGAACTCCTTAAAAACCGACACCACTCTCCTTATGTCTGAGGATTCCGATTTCCTGGGGTTCCTGAACAAATCCAAGTAAAATTTTCTCCTTAACCGGAGTGGCAAAAATCATGGGATATCCCTATTATATAAAGTGAGAACCGTTCTCTCAACTTATCAGGTGACATGAGAATACTCATTGTGGGTGCGGGTATAGTCGGATTCAACCTTGCGCAGGAACTTTCACAGGAAGGCCATGATATCGCTATCGTGGATCAGGATCCGGAAAGAATCCGGCGCATTGCTGACACGCTGGATGTTTTGGCTGTTGAAGGCAACGCCTGCCTGCCCAGCGTACTCATGAAGGCGGGAATCAAATCCTCCGAAATGGTCATCGCAGTCACTGAACGCGATGAAATCAATTTATTCTCCTGTTTTCTGGCCTCCCGGTTTGAGGTTCCCAAGAAATTCGCAAGACTCCGGAACCGGGAGTTCACCGAAAATGGCAGGGTTTTCTCTCCAGAAGAACTGTTCATCGATCAGGCCATCAACCCCGGTCAGATCATTGTCGAAACCATCCTGAAAATTCTCGAGACTCCCGGCGTGGTCAGCGTCGCGGAATTTGCCGATGGCGAAGTTCTACTGCGGGAATTTGATGTGCCGGAAAACGCCCCCATTGCCAACAAGAGCATTCAGGATATCCGCAGTATCACGCAAATGGATTCGTTTCTGATTGTCGCCATTGTTCGCGATGGAGAACTGGTCATTCCCAAAGACCAGGATATCATTCAGGCCGGAGATCGGTTTTACACCTTGGTCGACAAGGAGTTTTTGCCTTTCCTCCTCCCCATGCTGAACCGGACCATGGAGAATGTGGAGAAAATCATTATTTATGGAGCCACGTCCACATCCATTGATCTGGCCAAGACTCTGGAAGAAACCATGCGTGACGTTTGCATCATAGAACCTGACAGGGAAAAGGCGCATCGGGCCGCAGACAAGCTTGAGCGAACACTGGTCCAGCATGGCAGTGGCACCGACATGGACTTGTTTAACGAGATCAATATGAAGGATGCCGATTTTTTCCTGGCCCTTTCCCACGACGATGAAAACAATATTCTTTCTGCCCTGTTGGCAAAAAAGCATGGTGCCAAACGTGCCCTGGTCATCACCCACGACCCGGAATACCTGCCCATTCTGGATTCCATCGGCATGGACATCACCATCAACCCACGACTCATCGCGGTCAGCTCTATCCTGAAACATTTGCGCAAAGGCCAGGTGATGTCAGTCTTCAAGCTGATTGAGGATGCCGAGGTGATGGAGATTGGGGTGACTGAAAACTCTTCTATCGTCAACAAGAAAATAGGCAAAATAAAATTCCCAAAAGATGCGCTCATCGGGGCTCTCCTCAGAAAGGGAGAAATGTTGCTCCCCAATGACGATGTCACCTTAGAAGCGGGTGACTCGGTCATCGTAGTGGCCTTACCCGGAACAATCGAAAAAATCGAAAAACTGTTCGACCGCAAAAGATCTTTCCTTCCTTTCCGATGAATATACGGGCTATTTTCAATGTCGTAGGAGTTTTACTGGTACTGCTTTCCGGGTTGACCCTGGCCCCCATAGGCGTTTCGTGGTATTTCGGCCATGCTCCTATGGAGGGTTTCATGTCTGAGACCTTGGCATTTAGCTGGACGTTTGGTCTCAGCCTGGTATCCGGTCTGATATTATGGAAACTGTTCCCTTCCGGACTGGACAAACTTCGGGACCGTGAAGGGTTTGCCATTGTCACTGTTTCCTGGCTGTCGATATCCGCGTTCGGTGCGCTACCACTCTATTTGAGCGGAACCTGCCCGGAATTCATTGATGCGTTTTTTGAAAGCACCAGCGGATTCACCACCACCGGAGCTTCTATCCTTCAGGATATCGATGTCGTGCCTCACGGCATCCTGTTCTGGAGAAACCTGATGCAGTGGGTCGGGGGAATGGGCATTATTCTTCTTTCCCTGGCTATCTTTCCCATGCTGGGGATCGGGAGCTTCCATCTGTTCAAGGCGGAAATTCCCGGCGGATCTACTGTGGAACAAACACAACCTCGTTTGGTCGAAACAGCCAAAATCCTGTGGAAAACATATCTGGCCCTGACCCTCATCGAAGTTTTTGCCCTGCGATTTGCCGGCCTGAACTGGTTCGATGCGGTTTGTCACACTTTTTCCACCGTTGCAACAGGTGGGTTTTCGCCGCATAACGGAAGCATTGGTGTTTTTAACAATGTTTATATTGAGAGCATCATCATTCTCTTCATGTTTCTGGGAGGCATCAACTTTGCCTTGCACTTTCAACTGGTTCGAGGAAATTTTTCCGTCATCTTCAAGAACCCGGAGTTCAAGGCGTATTGCGGAATGCTTCTCACCGGTATATTGCTTGTAACCTGGAGCCTTACCGGGGTTTCCGATGGAGGTGACGCCAGCCAGGCATTTCGCAGTGCCGCCTTCACTGTAGTTTCCATCAACACCACCACGGGTTTTGTCACCGATGATTTCAACTTGTGGCCGGAATATTTAAAACTTTTTATGGTCGCGATCATGATGGTAGGAGGGTGCTCGGGCTCCACCAGCGGGTCTTTCAAAGTAATTCGATTTATCATCCTGCTAAAAATCATTATGCGGGAACTTAAAAAACTGGTACACCCACGTGCCATCTTCCATGTCAAAGTGGGAGATAAAGCCATTGACGCAGATGACCTCTCCAATGTTGCCGCTTTAACTTTCCTGTTTATCGGCTTTTCCGCTTTAGGTGGGGTACTTCTCTCGGCGATGGGTGTAGACCTCACCACAGCGTTGTCAGCGACAGTGGCTTCATTGTTCAACATAGGCCCTGGGTTAGGCAGTGTAGGTGCGATGGGAAATTATGCGGAAATTCCGGCTTTGGGAAAAGGCCTCCTCATCATTTTCATGTTGTTGGGAAGGCTTGAAATATACGGTGTTATATTGCTTTTTCTGCCTATGGCGTGGCGGAAATAAGATTTGATTTTGAATAAACAATAAATTAGAATTTCGGGTTCCCGGTCTGAGCTTTACCCTTGGCAAACCCAAAAACTCACGGGGAACAGCCTGTCTGGTTTTATTGAACTTAACTATCGGAGACCCAAGGTATCTCTGATTCGTAAAGGAATTTAAATAGCATGGAAACCGCTCCGCTTAAAATTACCGAGCTTGCCTTGCGAGATGCACACCAATCCCTTCTCGCGACCCGCATGCGAACCGAAGATATGCTTCCCATCGCCGAGAAACTCGACCAGGTCGGCTTTTTCTCCCTGGAAATGTGGGGCGGCGCAACCTTTGACACCTGCATCCGGTTCCTCAATGAAGACCCTTGGGAACGCGCCCGGGCACTCAAGAAAAAAATGCCCCGCACCCCGTTTCAAATGTTGCTGAGAGGGCAAAACGCTGTGGGTTACCGGCATTATGCCGATGATATTGTCGAACGGTTCGTCAAACAATCGGTGGAAGTGGGAATCAATATATTCAGGATATTCGATGCTCTCAATGACTTTCGTAATATTGAAACCGCTGTAAAAACCGTTAAAAAATGTGGCGAAACTGTTGAAGGCTGTATCAGCTATACCGTCAGCCCGGTTCATAATATAGAGCTCTACCTGGAAATGGCCAAACAGCTGGAGGACATGGGTTCTGACATTCTCTGCCTGAAAGACATGGCCGGCCTGCTGACTCCCGATGTAACCAAGACCCTGATCAGTGAAATTAAGAAGACCGTCAAGATTCCGATCCATTTGCACACCCATGCAACGACCGGACTGGTGGGCATGAATATGCAATGCGCTGTTGAGGCCGGAGTGGATATGGTAGACACTGCCATCTCCGCGTTATCCATGGGGACTTCCCATTACGCAACCGAATGCATGGTGGCGGCTCTGAAAGGTACTCCCCGAGACACGGGCCTGGACCTCGACCTGCTTGAGGAAATCAACGACTACTTCACCGAAGTGAGAAAAAAATATGCGGCGTTTGAAAGCGATTTCAAGAGTGTGGATATCAACATTCTTAAATCTCAAATTCCAGGTGGCATGATTTCCAACATGGAGAACCAGTTGCGGGAACAAAACGCGCTTGGCAAACTCGATGAAGTACTGAAGGAAGTTCCCCGGGTACGAAAGGACATGGGCTACCCCCCTCTGGTCACACCTACGAGCCAGATCGTCGGCTCTCAGGCTACCTTGAACGTGTTGACAGGGGAACGCTACAAAGTGATTACCAAAGAAACCCGGCAATGCCTGCTGGGCAATTACGGCAAACTGCCCGCGCCTATCGATGAAGAACTACTGGCTAAAGTTTCCAGTGACGGGAAGGTCACAAACTGCCGTCCCGCTGATTTGCTGGACCCTGAATGGGACAAAGTTTGCAAAGAACTGGGAGATAAACACACCAGCGAAGATGACCGGTTGACCTATGCCCTGTTTGGAAAAGTGGCTCTGAGTTTTTTTGAGACACGAGGAAAACCCCAACCAGAACCCGTAGCAACAGCGAAAGCTCCGGCGACTGCGCCTGCTCCATCTGCCGCACCCGCAGGCCCAGCAGGATCTGCGGTATACAAGGTTCGGGTTAATGGAAAAGATTATACCGTTGAAGTCGCAACCGGAGGAGCGGTTGGCGCACCCGCTCCCACAACACCCGCTCCGGCCGCCGCGCCAGCGCCCAGCACTGCAAACGGTTCTCCTCTGGTAGCACCTTTACCGGGGTCCATCTTCACTATGATATGCAAGGAAGGCGATGCAGTTAACGAGGGTGACACCGTTCTTGTTATGGAATCCATGAAAATGGAATCCGAAGTCAATGCTCATCAATCCGGAACCATTCAATCCATCCTGGTTAAAGAAGGCGACAACGTGCAGACCGGGGATGAACTCGTCATTATAGGATGATGGAATTCAGCTTCGGCGCAGCCGCCACCAAGATATTAACCACTACCGGAGTCTCCCATCTGGAAGGTGGCGATATACTCATGATCGGGGTCGCCTGCATCATGCTCTACCTTGCCATCTGGGAAAAGTTCGAACCGCTACTGCTCCTCCCCATCGGGTTCGGGTGTCTGCTTGCCAACATTCCCATGAGTATGATGGCAAACACCGATACTGGCGGATTGCTCAACTTTTTTTATCAGGGAGTCAAGCATGAGGTGCTTCCTCCTCTGATTTTTCTGGGAGTGGGGGCATTGACAGACTTTGGTCCGCTTTTGGCTAACCCCACCACTCTTCTTCTGGGTGCCGCCGCCCAGATAGGGGTATACATCACCCTCATTGGCGCGGTACTGCTTGGATTTAATATGCATGAAGCCAGTGCCATTGGCATCATTGGCGGGGCAGACGGACCTACATCTATTTTTATAGCCAGCAAGCTGGCCCCGCATTTGCTCGCGCCCATTGCCGTGGCGGCTTACTCCTATATGGCTTTGGTACCGCTTATCCAGCCTCCCATCATGAGGTTGTTAACAACCGAGAAAGAGCGGAAAATTAAAATGGAACAATTAAAGCCGATATCTCAAACGGTGAAGATTGTTTTCCCTGTGGTGGTGACCATAGTCTGTTGTTTGATGTTACCCGGCGTTACCCCGCTTTTAGGAATGCTGATGCTGGGCAACCTGTTCCGCGAATCCGGGGTCACCGCCCGCTTGCACGAAACCTCGGAAACTCATTTGATCAACATCGTTACTATTCTTTTGGCGTTGGCCGTGGGTTCTTCCATGACCGCTGAATCCTTTTTGCGGGTTGAAACCCTTAAAATTATTGTGCTGGGCTTGTTGGCTTTCTCTATCGCTACAGCAGGCGGAGTAATTTTTGGAAAAATCATGTGCAAAATGACCGGAGGCCGGGTGAATCCGCTCATCGGTTCGGCAGGAGTTTCGGCAGTCCCCATGGCGGCACGGGTTTCCCAGAAAGTAGGTTCGGAAACGGACTCTTCTAATTTTTTATTGATGCATGCAATGGGACCCAACGTCGCAGGGGTTATTGGTAGTGCTGTGGCCGCCGGAGTATTCATCTCCCTGTTTGGAGATGTCCCCGCCCTGGAACCGCATGCCGCAATCGCAGATATTGTCGGCACCGTAGAACCCGGCAGAGCGGCTGTCGCCCAGGTAATCGAGGTCTTGCGTCCCTAATGGAAGCTTCATTTCTAGCGGCAGTCAACGTTTCTATTCTGGCTCTGGCGGTGATTTTTACCGTTCTGATTATTTTGATCTTCACCATCAAGCTATTGGTGAAGTTGATCCCCTACAAAGCTCCGCCCCCTAAAGCACGCCAATCAAGTCCTTCTGCAAGTAGCAGTCAGGACGATCACGTTGCCGCCATTACAGCGACCCTGGCCATGCACATGGGAAAGTCTCCTGACGAATTCCGCATCGTCAATATTTCCCAGTCCTGAGTTGACCTGAATTTTTATTGCTAATTTTCCGCAGGGGTTGGTGATGTTGCTTTGGGTAGGTTGTCCGTGATAGGAGCCAGGATGTCCTGTGGAGTCTCCAGAATTGCCTGAAAAATTCCCATGACTCGTTTTCCCAGGGAGGTAAAAGGAGTCACTGTAACCTCTGGGTTATTAAAATCTCCTTTTACGGTGTAATAGGATTTCAATATACTTTTTTCATCCCCGCCGGTAATGATTTTTCCCACTACGGGAATCTGGGTCAGAAACCGGTCGAGCCCCGCCAGGGGAGCGATTCCGACCACCGTATCCATTTGATTGTTCACCAGGTCAAATGTACCAACGATAGAGGTTCTTCGGTCTTCTGTTTCGACCACAAAGTTCTGCGTTTCAAAAACCCCGTCTTTAGTAGCAAAGTCCCCGGAAATCTGTTTGAAGGAAGACGGAGCTTCATTTTTCACAGGGTTTGGTTGAGGAATCGAACTGAACAGCCTGCGGACCCCTCTTTGAAGCTTTTCCAGATTTATGCTTCCGGATTGGACATCCATGGACAAATTCCCGGACAAGGAGCTGAAAATTTCCTTCCAGTCCTTTCCACTGCCTTTCAGACGAGCATCAACTGTTTTCACATCTCCGCTCAAACTTTTTTCAAAAACATCGCCAAAAAAACTGAACAGATTTTTTGTCTCCATGCCCCGGGCCTGAATGCTTCCCTCAAAATGGCCGACACCCTTTGCGTCGATCAACATCCGGCCACCACTTTTGATAGATGCATTGGAATCAAAAACCAGGTCCTTCATTTCTATTTCCCGGTTATTGAGCACCATGCTTCCGGCAACTTGGTCCAAAGTAAAAAGTTTGTAGTCCAGTTTATCCAAATTAAATCGTATCTTTCCCTTCCCCTTGGCGAAAAATTCAGATTGGTTCAGTCGCTCCATAAGAGAAGTCTCTTTGTCTTGCGGTTCGGGCAAAAATTCATCAACATTCAGTCTCTTTCCGGCGAGATTCAGGTCCAGTCTGGGGGCTTCGCCTCTATGATAAACACCGGAAAAGGTGACCCCGCTTTGATCGGACTTGATATTTCCAGAACGGATGTCCAAGCGATCTTCTTTAAATCTCAGGTTGGCATCAACGGTCAAAGGAGATAATAAATTTTTTGGCCGGACTTTCATGCCTTGCAATTTCATTTCACCCTCAAACTTTGAATCCTGAAGGTTATTCAAGTTGCCAGAGCCGGTAATTTTAAAATCCGTAGTTCCGTCCATCTCCGCATCAAGGAATCGAAAAAACTGCCGGGAGGGATAAACCTGAAAGTTATTGGAAGCCATGTTGATTGTAAATTCAGGGTTATCAAGGTCAGGAATACTGGCGGTCCCCAAGACCCGGTTCCCACCCAACTCATACGACCAACTGTCGACGATAATACCGCCATTTTTTAAAACATTTCCTTTGGCCTTGAATTTATTCAACGCGTTGGGCTGTTTTTCCATGAAACCTGGAATTTGATATTGCACCCGTGCCAGATCCGCTTGATGTTCAAATTTAAAGGAATCCAAGTCTCCATTCAGGTTCAGGGAGACATGGGCAGGGCCCTCGAACTTAAAATCCTTGAAAAGGGGAATATCCTTCAAGTCGGACCGCACAAGCTCCGGGAAGTTCAGGCGGAGAGCATATTCCAGCTTCTTGATATTTTTGCGGTCGATTTCCCCTTCCAACTGAACAGGAGAATCGCCATACCGCCCGTTCAGGTTCTCCAGCCTTATCTTCCCATCTCCATAGGAGATATTGCCATTCAGGTCCATCATCGCCATCAACCGATCTGGATATTTCATAGAGAAGTCTTTCAACTCTATTTTCCCCCACTCCTTTTCGGTTTCTGGCTTGGCTGGGTTGCCCTGCGACCGGTATTTCAGAACCAACTCACCGGAAATAAAATCCAGCCCCTCTTTCAATCCCACCAGGGCATCTTCAGAGTCATCAGACAAGACATGGATCAAATCGCTGGAAGCTACTTTGTAGGTCGCTGACATTTTTTCCAGAGGCTCTCCATTGCTGAAACCCATCTCTCCATTCATATCTGAAAAAGAGCTTTTGGAAAAAGCGCCAGAAAGGTTGTCATACTTGATAACCGGAATCCAGTAGGCATCCTTGCGTTTGGTCACCTCTGGGATATGGGAGTAAATAATATTTCCATTGAGGTTTTCCAGCCGTGGCTCAAACCCTTCCTCATTGAGTGAAACATTATTAAGGCCTATTCTTCCGGTGATCGCCAGCCTGTCAAAATCATCAAGCGGACCTTTTACGTTCAAGCGAACTTTTGCGGTTCCTTCAAACTTATCGTAGATCGCAATGGAATCAAACAAAGGGTGGCCCTTGAAAATCCGTTTGAGAGTCCCATGAAACGGGCTCATCTCTACTTCGTTTTCAACTTTAAGATCCAGCATAGGCCGCGTCATGAAATCATTGATGGTTCCATGCACATTGCTGATGGGCTGGTTTTCATATCGGGCTTTGGTGATGTGCAGGGTGGTATTCCCCTTATTCACCTTGAAAGTCCCCGTCACATTCTGCAACGGCGGCAAGGGAGACTGCCAGTCCACATGTTTCATTTCCAATTCTGAAGAAATTAGACCCCGGTTTTTTTCCTCCGCCAGTTCCCGAAGCTGATCCAGGCTTCCTTCGAATTTTAAAGATTTTATTTTTATCGAACCGTTTTTAAACCGGGACTGCACCAATGCATGATATTCCTCCGGAAAAAACTTTAACGGCAGGTACTCAATACTTTTATCAACCAGAAATGAATCGGCAGCCAGATCAAAGGATACAGAAGGGTCATTGGAAAGGAAATTTTTGAGAGAGCCTTTGACAGCAAATTTAAATGGACCCGATTCCGATTTCAATTCTTCGATATGAATTGAGTCCTGATCAAGCGAGACCTTGTACTCCAATCCGCCACGGTGGGGCACACGGGCATCTCTCAATGTTGCGCGATCTTTATTCGAGCTGGAGGAATATTTCAGCGTGCCCTCAGATTTCAAGGCACCGCCCAGATTTCCTGAAAAACTGGAGTCCAAAGACAACCGGCTGTCCTGAGGAGTTTTAGCCAACACCTTCTTCAAGTAGGGCTGAAAACTTGAAACATTCAGTTCATTGACCCGGACTTTGCCATTAATGGAAATACCGGTAAAACCCTGGTTTTCGGAGAGGTTGTCGAATGCCCCGGAAACCTGGAAAGCAGTGGGCGACCCGCCATTAGGAAGCTCTCCTTTCAAGGTGAACTGAAATGGTGAATCAAGAATATTTTTCCGTACGGAAAAAGAAACACGCTCCAGGTTCAATGGGAGGGGGTCTTCAGGAGAACGGTTGAAATAGTCCTGAAAATGTATAGCTCCGTCTTCCACCATGACTTGGTTCATGAGGCTGACTTTTAGAATTTTGAACAGGTTGCTTTCGGCAGGCCGGGTGATCCACTTTTTCACATCTCCTACACTAAACCGCCCCTTGGCATCACGGACCATCTGAAGAGATAATCCCTGGACAATGATTTTCTTGACCTCAACACGTTTATCCAATAACGGCAGTAACCGGACCACCACCCAAACACTGCGTGCCGTCAGCTCCGGCTCCTCAGCCTTTCGAGACCTGACCGATACATCTTTTAGACGAATGCTGAGGCCGCGGACAATATCCATCTCCGCCTCACCGATTTTCACTTCCCGCCGGGTCAACTCCTCAAGATTCTCTACGGCTAGCGCCTTAAATTCTCCCAAGTTGCGCAACTGATAATAGGCCAGGGAAAAGACGGAAAAAACCGCAAGAATTAAAGTAAACAGGGAATAGAAAATAACCCTTTTTCGGGAAATCGCCATATAAGGTTTACGGACTGCAGAAAAAGGTTAAAATAGCCTTCGCGGTTTTTTTGCAGGTAAGAAATATTTTTAGAGGAAAATGTGTAAAAACCATTTCGCGAACGCGTAAGGACCACCGATAGACCTCGTCGGTTAAATCCATTGTTTTCATACTGTTATAGATCATTTGGGGCTGTTCGTCCAGCAAAAACCCCCATCAACCCAACACCCTTTCAGGGCATATTGAAATTTTATCTCCCATGAAACCACCAGAACAAACTCTAATTGTTGGAATTAATCCGGTTCGAGAAGCTCTTTTAGCCTCTAGACGACACTGCTACAAACTGTTTGTGGAACAGGGCAAAACCCCTCCACGTATCCAGGCTGTGGTCAAATTAGCTCAGGAAAAACAAATTCTTATCGAACCTCTGCCCAAGGCGACATTTCAGAAAAAGTTCCCCAATCAGGTTCATCAGGGCCTCGCCGGGTACTTTTCCCACATCGCTACTCTGGAACTGGAAGACCTGATTGAAATTGCATTGCAAAAAACTCCCCTGCCCACACTCGTCATTCTGGATGGAATTCAGGACCCACAAAACCTAGGGGCAATCATCCGCTCGGCGGAGACTCTTGGCATTCAGGGGCTGATTCTGCCCAAACACGGGTCACCGGCCCTGAATGAAACCGTTGCGAAATGTTCCTCGGGAGCCATTGAACATTTGCCGATCACGTGGGTGACTAATTTGACCCGCTGTATCGAACAACTCAAAGAAGCTGGATTCTGGATCGCGGGAGTCGTGCCCGATGGGGAAATACCATGCTACCAATACCAGTTCAATACTCCATCGGCACTGGTTATTGGAGGAGAGGAAAAAGGCATTCGGCCTTTGCTGAAAAAATCCTGCGACGTCACGCTCACGATCCCCATGCAAGGCCAATTGGGATCCCTGAACGCGGCATCAGCCAGCACAGTGGTCTTTTATGAAAATTTACGTCAGAAAAAATTGCGGGATGCAACCAAAGGGTAAAACCGACACCCTTTAACGCAGGACAAAAAAGAATACGATGAAATCTAAAGCCGGTTGTAGGAGCGCATGCGGCGCAAGGCGGCTTTTCTTTTCTTCTTGGCTTCCTTTTGCTTTCGTTTTTTCTTTACGGAAGGCTTCTCGTAAAATCGGCGCCGCTTGAGTTCTTTCAGCAGGCCTTCCTTGGTCATTTGTCGTTTCAAGACTTTTAAGGCTTTTTCAACTTGATTTTGGTAAACTGTTACTATCAAAAACCTTTACCTCCTACCCTGAGTTTTTAGCCGGGACGAACAACTTTTCTATGGCTCAAATAACGATTCGCTAGCGAATTCCCGGCATTGATGCTTCCGTCACCTACGGAAAAACCATCTTGATTATGAAGCTTGTGATTATCAACAAAAACCTACATAAAGTCAACACCTCAAATTTATGAACCCAAATCCGGTCACTCAAAGCATTCGGACCATACTGGCGACATTGTTTTTATTCTGGTTATTGGTTTTTGCCCGCGAGGGCTACTCCGAAGAATTTGCCGTGCCCAATCACGGGTCTCCCTATCTGGATCTGGGCGGTCTGGGCACGGGCCAGATCCTCCATCTTCCAACCGGAACAGTTGTCAGCCTGAAACAGATGATGGACTCCATTTCGGCCTCCCGGGTCATTTATATCGGGGAAACGCATGACAATATCGAAGCCCACAAAGTTCAGTTGCGAATCATTCAGCTTCTGACGGAAAAATATCAGTTGGCTATTGGACTGGAAATGTTCCGCCGCTCGGCTCAGGAAAAATTGAACCTCTGGCACCAGGGTCAGCTTTCACAAAAAGAATTTAAAAACCTCTTCCATGCAAACTGGGGAAAAGGATTCAACCTCTACCAACCCATTTTCGAATTTGCCCAAAGCAAAAACCTGCCGCTGATCGGACTCAAGTCTACCCGTGAAGTGGAAAACACTTTTCGCGCAGGAGACCCGGCTCCCGGTGACAAGCTGTACCCGGAAATAGATGAAACCGACCCCTATCACCGGGCTTTCGCCATGTCCGCTTTCGGCGGCCACAAGGGAACCGCAAAGGCACTGGAAAAACCTTATAGAATGTTATTGCTGTGGGAAGAAACCATGGCCCAAACCGTGTCCGAGTTTTTGCGCAACCCGGCCAATAAAGACAAAAAGCTGGTGGTGCTTGCAGGGGGATTCCATATTCAATATGGGTTCGGCATCCCAAAACGTGCTTATCGAAGAATGCCGCATAATTATTCCATCGTTCAGCCCAGCATCACCGAAATTCCGGAAGACTTGAAAGACCGGGAAATGACCGTGGAAAAAGTCTTCATCCCACTTTATGCTTCCGATTATGCCTGGAAAGTGGAATACAAAGTGCCCGGTCATAACAAAGTGAAACTGGGGGTGCGGCTGATTCAGGAAAAGGAGGGGGTGCGTATCAAATTCGTAGCAGAAAAATCCAATGCCCGAACCGCTGGCATGAAAAATGGAGACCTGCTACTTAGTATGGACGGCACAACCCTTTCCGGAGTGGACGATGTCCTGGAACTTCTGGGGGAGAAAAATTTTGATGACCACTCCACCTTCCAGCTTCAACGCAACACCGAAACTCTAACCGTTGAAGTGGTGTTTAAAAAATCGGAAAAATAAGCGGGGAGACATGTCATTCTATTTGGGAATTTTGTTTCTGGCGATAGGGGGTACACTCGTGCTCCACGTTAAATATCTGGAACGCAAGATGAAGCAAACCTTTTCATGGCCTTCGGTCGAGGGTAAAATCATTCACTCTGAAATGGCTCAAAGAACCGGCGGTGGACCCTCCGCTACCTCGTCAACCACTGTTTACTGGGCAGATATCAAATACAGATATCAGGTGCGGGCCCGAACCTACCGGGGAAGTGCGATCCGCATCGGAATCGATACTGGGGAGAGAGACCGCAACCAGGCAGAAGAACGCTTTGCACGCTATCCGATTAACTCTACGGTGACCGTCTATCACAATCCGGACAAGCCCAAAGAAGCCTGTTTGGAACGTGTCGTCGATGCACCCTATTTTTTGTACATATTCGCCGCGGCGTTTGGCTTCTTCGGCCTGTTAATGACGACGGGATACATGTAGGCCACTAGGCGTGGGGCCAGCGTGCAATTGCTTTATCTGGCGAGCAAAGAGTTATCTCGGCTCAATTAAGCCCTTGCCTAATTGCCTCCCTCGCTAGAGGGCCACTTATTTAAAAATCGGTTTTCTTGTGCAATTGCAGATAGTATTTTTCCAAATCCTTCACTGAAAACATCCCCACGATTTCACCGTTGCGGGTTACGGGAACATGGCGAATTTTTCTGGATTCTATAATGGCGCAGGCCTCGGCAACGGTTTGATTCTCGTCAATCGTGCTTGCAAGTTTTGTCATCACAGCTGATATCTGCATTTTTTTTGGGTCGCACTCGCCTTTTAAAACCAGAAACATCCAATCCGTTTTTGTGATGATCCCCACATATTCCCCGCCCTCCTTGACTAAAAGCGCACTGACTTTGTTCTTGTACATTTCGTCAACCGCTTCATAGGCATATTTATCCGGGCTGGTTGAAAAAATTTGCGTACTCATGTATTTGCCAACTTTACTCATTGCAACACTCCTCTTTCAGGCAAAAATTAATTTTTAATAACGGGTACTTTTAGAAAGAGAGAATTTGAAAATCAAATCCCCCCAGCCCCCTTCGTGGAAGGGGGAGCCATTGGACAAAAACTCGTTAAGCCGAGATAACGCTTAGACCGCCAGCCAAACTTATTGCTCGCTGGGTCCAGCGGCACGCTGGTCGTTTGTTAATTTTAAAAATACTTCTTCAAGATCGCCGTGCTGGTGTTCGGCCTGGGAACGCAACTGGTCCACCGTTCCCAATGCTATCATTTTTCCTTTTTGGATAATGCCCACCCTGTGGCACATGGCCTCGGCCACACCCATGGAGTGAGTGGACATAAAAACCGTAGTGCCATTTTCGCATAAATCCTCAAACAATTGCTTCACCTGGCGTGCGCCTTTGGGATCGAGCCCAACCAGAGGCTCGTCAACAATAACCACCTTGGGTTTGTGGATCAGTGCTCCGGAAATAATGAGCTTCTGCTTCATGCCATGCGAGTAGCCTTCGATCAGCTCATGAGCGAATCCCTGTAAATCAAAAAAAGTGAAGAACTGTTCCGCCCTCTCTCGCGCAATGTCCGGGTCCAGGGAATACAGGCCCGCGACAAACTCCAGGTATTCCCACCCTGTCAGCTTATTATAAAGAAAAGGCCGGTCGGGAATATAGCCAATGATTTTTTTTACCTGAATAGGGTCCTTCTCCAGATTGATTCCATCTATGCGAATGGTTCCGGAAGAAGGTTTGAGAAGACCGACTAAAAGTTTGATGGTGGTGGTTTTGCCCGCACCGTTGGGACCGAGAAAACCAAACAGCTCCCCTGCAGGAATCTCCAGGTTGAGTCCGTCTACCGCCAGAACCGAGTCGTATTTTTTAACCAATCCTTTAATAGAAATCATAACAAAAGGTAAATCACCCCAGCCCTCTTTAAAAAAGAGGGAGTAAACCACCTCAAGCCGAGACAAATCTTTGCTCGCCAGAGAGAGTTTTGCCCACTGGGTCGCGCGTTATGTTCATCATTTGCCTTCGTGCCCCGAAGGGGTATCACGCTGGCGGCTAGTAGCGCCTGGTGGCGAAGGTGGTCAGGCCTTGTGGGTCGACCCATTCAATATCCAGGTCAGAGACCTGAGCCGCAGGCGGCCCTTTTCTGCACCAAGTGATAAACTGCTCAAGGGTTTCCTTTTCCCCTTCAGCATGAATTTCCACGGACCCATCCGGGCAGTTTCTCACCCAACCGCATACGCCCAACTGCAAAGCCTGTTCCTGGGTGCCGGCCCTGAACCAGACCCCCTGCACACGACCATGCGCAATAAGGTGAACGGCTGAACTCATTAACTGCTCTTTCGGAACGCGTCATCAAAAAGATGCTGAATTTCCCGGTAGACCTGGAATTTGCTTCCATCACCTATTTTTTCGCCAAACTTGCCGAGGTCACGCATGATGCGCTGGAACTCCTGGGTCTGCCCCTTAAAGTTATCGATAAGAGGACGAAAATAGAGCTGCTCGTCCTCATCCAACCGATCGCAGATCATCCGGAGCCTGTTTTTTAGCGGTTCAAAATCTCTTTCCATGCCTTAATACTAGCCTTCAACAAGGGGTTTCTTAAACTTGCGGGAAACTGATGACCTATTTTTTATCTTTGAGGCGTTCCTTCATGATCGTCTTCAAACGCACAACGGCGGGGCTGGTCTCCGGGAGGGCGAGAAATTTTTCGCGGGTAAGAACAGCGACTTCACAATCTTCCAGGGCTATTACTGTCGCACTACGCTCGCAGGTTGAAATCATCGCCATTTCCCCAAACAGGTCGTTCTCTTGCAGTTTGGCAAGTACTTGTTTGTTACCCTCGGCATCTTCCAGATAAACTTCGACCGTTCCCTTTTTAATCAGGAACGCACTGGTACCGTGAGTACCCTGGCGTATAATCTTTTTTCCCTGGCGGTATTCTTTAATAACAAACATGGTAACCTTCCGTCCCCGAAGCGAAAGAAAATGACGTTGGCCTCACTATAAAAAATTCTATGTCAACTTTCAATCCCCACTCATGCGCAAAACCGGTTAACTATAGAAAAATCAACCCTTATTAAGAATAGGCCCTTTTTTCGTATTGTCCAGTTGTCTTTTCGGCGGGTTGCTAATTTTACGGTGTCATCGTACGTCCTGATATTTTAAATACAGAAGTTTTAACTGGCGTTGCACGTTTCTTATCCGGGCGTGATTCCTTTTTTGGGAATACAGTTCCCGAGCTCGTAGCATATGCTTGATGGCGTTGGGGCCATCCTTTAACAAATCGTAAGCCATGCTCAGGTTGTAATGCGCCGCAGGGTATTTAGGGTTGAGTTTGATTGCCTCCAGATAGGCTTGCACCTCTTCTTCATGTCTGCCCGTGGCTAGGTAAGCTCTTCCCAGTTCAAAATAGGAGATCGCATCCAGAGGGTCTTCGCGAATGATTTCCTTGTGCCGGGAAATTTCTGCCTGGGCACCTTTAAGATAGGTTTTAAAATCCACGGCCCCTGCCCATTTCGCCGGTAACCCCAAAGCACCGGTCAACACCGACAAAACGAAAAGTCCTTTTACTAAAGGATGAAAAATGCTACGACCGACGAAATAAAAGAAGCGATTAAGAAAATGGGATATCATTCCCCCAATGTATCATTCTTTTTGAGAGGCAAGCATGAATTACCGGACATTTGGCAACACCGGCTGGAAGGTTTCCGAAGTTGGACTGGGTACCTGGCAGATTGGCGCGGATTGGGGAGATGTGAGTGACTCTACAGCCGAAGAAGTCCTCGCGACCGCAGTAGAAAATGGAGTGACTTTTTTTGATACCGCCGATTGCTATGGCGAAGGTCTTTCGGAGTCCCGGCTCGGCAGGTTTATAAAAACATTATCTAAAGAAGTGGTGATCGCGACCAAGATCGGCAGGTTCCCACAGCCCGGCTGGCCGGATAATTTTTCCTTAGAACAGTTTCGCAAGCACACGGAAAATTCTCTAAAACGACTGGGAATGGAAACCCTGGATCTGACCCAGGTACATTGCCCTCCTACCGACCTGCTGGAACGGGGTGAAGTATTTGATTGGCTGAGAACATTGAAACGGGAAGGCAAAATTCAACAATTCGGATTCAGCGTGGAGTCGATGGAAGAAGCCCAAATCTGCCTGCGAGAAGAGGGGGTGGCTTCATTACAAATTATTTTTAATATTTTCCGGCAAAAAGCCATTGCTTCCATCTTCAAGGAGGCTCAGGAAAAACAGGTGGCCCTCATTGTCCGCCTGCCCCTCGCATCTGGCCTGCTTTCCGGCAAATTAAACCGGAACACACATTTTGCTAACAGCGATCATCGCAATTTCAACCGTGACGGGCAAGAGTTCAATGTCGGAGAAACTTTTTCAGGGCTTCCCTTTGAAAAAGGACTGGAACTGGTTGATAGTCTGAAAAAACTTGTGCCGGAAAATCAGGCCCTGTCCCAGTCCGCATTAAGGTGGGTTCTTGATTTTGAGGCAGTCAGTGTAGTGATTCCCGGCTCCAAAAATCCCCGGCAAGTAATGGACAATTGCGCCGCAAGCTCATTGGCCCCTTTGACTCCGGCTACGCACGAGGCGTTGAGTGATTTTTATTTAAATGAAGTCGCCTCCCATATCCGCGGGAAATACTAACCACTAGGCGCTACTAGCCGTAGGGGCGACTGGCAATAGCTTTTGCTGGTAGCCGTGATATTCATCCTCAGCTCTCGTGCCCCGCAGGGGTAAAAGAGTTATCTCGGCTCAATTAAGCCCTTGCCTAATTGCCTCCCTCGCTAGAGGGCCACTAGGCGCCCGCGTGACGCTGGACCCCATTGGCAATAGTATTATCGGCTAACTAAATAGTTGCCTCGGCTTAATGAGTTCTTGTTCAGTTGCCTCCTCTACTAAGAGGCTAGTTGCACCCGGCGGTTCGCCGGCGCCTAGCCCCTTGACAGGGGAAGCAGACAGCAAAGACTCGTCAAGCCAAGATGACTTCTTGCCAGCTGACAAAAGCTATTGCCAGTCGGCCCCACGCCTAGTGGTGGGGGAAAAGCATATTATTTTCTTTATGGATGTGAAGATGCGTGTCTTCCTCCAGTTCTTTCAGTCCGTCATACAAAAGCTGAAATGACTGGCACCCGTCTTCCGGCACAGCATAGCTGTTCGTCAAGGTTCTCATTTCCTTTAGCAGTTCCCCTGCCCCATCATGCTCAGAGCGCATGACCCGGATCGGCCCTTGTGCGGGTTCCAGCCTGGAGCCCGGAGATTCGGCTTCCAGTTGTCGTATCAGAGGAAAAAGTATCTGCTCTTCTTTGAGCAAATGCGGTTCCAGATCTGCACGCAAACTTTCAACCACTGTCTGCAATCGTGTCAACTCAGGGTGCCGGGAAGAATGCGCCTGATGAACCTTATCCATCAACATCGTCAGGCGTGGCAATGCCTGTTTCAGGTAAACATGGTGCGTGGACTCAAGATGCTCGGTCAGCTCAGTCGGAGTCAAACCCGAAACATCTTGATCGCTGGCTGAAGGTGCTGATTGCAACTCCACCAAACGCTGATAAACCTCGCGCGGCTCCAGGTTTTCCTCTTCACAGGCAGTAAGGAGAGACGCATCGCCGCCACAACAGAAATCGATATTCAATTCCTCAAAAACCTTGGCACATTGAGGGTTATTCCTTACAAAGCTCTTCACCGGATCATCGATGCTTAAACTCGTTTCCATTTTTCAACCCTTTCAGCACGAGTGATTATTTTGAATGTCGACATAATTTCAACAAATACATCCAATAAAAGATAAACATATCTCTTTATATTTAATATAAAACCTGTATCATTATTTGTCAAGGTATGGAATTCTGAATAATAGCGAAATCGCGAAGATTATTTGCACCACAGTTACCGGAAATCCATCTTATCTTCGAGTATGAAAACAAATCACCAAACAACTAAAGGAACCATTATGCAAGAGACCGATCCTAAAACGTTTTCGGTTGAAGAAATCGAACTGACACCCAACCCCAGCTCGGTGAAATTTATTTTGGACCGGAAGGTGATCGATTCCGGTTCCAAAACCATTGATGGCTATCTGGAATCCGACACCTTTGCCATTAATCTATTCGCTCTGGATATCGTTGACAGGGTCTATTTACGCGAGAACTTCGTGTCTGTCACCCTGAACTCGGCTGACCTTTGGGTAGTTTTTAAGGACAAGATTAAAAATATTATCGAAGCGGATTTGAAGAAATATGAGGACGGGGACGACGAAGTCTCTTCATCCATTCTTGATGATTTTGATACGGAAAAATACCCCGATCTTGCCGATGATGAAAAAGTCATCATCGTTGAGGCCATTCTTGACTCATCCATCCGTCCAGCTCTGGCAAACGATGGAGGAGGTCTGGAAGTGATCGAGGTAGAAGGTCATATTGTCCGGATCCGTTATCAGGGTGCCTGCGGGGGATGCCCCAGTTCCACAGGAGGCACCCTGCGTGTCATTGAAAATCATCTCCGGTCTCAATTAGACCCTGAGATCAAGGTCCACACCTATACTTAGCCGAAACACCCCTGACTGGGCTAGCAGTAATTTATTGATATAAAATGAGTTAAGATCTTCAAGCCGCCGGGAGCAGGGTACTTGCCCATTTCCTCAAGGCGTAGCCTTGTCCTCTGGAATTAAAAACTAAAGTAATTCAACTTTCCCCCGTTAAGCCCTGATAAGGACAGGTACGTCCTTTTTAGGGACATTTCGTGAGCAATGACGGAACTAATATTGCTGATGAAATCATTGCCTCGACAAAGATTCTATGGGATAGTTGGGCAATCCTGGAAAAAGCTATGAAGTTTCCAATACTCATTCTAATTGCTCTATTTCTAATGGTGGACGCATTCTGGTCTCCCCGTTTGGACCTTGCCCTGGCTATTGAAAACAAAAGCCATGTCATTTCCCCATACTGGCAGTCCGATTCAACCAGCTATTCGTTCATTGCCGTCTCCCATTCTTCTTTGTCAACTATCGCAACACAAATTGGCATGGTTATCAATGCCATTCAAAACGATTTGACGGCTTTTGGGACCGCTATCACCTTCACTATTTCTGCCGGGAGCACTGAGAGAATTTTTATCGTGCGGACTAACAACTCGACCATCAATTCGACCAGTATCTCATCGGCAAAATTCATTGTCGGGACCACTAATTTCGAGCACGGGCATATTCGAATCGAACCCGTGGCAACGAATCCGGCCGCAACTTTCGGCTTCAATAATGGACGCCGAGACATCACCATGCTTAATTTCTGGGGAGCGGTGATTATTGAAAGCACTACAACCGGATTTGCCATGGAGTTTATCGGTGATATGCAAGACAGTGCCGCGACTCCTGGCATGAACGACTCCGCTCCCGTGAGTGGGGTCAATTAATTCTAATTTGAATATTTGACATGACCGAGAAAAGAAAAAAAATATTTTCCAGGTTTTCCTATAAAACTTTTATTTTCCCTGGGATATTGCTCGCCTGGCTTTTCCTGCCTTACTCAGTATTTGCCCAGGTGGTGGTAGTACCCACCACAGAAGATAAAGCAAGAATTGTATTGTCCCCGTATGCCCAGGCAGTGCCCAATGATAGTTATACCTTTATGGCAGTCAATCACCCGTCCCTGGATACGGCCTTAACCCAGATAGGTGTGACTCTCGAAGTTTTGGGCATGACCACCGTCCCCGATAACACAGCTGGCCGGGCGGCCATATTTACCGTTGATGCCGGAGAGACCCATAGAATATTTATTGTGAATGTTTCGCATTCGACTATTAATTCTTCCAACGCCTCCTTTACCGACTCACGAACCCATCTGATCCTGACCCAGGATTCGGCCCAGTTTGGAAATATCAGAGCAGTCGGTGTCAATGAAAGTCCCATCAGTGCAACCACAGTAAACTCTATCAGGAAATATAATAATCTCGGTCAACTGAGTTTCTGGGGAGTGGTGTTTGTTGATTCCAGCGGAACCGGGTTTGCCATGGAATTTATCGGCGATGCCCATGGCTCCACAATAGGCCGAAATTTCGGTGACAGTCTACTGGATGGGCTAGATACATCCGGAAAATCCAGCGGGGTTACCCGGGGTATCAATTAAGCAGTGGCTTAAAAATTTATTTAAAGAACTGGCCAGTCGGCGTATTTAAAAACAGCTCCAACGATATATCCTCTTGCTTTAAAAATCCCTGACTCGGCAGGCTTCCTTGTGAAACCAGATCAATGACCGCACAGACTGACGATGCCGTGGTCCAGGATATGGCCTTCCATACCCGGGTCTTTATCTTCCTGGGAAAATAACTACGCACAAATTCCTCCCGGACCAGCTTACCTTCCCTGTTCCCTTCTACCGCCACATGAACGTAAACAACATCTTCTTTAACTGGTGGCTTGGCGTTAACCAAAATTTCTCCCGCCTCATTTCTGCGATCCCTCATATACAACTCATTAAAGAAAAACCGCATCAACTCGCCATGCCCGGGATACCGAATTGTTTTATAGTTCAAATTATTCACCTTGCCATCATAAGTTTCACACAAAGTGCCCAACCCTCCTGATGTAGTGAACGCTTCAAGTTGTACGCCATCAATCACTATGGTCTCCAGTCCTTCCATAGAAGGCACGCTGGCCCTTTGCCCATCTTGAATAACCTCGCAGTCACTGAGATATTCGTTGACCACCCCTTCGGCAGACCAGTTGAAGGCATATCCAAGAAGTCCACGCGGATGCTGTGGCAGAGCCCCGACACGGAGCTCCATACTGCGCAACTGCTCGAACCCCCCGGCAAGATGCGCCCCGCAAATTCCCACAAATCCGGGAGCCAACCCACATTGCGGAGCCATGATTCCCTTTGCCGATCCCGACATTTCTCGAATAGCAGATGTGGTGGGGACATCTTCCGTCAGGTCAAAATAATGCTTCCCGGCCTGGTGCACTTTTTTTGCCACCCCAAGATTCAAATGAAACGGCAGGCAAGTGAGTATGGCATCGTGTCTGGCAATCGCCTCGTCCAGAACAGGTCCATCCGCAACCGTTGCAGAGATTACCTTGAAAGGATAATCCTCATCCGGACTGGTATCAAAACCCGTGACCTGATATCCGTTCGACTCCAATAAAATTGCCGCCAGGCTCCCCACGCGCCCAAGCCCGATTATCAAAACAGATTTAATATTCTTTTCCATTCCGAATCCTTCAATCATTTATCATCCACTACCACTTATAATACAATATAGTCCTAAACAGGAAGAATTGACCATGAATCATGACTCACGCGATTTAAAAACAAGGCAGGACACACGTTTTGTGCTGGTCCATTTCACCGGAGAAGATTCATCCACCTATGAGCAAATCAAGCAATCCCACCTGGAGAAAGGAGAATCTGAAATCGGTTTCCATTTCATCATCACTACAGAGGGTAAAACTTTGATGGGAAGGCATATTTCCAAAACAGGGTCCCATCATCCGGAACTGGATGAATCCAGCATCGGAGTATGCGTAATAGGAGACCGGGACGAAATGAGCGATGAGCAATCCATTGCCCTCACTTTATTGCTCGAAAGTTTGAAATCCGATTATCCCTCTTTGGAAACCGTCAAATATTTGTATCAGAAAAGCTAGCGCAGAAACTCCTGCTGGCCAACGTAATACTGGACTTGTGACAGTCTTCCCTTATACTAGGCAAAAGGAGAGTTGCTCTATGATCCGGCAGGTTCTAAAAGTTTTCAAAGCTTTAAACTCCAACGAAAAACCCTGGCAGCTCAGCCTCGGTTTGGCGTTTGGCGGCATCATCGGCCTGATGCCGCTATGGACCCCACACAATATTGTTCTCCTGTTTCTCGCCTTTATCATCAATTTAAATTTCGCTCTTTTGCTCGTTGGGGTTTTCTTTTTCTCCGGCATCGCATATATTCTTGATCCCCTTTTTCATCAAATTGGTTTGGCGGTTCTGACCTCGGATGGAATGCAGGAATTCTGGAACAGCTTCTTCAGCAACTCCCTTTTCCTGTTCGACCGGCTGAACAACACCTTAGTGATGGGGAGCCTGATTTTTTCCCTGATTTCTGCGGTACCCCTGTTTTTTCTCATCAACGTTCTCATACGAAAATACCGTGAACGCTTGAAAGACCTGATTGAAAAAGTACCTCTGCTCAAATCTCTCAAACTGGCCAAAGCATTCGATACTTTCTCGGGGGGCGGATCATGAAAATTTTCCGCTTGCAGGGGGTTCTGGCTTTCGCTTTAATCGGTGGTCTGGTTGGAGTTTTTCTTATTCTGTTTCTTGATGGCATGATCAAAAGAGGCATTGAAGAAAAAGGTTCGATAGCGGCAAAAACCCAGATCGATATTGCTTCCCTGTCGACTTCATTATTTGCGCAATCCGTTGCCCTGACCGGAATTGAAGTCGCCAACCCGGACAA
>JABIAY010000032.1 GCA_018653085.1 Nitrospina sp.
ATCTCAGGCACCTGATCATGGTAGAAGAAATCCTCGCCATGCGCCTTCTCACCCTGCACAACTCCACCTTCTACCAGCAGTGGATGGTGAGTATCAGAAAAGCCATCGCAGACGATGTCCCCTTCCACTAGGCGTTAGGCCGATGAGCTTCATCTATGATTCCTAAAATTTTAAATTCATGAATGTCATAACCAGCACGTTGTGGCAAGGAAGATTGCACCACTGCCTTGAGCAGTTCTACTTTTCCAGAATCCAGCCAACTGAGAAGATGTTCAAAAATGCGTTCCGGGAAATAGAGCGTCAGGTTGAGGTTCGCCCGTTGATAGACAAACTGACGGCCCGACATCACAGGGCTCGCCCTCATCGGCTTGTATTCCACATGACCTTCCAGCATAAAATCGGCGATCTCCTTCCACTCTTCCCCGACTTTATTCAGGTTCTCGCGAATAAGAGACAAAAGCCGTCCCTGTTCAGGCAGTTCATAGGTGTAGCTGGTCATAAAATATTTTTTCCTGCTAAAGGAATATTATTTATCTTTTTGCGAGGCAGGCTCAGGCATCAACCGCGCCCTTAGAGCTAAAAACAGTGGGATTTCTTTTCGCGCCCTGTTTTCCGCCTTGGCCCGTTTACCAGGCAGGCTGTTCTTGTTCGACACCCACTCCTCTATCGCATCAACGCAAAATCCGGCTTGAACCAACGCTGAAACATAACTTTGCAACGGACGGTGATAGGTAAGCGTGAACGATTTAGAATCAGCGAAGGGCGGGGTCAGAATAGGAACATTAGTCTCCGTCATATAATGGTCCACCCGCCGATACTCCAGTTTCTTTTCATCATCCCACCCCCAGTGAGTTTGGCGGGGAATCCGGAAACACGGGTGCGTCATCACCACCACAAAATGTTTTCCCGTCTTTAACCATCGGCTTGCGCTTTTAAAAAGCAGGTCCATTTTCTCGATATTCTGTATCGCCATCAGACAGGCAATACCATCGAAGCAATCTGCTTCAAAATTTTCAGCATCACCGGCATCTCCCACATGATATTTAATGGAAGGGCCCGAACGGGACCGCGCATGTTTCAGCAGTTCAGAGGAAGAATCCAGCCCCTCGACACGAACACCCTTCTTGGCCAAATAGCGGGAAAAAACTCCCTGACCGCAAGCCAGATCAAGGACACGGTCTTTCTTGCTGACTTCCAGCAATCGGAACACACCAGGCATGATAATGTCCTTCTGAAAATCCGTACCCTGACCACCAACCAGCGAGTCATACCAACGGGAAGCCTGATCCCAGAGCGTCAGCTCTTTCTTCTCCGGTTTTTTTCTCGTAGCGCTCACAGGTTTTCTATTGCTCGAACCGGCTTTATGTTTCACCTGTTTAAATCCACCTGATTTTGCCATCATTCTCCAATGCCCAGCTTATAAACTGGAAGGAATCAATATTTTTATCTATAATCAATGAGAAGCGATTATTCACCCCTCACTTTTTTCATCAACCTTCATGCTGAAATCCAACACCACACCCAACCTTGTGCAAAGAGTGGTTTTTTTTCTTCTTCTTTTTGCTTCTGTATCCTGCGAAACTCTGGACCCTTATTATAAAACCCAGGAAAATCTGGACCTAAGCATCGAAGCTTTTAATTTCGAGTTTGAAAGCAAAGCGATGGATATCAGTTCCCGGTTCGTCCACCCGACCCATCGCGCCAGTTATATGGGAAAGTCACTGGAGATGGTCCAGCGCATTACTTTTTTTGAAGCGACCATTTTGAATATCAAGTTTTTCAAAGATGGTGCTCCGGTTGCCATTACAGCCAAAGGACCCGGAGAAGGTTTCAACCGGGCCATCGTCGTCATCCGCTATCAACTCGCAGTATTACCCAGCACCAAAGTAGTGACCCGGCTCGTTGAGCAGGAATGGGTGCTTGAGGGAGAACAATGGCTGGTCATTCCCGATCTGGACATATTTTTAGAGTAACCCCCCTAGCCCCCCTTGTCAGGGGGGAACTGTCCTCCCCCTGACAAGGGGGATTTGAGGGGGTTGCTTTTTTGACCAACAAAGTGCCAGTTACAATACTACTTCAACCTCTTTGTTCAGGGAAATCGTGGTTGGGGTGACTTTGCAATTCATACCATAAAGTTCCACGCCTTGACTATGTGCTTTGCGCAACCACTCCCCAAAAACCGGGTCAATGTCATCGTTGCAGGTAATGGATCGTGTATCGGCCCGTTGCGAAACAAATACCACTGCCGTCCTATAGCCTTTTGCGCACAACTCGATTAACTCTTTGACATGCCTGACTCCCCGTTCTGTCGGCGCGTCAGGAAACCTGCCCTGCCCTTGTTCGACCAGGCTCACCGATTTCACTTCAACATACGCGGACTTTTCCGGAAACTCCAACCTGAAATCGAAGCGACTGTTCTTTACTTTCACTTCGCTGGCAAAGTCGGAATAGCCCTGAAGGAAAGGAAGCTTGTGTTGCATCAACGCTCCCTGAATCAGGTTATTAGCAAATACCGGAAATACCGAAACCCATATTGAACCGTGCCGCACCAAAACCAGCGTGTAGTCTGTTTTACGTTTTTCCGAGGGTTGATGAACCAGCCGCACTTTTCTCCCGGCCAGCATCAATCCGGTCAGACGGCCTGGGTCGGGAACATGAGCCAGAACTTCCTTCCCCGCCACCTCAACATGCGCCAGATAACGGTTTGGCCGTTTAAGAAAAATACCATCAACAATGTTCTTGCCGAATCTCATGTCAAACCCCTTGGCAGGGGAGGCAGGTGGCAACGGCTCATCAAGCCGCCCATACTTCTTGCTCGCCAGAGAAGGCTATTGCCAGTTGGCCCCACGCCTAGTGGCCGCTTTCTTCGCCGGTATGGAGGTTGACCGTTTTTTCCAGATGGAGTAATGATTCGACCGAAGGGGTAACCCGGTCAATGAAAGGTTTGGGGTAAAGCCCTATCAACAGAATAAGCAGGCAGGCAGGCAAAAGAAGCTTGAACTCACATCGGCTGATATCGGTCAACTCTTGGTTATCCGATTTTCCCTGCATCGAACCCTGGAACATGTACAGCATATAAATGGAGGCGAAGACAATTGACAATCCACCCATCAATACCAGAATACCCGATAACCCTGAAAACATGCTGGATGTCCAGACTCCCATTAAAATCAGGAACTCTCCGACAAAACCGTTTAACCCTGGGAGCCCCAGAGCGGCTAACATGATCAGCATAAAGGTCCCATACAAAACGGGCATGGCCTTACTCAAACCACGAAGCTCGTTCAGGTTGCGGGTTCCCGCCCTCATCTCGATAAATGCAACAATCAAAAATAACGCCGACGCGATGATGCCGTGGTTGATCATCTGGAGCAAACTGCCTTCAATCCCCGTCCCGTTGTGAGCAAAGATGCCAATCACAATAAATCCCAAATGGCTGATACTGGAATAAGCCACCAGGGCTTTCAGGTCTTTTTGTGCAATGGCTATCCAGGCTCCATAGACCATTCCAGCCGCCGCCATCAATCCAATAACGGTAGCAAAACTTTCAACCGCTTCGGGAAACAGAGGCAGACAAAAACGCAGAAAACCATAAGCACCGGTTTTGGACATGGCTCCCGTCAATAGGATCAAAGCGGGAATGGGGCAAGCCACATAGGCATGAGGCAACCAGCTATGCAGAGGAAAAACCGGGACCTTGATAGCAAACGCCAGGAAAAAACATAAAAACATCCATATCTGCATGGATGGGTCAATATGGGTAAGGGTCAGCACCCGCAAATCAAACGTCACATCATGGGTAGCACCATAGTGCACCATCGTCAGGGAAACAATCGCAACCAGCATCAACAAGCTTCCCACCAGGGTATAGATCACGAATTTCATCGTGGCATAGACTCGTCGACCTTCTCCCCAGATACCGATGAGAAAATAAGTCGGCACCAGCATCAGCTCCCAAAATACATAAAATAAAATGGTGTCGAGAGCCAGAAACACCCCAAGCGTGCCCGCTTCCAGTGCCAGTATCAGAGCGACAAAATTTCTCAGTCCTTCCTTCTGACTGAAGGAAAGCATAACGGCAAGGAGCCCCAGAAACGCGGTCAACACAACCATCCACAAACTAATGCCATCCACCCCTACCAGATAATTGATATGCAGGGCAGGCACCCAGTGAAACGTCTGGACAAACTGCATACCCGGGTTAGCGGTATCAAACGAGAACAGTAACCATAAAGATAGAGCAAAACTAGCCGCTGCCGCACCCACCCCAACTGTTTTGATCGCGGCCACACTCTCTCTGGAGACCATGAGGAGCGCCAGTGCCGCAATAAGGGGTATGAAAATTATAAGGGATAACATATATTTTTCCGGTTACATGAATACGACAAACATTAGAATCGTCACCACGCCGACAATCATATTCAAGGCGTAGGAACGCACTTTTCCCGATTGCCAGAGACTGATAACATGGCTCACTTCTTTTATCTGCAGGCCAACCTGATCAACGGTAAAATCCACACCTTCGCGTTCGGCTTTTTGTTCCAAAAAAGCCCCGATGGCTTTTGTCGGGCGCACGATCAAATAATCATAAATCTCATCCACATAATATTTGTGGAGCAAGAGATCATAAAGGGGAGCCAACGCTTCCTTGAAAAGGTCCAGACGTTGCTTGCTCACCATGTACAACAAACCCGCAGTCGCGATGCCTCCAATTCCCGCTATCAGGGCTATGGTTTCCAACGCGTTATCATGAGGGTGGGCAACATGCCCAAATACCGGTGCCAGAAAGCTGTCGACCCAAGGCCCCAACACCCCGCCCAGCAGAGCCAAAGCGGCCAGAACCAGTAAAGGGGCAACCATAATCATGGGGGACTCATGCGGATGTGCCTCTGGACTGCGGAGCTTACCGAAAAAAGTAAATAAATAAACCCGGAAGATGTAGAACGCCGTCATACCCGCTGTCAGCACCGCAATCGCCCAGAAAACAATATTCCCCATCTCCGCATGGTAAGAGCTCAGAATGATTGCCTCTTTACTGAAGTAACCACTGGTTAGGGGAAACCCGGCCAACGCCAGAGCACCTATTAAAAAAGTTGCGTGGGTCAGCGGCATGACTTTTTGCAGGCCGCCCATTTTTCTGAGGTCCTGTTCGCCGTCCAGCGAATGGATCACGCTTCCCGCCGCCATAAAAAGTAGCGCCTTAAAAAATGCGTGGGTCATCAAATGAAACATGCCCAGACTATAAACACCGATGCCCATTGCCAGAAACATATAGCCCAACTGGCTCATGGTGGAATAGGCAATCACACGTTTGATGTCATATTGAACCATTGCCATCGATCCGGCGAAGATCGCCGTGATGATTCCCACTCCGGCAATAAAATACATGGTATAGGGAGCCAGCTCATACAGGACATGGCAACGGGCTATCAGATAGACTCCAGCGGTAACCATCGTCGCGGCGTGAATCAGCGCACTAACGGGAGTCGGCCCTTCCATCGCGTCCGGCAACCAGGTATGCAGGGGCAGTTGCGCAGATTTCGCGAATGCCCCGACCAGCAACAACATAGTAATCAAAAGCATCGCATCGTCATTAGGGCGAAACTGATCCGGGGCGGATGCAAACACATCGACAAAACTCAGCGTTCCAAACGTCTCAAAAATAACCAATGCGGCGATAACCATTCCCACATCGCCTATCACGTTCATGACAAAGGCTTTGCGGGCGGCAAGCACAGCACTGGCTTTTTCCCGCCAGAACCCGATCAACAAATAAGACGCAAGGCCAACCAGCGCCCAACCGACAATCAGGAAAAAGAAGTCCGCCGCCGCAACCAGCACCAGCATCGAAAAAATAAACAGGTTTAAATAAGCAAAAAATCGGGAGTATTCCGGATCATCATGCATGTAGCCAACCGAGTAGACATGAATCACAAATCCGACACCGGTTACGATCAGGAACATGAACACCGAAAGCGGATCCACCAGAATAGCCAGGTTCAATTTGAATGACCCCGCTGATATCCACTGGTAAAGAGTTTGAACCTGCCCTACCCGTTCTTCCGGCTGCAAAAACAAAAGATTGCTCAACGTCACCAGCGTCATAAAAAAGGACGCACCTACGGTTCCACAGCCCACGAACCCAACCAGCTTTCTGGAGATCCGGTTGCCGTACCAACTCAGGCCGATAAACCCGAGAAGAGGAAACAAAAGTATGAGCCAGCTACTTGCGAACAAAAGATTATCCTTTCAATGTATCAATATGGTCCACATCCATATCATGACGAGTGCGGAAAATAGTCAGAATGATAGCCAATCCCACCACCACTTCCGCTGCCGCAACAGTCATGATGAACAGGGCAAAAATCTGGCCATCCAGTGAGTTGAGAAAGCTGGAATAAGCGATCAAAAGAAAGTTCACCGAATTGAGCATCAACTCGACAGACATAAACATGATGAGCGGGTTCTTGCGAATCATGAACCCCGCCGCACCGACGCAGAATATAGAAGCACTGACCAGCAAAACAAATTCCTGCCCCATTACCTCACCCTCCTTCTTAAAGGAGCAAACGAAAATTTTGCCAGACAAATCACACCCACCGCCGCGACCAGAAGCAAGCCGGAAGCCAGCTCAAACGCCACGACATGTTTTGAAAATAATTCGAGTCCAATAGCTTTGGCGGTGCCAAATAACTCAGCTGGGATTTCACCGCGAATCGGCTGAGTCGTCCCAACCGTGGCCGACAAATACAATTCCCCCAGCAAAATGAAGACAAAGGCAAACGCCATGGCACGGTGGAATGTATTTTCCTGGACCTCTTTTTTTCCGCCGAGAAGCGCGATAATAAACAAAAACAGGATCATCACCGCTCCGGCATAAACAATGATCTGGACGACTGCAAGAAATTCCGCATTATAAAGGAGGAACAAAAGGGCCAGACAAATCATGTGGCCAATCAGGTATAAGGCACAATAGATCGGCGAGGAACATAAAATGACCCCCAGGCTGGCAAGGATTGCCGTCATTCCGACCGCAAAAATTACCGCGTCATGCGTAAAATTAAATACCGTAGCGATTTCCAAAACAAACCTACTCCAAAAATTTGTTACCCGTTGCTTCCAGCGTCACGCTGGGCTGGTCAAACTCGTTCCGTATTACCCAACACGTTGACACGGAACCGATTCGGTTCCGGATAAACCAAAAGATCATTTTTCTCCATGATGTAATTGTCGCGGTCGTAATCCGCCAATTCATAATGGTCACGCAGAACCACAGCATCTACCGGACAGGCCTCCTCACAGTACCCGCAGTAGATACAACGCAGAAGGTTGATCTCATAAACCTCTGCGTAGCGTTCGCCCTTGGAAACCGGATTCTCCGGATCATTCTCCGCCGCCACAACATGAATACAGCCCACCGGACAATTTATCGAACACAGAGAGCACCCTACACACCGCTCCAGCCCCTCCTCATCGCGATTGAGGAAATGTCTTCCCCTATAACGCTTGGGCATCGTTCGCTTGACTTCCGGGTACTGCAGGGTGACCGGCGTACTCAACATATTTCGGAACGTGACTCCCATTCCGATCAAAAGGTTTTTTACCCCATTAATAGTTGCTTGCAACATAGCTCATCCCCTCAGGGAAATTAGATCACCTTCCACGTGGCGGTGATCAAAAGATTTAACAAACATAATGGCAACAAAACTTTCCAGCCAAACGTCATCAACCGGTCGTAACGAATACGGGGAAACGTCGACCTCAGCCAGATGAACACACATAATAGAAAACCAACCTTGAGAGCAAACGCCACAATCGGCCAAACCGGCAGTCCATAAGCGTTCCACCCACCCAAAAACAAAAGGGTCACTAAAGCGCTCATGGTCACCATGTTGATGTACTCACCCATGAAGAACATGGCAAACTTCATGCCCGTATATTCCGTATGAAAACCGGCTACCAGTTCCTGCTCCGCTTCCGGCAGGTCAAAAGGAGCCCGGTTGGTCTCCGCAACACCGGCAATATAAAACAGCAAAAAAGCCAAAGGCTGAACAAGAATAAATGGAACCGTTTCCTGGGCCTTGACCATATCCACCAGGTTCAGGGAACCGGTGAGCACGATGATACTCAACGCCGAAAGCCCCAGCGTCAATTCATAACTGATCATCTGGGCAGAGGACCGCAGACCGCCCATCAACGAATATTTGTTATTCGATGCCAACCCGGCAAGAACCATTCCATAAATGCCCATGCCTGAAATCGCGAACACGAATAAAATTCCGCTGTTCACATTGGCGCCCCACAACTCAATGCTCTGGCCGAACACCTCGAAAGGTGCCCCGAAAGGGATTACTGCAAACCCGACAATCGCCGCGAATACCACAACAGCTGGCGCGAGGTGAAATAAAAATTTGTCCGCCGAACTCTGAATGATGGATTCCTTGAACAACAACTTCACCGTATCGGCCATCGGTTGACCAAGTCCCAAAGGTCCAACCCGGTTCGGCCCCAGGCGAACTTGAAATCGGCCCATCAAGCGTCGCTCCAACCAGACCAGCATGGGAACCACGGACATAACCGCCACCGCAATAACCACGGCCTTCACACTCCCCACAATCAGAGGAACGTTCTCATTCAGAAACAGGACGATGAAGTCCCAGGTTTCATTGAATATTTCAGTTAGCGTTTCAATTATCCAATCCAAACCGTAATCACTCCAAAAAGCATTACCCGTTCTACAAAAAATCCGATCTTAAACTTTCCTGACTTCCACCCATGCCGTATTACCATCTGCACTGATCAAGCCATTCACTCTCTGCCCGTCCGAGACTCTGGGCACTACCACACCTCCGGGCTGACAACGGTTGTCAACCTTTGCCGTAGCTTCCAGATTGACATTTTCAGCCGAAAGCAGAACCGTGTTGCCATCCTGAATACCAAGCCGACCAGCATCTTCCTCATTAAAATGCGCTGTCGAAGACTGGAAATGATGCGCCAGTTTCGAGGAGGCATCGAGAACCTTGTCCTCGGCAAACAGGAACGTAGCAATACGAAGTCGGAGACTTCCGTTCGTACCCGCCTGAACCGGTTTAGCGGAAGCCTGTTCATCAGCAGAAATCACAGAGTCCCGGTTACACCCGGTTTTGCCTACCGACCTTCTGCTGATTTGCTGATAACCCGAAACTTTCCGGGCAATCTCTTCAGTAACATCTGAAACCTTACCGTAGTCGGTTTCATCACCCAGCACGTTGAGCATCAGACTGATGATTTTCCAGTCCGGCGCCTGATCGGCTTGCAACGCTTTTCTTCTGGCTTGCACCCGGCCGCCAATATTAGTAGTAGTTCCTTCATCATAACCCGGACCATTTGAAGGCAGTACGAGGTTCGCCAGTTTAGCCGTCTCCGTTTCCAGCATGTCATGCACCACCAGAAGATCCAGCTTCTTCAAAGCTTCCGTCACCTGTGCTCCACCAGGAAAATCCATGACCGGATTAGAACGGTGCACCAGCAAGGCTTTCAACTCTCCTTTTTCGGCACGGGCGATCATCTCTAATGCGGAAAGGCCGGTTGCAGTCGGCGCATTTTCTCCCCATTGTTTTTTTATTTCCTCTTCGTCTGACATCGGCACTCCGCCCGGATAAAAATCGGGAAGCAGTCCCATATCCATTGCGCCCACCGCATTGGTCATCGGAGCCGCAGGTATGGCCCCGCATTCCATGGTCGGGACCTTGGCAATCATTTTCAGCAGACGCTTGACCCCGGAAACGGCTTCTCCAGAAAGGGCGGATGGATTGTACACCACACAAATTTTCATACTGCTACGTACTGTCTCGACCAAAGACTTCATATCGTCCGCAGAAATTCCGCTATCGCCCTGAGCCGAAGCCGATTCCCCCAGTTCCCGAGCCAGGCCGTTGGTCAAAGCATCAATCGCCAGAGCCTCACCGCCCACCTTGTATTGCACCGACTGGGTTGAGTATTTATCGAGGGCGATTGTTTGATCGTTTAAGCTCACCAACCGGGTTCCCCCGTGGGTCACGGCTTTTTTAATGCGAAGATCAAGAATGGGTAATTCTTCCGTTGGGTCACTGGCAATCAACAACACCACATTAGAGGTTTCGATCTGTTCAACATCATAATGGCTGACCGGAAGACCGGGAGTATCCTGATACACCTTGTGATCTATATTGTTTGAGCCCAATCCCAAGCGAAACAATTTCTGATAGAGATAATTCTCTTCGTTAGTGGCATAAGGGGACCCTATGAAGCCAACGCTTTGAGGCCCGTGTTCTTCCGCGATTTTTTTAAACGCCTCGGCCGCCTTGCCAGCCGCATCCTCGCCAGCGCAGTCATGCGGGAGCACCGGAAAGGAAGTAGGCTTTCCGTCACCCACACTGTTTTCGCGGGCAATGGAGATTTTGTTTTCGCTATGCACAAACTGGTGACCCCAACGGGCCTTGTCGCAAATCCAGCCATCGTCCACCGCATCGTTGGGACGCGCTTCCACACGCATGAGTTCATTGAGCCGGGTGCCCATCGTAATATTGCAGTTACAGCCGCAATGCGCACAAAGCGTTTCGACATTGGTTAAATCCCATGTGCGGGCCTTAAAACGGAAGTCCGTGTTGGTCAACGCGCCCACCGGGCAAATATCAATGACATTACCGGAGAAACGATTGTCGTAAGGTTCGTTGTTAAACGTGCCTACCTCGTTATGGAAACCACGGTTCAGCATGACCAACCCGCGGTCCTGCTCAATCCGTTCGCTATAAGCGGTGCATCGCTGACAGGCAATGCACCGTTCCCGATCAATGGTAATGACCGGACTGAGCGCAGTTGCCTTGGCATTGTTATGCCGGTGAAACTCCATACGGGTATCCGGAGAGCCGTGCTTGAAGACGTTGTCCTGCAAAGGGCATTCGCCGCCCTTGTCACAAACCGGGCAATCGAGGGGATGGTTGAGCAGAGTGAATTCCAAAACACCCTTCTGCGCCTTTTCCACTTTTTCGGTAGTGGTTTTGACCACCATATCCGGCATCACATCCATGGTGCAGGCGGTCATCAGCTTCGGCATCTTCTCGACTTCAACCAGACACATCCGGCAACAGCCTAAAGCACCGATCTTCTCGTGATAGCAGAAAACAGGAATCTCCACATCGACCCGTTTCGCCGCATCCACCAGCTTGGTGCCTTTGGGAACCGTCACCGATTTCCCATCAATCGTTAATGTTACTTCATTGTCGGACATAATTGCCTCAAACCGAACTTACCGGTATTTTCTTAAAATATTCTTCATAGTCGGAGCGAAAATGCTTGATGCTGCTCACAACAGGAGAGACACAGGCATCGGCAAGCGGACAAAACGTTTTCATTGCCATGTTGCCGCAAATATCTTCCAGCTTGTCGATGTATTCCAGTTGTCCCTTGTTCTGCATGATCCGCTCAACGATCTGGTAGAGCCACCGGGTACCTTCCCGGCAGGGTGTACATTTGCCACAGGACTCATGCATATAAAAACTGATCAGCCGCAACGTCGTTTCAACAATATTGACGCTATCATCAATAACGATCAATGCGCCGGAACCCAGCATGGAGCCTGCTTCAGCTATAGCCTCGTAATCATAACCCACGTCCACCTTGTCCGCCGGAAGCATGGGAGTCGAAGAACCTCCTGGAATAAAAGCTTTCAGTTTGTTGCCATCACGGATTCCTCCAGCCAGGTCATAAATGATTTCCCGGGTCGGGGTGCCTAACACCACTTCATAGTTTCCCGGTTTTTTCACATGCCCGGAAACACTGACCAACTTGGTACCCTTGCTCTTTTCGGTTCCCAGTGCGGCGTATTTTTCCGCACCTTCGTTGACGATATAAGGAACCACACACAGGGTTTCGACATTATTGATGACTGTCGGTTTGGCATACAAACCTTCCACAGCAGGAAAAGGCGGTTTCATCCTCGGTTCTCCCCGCCCACCTTCGAGGGAATTGAGCAGAGCCGACTCCTCACCACAGATATAAGCTCCTGCGCCAAGATGGGTATGAATATCTAAATTGAATCCGCTTCCAAGAATATTTTTACCCAAGTAGCCTTTGGCGTGCGCTTCTTCCAGGGCCTTGTCCATGATAAAACTCAAGTCATGGAATTCCCCGCGCATATAAATGTACCCGGTTTCGATCTGGCAAGCATAGGAGCAGAGGATCATTCCCTCAATCAGCATATGCGGATTTTTAAGCAGGAGTTCCCGGTCTTTACAGGTCCCCGGTTCCGACTCATCGGCGTTGCAACAGAGGTAACGGGGAAATACATTCTTAGCGAGGAAACTCCATTTTAATCCCGCCGGGAAACCCGCACCACCACGCCCCCGCAAGCCGGAAGCCTTGACCATCTCGATAATTTCTTCCGGTTTCCTGGCAAAAGCTTTCTTCAGGGACTGATAACCGCCCTGTTCTTCATAGACCTTCAGGGTATGAAGGTCTTTCGCATTTATATTTTTGAAAAGAATCTGTGTCATCGGTCAATCCAAAGAATCGAGAACCTGGTCAATACGCTGCTCGGTCAAATCCCCGTAATAAGTATCGTTGACCCGCATCATCGGTGCCCGCGTGCAATCTGCCAGACACTCTTCCCGATGCAGGGTGAACTTTTCATCGCCTGTCGTTTCTCCCACCTTGATACCCAGTTTTTTGGCCGTGTGCTCAAGCAGTTTGTCGCAACCGTTCAACTGGCAACTGATGTTGATGCAGAACAGAATCATATACTTCCCCACCTTCTCGGTGTGGTACATCGTATAAAAAGACATGACCGATTGCACATAAGCCGGTGAGCAATCCAGCTTTTTACTAATCGCCACCATGGCATCAGGAGAAACCACCCTCTCGTCACGCTGAACCAGAGTCAGCAAAGGCAACATCGCCGACTTCTTGAAAGGATACTTGGCGATAATGCGCGCAACTTCTTTTTCCTGTTTTTCAGAAAATATAAACCCGGACATCAACAATTTTTCCTTATAAAAATTCCACGGAGAATATCGTTGCTAGCCAGACAAAGCCACTGCCCATTGCCACCGGCGGCTCGCCGGCGCCTAGTGGTGGTTAGCGGTCGACTTCTCCCATTACAATATCGATACTGCCGATGATGCCTACCACATCGGCGATATAACAACCTGTCATCATTTGGCACATACCAGGAATCGCCATAAACGAAGGCGCCCTCAGCTTGACCCGGTAAGGGACATTGGTGCCATCGCTGACTATATAAAATCCCACTTCACCTCTCGGCCCTTCGATGGGCACATAGGTTTCGCCTTTCGGGACACTGACTCCCTCGGACACCAGTTTAAAATGATGGATCAACGCTTCCATGCTGGTATGCAGAGTTTCCCGTGGAGGCAAAGAGACTTTATTGTCCGGTGTTTTATAATCCCCTGTCGGCAATTTTTGTATGGCCTGATTGATGATTTCCCGACTCTGGCGCATTTCTTCAACACGCACCCGGTAACGATCATAAATATCTCCGCCCTGGTAAACAGGAACCTCGAAACCGTATTTTTCATAACCGCTGTAGGGCCGGGATTTACGAATATCCCAGTTCACACCGGAAGCCCTGAGTGCCGGACCGCTTAAGCTCCAGTTGATCGCCTCTTCTCTGGAGAAAACGCCAATGCCCTGGGTTCGATCCATCCAGATCGGATTCTTCGTCAGCAACGATTCATACTCATCCACCTTGGCGGGAAAATAGTCGATGAAATCGCGGATGCCATCCAGCCAGGGCCGGGTCGCGTCTTTCGCCACGCCGCCGATGCGAATATAACTGGTCATCATGCGCACACCTGAAATCTCTTCATTAAGATCAAGAACCATCTCCCGCTCTCGCCAGCAATACAGAAAAACTGTCATCGCGCCAATGTCGAGAGCATGCGTTCCCAACCAGACCAGATGGCTGGCGATCCGCGCCAGCTCACACATGATGACTCTAAGAGCCTGGGCCCGTTCAGGAATCTCCACGCCCAGCAGCTTCTCCGTTGCCAGGCAGAAGGCCAGATTGTTGCCCGGCGGGTTGAGATAGTCCAAACGGTCGGTCATCGGGATGACGTGAACGTATCTTTTATTTTCGGAAGTTTTTTCGATGCCTGTGTGCAGGTAGCCAATTTCCGGTTCAGCGGTCTCCACCACCTCGCCATCCATCTCAAGGATAACCCTGAAGACCCCGTGGGTGCTCGGGTGCTGAGGCCCCATATTCAGGGTCATGGTGTCTTTATCGCGTTCCAGCAATCCTTGTTCAGTTACGCTCACAAGTCACCCTATCGAGTTGGAGGTTTTGATTTGACCAATTCACTTTTAAAATCCCGGTTATACGAAAAAGCAACAGGCTCTGTAGTTAACGGATAATCTTTTCTAAGCGGGTGACCCACCCAGTCTTTCGGCATGATCAGCCGTTCCATCCGAGGATGTCCTTCAATGTGGATACCAAACATATCGAACAGTTCCTGCTCAGGGTACAACGCTCCCTTCCAGAGTTCCGACACGGTAGGTACCGAAGGATTCTCTTCTTCTATGCCGACACGAATACGTATGGAATGAGAATGGTCAATGGAGTAAAGCAGATATACCGCTTCAAAGCGGGGCTCCCGTTCTTCAATGAGGTAATCCACTCCGCTCACATCAGACAGGTAATCGAATTTCAGGGACGGGTCGTCTTTGAGAAAAGCCGCTACTTTTTGCAAGCAGTCGGGAGCGACAAAAATCACAGCATCACCCTGAGGCAAAGCGGTATCCTGTATGGTATCGGGAAGGCCAGCCTTCACCGTTGCGATGATTTCCTCCCCTGTCATGCCACCCTCTTTTTGGCCTTGTCGGTCCCCGCTTCTGCCATGATCTTTTCCTGAAGCTTGATCAGGCCATAAAGCAAAGCTTCAGGACCGGGAGGGCATCCGGGAACATAAACATCCACCGGCACCACGCGGTCCACCCCTTGGACTATGGAATAATTATTGAAAACCCCGCCGCAGGAAGCACAAGCTCCCATGGACATCACCCATTTGGGTTCGGGCATCTGGTCATAAATCTGTTTCAGGATCGGCGCCATTTTCTGCGAGACCCGCCCCGACACAATCATCAGGTCTGCCTGACGCGGAGAAGCGCGAAAAACCTCGGCCCCGAAACGTGCCGCATCCCAGCGGGAATTGGCCATAGCCATCATTTCAATAGCACAACAGGCCAGGCCAAAAGTCGCGGGCCATAAGGCGTTCTTCTGCGCCCAGCCAACAACTTTGCCAAGTTTAGTGGTCAATATCGTGTCATACAAGGACCCGGCGTACTCATGATCCATCGCTTCGATGGAATCCTGGACATTCAACTTAAGGTTGTTGATCTCGTCGCCAACCCTTTCGGCGGCGTCTTCTATCAATCCCATTCCAAACCTCCCCGTCCCCAAATATAGACGTATGCAATTGCCAGAATGATGATGAAAATGACCATCTCCACTAATCCGAACAATTGCAGTTCTCCCAAAGCCACCGCCCACGGATACATGAACACCACTTCCACATCAAAAATGATGAAAAGCATGGCGATGGTCGCAAACCGCACCGGGTAGCGGCCTTTGGCCTCTTCGGTCGGAACGATACCACACTCATAAGGAAGCATTTTTTGTGTGCTTGGCTGGCGCGGACCCAGCACGGTAGACAATGCCAACAAGGCACCTATCACCACAAGGGCAACAATCGCAAACAACGAAATGTAGAAATATTCAGTCATTTTTAATTTAACGTGGAAGCCTGGAACGATCGCCGGGCAAAAACTCCATCTTCATAATATGTTAGCACCCCTCTGAGCCATCAGACTCAATGAGCCGCTAAAACCGGGATTATAGCAGTCTGCCCTACCCTGTCAATAACTGATTTACCGATAGATACCGGCATCATCTGGCCCAAGCAGAAATCCGCAAGGCCTTTAACTAAAACAGGTTAACTGGCACAGAAAAAAAGGGGAAATGCCGTAACGGGGAGCGAAAATCGGCATGGAAAGGTCACAATGCCTGCACTTGGCGTGGGGCCGGTGTGCCATCGCTTTATTTGGCGAGCAAAGAGTTGTCTCGGCTTAATAAGCTCTTGCCAGCCCCCTCCCACGGGAGTGGGCGTGGGGCCAGCAGGTACTCTATTTATCTGGCAAATAAAGAGTCTTTTCGGCTGTTTCAGGAATACTCGATGTGCAGGCGGTAGATAAGACCGGTGTTTTTTTAACACCCTCTTTCTCAAAGAGGGTTGGGGTGATTTACATCTACTGGTTCTTCTTGTGGTTTAAGAAGGTGCTCCCAGAAAAGCCTTCAAAGCTACCTCTTTAGTTTTTCTATTTTAGGTTCAAAAGACAAGTCTAATTGGGGATATTGTTGATCTCTGGCTTTCATCAATCCTTTCCTAAACTCCAAAGGAAAACTTGCGATTTGCTCATCTTGCCCCTTAGCAAATTCCACCGAAGCGCTTAGAATTTTTTGAAAAATTTCTGGCTCATCCCAGCCCTCAAGAACTTCTAATACAGAACTTTTATTAACATCCAAAAATGCAAAAACTTTACTTTCCTTTTGAACTAAAGCATTACATATCAACCAAAGCAAGATAAACTGATCTTGCGTTTCCATTTTCCGCCCTAAAATTTCTAAGAGTTTTAGTATTCCAATTTCAAAATCTACTTCAATAAATTTTGAAATAATTTCTAAGAATAATCTTGCCCCATCCTTACAAAACTCCGAATCAAACTCTTCAAACGCAGAAAAAAGGACCTTTTGCCATAAATCTTTTGAATCCGAATGGAACAAAAAGAAACTATGCTTAATTTTTTTGTAGTTTTTGCGGTCCTCAGCAACTCTTACCAACCACTTAATCGCCAAATCATCCTCCCTAAAAGTACTCAAAAGGAAAGGAACAAGAAATACATATTCTGCTGAACTACAACTAATTCCTTCCAACAGGGCAGGTTGAAACTGACCACTCGCACTCGATAAAATAAATTTAGTATAAATCAGAAAATTTTTCTTCCCTTCCTGTGACAACATCGACTGTTCCAACAAATATTGATCTCCAAGCCTACCAACCAAAAAGCTTTTACTTTTCCCAAACTCTTTTAGAGCCGCAAATTCACCATTAGAGTTAATTATCCTCAAAGCGGCAAATAGCACGTGAACCAACTCACCGTCAAATATAGTTGTTAGAACCTGAGTAAGCCTCTCAGCCTCCTCAGCATCATCAGGAAGCGAGTCCGCAATTTCTACTAATCTATTTGCAAACAATCCATCGAGTTTTTTCGATTCCAACAATTTACAGCTATCTCTCAAAGCATAAACCATATGCGAGTAAACAGTATTTTGTTGAACCCCTGACTCTGAAATAGTCGCAAAAATCTCATCAGGGCTTTTAATAATTTTTATAAATTCCACCACCAGCGGTAAAATTCCCTCCTGACTATTCTTGACCTCAATGGAAACTCTCCATAAGGGCTCGGCCATACCATAATAAGTTTCACGACCCTGCTTAGCTGAAAACAGAACTCCCAACTCCTCCATCTTCCTCAATTGATGACTAATGGATTGAGAAGTTTTCAAGGCCTTTTCAGCAATCATTTTTACCGGTAGGGAGTTGCCATCACCTTTTTCACAAAGGATTTCAATAATCCGCTTTTGCAGAGGAGCAAGCCTTGCCATCTGCTCCTGATAGTAGGGTGTCAGGGAGGTTTCAATCATTTCCAGAAAAGCTTCGGTCAAACCCTCCAGCTTTTCTTTGGTTAAGAATCCACTCAGCAATGCAATGAGGCGCGGGTTTCCATTGGTCAGTTCGCACACGGCGGCCACACGAGCCTTACCCTCTTTAATATTCAAATATTCAGATAATTTAGAGTCGTCAACGTTTTCGGAAAGACGCTTTAAGAGTTTCCAAGCCTCTTTTTCACTGAACGGTTTCAGTTCGGTTCTGGAGAAAAACCCATAAAAAGGAAAGGTTCTCGCCATCAACGGCTCAAAAAGCTTTTGGGTGGTGCAAAGCAGTGAAATCTTGCCGGAGTTCTGCAAAAAGGCCCGCAGTTTTTTCTGGCCCTCCTCTTCCAACCCGTCAAAAATCTCACCCAGATTCTCACACAAGATCACCAAAAGCCGGTCGCCAATATATTGATTTAGAAAACTTTCGGTTTGCACAACCATTTCAGGGGTAGGGCTTGCAAAAATTTGTTCGAAGGCTTCTTCCAAATCTGGGTTGGGGCATTCTTTTTTAAGAGCCAGCAATACACGGCGTAAAAAATCCAGATAACCGCTCACATGCTCTTCTTCCTTGAAAAATGCCACTAACAGGCTCTTTTTAAAAACTCTGTTTTTCTTTAATTTTGAGTGCACCACATTGATCAAATGGGTTTTTCCATAACCCCTGGGCGCGACTATCAACTGCTGGGGAGGAGCCGATTTTTCTTTCGCGGCGGAGACAATATTGCCCACCAGCGTTTTTAAAATCTTATCTTTCCCCACCAATAATTCCTGCAATAATTCAGGGTCCATATTGCCCGGGTTAAAAGGCGCGATCCTTCCCTTTAGTTTAGACATGGCTACCCCCCTGCTTTACTTGCCACCATTTGCGGAACAACGTCTGTATGAGCTTGTAGCGACCCTCATGCAATCTCACATATCCATCCTTCTCAAGACCATTCAATATATTCAAAATTTCTTCTCTATCCCCTTTCAATTGCGACTGGATTTCTTTCACAGAACATTCCCCTTCCTGTGCCAATAAATCCAAAATGCTTTTTGCGAGACTGGCACTTCGCCTAAAATAATTTCCCAGCCGTTTATGCAGATCGGCAAACTCAAACGGGTCGTCTGGTTTGCAGGCCATCCTCAAACAGAAATCAGCCATACCTTCACCGCGTTTGCGTTGACCCCAGTTTTCGATCGCCTTTTGGATATAGAAAGGGTGGCCTTCCACAACTTCCGCAAGTTCTTTCGCCGAACCCATTCCTTTGCCAATCCCCTTAAACAAAGCGTGTGCCAGCCGAGTAGCCTCCTTCAAATCTAAAGGTTCCAAGGTCATTTTGGTATCATCGTTCTGAGGGTTTCGCCAACCTATCCCCTCCAGATCTTCGATCACCCAATGGAGTCCAATCGAACCGGTCAAAACAAACCGGATATTCTTGTAGTTTTGCCTGACGTAGCGGAAGTAGTCCAGTATTTCAGTCGCCGTCTTCTTTTCCTCATTGTTGGTAAGGTTCATCAAAAACAAGGGAAACTCATCCATTAACAACCATACTGGTTTATTTTGAGCCTCAAGTTTTTGAAAAACCCCATCCAGATGTGCTTTCCAAGGGAATTTATGACCCGTATTTTTTAAATGACCGATTTCAATGCCCTCTAGAAATTTTCCGACAGCGGCTCCCAAACGTTTTCCCGCATATTTAAAAGCTGTTGCGACATTATCAACAAACTCATAGGTGCTATGGGCTCCTTCCAAGTCCATATAAACAGCCATAACAGGAGAAGGTGCTTTGACCTCCAAAAGTTTTAAAACCCAGCTTTTCCCTAGTCGTCGGGGAGCAAACATTTCGATACTGGTGTATTCCAGTCGCTCGATCATTTGCGCAACAAAAGCATCTCGCCCCACAACTTCCTTTTTAGGATTCCGGGTGGGCCCTCCCCCGGCCAGTTTCAAGACGAGCTCTTTCTCAGCCATAAAATATACTCCATATTTAACGTACGTTATAATTAACGTACGTTAAAACTAGTCATAAGTCAACCCTGCTTTGGGTTTTAGCTCTAAAAAGCCTATTTTACAGGTATTTACTAGGAATACTCGATGTGCAGGCGGTAGATGAGGCCGGCGGGGTTGTCGTCGGGTTCTTTGGCATCGGGCCGGGCATAGTGGATCAACTCGAAGCTGATGGTGTTTTCCCCGTTCTGGACAAACTGCTCAATGTCGATCAAAAATGGGTCGGGGTATTCCGCCCCGCCATACTCCTGCTTGAGGCTGACATCGTTCACCGAGATGTGGCAGGTGTCATCAGAACGAAGCAGGATTTCTGCCCGGCGGATAGCATTAGGATTGCTGATGGGAAGATCAAACTTGAAGCGGAATTTATGCTGGCTCCCGGTTTTAGCTTCTTCTAACGAAACGGTATCGCGGACCCACACCCACTGGCTCCCCTTGATACCGCGCCAGCCGCTTCCCATCTGACAAATGGAAACCTTGTTCCAGGTTTCCGATTCCGTGTCGTAATATTGGGTTCTACTGCCACTGGTCAAGACCAGTGTTTTAATCTGGGCGGCTGCAGGGTCGGCCGCATCCATATCTACCGGCTTGCTGGACTCCCACATGAGTTCATTCATCTCTTTCCAATAATCGAACATGCCGTTCTTTTTTTTGACCACCAGCATACTCGGCCTGGGGGTACTGCGGCCCAGATAAGGTCCAATGTCGGCCACGGTCACTCCTGAAGAACGCTCCGGATCGATCGATATAAAAGAATGTGAAGGAATTTGGTCATAGCTGTGCACAATCAGCTTCCCTTTATTTTCGGGAGAACTCTCCTGCTGAATTTCATCGTGAAGTTTTTGCAATAAAAGCAGGGAGGTTTTTATTTCGTTCACAAACGTATGCTTGCCCCCGCCCTGTTTGGTAATCAACTCCACAACCGGAGAAGCAGGGTCTATGAGTAGTAAGCGGATTTTGATTCCGTTTAAGACCTTATTTTTGATCAATTCACGGCTTGCGGTCGAGATCGACAGTAAAGAGGAACCACCTATGAAAACTTCTTCCCTAACATTTTTGAACAACGCCTCAAAAGAGGTGGCTTGCGCGAGCTCGGAACGGTTCTTATAAATTCCATGGATGCCAAGACGAACCGCATCGGGATTGACGATTTCTTCCAACGCTTCCTTATATTCGTTGAAGGTCAATTCCCTTAAGAAAACTTCGTAGCCCAGCGAGATCACCCCGATCAGGGAAATCAGCAGAGCGAATTCGCGAACCGGGTGTAACCAGATGCTGTGCGCATCAAACACCTGCTCGGCACTGATATAAGCCCCGGCCCCTATCACAAAGATGACCATAGCCAGAAACAGGATGCGGTCACGCACCCATTGGCGAATATTAACTCCGCTTTTTTTTACCGTCTTAGTCATATTTTGGATGTTGAAAACAGGTTTTACAAAAAGGTAAGTATCGAGAGAACCGACTCACTGCGATATTACAGGATAACAAGGTGTTACACAATTCTGTTTTCTTTACACTTTTACAACAATCTCATTAGGATTTGATGAGGAACAAAATCACAAACCAGGAAAAACCTAACCCCCTCAATCCCCCTTATCAGGGGGAAGATATTAAGTATTACCCTTCCCGGGGGAGGGACTGAGCAATGGCTCGTTGAGCCGAGACGACTCTTTTACCCCTGCGGGGCACGAGGTCTAAGGATGAATATCACGCCTACCAAATGAAGCGATGGCATATTGGCCCCACGCCTAGTGGGTTAACTCAGGCCGGACTTTCTTCGCAGGTACCAGTCCATCACCAAAAAACCCAGCACCAGACTATAGGCCCACCAGTTATCCCAAAGAGAAAATGACCGACTGTGACTTTTGACCTGAATATCCGGGTTGGTAAATTTGTATGAACTGAGGTCATCACTGCCAGTGAGAGGATGGTACCTGCCGCCGGTAATCTCGGATATCTTTTTCAGCAGGGCTTCATTGACCAGAGGCTTTTCAAATTCCGCTGTATCCTTCAACACGGAGAACATGATTTCCTCCGTCAAGGATTCACCCTCCAAATCAACCTGGACTCTGGCGGTATAAAATCCTTCCCTGTCAGGAAGAAACGGGAAGATGCCTTCGCCCTGCTCATCGGTTTTCAATTCCGTTTCCACGCCGGGTTTTGCCTTGAGCTGTGTCAGGGTCAGTTGCGCTTTTGCGTTGATCGCTGGCTGGTAATTCTTTTGCAGTAACTTGAATTTTATCAGGGCCTGTTCGCCTTCCCGGTACCGCTCTTTATCAGATTCCAGTTGCAGTCGCCGTGTTTCCGGTTCGGCGATCAGCCAGTCGATGACGTTATTCCAGAATCTCTGGAAATATCTGCCACTGCCGCCACTGCCCACATTCCTAAAATTCCAGTTCCACGCCGAATCAGTAGCCAGCAGAGCGGTTCGCCCACTGCCGAAACTTCCGGTAACTAAAACGGGAATTGCGGATTCTTTTTCCCTGGCATACTGAAGCAGGACATGCGCATTCTTGTCCGGCACCAATCCCATATTGATGCCCTGAAGTTGAGGAAGCGACTGCCACGCATCCTGATTGAGGTCTTTCTCCAGACGCAGGATAGGATGCAAAGAAAATTCTTTATTCAGGACAGGGTGAAACAACTTGCCCATCAGGGACCGGGGATTATCCCTAAAACTTACCGGCAGGATTTCTTCAATCGGAGTCCGCGAATAGCCCCCGCCCTGAAATGAAAGCTCGCCGCCAATCATCAAAAACGCGCCGCCGTTCTTGACGTATTTTTGGATATTGTCCAAGTACTTCTTGTCAATAAACGGATCGTATTTAAAATTCTGAAAGATGACCAGATCAAAAGAGCTCAAATAATCATCAAATAAAAGGTTGGAGGGAAAAGGGATTAAACTGAGCTCCGAAACCGGAGCCTCCACATTATCGCCCATGTCTCTGAGAATAAAAAACGACAGCAGATCCACCTTCGGGTTGTGAGCAAGAACCTCGCGGAGATATCGGGAGTCCCACGATGGGCGACCATTGAGATGCAGAACACGGGTTCTGTCGCGCACCACATTTATTTCAAACTCCTTTTCATTGTTAGTATGAATAAACTCGCCTGCAAACTTGGGCAGACTGAGGGCATAAATCCTTTTGCCTACATTTTGGGGTGTGAATTCCAATTCCACTTCAAACCGTTTTGTATCTTCCCGCACCTCAATGATCTTTGAAACCAGAATATGGTCCCCCTCTTTCAAAACCAGCGGGACGTTGCGGTTTCCCATCGATGAGGCAAACACAGTGAGGGAAATCTTAAGGGGTTGTTGCACAAATCCAAAATCCGATGCTGTAACCGCTTCGACGGCCAGGTCTTTAAATCCTGCGTTGCTCCCGGCCTGCAGGGTATGGACCGGACTTCCCAATCCCTTGAGCTTCACCACCAGGTTTCTGGAAATTCCATCTGGCTCCTGGGTTAAATCCGCACCGTCCGAAAACAGGAATACCCCTTTCAGCGATTGGTCCGGGTAACGCTCGACCAACGAGCCAAAGGCCGGCGTCAGGTCGGTATAGGGCCTATGAGCCCGGTATCTATCCTTCACCGCGCCCGCCGCCACCTTTTCGATGTCATCAGAGAGAAAATAATAGTCGACGTTGAAATCTTTCCCCAGGTTTTCGAAATAGGAAGCATTGGCCTGCAAAGCTTTTTTTATCAGGTCGATTCTCGGAGATTCATCCGCTTTTGTTTTTATAGAGAGGCTTTTACTATTATCGAGCAACACCGCTATGGAATTTTTGAGGGACTGGCTTTTACGAAACTCCAGTTCGGGTTTCAGCAATACCAGCAACAAAAGCGTGAACGCACCCAACCTGAGTGCGAAGAGAAAAAGTTTTCTTGAGCGGGAGCCCACCCGGTTCAAGCTGGCCCAGAAAAACCAGAGCGCCAGGGGAATCACGATGCCAAGCACAGTTAAGACCAGGACATCAGGCGACCAATGCAGTTGCCAATGGTTGTATTCTTCGGGATCAAGCCCCAGCAATTTCGCCAGTCCGTTCATTTCGGATTGTACCTGCGCAAACGTTCAAGAATAATGGGCAAATGCACCATGTCCTTTTTATAATCCAGAGTCAGTGCGTACATGATGATATTCACGCCCAGGCGGATGGCAAGTTGCCTCTGCCTGTATCCTCCCGCGATCACATCATAATTCCAGTGCCCCAGTTTATTTCTTGACCATGCACCGCCCTGGTCGTTCGAGCTATACATCAAAACGGTTCTTCCCTTAATGGATATTCCTTCCAGATAGGGCTTGACGATAGACCGGCCCGACACAGTATTGAGCAGATAAAAAGAACGAAAAACGGAGTGGTCGCGCGAAATTTTTCCGAGCGGATTCTGCGGAAACAACGCGGACACCATTTTGCGCGCCGAGACAGAAAACGCGGAATCAGCTCGGGCAGAATTGTCATCAATAAAAAGAAACCCGCCATAGCTCAAATAATTGCGCAAAATTTTCAGATCCTTTTCTGGAAAAGGGTCGAATCCCTCATCGCCCGCCATAGTGATGAACGGGTGACGGAATAACTCGGGGTCTGAAATATTCAGCGCAACCGGTTCGCGGTTGACTTCAATCGACGTTCGGCGTGAAAGTTGGGCAAGAAGACTTCTAAGAGCTTGAGGCCGGGGGTTGTCGTTGCCTCCCTGGTATAGAATCCGGGGAAGAGTCAGGTGGGAATTACCGGCGCCGGTCGCTTTCACCGATTCCACCCCGACGATAAAAAAAAGGGCCAACCCAAATATGGTCAATAGTTTTCGCATCCACTTGAGTTTAAAACAGGTGGTACCGGGATACTAGGAAAGAAATATTTGCATCCCTCCCTTCATAGGGAGGGACTGAGGGAGGGTTGGCTTATGAATTCTGCCAGAAAAATCAAATCCCCCCAACCCCCTTCGTAGAAGGGGGAGCTTTAATGGACCCCTCTTTTCAAAGAGGGGCTGGGGTGATTTAGAACCTTTCTGTTACAGGCAGTTGCCAGATTTCAATGGACTGTTGTACACTAAGTTTTTTACGACCCTTAACTTTGAAAATTTCAATGCCACGAACCGTTTTACTCAACCCCGGCCCAGTCAATGTAACCGACAGGGTCCGACAGGCGTTAATGCTCCCTGATCTCTGCCACCGGGAAAAAGAATTTACCGATCTTATGGCGGCGATCCGCGCAAAATTACTCAAGGCTTTTGATATCGAAGAGGAATACACTTCGGTGCTGGTTTCAGGATCAGGAACAGCGGCGCTGGAAATGGCCGTCTCCTCTTCATTGAGTCCGGGCCGGTCCATGCTGGTTATCGAGAACGGAGTCTATGGCGAACGTATCGGAAAAATTTGTGACGTTTACCAGTTCAACCGCAGAACAATCAAACTGGGCTGGGGAGAACCGCCAAATTTAGAGGACATTGAAAAAGAATTAAAAGAAAACCCCGACATAGAAGTGGTGGCACTGGTGCATCATGAAACAACGACCGGGCTTCTCAATCCATTAAAGGAAGTGGGCGAACTTGCCCGGCGTTATGAAAAAATCTATCTGGTGGACTGCATCAGCAGTCTGGCGGGAGATGAAATCGACTTCAAGTCCATTGATATCGCAGTCGGCACTGCCAATAAATGCATTCAGGGTTTCCCCGGTGTGTCTTTTGTCCTGCTTCGGGAAAAAGAACTGGAGCGCTTGCGCAAGATTCCTGAGCGGACTCTCTACTTCAACCTTACCGGCTACCATAGAGCCCAGGAAAAAGGCGGACTGTTGTTCACACCTGCAATCCCCGTCCATTACGCATTGGACGTTGCACTCGATGAACTGATTGAGGAAACGGTGGCGGGTCGGATACAACGCTATGCCAGCGCGGCAAAATTTTTACGCGCCGGATTCAAAGACATCGGTCTGGAGTTTTTAATTCCTGAAGGTTGGCGAAGTAACTGCCTGACAGGACTACGCCTGCCAAAGGGAGTGAGTTATGAAAGGCTTCATGCAGAGTTAAAGGGTAACGGATTCGTCATCTATGCCGGGCAGGGAAACCTGAGCGACACTATTTTCCGCATCGCAAATATGGGCGACATCACCCATGAAGAATTCCAGCGATTTTTGAAAGTATTAAAAATGGTCTGCTAATGGTCGGACTGTTCGCTTTCGGCCAGGACTTCTGCCGTCCATTCCGCCGCCGGGTTGGCATTCAACATCCACGGTTCGCGGGTATATTTCTCGCCTTTTCGGTTACCAAATTCTTCCAGCTTCCCCTTATTATCTTTCAGAAACTGCGCCATTTTGGGTCTTTTTTGTCTGCCTGCCATGATTGCATCCTTTGAGTTCTATTCTTAATTCTTACCGTTTATCAGGTGGCATATTTGAACACGATTGACGAAAAATCGCAATGGGCTACGGGACAAGGCAGTTTTAGCAGTAATATTTTTCGGGTATCCGATATGGGCAATATCGCTCATAGGGAATTTAATCGACTTCAGAAGTCTTTAAATACCTCCTTTGGCAAGTTTTTAAACTGTAGCAATAATTATACGGCCATCACCAGATAGTACGAAAAAACAATGAGATTGCCTATATTCCAGGAAAATCCACTTCATGCTCCTGTATAAAATCGCAATTTTTTTACAAAAATCAGAATTTTATCACAACCAGGTATCACAGCACCGTATTATTAAGTCATACATTAATCCGAAAAAGTAGTAGTAGTTTTTACTATATATGGGTCTCGCTACCACCCATAAACGATACTGCTTGTTGGCATACCAAACATCTATGTTCATACCTGAGGAGGTAACGCTATGTTCGGTTTACTCAATGGTACCCCAAAATCACCAACTCAGGCGATGTTGGAAAATGCACCCACCAACGTGATCTACGCCGACAAGGACCTGAACATCCAGTACCTGAACCCGGCTTCCACAAAAACATTAAAAACTCTGGAGCAATATCTGCCAGTCAAGGTCGAGGAGCTTGTGGGGAAATCCGTAGACATCTTCCACAAAAACCCGGCCCACCAAAGAAAGATTCTGGCGGACCCCAAGAACCTGCCGCATCAAGTCATCATTCAACTCGGACCAGAAAAACTCGATCTTCTGGTCAGCCCCATTTATGACAACAAGCAGAATTATCTCGGGCCTATGGTCTCCTGGTCGCTGGTGACTGAAAAACTGGAGCTGGAAACCAAATCTGCGCAAGTCACATCCATGATGGAAAACATGCCCACCAACGTGATCTACGCAGACAAGGACCTGAACGTCCAATACATGAACCCGGCTTCCACAAAAACATTAAAAACTCTGGAGCAATATCTACCGGTCAAGGTCGAGGAGCTTGTGGGTAAATCCATAGACATCTTCCACAAAAACCCGGCTCTCCAAAGAAAGATTCTGGCAGACCCCAGGAACCTGCCGCACCAGGCCATCATTCAACTTGGACCGGAAAAACTCGATCTTCTGGTCAG
>JABIAY010000056.1 GCA_018653085.1 Nitrospina sp.
AACCATTAAAAATGGAAAAAGGTTATGAAAGATATAATTGACGCAAAAGTCCTGATTGTCGATGACGATCCAAAAGCAAGAGACTTCCTGGAAAACTTTTTTGCTAAAGAAAAATGTGATGTCAGAACAGCCAGTGATGGTAGAAAGGCCCTGCTAATTTGTGGAAGATTCCGGCCCGAAGTTGTGCTTTTAGACATCAACATGCCTGTGATGGATGGACTCCAGGTCCTAAAAAGAATAAAAGCAAAGTTTCCTCAAATCGAGGTCATCATGACCACCGGGGAAAGTTCTTTAGAGGCAACCCGCGAAACCCATCAACACGGGGCTTTTACTCATATCATTAAACCGATTCACCTGGATAAACTGGGGGAAGTTGTAAGGAGGGCGCTTGGCAAAGATAAAGGCTTTCACACCAAATCGGCCAAAGCTCAAGCTAAAGAAGACCAGCAACTTCTTGAGCATTTTCATGATGAAAGCCCAGCTACCAAAATAGATGCGCTGATAGCGATACTAAACGAGAATGGTTTGGTTACTGAGGCTGAACTTTTAGAGAAAATTAATGAAATAAAGGGGCTGAAATAGAAAGCCTTCAAATATTTTAATCTGAGCTTTTGTTTTTTCGAGCTCTAACTGAATTGCCAGAAGGGTTAAACTCCAGTTCGCTAAAGTGAAACTGGCTACATAACAGTCCTTTCCCCTCCATACCTAAAGGGTCAACAGCTAAACGCTCAAGACACGACTGCCAGTCAAACCCATCCCCCTCGTCAGTAATTAACCACTCACAATAAGAGTCACTCGATTTGTACTCTATGGACACCTTTCTTGAACTGAGCATGAAGTTATTGGCGGGTTTTTCGCCTTCTGTGCTACCCAAATTTCCATGCTCAATGGCGTTAGTTAGAAGCTCCACCAAACCAATTTTGGCGTCAAGCTTTCCACTATCGTCAAGCATATTTCCAGCTGTTTTGACCAGCCAATCGACCATATCAGGCACTTTTTCAACGTCACTATTCAGCTTAATAGTAAAGGAAGTCTTTTTCTTAATCTCCGGCTTTTTTTCTGAATCAGCCTTTGCATTAATAAGCGATGCATACTTCTTGAGTAGAGGCAACAACTCAGCATGACGGACAGGTTTTTTAAGGTAGTTATTCGCCTTTAACTCCATGGCCTTCATGGCATATTCTTCACAACCAAATGCGGTTGCCATAACAACAATAACACTCGGACTGAGCTTGCGAATTTCTTCTAAAAGCTGGAGCCCATCCATTTCAGGCATTTGTATATCTGAAAGAACCAGATGAGGGTTAATTTTTTTAAACGCTTCAAGGCCAGTTAAACCGTTTTCAGCCACATGGGTTTCAAATCCCTGGCTTTCTACCGTATCCTTCATGAAACCTCTCGAAGGCGCGTCATCTTCAACAATTAAAACTTTCATGATTAATTTCTCAATTTTCTGGTTAATTCACTGGAAGGTTTCGACTTAAGGCTTCAAATAATTCTTTAGTTTGAATGGGCTTTGGTAAATGTTCTGTGCATCCGGCGTCCAGACATTTTTCTCTGCCCTCCTCCCCGGCACTCGCCGTTAAAGCGAGGATAGGAACTGCAGAAAATTCCTCCATCTCTCGTAACCTGCGAGTTGCCTCCAGCCCATCCATCACTGGCATGCTGATATCCATAATAATCAGCTCGGGTTTATCGGCCAAAGCCAGGTCGATCGCTTCCTGACCATTTCTCGCGATGACGACCTTATGATTCATGATACTTAGCATTTCCAACAGCATTGACAGGTTCACATCATTGTCTTCTGCCACCAGAATTTTGTTTCCAGTCGGAATGTTATTTTTATCAGAGGCCATTATTTCGCACTAATTTAGCACACCCCGCTCATGCATTACTGTCAGAAATGAAACTTCAACCACATCTGGGTGAAAATAGTATCGTCATCGTTGCCAAAAAATTCTTCTGCGGCACTTCCCGGAAGAATATAGCCGGCCCCAATATGGGCATATACATGGCTATTGACTTCGTAGTCGACCAGCAAATTCCATTCATTGGCATAATCATCGTTGTTCAGGGCTCGCCTTCCCCTTGAAACGCCAAGGTACTGCTCATCCAAATAATGTTTTAAAAACATAAAAGCCATTTGCATCTTTGGCATTGGCGAGAAGCCGGTTTCCACAATGAAAGCGTATTTGTTTGTGTTGGAAAGTTGAACCTCGCCAACAAGCTGCCCGATCAACCATTCATTCCAAGCCCTGCTGGTAATGAACATGGGATCATAGTCTCCCGCTTCGTCATCTTCAAGGTCAGAATCTCCGGAAAAAAACACATGCATGAGTTTCAGGTAAGGGTCTTTGGGATGGTTGAAATTATACCGAGCCTGTGCGAAACCGGCATAAGCGTTCCGGTTTAACTCCTGTCCTCCGAGGCGTCCGGCGTCTCCCAGTTGGTAAACAAATTCTCCGGCAAAATGAAAAGAATTGACCGTAGCGTCAAACCCAATGTCGAGTGCGTTGGTATTGTTTTCAGAAAACAGATCTTTTCCGCCGGAGGAAAAGCTGGTGAAGGTAAGATTGCTCTCATCTATTTTTCTATAATACCCACCATATAAATAGGCGGTTTCCGAAAGATCGTAATGCATATTTATTCCCGCAAAGGAGACGCCTTCTTTTCCGCGTTTTCCTAACTCCCTCTGATCACCCTGTTGCGAGTAAAGTTCTGTGTCGGCCCAGAAAGCAAGGGTTTTCAATTTTCCGAAATCCCCATCCACTCTTACGGCAAAGGAAAAACTTTTGTGCGCAGAAATCCATATCGCCGCATCTTCCGGGCTTGCATCGCCAGAGATAAAAGATTTTTCTATGAAGATATTCTGGCGGCCGACCTTGATATCGAATGGGGATTGATTGATTTTTTTGAAAATCAAATAGCCTTCATTGAGGTCGCCCTGGCTTTCGTCATCGGCCGCTCCATACACATCCGCGTTAATGGTGGACATTAATACCCCACTGATACGGCCTTCTAAATCTGCCCATTGCATTTTTTTCTCAAACGTGAAACCCAGTTTGGCAACGGTTTCGCCAAAAGTCGTCTCTGTTCGCCCCCTTGCGTCCACCGTTCCGCCAAAAGAAGGATTGCTGTCGTGCCGAAAAAATACGTGAAACTGACCGTCTACAGAAAACTTGTCGAATGTGTCAGGAAAGAGACCCAACTCTATCTCGCCATAGGCTTGATTTGCCGGGCTGGCAATAGTGAAAAACAACAAGAAGAGGAATGGAAGTTTTAGATAGGATTTAAACATGGGGGGCCTTAAAAATAAATTCAAAAACTACTCAATCAAATTTATCAATGGAACCATCACGGATTCCCATTTCGTAAGCTTTGGTTTCGCGGAACAAAACTCCGCTTAAAAGAACCAGACCAATAAGGTTGGGAACTGCCATCAAGGCGTTCATCGCATCAGAAAAATTCCAGACCAGTTCCAATTTTACTATGGCTCCGATAAACACAAAAAGTACCCAGAGGTATCGATAAAAATGAACCCATTTATCTCCAAAAAGGTATTCGAAGCATTTTTCACCATAATATTCCCAGGCCAAAATTGATGAGAATGCAAAGGTGACTGCGCTCAGGGTCACGATAAAGGGACCCCAGTTTCCCGGCAAGCCTTCCGAAAAAGCCTGCATGGTTAATGCCACTCCTGTTTCCCCGGAAACCCAAACCCCTGTCGAAGCCAACGCCACCGCAGTGAGGGAGCAAACGACCAATGTATCGAGGAACGTGCCACTCATAGAAACCAATGCCTGTTTCGCTGGTTGGTTGGTTTTTGCGGCGGCGGCCGCAATGGGGGCACTTCCCATTCCAGACTCATTTGAAAAGAGTCCTCGTGCCACGCCATACCGGATAGTTTGAGACAAACCTGCTCCTATAAACCCTCCTGTAGCCGCCGTTCCGGTGAAAGCGTGTTCAAAAATCAATTTTACTCCCACTCCTAATTGACTCAGGTGAGACAGGATAACTATCAAAGCGCCGGCAAAATAAATGGCCACCATGAATGGAACAAAATAGCTGGCGACATCGGAAATACGTTTGATACCGCCTATGATCACCAGTGCAGTCAAAATAGATAAAATGAGTCCAATGGAAAATTTGCTTGCTCCCAGCGACTCAACGACTGCCGTTGCGGCGGTGTTGGCTTGAATCATATTGCCGATACCGAATGCGGCAAGCGACCCGAAAACAGCAAAACAGGTACCGAGCCATTTTTGCCCGAGCCCATGTTCCAAATAGTACATCGGGCCGCCGGAGATTTCTCCATGTTCGTTGACCTGCCGGAACTTAACGGCTAAAAAACTTTCCGAATACTTGGTGGCCATGCCCACCAATCCCGTCATCCACATCCAGAATATGGCACCCGGTCCCCCAAGGGCCACGGCAGTGCTCACTCCCGCAATATTGCCCATTCCCACCGTAGCCGCCAGGGATGTCATCAGCGCGCCGAAATGGGAAATATCCCCTTTTCCTGACCGTTCTTTTGAGAAGGCCAACCGAAGTGCGTAAAACAGGTTGCGAAACTGGATTCCACCCAGCCGGAACGTTAACCAAAAACCCACGCCCAGCAATAGAATGAGAAGCCAGGGCCCCCACATTAAACTGGCAAATTTTGCGAAAAATATATTCATAACAGGGTTATTTGTCTGACTTGGCAGGTTTCAGTTTAGTATTCAAACAGGATCCCTTGCTCAGGGCGCAATCTTACAATAATTATTGCGGTCTTACCATAATATAAGAAGACCTTATGATATTATGAGAATGGTTTCCACTGTAGAGAAAAGGCCACTTAATTATGAAACATTTTCAGTCGACAAATTTTCGTAATACAAAGATCAAGCCTCTCCTTTTTGTTCTGGCCTGGGTGTTGGTAAGTTTCTGTTTTCAAACACTGGCAAAGGCAGAGGTGGACACCTCTGTTTTATTAACCGATGACGAAAAAAGATGGCTCATTGAGCACCCCGAAGTAACCTACGCTTCCGACCCTGATTTTCCCCCGATTGAGTTTCTTGACGGAAAAAATAATCACGATGGCATGACCAAAGATTTCCTGGTGCTACTGGGGAAAAAGATGGGTGTGCGATTCAATTTGATTGCGGCAAAAACCTGGACCGAGGTTCTGGAGATGGGCCAGCAGCGGCTTGTTGATATGTGGTCCGGGGCCGCCCCAACTCCACAGCGGCTGGAGTACATGAACTTTACCAAGCCTTATATAAAACTCCCTGCGGTGATCATTGTAAAAACCGACAACAATGAAGTGCAGACATTGGATACCATGGAAGGAAAACGGGTCGCCATTACATCCGGTTATGCGGTGCATGACTTCATCATTAACAATTACCCTGAATTGGAAATTGAAGCGGTTCCCAATGTCCTGACAGGATTGAGAATGGTGTCCCTGGGATTGGTGGATGCCATGATCGAAAATATTGCTGTCGCCACTCTTTTTATGGAACAGGACGGGATCACCAACCTTCGAGTCGGTGGGAAGTCGGGGTTCACCTATAACCTGGCGTTTGCTTCGCGAAAGGATTGGCCAATACTCAACAGCATTTTAGAAAAGGGATTGGCGCGAATCACTCACGAGGAAATGCAGGACATTTATCAAAAGTGGATTCCGCAAGGAGAAGAAACCTGGATCACGGTTAAAAATCTTTTAGTCTGGGTTCTGGCAAGCCTTTTAGTCTTTGCTGTGGGCAGTACGGTGATATGGAGTTTAACACTTAACAAAGAAGTCAAACAAAGAACCTTAGAATTGATCAGTGCTAAAAATGAAGCCGAATCGGCGAATCGTGCCAAGTCAGAATTTTTGTCCAGCATGAGTCATGAATTACGAACTCCACTGAACGCCATTCTTGGATACGCTGACCTTCTGAAGGGATTATTTTTTGGTCCGCTCAACGAGAAGCAAGTGGACTATGTGTCCCAAATCGATAATAGCGGCAAGCATTTGTTGGCTTTGATTACCGATTTACTGGATATGACAAAAATCGAAGCAGGCAAGATGCGCCTGAATTTGGAGTCCTTTCTACCGCAAGAATTATTCAATGCCAGTCTGGAGTTGGTGAAACCCAAAATACAGGAAAAACAACTGGAAATAAAATCGACCGTAGACACTGCCCTGGGGAAAATGACCGGTGATCTGAGAAAGTGCAAGCAAATCATGCTCAACCTGTTATCGAACGCGGTGAAATATACACCGGAGAAAGGCCGGATCGAAATTTTGGCATCCAAACGCGATGACTATATCCGGATAACTGTATCGGACACGGGGGTGGGAATCAGCGAGGAAGAGCAAATTGAAATTTTTTCTGAGTTCCACCAGGTGAACCGGGTGCGGGATGAGGCATTAGGGGGGACAGGAATAGGCCTGGCTCTCACGCGTCGTTTGGTTGAGCTACATGGCGGGGAGATCGGCGTTGCAAGTGATTCAATTGGGTCGGTCTTCTGGTTTGAACTGCCCCTGAAAATACTAACCCCCCAAGAAAAAGATAAGCCTGATGCAACGATTCAATCGGCATCGCCTGCTGTTAATGGTCGTCGAATCCTGGCAGTTGAAGACAATGAAGTGAACCTGGCGATGCTATTGGATATGCTTCATACTCACAATCATCAGGTTTTTGTGGCCAGGAACGGTCAAGAAGCCATTGACCTGGCCGAAGCCAATGAGCCGGAGCTGATTCTCATGGACATCCGGATGCCAGTGATGGATGGCTTGGAGGCAACCCGCGAATTGCGTAAGAGGAATAAATTTGCCAAGGTGCCCATCATTGCCTTAACGGCCAGCGTTGGGGCCGAGGGCCGAGAGAAATGCCTGAAAGCTGGATGCACCGAGCACCTGGCCAAACCGATTCAATCGAAAGAATTATTCGAGGCCATGGATCGGTATTTAATAGCAAAATAGTTGAGTTGAAGGAAAGTTGATTGAATCTGTTCTTCCTTCCCCACCCCATTCCTGCAAATAAGTGGCAAACTAACCTGAAAGGCCTTTATCACCCTTAATTCTTGATTAACAGGAAGATTAATATTAATTAATCCGAATTACCTTGCTATATAGGCCAGTCAGCGTATTCTAATAGCAACCTCTCCTCCATTTCCTATCGAGCTAAGGGAAAAAACACAACTTGGGTTTTTAAATATCGCCACTCCCCTTCTTGGAGTGGCTTTTTTTTTGCCATTCCCTTTTGAGTCAAACAAATTTTAAAAAGGTCATTTTATGCATGAGGTCAAGGTTTTCGACAGTTCTGGAAAATTGAAAAAAGTAATCTCGATCAATGCGTTGAACATCCGTTCAAAACAGCAACTTGAAACCCCTTCAATGTTCAGAAAAAATAAAAAAGGCCGGATACCATGGTCAAAAACTCCTAAAAGTACGGCTAAATCAGGAACACAATAAACTGAGAAACGGAGAATTATATATTGCAAGTCACCGTCTACCAAAACCAGGTTGAGCAGGCTTTAAAGGGTTTAAAACGTCTGTTGAGCAAAGAGGGCTTGTTTAGAGAACTCAAACGCAGAAGGTTCTATGTAAAGCCTTCTGTCCGAAAGAAGATGAAAATCAAAGAAGCCAAAAAGAAGCGGAAAAACGCGAAACGCAGATCAAAATCTATATGGAGCTGAAACCAATGATTCTAGATAACTACACAAAGTTCATAATGACCGCTCTAACCCTTGCCTTATTACTGCTCGGTTTAAATCCATGGATCAACCCCTCTCAAGCTGTAGCGGTAGAAACTACTGCCACTGGCGGTAAAGATAATAATTGTTCCTCTGACAAAAAAGTTTCTACCCAAACCTTGGAAGGAGTAAATAATGTGGAAAGAGTGTTGGGATACATCGAATCTTCGGTAAATGACATTCAACTAACCATTTCCGGCATAGATCGAAAGTTGAGCGATTTGCCTTCCAATGGACACAAAGAAAGAAATTAATACAGTTCCTTCAAAACAAAAGCGGTTGCTCCTTTTAAAACAGGGCAATCCGAATTTCTTCACTTTTCGACACAGGACATTAAAATATGACCGAATCAACAATTACAGCAGATGGCGCTTTGAAAGAATTAAATATTAGCCTTGTTCAATTAATCGAAGAGGCTGAAAAACGCAGAAAGTCTGCATCAGCAAGAAATGAGAATTATAAATTAGAGTTTGCCGAGGGAGAGAAACACGCTTACGAAGAGGTGGCCAAGACGCTTAAAACAGCTCTGAGTAAAATATAGCACCCTCCTCATTGACAACTAAACGTTGTCAAAAACCAGAGTCTGCGATTCAAAAATATCGCGAAAGAAGTCAAATGCATATTAAACATAAATGGAGAACCTAATCGAAAACAAAACACTATTTACCAAAAACCAATGGGAACAAAAAAAGAAAGACAATGCAGTTCAGAAAAAAACGGGCCTGGTCTACTGCGAAAATCAGTTCGGTTTAGTAGATGGGAAAACCGCCGCCGCCTTGGTCCGACATTCTGAGGTTTATTCCATTGTTGGGATTATTGACAGTTCATTAGCTGGCAAGGATGCGGGAGAAGAATTAGGAGAAGGGAAAAGCGGCATTCCCATTTTTTCCGATTTAGACGATGCCCTGGAGAGCCTCTCCTATACACCAGATTGTTACATTTATGGCAAAGCCCCTTTAGCAACTTTTATTTCCATTAAAGATAGGCTTCTAATTTTTGAAGCTATGAAAAAGGGAATGGACATCATTAGCGGGTTGCATGAGTTTTTCACACAAGACCCAGAGCTTTCTCATATAGCGGCTCTAAACGGTGTCCAAATTAAAGACATCAGAAAACCTCCTCTATTAAAAGACTTGCACCTCTTTACGGGACAAATATCTCAAGTTAATGTTCCCGTCATTGCCGTCTTAGGCACTGATTGCGCCTGTGGGAAAATGACTACAGCGGTTGAACTTAATAAAGTCCTGAATAATCTCGGCATTAAGTCGGTACTCGTCGCAACAGGCCAAACCAGTTTGATGCAGGGAGCAAAATATGGTGTGTCCACGGATGCCCTCATTTCCCAGTTCATGGTCGGTGAAGTTGAACACTCCGTTGTTCAGGCATTTGAAAATGAAAGTCCCGACATTATTTTAGTAGAAGGACAGAGCGCAATTAGTCATCCCGCCTTCTTAAGTTCTATCGGCATCTTAAAGGGAAGTATGCCAGATGGAGTTATCCTTCAACACCCACCTGCCAGAAAGTTTCGTTGTGATTTTCCAGACTTGGCCATGCCAACTCCAGAAAGTGAAATTAAGCTTATCGAAACGATTTCTAAAACCAAGGTAATAGCTATAACTTTAAGTCACGAAGATATGAATGAACAAGAAGTTCGGGAAACCATAGAATACTATGAGTTACAGCTTCAATTGCCCACAACAGATGTTTTAAGTAATGGGTGCCAAAAGCTTGTTCAAGCATTAGGCGATCAATTCCCAACATTGAAAAATAAGATTGAGCGAGAGAATTTTAAATCCCTCTCAGACCATCAAGCGCAAAAGCTTAATCGTTTAGAAGAAAATGATGAATTCGTTCTCACCTAGAATAGAAATTTCCCTTTCCCAGATTCGAGAAAACACACAGATTCTTTCTGACTTGTATTTGGAAAAGGGCATTTCCCTAATGGGGGTTACTAAAGCGGTAATGGGAGACCCTTCCATAGCCAAAGCAATGATTCAGGGTGGAGTCAAATTTATCGCGGACTCGCGTATTGAAAATATTCAAAAAATGAAAAGCGCGGGAATATCAACTCAATTTGTTCTTTTGCGCACACCCTTAAGCCAGGCCGAATCTATCGTCAAAAATGCGGATATTAGTTTAAACACTGAGATCAAGACTATTAAAAACCTTTCCTATCATGCGAAAGCTCAGAATAAAATTCATCAGGTAATTATTATGGTTGAGTTAGGCGATCTACGTGAAGGAATACTTCCTTATGATCTGCCTCAATTTGTCAGGGAAACCCTTTCCCTGCCCCATATAAAAATAATTGGTATTGGCTGCAATCTGGCCTGCTACGGCGGAATTAAACCGGATGATAAAAATATGCGTGAGCTATCCGAACTTGTTGATTTGCTGGAAAAAGAATTCCAGATTGATTTGAAAATAATTTCAGGTGGAAATTCGGCAAATTATGATTGGTTTAAATCTTCCCAAAATGTTGGCAGGATCAATAATCTTCGTTTGGGTGAATCAATTCTTTTAGGTTGTGAGACTGTGAGCCGAAAAGCAATCCCAGGTTTGCATAGGAGCGCCTTCCAACTTATTGCCGAAGTTATCGAGTCAAAAAAGAAGCCTTCCCTTCCATCAGGAGAAATTTGTCAAGATGCTTTTGGCAATGTTCCCGGCTTCCTCGACCGGGGTACTCGTCAGAGAGTGATCATTGCATTAGGCAGACAGGATATTCCTGTTTCCAGCTTAAAGTCTATTGACCAGTTAAAAATGATAGGCTCCAGCAGTGATCACATCATTCTTGATGGCGAGAACCACAATCTAGAGGTCGGAGATGAAGTAAGGTTTAGCTTGGATTATGGGGGTCTTCTTGCGGCAATGACTTCCCCTTTTGTTATGAAGCAATTTACAGACTGTAATAGCCAAGTAGCAATTTAGCACCTAGGGCTAACTCATTCTTAGCTTTCGTGTCCCTCATGGTTGACTCCCTTTAAAACATACAGTCAATAGTGGACTTGACCCCTTGATAGGCAGAAAAATGAAAGAAAAAATATTTCCCCTCCACGGGAGTGGACGGAGAACCTTTGCTGGTAACTTGTCCAGCTTTTGACTGCGCTCAGGAAAGATAGACCGCGAAGGGGAGTTATTGCAAACTCCCCCCACTGGTAGTGTGTGGTAGCCCCAAGGCCTACCGAATAGAAGAATTATCTCATTGAAATATAAAGGCATTACCCTGTTGGATGTTATGAGTTACCCCCATAGTTACCCCCAAAAAACTTTAGTGCCCTCCCCTATATCAGATCTGATTATTTAAGAAGTTTAGCCCTCATATTTCATGAGTTAAAAGGTGATCTTCCCGATATCAGCAGACAGTTAGTTAAGCCACATTTAATCGATAAAGGCACAGATCTTTTACAACATGGCCCATTTTTTATTAAGTTACCAATAAGTTACCATTTGGACACAGGTTGAACTGTATCTTTGCTCATCCCCCGCCCTCAAAGTGACCCACCTCTTAAAGCTATAGCTCAGTGCTACACGTAATTAATACGGAAATAACATTTAACAGCAACAAATCCCAGAATTGTCAAAAAAATGGTACAATTCCAGGAAATTTACTGAAGCGGATTAGGAGCAACATCGGAAAGATTTAAAAAACATTTAGCACTCAATATTATTAATTTTTCTTAAACCTCAAAAGGTGGAGCCGATGACACATATTCATAAACTTTTCTTCCTCCTCGTTGTAATCTTCCTAACATCAGGGTGTGTAAATAAAATGTCAGCAAACTGGGATCCTTCTGGTTCTACAATCGACAACAAAACATTCTATGTGAAAAAGTTGGGTCCAGATGGAAGGGGTATTAACAAATTGATTTCCGATAAACTGGTGTATATGGGGTACAAATCCACAACAGGTTTAGGAGTGGATATCCCATCCAATGTAGATATTGTAGTTGATTATGCAGACAAGTGGATGTGGGATATAACCATGTACATGTTGGAGCTCACCATTACTTTTAGAGATCCGAAAACAGATGTTCCCCTGGGCAGCGGTAACTCATACCATACGTCCTTGACTAGAAAATCACCGCAGGAAATGGTGGACGAGGTCCTGACCAATATTTTTAATAAAGCTAAAGCTCCTAAATGACTATGAATTCGTTTAGATTATCATTCCTATGTTTACTTGCGAGTTGGGCAATATTATCTGGTTGCTCTACTCCTGCC
>JABIAY010000028.1 GCA_018653085.1 Nitrospina sp.
TTAATGATTTTTTTTTACTCCTTTTCGCCTCTTTTACTGCTGTCATTACTTCAGTCGCGGTTTCCTTTAAATTCATTGCGCCAGCTTCTGATCTGGTGATTTCTCTAACAGAATGACCGCTGAATAGTGCCCGTGCGGCTTCAACTATGGTGGGGGTCGGTTTGTAGCCACTGGATGCCCAATTTTCAGAAGTGCCTTCATCATTTCCATAGCTACTTATTGTCTCCGAAATTACTGTGGCTAATTTTTCTGGAGAAACTGTGAACGGATAAGCGACTTTATCTGTAGCAAACTTGCAAGATTGATATAGCAGGAGGGTTTCCGTGGGAATCAAGATGGGTACAATATGAGTTTGATGACTGCCAAGATGAAAATTTTTCAAATCAAGCGCATAATCATGTACTTGATCTAATCCAGACTTGTCACTTTGGTTTGCTCCAACTTTGTATTCTAAAATAAAGACAATATTTTGAATTAATATTATAACGTCTGCGCGTTTCCCCATTCTTGGAATAGAAAATTCAAAGAATATTTTCCCTTCTTTAAATCTTATTAATTCTTGCTTAAGGTGCTTAATTTGAAATTTCCAGGCTTGCTTTTGGTTCATTTCAAGGTCAAAGCAGTGAGCCTCGCTTAATCTGCCCATGATTTCTACATCATTGAGCGCAAGAAATGACTTAATGTCTAGGTCTATGTATGAACGCTTCATGGAAATTATTACGTGGGGCTACCGTATTCGCTTCCTCATTTTTAAGAGTTTTTGAATGCATCGGATGAGGCTTCAAGGTAAATGTGTTTTGCCTTATAAACCCTTAGTCAATAAAGAGATGGTTGTTTTTAGACCTATTGCTAGTTTAGATAAACTTATGAAAGAAAGATTGCGATTACCTCGCTCAACTAGACTTATGTATGTTCTGTCAAGTTCGCAAATTTCTGCCAGTTTTTCTTGAGATAGGCCAAGTTTCAAGCGGTGCTTTTTTATGGTGGCTCCTAGGCCAGTCAAAATCTTTGGTTTGCTCTTTTTCATGCCAATATTGTAGACTGACCGTCTACCGACAATAAGTCACATATGGGGGCGAGGAAGAATATAAAAAACTGGATTTTAAATATTTCTACTAAATACGAGAACAGCTATTCTGCCCATGTAACCCTTGAACGAGCTCAGGAAAAGTTGTACGACTACGTTATAGAATACTGGGATGATGGCCTAACCGAACAATATGGTGCTATCGAAAATTTAAGCAAAAAAGAAACCATAGATGCTTATTTCGATGCATGGGAATTGGCATTGGACCCAGAGTTCTATGAGCTGGAAGAACTTGAATTGAAATTTCAAGATCAAAATAGTGCACTTCAAGGTACTTTATGACACTATTGAAATAACTGATTTGTTGGCTAAGTAAATTGAACCTTATGGACAAAACCGGACAATATTTAGAAGGCCTGAAGAGTGAAGACCCTGCCGTTCGCGAGAGCGCAACGAGGGGATTATGGATTCTCTGGCACGCGCAAGAGGGTATCGAAATGGAGCGGGAACTCAACGATGCCACTCAGTTGATGGATAGTCAGCAACACGATCAGGCTCTTGAAATGTTCCGGTCCCTGGTCGAGAAATGTCCCGAGTTCGCCGAAGCACATAACAAACTCGCTACCCTTCTTTTCATGATGGGGAGGTTCGAAGAATCCATCAAAGAATGTGAAGAAGTGTTACGAAGAATCCCGCACCACTTTGGTGCCTTGAACGGGATGGGGTTATGCCTGTTTGATCTGCGACGGTACGAAGAAGCTATCCAAACTTTTCAAAAAGCCCTCGAAATTCAACCTCACGCCGCAATCAATCGTACCTATATCGCCCGCTGTCGCGGCAATTTGAATTGAGCCGGGTAGGCCCGGCGGCCAGTGAGCAATGGCTTTTTTCTAGTCAGCATAATTTTGTCTCGGCATAATGGGCTCGACAGCTAATCAAAACCAAACCCCGGAATGTAAATCACCCCAGCCCTCTTTAAGAAAGAGGGGGATTTTATAATCTGGCTCTACGCCGAGCGGCGCCTGGTAGGTTGGGTTTCATCTGAGTCCAGCGTCACGCTGGCGATCTGATCGTCTTTCCTTTTAGGTTTATAGGCAGGGGTTGTGCGTCTTTTTCTCTCAATTTGAATCAGGGTATTTGTATACCAGTCCTCTTTTCTATTGCCAACACGGACAAAACTGAAGGTCTGGATTTTTTTGCAAGGAATGCAGTCGGACATATAGGAAAGCCCTAACGGCGAGGGGGTGGAGGTGACATGCTTCTGTTGATACTGACATTCGGAGCATTCAAATATGTGGAGCCTCATCTATAATCCTTGATAAATCAAATAGTTATATTAGTTCGACTGGGGCTAATATAATCCTGACCCGTAAAATTGTCAATAACTATTTGAAAATCAATGAGTTATGCGGCTAATGCCCTTCCAGGGCCTCAGGGTGACGATATACTCCCCCTCACCTAGCCTCTCCCTCCGGGGGAGAGGGATTCTTAACCCGTTTCATCCCTGTTCATCTGTGCCCATCTGTGGTTACACGTGGGTGTGTTTTATTCGCTGAAGTTTAATGTAGGGAAGTAGAGGGCTAGTGCCACGAGCAGAAAAATATAGGCGTAGCTGGCGCAGTAGAAGAGGGCGGGATTTAGTTTTATATCGCCCCATTTTTCCGGAGTGTTTTGTATTTTGTCGCGCGCACGGTAGAAGTTCGCCACCAGAATCAGTATTCCCAGCATGAAAGGTTTGTATTGGAACATAGCCATCAGTCCGGCGGAAGGGATGGCGGCGCCGAGCATTGCGGGAATTTTCAGCAGGCTGTTGCGGGTGACGTCATCCAGAACATTGAGCACTGCCAGAAAGCAGACCAGATAAAACAATCCGGATAAAGCCAGCCAGATAAAAAACGAGAAGAGGGGAGTGCCTCCGGGTATGTCTTCGAGTCCGAGTACCATAGTTTTTCAAATTACTTCAAAAGTTGTGGACAAATTTGGAGGGTGTTATCAAATCCCCCTCATCCTAACCTTCTCCCTCCAGGGGAGAAGGGACTATCTCATAGGCTCTGCATGACAACACTGGCCCCACGCCTAGTGGCGGGCTATTAAGGCCTTAACGATATCGAGATAAACGTTTTTATGCGAGCGAATTTTGAATCCGGCCCGCTCGGTATTGCCAACGGTGTCTCTATCGAGATAGGTTCCTTCCAGATATTCGGTAATGTTCGACATGAGTTTCAGGATGAGGGCATAGACCGGGTTCTTGCTCAGCACATGTTCAAACATGACCAGTTCGCCATCGGGTTTCAGCACTCGTTTCAGTTCTTCCAGGCAGACCACAGGTTGCTGTACGCTACATAGCACACAAACCGTCAATATGGTATCGAAGGTGTTATCCCGAAACGCCGTGGACTGGGCATCCATTTGATGAAGATGGATGTTGCCACGATAGTTTTGCACACGGGGCCGGGCCCGGGTGAGCATTTCATAACTCATATCCACAGCGGTGATGTTGAGTCCGGCTGGGAAATTAACGATTTCCTGACCGGTTCCTATTCCTATATATAGAACTCTGCCTTTCAGGTTTTTGAACAGGGCGCGTTGATCGGGACCCCATCGGCGCATATCTCCAGCGCGAAAACAGTCGAAGAACCTGGCAACGCCGTCGTAGGATTTCTTTTGACTGCTCATTCGTTTGTAAGGCGTTGGTTAGAAAAATAAATGATGAGAGCAACCATGAGTCCTGCCAGATCGCCCCAGGCGATCACGGTGTAGCCGGAGATGTTGGGAATTGCGGAGAGCATTCCTGCTGTCATGCCTACTCCCATTCCGATGATTCCCAAGGGGATTACTACTTCAAACGCGCCGAAAAAAGGCATGAGCAGAAATTTAAGTGGCAGGACCAGCACCATGCCGATCAATCCGCCGAGAAGCATGGCAAGGAACATATTTGACGAGCCGGAGAGTAGCTGGTACACAGCCAGAGCCACCAGTCCGCCGGAACAGGTGCCGATAAAAAAATCTGCGATTTTCAAGTTCACTTTGAGCACCCTTGTTTGCCAGATAAAGTGTTGCTGGCGGTCCGCCGGAATTATACGGATAATCGTTATGGTCCACAAATTGCAATCATAGGGAGGAACGGGATATCCCGTCATTTTATTGGCATTTGGGGGTTGACAAGCCGCCACGACAGGATCATATTGTAAACAGGTATATATTAATAATCTCTTTAAAAATCAATAGGTTATGGCAAGAAAACTATCAGGTCCGGAAAGAGCCGCAGTGTTGTTGGTGAATTTGGGAGAAGAAGTTGCCGCCAAGGTGCTGGCTAACCTGGATGACCGGGAAATTCAGAATATTGGTAACTATATGTCTGCCCTTGGGGATGTAGACATGGGCACCATGGATTCTATCAACAAAGAGTTCTATAACATGGTGGAGTCGGGAACAGGTGGTTTGGGTGTTGCTGGCATGGACTTTCTAAAAACCGCTCTCATGCAGGCTTTGGACCCCGCCAAGGCAACAGAAATTTTAAATAATATCACTACGCCAGGTGAGGAAATGGGTGGCGGACTGGAAACCGTTCGGTTGCTGGACCCCAAAATCATTGCTTCGTTCATTGTTAACGAACATCCTCAAACTGCGGCGATTATTTTAGCGCATCTGGACCCACCGGTAGCTAGTTTGACGGTTCGGGAATTGCCGGAAGAAAACCGGATGGAAATTGTTCATCGTTTGGCAACGCTGGAACGTGTTGCGCCCAGCGTGATCCGCGAGCTTGATGAAGCTTTGCAGTCCGAGTTCAGGACTTCTGGTGCGGTTTCGGGTAACAAGCTCGGTGGTGTTGAAATCGCGGCAGAGGTGATGGGTTCGCTTGATCGGACAACAGAGACATCTATCTTGACCGCCATGGATGAGGTCGATCCTGACTTGGCTAATGAAATTCGTAACCTGCGCTTTACGTTTGAAGATATTCTTAAAATTGATGACAACGGTATCCAGATGATCATGAAAGAGATCAATCAGGAAGACCTTTTGATTGGTTTGAAAACAGCGACCGATGAACTGAAAGAGAAACTGTTCACCAATATGTCGGAACGCGCCGCATTGATGCTGAAGGAAGATCTTGAATCCCTCGGGCCGACAAAAATCAGTGAGGTTGAAAAAGCCCAGCAGAAGGTTATTGCGGTTTGTAAAAAACTTGAAGAAGATGGCAAACTTGTTATCGGTGGTGGTGCCGATCAACTGGTTTAACTTTTCTCTACCGTTTAGAGAGTCAGGTAATCTGGGCGTTGATGGGGATCAAGTGGGATTTGATGCCCTTTTCCTTTTCCAGCTTTTCCAGAATTTCATAGAGGGTGTCCAGTCCATTCGAGACGGTGCCTTCGAGATGGATGTAGTAGGTTCCCGGCGATTCGCCAGCTTCCCCAATATTGGATTCGAGATGTAGAATATTTAATCCGGCCTGGGCCAGTGGGGTGGTGGCGTCTTCCACAATTCCCATACGGTCATCAGCGAACAGGCTGATTCTGACATCCGGCTCGCAATGGTGCTGGGTTCCATCCTCTAATTCCACTAAATGGGTATTGAGTTTGAGGGGTTCGCAGATGGAAGTGATGACAGTTTCCAGTGAACCCTTGCCGCCCTCATGCTCGATCATCAACATAATGGTGAAATAATTTCCCAGTCGGACCATGGACGAGTCGCCCAGGTTGCAACCATTTTTACAAAGTCCCGCACCCAGGCGAGCGACAATATTGGGTTGATCGAGTCCTATTAGAGACAGCATGAACCAGTTTTTCATGAGTTTAAGTCCACTTTCACGGCAAAAGACGGATTGAAATTATCTGTTGTTCTGTTATAATAATGTGCTATAAGAGTAGCATAATTGCTGAAAAATATATAGTTAGGGCTAGAGGATTGACATAAGGGGTGCAAAATTACAAAAGTGATTGCTGGCCCGGCTTCTGGTTTTGTTTAGGGTGTGTTTATTAAGAAGTAATAACAGTTTTTTCGAGACTTGGAGGAGAAAATGAAAGTGAAAATGTTTTTGTGTGCTGTGTTGTTGATGTTTGCAGTTACCGGTTGTGCCGGAGTTCAGACGAGTGGCGGCAATTCAGGAAGTTCCAAAGGATTGAGCAAAGATGATTATAAGAAAATGGGCATAGAGTTAAATGGTGGTGCTTCTTAACGCTATTTTCTGACTGCGATAGAAATTTTAAACCCGGTTCGCATGAGCGAGCCGGGTTTTTTATTGCGGTTATTTTCCGAATTTGTCCAGGTCGTTTCGTAGTTTTACGAAGGCTTTGAGGATATCGGTAGCGGTGATGATGCCGACCAGTTTTTCTTTGTGGACCACAGGCAAGGCACCAATTTTTCTTTTAGCCATAATTGCCGCCGCATCGGCGGCCCGTTGTTCCGGCTCAATGGTTAGGACCCCCCGCCGCATGATGTTTTTAACCTTGCGGGTTGAAAGCTGGACGGTTGTGCCATCCGGCTTCTCAATAATGCTTTTTTTTGGGCCTAGAATTTTTTTCAGATCCCGATCTGATAGAATACCAACCAGCTTGTTCTTTTCCACCACCGGCAGGTGCCGGATATTCTCGAAATTATATAAAAAGAATACCCTGTCCAGCTTGTCCTCAGGGCTGACGGTAATTAATTTTGTGGACATCAGTTCTTTTACTTTCATGATTTCTCCTGGCGTGCTCTATTTTGAAACTACAGTAGTTAGGAGCGTCAATCCTAACACAAGGTAGGAAAAAAGGGTTAGAGTATGAACCATAGTCCTTTCAGTGTGCGCCCACTAAATTTCTACTTCAAATGAAACGAGTTTCTTCATTTCAATCTTCGTTTTCTTCCCTGGCAGTTTTCTTCCTTTTGCTTTTGTTTGTGTTCATCGCTTTTGGTGGCGCGTTAAACAACGAATTTTTAAGTTGGGATGACGATAGCTTCGTGTATGAGAACCGGATGATCCAGTCCTTCGACAGTGAGCGACTGTTTCAAATGGCAACCAGTTTTCGTACTGGCAACTGGTATCCGATCACCTGGTTTTCGCACGCTTTAGATTATAGGCTGTTCGGCTCCGATCCGGTCGGGCATCACCTGACAAGTATTTTGTGGCACGGTGTAAATGTTTTTTTGCTGTTTGTTCTTTTTCAGCGTCTGTTGTCCCTGGCCAAAACCAATTACTCTTCCTCTGATATTTTTTGGGCAGGGTTGGCGGCGGCGATTTTATTTGGCCTTCACCCTCTCAGGGTGGAGTCAGTGGTGTGGGTCTCGCAGCGCAAAGATTTGCTCTGCACATTTTTTGTTCTGACCGGTTATCTGGCCTACCTGTCCTACGTCAATGCTCCTGATTCCAGGTCTTCGCGCTACCGTTACGGTGGCGTGTTGCTTTTGTTTTTTTGTGCCCTGGCATCCAAGCCGATGGCGGTAACCGTGCCAGTTATTCTTTTGCTGTTGGACATCTACCCACTGCGCCGTTTTGGCCGCGAGGCCATACTTGAAAAAATTCCTCTTTTCCTATTGAGTCTGGGGCTATCTCTGATGACCCTGATGGCTCAACGGCAGGCTGGGGCTATGGTTTCCGTGGCACAACTGGATCTTGCCGACCGGGGACTGAATGCAGTGAGGAGTATTGTTTTTTATCCGCTGAAAGTCCTGTGGCCGATGAACCTCTCCGCGCTGTATCCCTTCCCGAGTCAACTCACCCCGATGAGCCTGTGGTTTGTCGGCTCTCTGTTGTTGATTGTGGGAGTCACCGTATTTTGTATCTGGCAGGCCAAAAAAAGACAATGGTTCTGGCTGATAGCCTGGCTATATTATCTGATTTCCCTTGTCCCGGTTCTGGGTATTGTTCAGGTGGGCGGGCAGGCCGCCGCTGATAGATATACTTATCTGCCGACGATCAGTTTTTTTGTTTTGGCAGGACTCGGCTTGTTTCGGTTGGTCCGGGCTTTGGGGCACTCGACGGTTCCCCGATTTTTGATTGGGGCATGCGGTGTGGTCCTGGTAGCAGGCTTGATGGGGCTGACTCAAAAGCAGGTCAAAGTCTGGAAAAACACCGAAACCCTTTGGCGGCATGCTGTGCAGGTTTTTCCTGAGCGTTTGCCAAGAGCAAGACTTTTTCTGGGAACGGACTATTTGAACCGTAACAAATTGGCGGATGCTGAAAGAGAATTCCAAACAGCCCTCAGAGTGAACTCCATTTATGCCGAAGCTTATAATGGATTGGGTTTGGTAGAATACAAACGTGGACGATTGCAACCCGCCGAGGAAAAATTTAGAAAGGCTCTGGCACTAAATTCTGAATTTGCCGAATCCCATCTTAATCTCGGCTTGGTTTTATTTGATCTGGGGCGATGGTCTCAGGCAGAGACTCAATATTTGTGGGCTTTGGCACAGGAGCCGGATAGTATCGAAGTGCACAACAACCTGGGCCTGCTTTATTACCGCCAGGGGCGGATGCAGGAAGCGGAGGCTCAATACCTTTCGGGTCTGTCTAAGAATTTTGAATATTTTGGCCTTCATTTCAACCTGGGCAATCTTTACCGTGCCATGGGGCGGCTGAATGAAGCGGTTATGGCGTACCGGTTGGCGATTCGCTTCAATGCTCACTGGGCGGCACCGCACAAACATCTTGGTGAGGTTTATTTAGAACTAGGATTGGAGGATCAAGCTAAAGCCGAATTTGCAGTCGCGGTTAAGCTCAAAAGTAAATAAAATTATATTTGGAATACTTATCATGGAGGTGTTCATATGGGTTTATTTGACAGACGTATTTATTTGGTTGGCATGATTTCTTTTTTAGTCTTAGCTGCTTATCCGGCCTTGGTCCTGGCAAGCGATTGCGTGCAAAAAAGAAAAACTCCTCAAGCTCCCAGCAAAATTTATAAACAAAGCAATCCCCTTGAAGCCACGCCGGAGAATATTTTGGCAGGTAAAGAACTTTACACAAAGGGAGCAAAACCCTTGGCCTGTGTTCAGTGTCACGGTATCCTTGGTAGTGGGAAAGGGAAGATGGCAAGAGGTATGACCCCAAAACCAAGGGACTTTTCATGTCAGGCCATGATGAAAAATATTCCGGATGGTCAACTGTTTTGGGTGATCAAGAATGGATCAAAAGGAACCGGAATGATGGGATTTAAAATCCTTACAGATAACCAGATATGGCAGACTGTGTCTTACATCCGGCAGTTTCCCCGCTAGTTTCCGGCGCAAATATGATTTTGAACAGGGACCATCCGGTATGATGACGGAAAGAAAAACTGTGGAGGGTGTGAGTGGCGGGTGAGAACCAAAAACCGGAACAAAGTTTGTTTGTTAGATTCTGGAAGTTGGCAGGGTGGATTTGGGTAGGCCTGGTTGTTTCCTTTACGGTGGGGCCCCGTTTACCAACGACCGTTATAATTATCAATGAGGCGGGCAAAATTGACTTTTATTCGGAAGAGGAGGTTAGGGTGGAAAGACCCTGGGTTAGAGCAACTTCCCTGGGGCATATCAGTGCTTATGCTTTATTGATGTGGTGGTTTGCCCAACTCAGGCATCGTAAGCAATACCTCCGGGTGGCTGTATTGTTTTTACTAATGGGTGCCGGGCTGGAACTGCTACAAGGCGTGATACCCCATAGGAGCTCATCGGCAACGGATATGATGGCTAATTTTGGCGGTACGATATTTGGGTGGCTACTTGCTTTAATGCACTCACAGATCTGTTTTTCCGGGCAGTCATTGACCCCGTATTCGAGCCGTTCTTCAGAATGAAATTTATTAATCAAAATATTGTCATAATTATATCGTTGGCTTTGGCGTATGCCATCATCCACCTAACGGCTGAAGATTTGCCGGGTGCGATTTATTCGTTAGTTGGTGTGCGTGTCGAGGAGGGATTTTTTAACAAGTACAGGTTTCCGGTTGCCATCCTTGCACTCCTGATTTTTCCGGTTGTGCGCGGACTTAAAAAGAAGCTGGATTTATACCGGGGATAACTATTAACTGGGGTTGGAGAGATAGAAAGGGTAGCTATGCCAGAGGAGTTGAAAGACAGGCGAACTACTGCGCATGATGAAGTCAGGTTTTACATGACGAAAGATGTAACCAGCGTCAGCAATAAGGCCACTGCCACAGAAGCCGCGCAAACGATGTTCGATACCCGGCAGGGATCCGTGTTAATTGAAAAAGGTGAGAAATATATAGGGATCGTGACCGAAGGTGATATATCGCAAAGAGTCATTGCTCAAATCAAAAAACCCATTGAAGTTCGAGTCGAAGCTGTCATGTCTCAACCCATTATTTGCGTAGAATCGAACGAGTTAATGGCCGCGACATTTTTGATTATGGAAGAACACGGGATACGGCATATTGCCGTCAGCGAAAATAACAAAATTATCGGTATGCTTTCAATCCGGGATTTTTCCACCTATTACGTCAGGAAATTTAGCAAACGAACGAAATAACCTTCTGCCTGACTTGACAAGTAGCGAAACAGGCACCAGATTTATAGTGTAGGAAGCGTAGGGAGGGCAGCCTCCCAATCAGGCCAGAGTGTGTTGCGAAAATGGTTGAATTTCGCGTCTCCTCCTTCGATGTTGAGGAACCATGCACGCACTCTGGTATTTTTTGTTCCTTACAAATCCCAATCCATCCAATTTGACAATATCCGCCACCTGACTTAGCATTGGGCGATCCGACCTTAAGGAGGTAGCCCATGAAGAGACTCGTTTTTCTAATCGCGCCTTTCCTTGCTGTAATTTTGCTGTTCTCCAATGGGTGTGCAGGTAGGCAACCACATCCTGTTCTAATTGTTCAAAAAGGTGACGAAAAGAAGTCTTGCGAGGAAGTAGATTCAGAATTGAAGGCTATTAGAAGTGAGGTTGGGGAACGTTATCCAGAAATTGAAGGCACTGAAAACTACAACCTTGGAATAGGTCTGATAGGGAGCCTCTTTCCGCCATTTATACCGCTTGCAATCTTTTCAGACATCAAAAAGGCTGACTCTGTTGAACTAAATGCCCTGCAAAGACGACATAACCATTTGGTTAAAACTGAAAGACATAATAGTTGTGGATTTGAACACTCCTATATGCCAGTAAGGGGGGTAAAAACTATCTTCCCCTAGTATCCTTCACCTTTAAATATATCGTCTTCTTTCTTTTTCTCTTCCTTTGGTTTTTCAAAACTCGGAATCGGCTTAGCATCATATCCACAATTTTTGTCCATCGCTATGAGAGCCAAGTGATTGGGGTTTGCCCCAAAGTTAGTTGAAATTAGAACATGACCTCACGTAAGTTTGAATGGTTTTTAGCGATAAAAGCCCAAACCAACCTAAGGAGGCCATGTCATGAAGAAAGTACTGAAAAAAGGTAAAAGAGGCAATAGCAA
>JABIAY010000006.1 GCA_018653085.1 Nitrospina sp.
AAATGTTTCAAACCCCTGGCTTTCGACCGTATCTTTCATAAAATTTCTTGAAGGAGCATCATCTTCAACAATCAATACTTTCATAATTATCCTCTGTCACTAGAATTATTTATTTTGTTTACTATCATATATTGCATGTAATTACCATACGAAGAAAAAAGTCCAAAAAATAGAGGTTTTAGGTGAGTCCGTTATCCTCTTGGAGCTTGAATTTACTCCTTTGGTTTTCCGGGAAAATATTTAGGCAGGAATTCATAAAATAATCATTTTAATCGATGCTTAATCAAACTCTTATGCCCCATCTGCGGATGGGATCGATGGCCTAGTCCGTCAAGAGCTATTGATATTTTTTCTCATGGTCCTAAAGAACAGACCGTCGGAAAAAAAGACGAGGCTAGTTGTAGAGCTTTTATGGTTTAAGCTTGTATTTTAGAGGACGTTAATTTTAAATGATCATCCCAGCCAAGTCCGAATCCCTATTTTTTCTGACTGTAACTGAATTCCCAGAAGTAGCAATGATGTTAAAGTCGAAATTTGTTAAGAAAGCCTGAGATGAAATCCAACCTCTCCCAAGATCGAGTTGTCTACTCCACTGAACAAGGTAGAATCTGTTCCGGCTGTAGTAATCCTGTTAAACAATGCACCTGTCGCAAACAGACATCACCGCCCGGTGATGGTAACGTACGAGTCTCCCGTGAGACCAAGGGTAGAAAAGGTAAAGGTGTCACGTTGATTAAAGGGCTCGATATGGATACTGCGGCATTGATGGGCAAGAAGCTCAAAGCGATGTGTGGTGCCGGTGGTACGGTCAAAGAAGGCGTCATCGAGATCCAAGGCGACCATATTGAACGTATACTTGACTATTTGAAGAAGCAAGGCGTGAAGGCCAAACGGGCTGGTGGGTGAAGAGGTTAGCCTATCCTATCAGGATCAGGAGGAGCAACAGTGAAGGGGGCAAGTCCACTAGTGACTATAAGTGAACCCCTTTAAAATTCAATCATCCTGCCCTTATTGGATCCGGCGTCAACCATTAGGTCCCGCAGAACGTCTGGTAGGGTATGTTGGTAACCGGAGCCGGCTCGGAATAGGCCTCGTTTCCCGCGACCTCGTCGAAGGGATGGCTTAAAACGGCCAGCAGCTTTGAGAAGGGCATCATGTCTTCCTGATCGACTGCGGCGGCAAGGGCTTCTTCGACCTTATGGTTCCGCGGAATATAGATCGGATTGACCCGGTCCATCGCCTGCGCGCTAGTCTCCCTTGCAACTCCATCTTGTTCCAGGCGCTTTTGCCAACGCTGCGCCCAGACATCGAAGGCATCAGGTTTTTTAAACAGGTTTCGTACTGTGTCGTTATCACCCCGCAAGACTTGAGAGAGGCGGCGGAAGACGAGGGTGAAATCTGCATGTCCTTCTTCAATCACCGATAGCAGGTCGTTGATCAGTTTCAGGTCGTGAGGATCTTCCGTCGACAAACCGATCTTGGCCCGCATTCCGGCCAGCCAGTGAGACTCATAGAGAGGCTGAATACACTCGATCGTTTCGGTCAGCAATTCGATAGCCCTGTCTTGCTTGGGATCGACAAACGGGATCAGTGTTTCCGCTAACCGGGCCAGGTTCCAAATCAGAATCTCCGGCTGGTTCGCATAGGCATAGCGGCCGTGCTGGTCGATCGAGCTGAACACCATGCCCGGCGCATAGCGGTCCATAAAAGCGCAGGGCCCGTAATCGATGGTCTCGCCAGAGATCGTCGTGTTGTCGGTGTTCATCACTCCGTGGATGAAACCGATATTCATCCAGCGTGCCACCAGGGCGGCCTGGGCATCGGCGACGGCCGCGAAGAATGCCAGATAGGGATTTTCCGCCTCGGCTGTGTCGGGATAGTGACGGGCAATGGCATAATCGGCGAGTTTACGGACTTTTTCGACGTCACCGCGCGTGGCTCCATACTGGAAGGTCCCGACGCGGATGTGGCTCGCCGCAACTCGGGTGAGAATAGCACCGGGCAGTCTGGTTTCCCGATAGACGTCCTTCCCGGTGGTAACGGCCGCCAGGGCACGTGTCGTCGGGATACCGAGCGCATGCATTCCCTCACCGATCAGATATTCACGTAAAACCGGGCCAAGAGCCGCCTTGCCATCTCCACCGCGGGAGAACGGGGTGCGGCCTGATCCTTTCAACTGGATATCGCGGCGTCGTTGTTGGGTGTCGATTACTTCACCGAGGAGAAGCGCGCGCCCATCCCCCAGTTGCGGTGAGAATCCGCCAAACTGGTGCTCGGCATAAGCCTGGGCCAGCGGTTCCGAACCTTCGGGCGCTGTGTTGCCGGAAAAAATCGCCAAACCTGCATCCGAATCGAGAGCGACGGGATCAAGGCCAAGCTCTTCAGCCAGCGCATGGTTGAACTGCAGCATTTTCGGGGCGACGGCAGGTTCTGCTTGGCAGAACGTGAAAAATCCTTCAAGGCTGTGGGCGAAGCTGTTATCGAAGTTGAAGTGCCGGCGGATTGGTGCATCCATTGTCTCAGTTGACCTTACCATCTGTATTCTCCCAATATCAGTTAGGAATTCAATCTATTCTTTCAACCTCTTTATTGGCCTCTTCTTTAGTGTTCGGGATTTTAACCGTACCTCAAGAAAGGAGGGCTTTTTATTTGATAAATTTATGGTTCTACTTTCTAGGGTTTAGAGTATGAAAAATACAAAAAGGATTTAATCCAAATCAAAAGTGATGATAAAGAAGTCTAAAGATGGTAAATGTTCGCTATTGGCCGATTGCTGCCAATCAAAGCGGTCAAAAAAGGATTGCGAATCCTGGAGATTCCGGTGGAATACAGGGAGAGGGTAGGGGTGTCCAAAATCACCGGAACTTTTTCCGGCACCATCAAGGCAGGCACAAAAATCATTTATACCATCTTCAAGTATTTATTGGCCTGATTCTAGGTTCTGATACCACTTCAGATGACAATCGGATCTGGGCTTGGAACGGGATTTAATTCTATGGAGTAAATAAAAAGCCGACTTTCGCCGGATTGATTGAGGAATTGCTTATGTTGGGGAAGTTCCAGCTTTTTCCCCCTCTACTATAATCTTTCTTCTCTCGTCCATAATCTTTCTAATAGCTTTCACCCCGGGGTTGGAATCCGGAAGACCCTTGAAATCGTCATATTTTAAAACTTCGAGTTCGCACTCCTCCAAAGCGGTAATGGTGGCGCAACGGGTTCCACCACCATCCAAGAGGGTCATTTCTCCGATAATTTCATTTTTGCCACGGATTGCCAGGACCATTTTGTTTCCTTTTCCATCTCGCCGGGAAACTTCTACTCGTCCTCTTTTGATGATGTAGGCATCCCGCTGGTAAGAGCCCTCACGGATGATGACTCCCCCTTCGCGATAAATTTGCTTCTCACCCATTGTTTCTCCGTAATGGTAGGTGGGACAGGTTACCAAGGTAAGGATAGCAAAGGCGGTAAGTATTTACAATCCCCTAGTCGGGGGGGCATTTCTACTCAAGTAACAGAAAGGATGGGGCAACAGATGGGAAATCATCGAGAAGAAAATGACTGGCGACCTGATCGCTAAAACGTAGAAACCGGCAAGAGAATGGATGGAGAAGTATGGGAAGAAATAAAGGCGGGTATAGCTGCAGATATGATGGTGGGAAGAAAATTTGTGTAGGACGCATTCAGAAATCTACATTTGAAGATCCATCTTTTCAGTCCGGGCGATCAGCAATGTCCCCAGAAATTCTTTTTGGCTATCCTTTTCCAAAACCATTTCCTGGGGAACACTCCACATTCCTGATGCACTGACCATGAAAGACATACTGGGCATAAGACCGTGCAGGCTGGAAAGAGGATCGACCTTGAGGGAGAACTCCATATCGGTTGGCGCACGAAGTCCGGTTCTCCGGGTCAAAACATGGCGTTTTCTCTTGTCATCCAATTGGCCATCATAAATTTCAGCAAAAGGTTTGCCGGTCAATTCTTTCACCTCATACCCCAGGAGCCGGGCCGACTCATTAACGAACTCAATGGCCCCATTAGGATTGACTTGGATAATCAGGTCGGATACCAAATTCACGATATGACGATACTTTTCTTCACTCCGTTTCAACTCCCGGTAGCCGGAATCAATGGAATCGAGATTTTCACGTTCTCTTTGTGTCAGAGTTTTGGAAATATCCCAAATAATTTTTGGGTTGGAACCTATGAGATTATCAAAAATGTCTCTATCGATTTCCAGTAATACCGCATCGGTAGTTGCTCTGATGCTGGTAGAGCGGGGCTTGGGTTCCAGCAGTGACATTTCACCAAAAAAATCGCCGACCCCCCTGAAAGCAATGTGCTTGTACTGTTTGTACACTTCCAGTGTTCCGCAAAGAACGATGAACATGCTTTCTTTAAATGAGTTTTCCTCAAAAAGGATTTGTCCGGTTTCTAGCGAAACAGTCTCGCAGGTAGCCAGGAGATACCACAATTCATCCTCTTGAAGGAATTTTGAGAAAGAGATCTGCTTAAAAGCGGATATTTTTTGTTGTGGATCCATACGCAAATAGAGAAAGAATTAATTTCCAATGAGAGATAGTATGCGCCTGTTGGACCTAGCTTGACAACCCCCCTAATGAAGGGGGTATGAGAGGGTTGACGAATTTACAAAACTTTTGGAAATAAAAAATATTTTATTAGCGTTCTAGCGGAAACTTTATTTCCTTCATGGGGTCGGTTGGTGGAATTTCGCGATATGGCTTTGAATTTTTTCTCCCAATGGATCCGGAAATGCCATGCTGTACAGGACATTGATGGCCAACATCATGACTGCCAGCAGAGTGAACGTCAGGACATAATGGGACGCAGGTTTAGACGGTTTTCTTTTTGGGTAAGTGGTCTGCACGGTTTTCCTCCCTGAAATAGGTGCATTGATCTTTCCCTTGTTTTATCGGCTGAAACTACTGCTTACATTATGCTTGCCCGTATTTAGCGAATTAGCCCCCCAAATTCAGGTGTTTTCAGGTTTTCTGTTTTACAGACCCCTTTAATAATCATTTACACCCTCTTCAAGTATCTGATAACCTGACCCGGATTTGTGTGTCCTGTTCCCGTGGCTTGCTTCCTAATTCTTATTCTTAAGGAGAAAAATTGAGTAAAAAATTTTTCAAAAAGGGTGAAGTAGTGATCAGGGCAGGGGATAATAATACTACCTGCTACCTTGTGGATACGGGTGGGTTTCATGTTACGAAGACTCTTTCAGACGGTACGATAAAAAAAATAGCGCAAATCGGTCCCAATGAGATTTTTGGCGAACTCGGTTTGATCGACAACCGACCCCGCGCCGCGACCATCACTGCCAATCAGGATTCCAGTGCGACGAAGTTGTTCAAGGATGGGAATATCGAGTCCATTGTGCGCACCAATCCTGGAGCTTTGCTGGTTATCGTTAAAGTTTTAGCCAAACGTCTGCGTAAAATAATTGAAAACACCGAAGGTGTTGGGCGTTGACCATCAAAGCCAGTAAAATCCACGCTATGAAAACTTCTACTATTTGTCTCCTGCTTTTTCTTTTGGCAGTTCCTTCATTGAGCGGGGCAGAAGATATTTCTGCGTTGGTTGCCAAGCGCACCAGCCAGGATGGTAAGACTCTCGACCTCAGCGGATTGAGAATCGGCACCTCGGGAGCAAAACAACTGGCGGGGATGGAGTCCCTTGCCAAAATCACCACTCTTTACCTACAGGGAAACAATATTAAAGCCCGGGGTATGAAGGCGCTTGCCAAGTCCCCGCATCTGGCTGGATTGAAACATCTGGATCTATGGGGCAATCTGCTAGGGGACTTAGGGTTGAAAGCCATTTCGGAATCGCCTTACCTTCGGCAATTGGAATCCTTAAAGTTGTGGAAAAACGAAATCAGTGATGACGGCATCGAACTGATGGTGGGTTCCAAAAATTTTGCTGCTCTGAAGACGCTCATGCTGAACGATAATTTGATCAGTCCGGATGGGGCCGAAATGCTTGCCTCCTCTGAGGGGTTTCCGCAATTGTTGACCTTGAATTTGTTTCGCAACGAAATTGGTGATGGCGGGGCCGAGGCGTTTGCCAGTTCGCAAAACTTTCCTGATTTGGAACTGTTATATCTGGGACAGAATAGCATCACCGATCAAGGGGCCATCGCTTTGATCGAGTCACAAAACTTTCCGCAATTAAAAGTTCTGGATCTGGTGCTGAACCTGTTAGGCGAAGCCACAACAATGGCGGCCTTCAAAGCCAACCGCAAAGGCAAAACGCAAATCATCTACCGCTAGCCAGCGCCACTAGGCGTGGGGCCAGTGTGCAATAACTTTTTATTGCTGGCAAAGAGTTATCTCGGCGCGACCAAGCTCCTGCCCAGTTGCCTCTACGGTCAGCGACCAGTGTGTTTTTTTTAGAGAATAAAAAGCAACCCCCTCAATCCCCCTTGTCAGGGGGAGGCTTAAAAAAATTCCCCCCTGACAAGGGGGGCTAGGGGGGTTATAATCCTATTTCAATATAAGTGAAATAATGAAGAAGGGTATTTGAGCAGATATGAACGTTTCTGAAATAGCGAAAAACGCCAATACTGCGGCATTGGTTCTGGCGCATCTTTCCACTGACTTAAAAAATCAGGCATTGGGCTTGATGGCAGATGCTCTGGAGCAGAATTGCGATGCCATTTTGTCGGCGAACAAAAAGGATCTGGAGTTTGCGGAAAGTGAGGGCATTGCCAAAGCCTTGATTGCCCGGCTGGCCTTGAATGAGGAAAAAGTTCGCGGCATGGCTAAGGGTATTCGTAGCGTGGTGTCATTGGAAGACCCGGTAGGAAAGGTTAAAAGTGTCATGGAGATGGATCAGGACATGGTGGTCGAGCAGGTCACTTGTCCGATCGGAGTGATTGGTGCGATTTTCGAGTCCCGACCCGATGCGGTGCCGCAAATCTCGTCTCTATGTCTCAAGTCGGGCAATGCCGTTATCCTGAAGGGAGGAAGAGAGGCGCAGAACTCCAATAAGGTGATCGTTAATCTTTTGGTGGAAGCTTTGAGCAAAGTGCCCGGCGTTCCCAAATCTGCTGTTCAGATGATTGAGACACGTGCGGAAGTTGCGGACATGCTTGAGGAAGACAAATATATTCATTTAATCGTTCCCCGTGGCAGTAATGCTTTCGTGAAATATATTCAGGAGAATACAAGAATCCCTGTCCTGGGACATTCAGAAGGGGTTTGCCACGGCTATATTGATAAATTCGCCGATCTGGATAAGGCCATTCGCATCTGTCTGGACTCCAAGTTGCAATATCCTGCGGCTTGCAATGCGATGGAGACATTGCTGGTGCACGAGGATTCTGCGGCAAAGGTTTTGCCTGATTTGGTGGCAAAATTCAGGGAAAAGCAGGTGGAACTGGTGGGGTGCATAAAAACCTGCAAAGTGGTGCCAGAGGTTTCTCCGGCCTGCGAAGCGGATTGGAATTTGGAGTATAACGATCTTAAGCTAGCTATTAAAATTGTAGAGGACCTTGCGGAGGCGGTGAAGTTCATCAATAAGCATGGTTCCGGGCATACGGATGTGATTATCACCGATGACCGGCAACAGGCGGAGCAGTTTCTTAATGAAGTCAGTTCGGCCAGCGTCATGTGGAACGCATCGACACGTTTTGCCGATGGTTTCAGATATGGACTAGGGGCTGAAATTGGCATCAGCACAAATAGAACGCATGCCAGAGGTCCAGTTGGATTAGAAGGACTGGTTATCTATAAATATAAACTGTATGGCAACGGCCAAATCGTTGCGGACTACTCCGGTAAAAATGCCCGCGAATTCACTCACACTCCTCGGCACCAGCGTGACGCTGGACCCGATGGGCAATAGCTTTTCACTGCCAGCAAAGAGTTATCTCGGCTTGATGAACCGTTATCTGTGAATTCACTCACATCACCAAAAAGTAAAAACTGGGGGCTTTTTTCCTTATTGCTTGCCGCAACTCTCGTAACAACCTATTTGTCGGGAGGCTTTCTGTTTTCAGTCAGCCTGATGCTAATTTTAGGCGCACATGAGTTTGGGCATTACTGGGCCAGCAGAAGAAACGGTGTGCGCTCAACGTTACCTTATTTTATTCCCGCTCCACCCGTCTTCATTGCCGGAACCTTTGGCGCTTTCATTCAGATCAAACAGGTCATTCCCAACCGCAGGGTACTGATGGAAATCGGTTCCGCAGGTCCTATTGCGGGTTTTATTGTAGCTCTGCCGACATTGATCGTTGGTCTGTCTCTTTCACAAGTATCTCCGGTACTGGGTATTGAGGGAGTGAACTTCGGCAGTTCCCTGATACTGAATATTTGTGCGGAGTTGGTTTTGGGGGTGAATCCGCAGTCCCCGAACTTGAATATTCATCTTCACCCTATAGCGTTTGCAGGGTGGATAGGAATGTTTGTGACGGCTTTGAACCTGATACCCATCGGCCAACTGGATGGAGGGCACATCATCTTTGCGCTTTTTCCGGACAAACATAGTTTGCTGGGGCGTATTTTTTATGTTTTGCTATTTCCGTTGGGTTATTTTTGGATGGGTTGGCTTTTTTGGGCGGTGATGATAGCACTGGTCGGCTTTAAAACGGCTCCTTTGGCAGATGAAATGGGGGAACTGGATACTCGACATAAGGTCCTGGGCGTGGTTTCAAGCGTCATTTTTCTGCTGACGTTCATCCCAGTGCCCTTTTCAGGGATATAGTGGCAACCTCTTTAAAAACTGTTAATTAGTCCTCCCAGAGGAGGGATTATCGGTCTTTTTGCTGCTCAAAATATTGGAGAAACAATAAAAATTAATGCGTTGAAAACTAAAGAGTTAAGTGGTCTGCCTGTCGGTAAAATGGCGATCGATATATAAATATATGATTTTAAACGATTAATTTGTCAAAATTTTGTTACAAAGATTTGTTAAATCCATAATATTATTGACAGAGGTAGGGCCGTGTGATACCTTTTCAGCATCTTAGGGGTGCTGAGCTTCTGTCCTTACCTGGACATATTCCAATAAAAAGAACATTCTTGGTTGCCATCAAGGTTTCTTTTTAGAAGCTTGGTACCCCTTTTTTCTTTTCTTTTGCTCTCTTTCCCTGAATATTTCTATCGGAATAAAACTTATGGGTCGTATTTTATGTATAAAAATGCGATAAGGCACTTAATGAAGTCATTGCTCACGTATATAGCAGTTATATTGTCGACGTATACCCTTTTTCTTTCCAGTTTGATGGCTGGGGGATTGGAGCCACTGCCTGGTTTGCAAAAAGCGGTTGCAGATATGCGGTCTCTTTATGAGGGTGAAGACTTGGCATTTTTGGCCGATAAAGAATATCAAGTCCGAAAATATTACTACCAGGTTCAAAGCAAAGCGCAGAAACTTGAGATATTAAAAGAAGTGCAGGGCCATTTTGAAAAGGCTGTCACCAAAGCGGAAGAAAAATTTGATTCCGGAGAGGAGGACGTCAGCCAATCAGCCATTACAAAGCTTAAGCTGGGCCTTGCCGGGACCTTGAACGATATAATCGAGTTGGAAAGTGAAGTAAAGGTTGCGCGATTGTTTCTGGTTTCGATTTTTAAGGATAGCTATTCGACTCATGGAGAAATGCCCGACCCTGATATCGAACCGGTCGATTTTAAATTTAATAATTATGAGAAATGGTTTACTGTATCCGGGCTGGTTTTTGATCTAAAGAGAACAACGGGTAATGAGCTGGCACTCAAGACCGGTTATTTAAAAGCTGTGGAAACCAGAGAGAAACTGAATCTTGCCCGAAAAAACCGCAAAATTACACGAGCTTTGCTGGTGAGTGAAGTGGCAAACTACGATTTTGGTATTGGGGAACCAGCAGATTTATTTGAAGCGCTCATTATATATACCCGAGTGCTGAGTGGCTATTATGATTCGGTTTACAACTTTAACCTGGCTGTTGCAGATTTAAATCGGGTAAAAGCCTCATGGACAGGGAAACCCTGAAGTATTGGCTGGCCTTAAACATGGTTGTCGGGGTTGGCCGGACCCTGTTTCACCGTCTTGTGCAGAGGTTGGGGTCACCGCAGGCGGTGTTTTCCGCATCGAGAAACGATCTACTGGGAATCCAGGGGATTGGCGACAAGGTAGTGGGCGAAATCAAGCGTTTTGATGTCGATTCTTCCGCCGAGCGCGAATTGAGGCTGGCTGAGAAAGAGGGAGTGCGGATTTTAACACTCGAAAGTGAGGAATATTCACCCTTACTGAAATCCATTTATGACCCGCCGCCAATTTTATATATAAAAGGAAAGCCTTTAAACTCCATCACCCTGCCTTTAGCGGTGGTGGGAACGCGTACCCCTTCTGAATATGGAAAGCTGGTGGCGGAAAGACTTTGCTTGAAACTGGCTTCCGCAGGATTTAGTATAATCAGCGGCTTGGCCAGGGGGATTGATACATTGGCCCACAAGGCCGCTTTGTCTGCCGGTGCCGATACGATTGCTGTTTTTGGTTGTGGTTTGGGGCATACGTATCCACCGGAGAATATCAATTTGAGAAAACAAATCGCCGAGCAGGGTGCGATTTTATCTGAATTCCCTGTTTTCATGCGACCGGATCGGAACAATTTCCCGGCAAGAAACAGGATACTCAGTGGTTTGGCTTTGGGAACGGTGGTTGTTGAGGCGGCTGAAAAAAGCGGTGCCTTGATCACCGCAGATTTTGCTTTGGAGCAGGGCAGGGAAGTTTTCGCGGTTCCCGGAAATGTGACCTCTCCCAAAAGCAAAGGAACCAATAGCCTGATCAAGTCGGGTGCAAAGTTGGTCGATAGCGCGGAAGCCGTGCTTGAAGAATTATTGCCGGCATTGGGTGAAAGCTTAAAGGCTAAAGTTGCAACTGAGGAACCTAAAGTCAAACTGGATAATGACGAGGAAAAAAAGATTTTCTCGCTATTGTCTTTGGAAAGCAGACACATAGATAATTTGATTGAAAACAGCAATTTGTCTCCCGCACAAGTTTCGGCTACACTGTTGCAACTGGAATTACGAGGTCTGGTTCGACAATTGAGTGGAAAAATGTATATTTCTAATTGCGGTGATGAACACAACTAGTGAGGAAATATGGCTAAATCGGTAGCTAAAGCGGTGAGTAAATCGTTGTTGATCGTGGAGTCCCCTACTAAAGTTAATACGCTTAAAAAAATAGTGGGCAAAAATTTTATTATTAAGGCCTCGGTGGGTCACCTCAAGGATCTTCCCAAGAAAAAGCTTGGAGTTGATATCGAGAATGACTTTGCTCCGGAGTACATCACCATCCGGGGAAAAGGGAAAATACTCCAGGAACTGAAAACCGCCGCCAAGAAGTGTGACACGATTTATCTCGCACCGGATCCGGATCGTGAAGGGGAGGCGATTGCCCACCATATCGGCAATGAGGTAGCACGCTTTACCAAGGGTAAAATTTACAGGGTCGCGTTTAACGAAATTACTAAAAAGGCGGTTCTGGAAGCTATTAAAAATCCTACCGAGCTTAATCTCAATCGTGTAAACGCGCAACAGGCACGTAGAATTCTGGACCGGCTGGTGGGATATAAAATCAGCCCCCTTTTATGGAAAAAAGTTCATCGTGGGTTGAGTGCGGGTCGTGTGCAGTCTGTTGCTTTGCGTATTGTTTGTGAAAGAGAACGTGAGATTCTAGCCTTCAAGCCTCGGGAGTACTGGTCGATTACGCTGGAGTTGGAGGGCAGTCAGAAACCTCAATTTCAGGCCAAACTGTTTAAAATTGACGGCGATAAAGCTGAGGTTGCCAATAAAGACGAGGCAGACAAAATTCTCAAGAGTTTGGAGGGGGCCAGCCCCGTTCTGGAAAATATTGTCAAAAAAGAAAGAAAGAGAAATCCGAGCGCTCCTTTTATCACCAGTACTCTTCAGCAGGAAGCATCCCGAAAACTGAATTTTTCTCCCAAAAAGACCATGATGCTTGCACAGCGGTTGTATGAGGGAATTACACTGGGGAAAAAGGGAACCGTTGGTCTTATCACTTATATGCGTACTGACTCGGTAAGATTGTCGGACCAGGCTCTCGAAGAAGTCCGGGCGTTCGTGCCGGAAAAGTACGGCAAGGAATACCTGCCCGCAAAACCCAATACATATAAAAGTAAGAAGTCGGCGCAAGAGGCGCATGAGGCGATCCGCCCTACGGATGTTCAGTTGGAGCCGAATACTCTCAAGGATCATCTGGAAAAGGACTCGTTCCGGCTTTATCAATTAATTTGGTCGCGTTTTGTTTCTTGTCAGATGGTTCCGGCTGTTTTGGACACCACTCAATTTGATATTCAGTCGGGAAATTATCTGTTTCGCAGTAACGGTTCGATATTGAAGTTTGCGGGTTTCATGAAAGTCTACGTTGAGAGCCAGGATGATGACACGAGTAATGAATCGAAACCGGAAGGCAAAGGGGATGATCGCCTGCTTCCCTCCTTGGAAAAGGGTGAAGTATTAAAAGTCCACGAAATACTTCCCGAGCAACATTTTACTCAGCCCCCCGCCCGTTTTTCTGAGGCGATGCTGGTTAAGGAGCTGGAAGATAAAGGGGTCGGGAGGCCTAGTACTTATGCGGCAACCATCAGTGTGATTAAAGACAGGGACTATATTCAAAATGTGGAACGACGCCTGCAACCTGTTGAACTTGGATTTATGATCAATGATCTTTTGGTTGAAAACTTCCCGGATATCATGACCACGGAGTTTACCGCAAAAATGGAGGAACAGTTAGACGACATTGAAGCAGGAAAGCTCGAGTGGGTCGATGCCCTGCGATCTTTTTATACTCCTTTCAAAGTAGACTTGGAAAAGGCCGAAGAAAAGATGAAGGACTTTAAAGCCCAGGTGGAAGAAACCGATGAGGTCTGTGAAAAATGTGATCAGCCCATGATTATTAAATGGGGGCGATTTGGCAAATTCATGGCGTGTACGGGTTATCCCGAGTGCAAAAATACCCGGGATCTTGGAGAAAAAGGAGATGCGGATGGCGGGGCCAAAGCCGATGAAGTGGAAGGCAATTGCGATAAATGCGAGTCGCCGTTGATCATGAAAAGGGGACGTTTTGGTAAATTCATTGCTTGTTCCAATTATCCGGAGTGCAAATTCACCAAAGCGATTGGACTTGGCATTGCCTGTCCTGAGGAAACCTGTGAGGGCGAGATTGCTCCACGCCGGTCTAAAAAGGGAAGAACTTTTTATGGCTGTACGAAATATCCTGATTGCAAGTTCACATCATGGGACAAACCCGTTGGCGAGGCTTGCCCGGAATGTAAGAACCCCTTTCTAGTTGAGAAGTGGAAAAAGAATGAAGATCCTTCTGTGCTTTGTCCCAATTGCGGGTTCAAAAAAACCAATGCCGCGGCTTGATCGGTTGTGAAGGATTTTTTAACAGTTATCGGAGCAGGGCTTGCGGGGTCTGAAGCGGCCTGGCAGGCGGCAGAACGGGGAGTGCAGGTTGTTTTGTATGAAATGCGGCCAGCGACCCGTACCCCTGCGCATAAAACCGATAATTGCGCCGAACTTGTTTGCAGTAATTCCCTGGGAAACAATCTGGCTCCTTCCGCGCCGTTTATCCTTAAAGAAGAGCTCCGCAGTTTAAAATCTATTGTTATCGCCTCTGGAGATAAAAACTCCGTTCCGGCTGGTTCTGCTTTGGCTGTTGACCGGGATCTGTTTTCACAAGAGATTACCTCAAAGTTATCCAATCACCCCAACATTACTTTCAAGCGTGAAGAGGTTGTAGAAATTCCTCAAGAAGGACCGGTCATTATTGCCACCGGGCCTTTGACCTCACCTCGACTGTCGGAACAAATTTCAAAATTAATTGGTCAGGAATATCTTTATTTCTATGATGCGTTGTCTCCCATAGTTGATGCGAACTCTATTGATTATGACAAAGCGTTTTTCGCCTCGCGTTATGACAAGGGAGATGCGGATTATCTGAACTGTCCTATGAATGCGGAGCAGTATTATGAATTTGTCCGGGAATTGAAGGCATCGGAAAAGGTTCCCTTTGCCTCTTTTGAGAAGCCGATTTATTTTGAGGGGTGCATGCCTGTTGAAGAGCTGGCCGACAGGGGAGACCGTACTTTGGCATTCGGTCCGTTAAAGCCGGTAGGTTTGCCCGATCCTAAAACCGGCAGAATGGCTCATGCCGTAGTGCAATTGCGCCGGGAAAATCGGGAAAGTTCTGCCTATAATCTGGTTGGATTCCAAACCAAACTCACTTATCCAGAACAGAAAAGGGTTTTTTCGATGATTCCCGGTTTGGAAAATGCCGAGTTTTTCCGCTTTGGGGCCATTCATCGAAATACTTATATCAATTCCCCAAGTCTTTTGAATAGTGAACTGGAATTAAAGAGTCACCCCGGAACTTATTTTGCCGGTCAAGTTACCGGTGTGGAAGGATATGTCGAATCCTCCGCGATGGGACTGTTAGCGGGTTTGAGTGCGGTGGCGAAAATAACGGGAAGTCCCTACACTCCCCCTCCTGCTGATACCGCCCTGGGTGCTCTGATAAATTATTTGACTGCATCAAGGAGCAAAGGGTTCCAGCCTATGAATATTAATTTTGGTCTGTTCTGGGTTCAGGGCATGCGGATTCGCGACAAAAAGCTGAGGAATCAGAAGATAGCAACAAACGCTCTGAAAAAAATAAAGGAGTGGAGTGAAGAACATCCTGTTTCCACTCATTCTTGAAAAAACAGCTGCTAAAAAATTTTAGACGATACAGACGGCCATGACTTGTTTCAAGTCGCAATCCCCTTTAAATACTTTATAGATTCCATCCTGTTTGAGGGTCGTCATCCCATCTTTAAGGGCCTGTTTGCGCAACTCTTCGACCAGGGATTGTTTCATGACCATTCTTTTAACCTCGTCGGTGCCTTCAAGGCACTCGTGTAATCCGGTACGCCCCGCATAACCGGTATCACCACAGTTTGGGCATCCCACAGGTTTTTTCAAGATCAAGTCATCGGAATATTCAATGTTCAGTTTTTCAAAGCCATCCCCATATTCCTTGACGAGGGCATCGAACTCTTCTCGGTCAGGATGGTAGTCTTCCTTGCATTTCTTGCAAAGAGTGCGAACCAGCCTTTGCGCGACAATAAGGAGCAGGGCATCAGCAAAGTTAAGCGGATTCATCCCCATATCCAAAAGCCGGGTAATGGTCTCTGGCGCAGAGTTGGTGTGCAGGGTGCTGAAGACCAGATGCCCGGTGAGAGAAGCTTCCAGGCCAATGGCACAGGTTTCCGCATCGCGCATTTCACCGACCATGATGACATCCGGGTCGCCCCGCAAAAATGATTTCATGGCGCGGGCAAAGTCGAGTCCGATTTTGTTGAGCATCTGGACTTGTCGGAGACCTTTCTGGGTGATTTCTACTGGATCTTCAGCCGTCCAGATTTTTCTTTCTGGTTTGTTGATATAACCCAAAATGGAATGGAGGGTGGTGGTTTTTCCTGACCCGGTAGGCCCTACAACAAGAATCAAGCCGTGATACGCCCCTAGATTTATAGACACCTTGTAAGGTAAAAATGGAATACCAAAACAAGGAGTTTATGATGCCCAAAGGAATACGTTACGCAGAAGAGTTTAAGAGGGATGCGGTTTCTCAGGTTACAGATCGTGGTTATT
>JABIAY010000009.1 GCA_018653085.1 Nitrospina sp.
ACATGGATGGTTTCTAGAAAATACCCTGTGGGATCAGGGAAAGGAAAAAAGATGAACGGGTTTACTCTGGACTGGCTGCGTCCTGCGTACCCGCTGGCATTGCCTTGGCGTATTTGCGTTTGAATTTTTCAATGCGACCAGCGGTATCCATGAGCTTCTGTTTTCCTGTGAAAAAAGGATGGCACTGGGAACAGATCTCCACATGAAGGTCTTTCAGGGTTGTACGGGTCTGCACTTCGCTTCCACATGCACACCGCACTGTGGTTTCATAATATTCAGGATGAATGTCGCTTTTCATTGAGTCACCATTAAGAGTTCATAGCCGCTAAAAACTCGGCGTTAGTTTTCGTTTCTTTTATCTTTTGCAGGAGAAGGTCCATCGTATCATGGATGCCCATCGGGATCAAAACCTTTCTCAACAACCACACACGCTGGAGGTCTTCCTCGGGAAGCAAAAGCTCTTCTTTTCGAGTTCCTGATTTGTTGATGTCGATGGAAGGAAAAGTTCTCTTGTCTGCCAGTTTGCGGTCGAGGACGATTTCCATGTTACCTGTTCCCTTGAATTCTTCAAAAATAACATCATCCATACGGCTTCCCGTATCGATGAGTGCCGTAGCGAGAATGGTCAGGCTTCCCCCTTCTTCAAGGTTCCTGGCGGCACCAAAAAACCGCTTGGGCCTTTGCAGGGCATTGGAATCCACACCACCCGACAATACCTTCCCACTGGGAGGAACAATAGCATTATAAGCTCTGGCCAGACGCGTAATACTGTCCAGGAGGATCACCACATCCTTCTTGTGCTCAACCAGACGTTTGGCCTTTTCGATTACCATTTCCGCCACCTGCACATGCCTTTGCGCCGGCTCGTCAAAAGTAGAACTGATGACCTCGCCCTTGACGGAACGTTCCATATCGGTCACTTCCTCCGGACGCTCATCAATGAGCAGAACGATCAACGCAATTTCCGGAAAGTTCGTGCTGATGCTGTTGGCAATGGATTGCAACAACATGGTTTTCCCGGTTCTGGGTGGTGCCACAATCAACCCACGCTGGCCTTTGCCAATGGGGGTCATCAGGTCCATCACCCGGGCACTGTAGTCCTTGCCACCCGGTGTCTCCAGTCGAATCCGTTCTTCGGGGTACAACGGTGTCAGGTTGTCGAATAAAATTTTGTCCTTGGTCTTTTCCGGATTCTCAAAGTTGATCGCCTCCACCTTCAACAGAGCAAAATAACGCTCGCTATCCTTGGGCGGACGAATCTGGCCGGAAATGGTATCGCCCGTACGCATATCAAACTTGCGAATCTGGGACGGTGACACGTAAATATCATCTGGACCCGGAAGATAGTTGTAAGTCGGCGCCCGCAGAAAACCGAATCCGTCAGGGAGAATCTCCAGCACCCCCTGGCCAAACATCAGGCCGTCCTTTTCAGTCTTGGCTTCCAGAATCCTGAATATCAGGTCCTGCTTTCTAAGCCCGCTGTGGCCTTGAATCTTCAGATCTTTGGCAATATTTGTGAGTTCGGATATGGTTTTAGACTTGAGTTCTTCTATGTTCATTTGGGTCATGGTTTGTAGCTTCTTTGAGGGAAATTAGGAATGATTTGTTCTCATAAGTGTCACGCCTTTGGAATGGGGCTCAAGGTCAAAGACGGGGAAGATTCGATAATAGTTTTATAGTGTGAGTTTGTTCTATTTGATTAGCGGCGAAAGCACGAAAAAATTTAGCTGGATAATTGATTGGTTTTATAAGGGATTTTTGTCTGGGAGCTTTTAAAGCTCATCCACTGTATCCAGTTCTCCCCTTTTTGTCAACTCCTTTTATCCAGCAGTTTTTCTATACGACGCAAACCAGCGCCCCGCCCCAATAGGCGGACATCCAGCCCCACCAATCGCAGTAGCATAAGAAATTCCAGCAAAACCCATGTGCCTTTATTGCCCCGCCTTTATTCGTTTTTTATTCGCTATTTGGGCAATGCTGACCCCGCCTGAAGGAGCGTTTGCCGGATAGCCGAACGTTGGTCGGGATTAAGGCGAAGGCTTAAGTTGAGATGGTTGCGACCCAACTCGGGCTGGTCGGTCCGTTTCATATAGAACATACCCAGAATATACTGATAGTGAGCCGATTCCGGTTCGAGGGCTACCGCCTTTTGATAAGCTCTGAACGCCCCACCCGAATCTCCAGCCCTATCCAGAAAAACGGCCCGATTAAAATGGGCCAGCGCATAACCGGGGTCTCGCTCCAAAGCCTGATTTAATAAATCGAGGCTTTCTTTTATCTGGTCTCGATTTCCCAGAAAAACCGCCAGATGAGTGTAGTATTTGGGCTTTTCCGGACTCCTCTGAACCAGTTCCCGATAGAGAGACTCCGCCTGACTCCACTCTTCCCGTTCCGCATAAATATGAGCGCGATAGAGAACGGCCCTATTATTTTCAGGTTCCAGAATTGTAGCCTGTTTTAATATCTCCAGTGCCCGGTCCAGATCCCCCTTCCCCCAATAAGAAAGCCCGAGGAACATCATTGAACGGGTGTGGTGCGAGTTCTTCGAAACACTGTCCTGCCACAAATGGAAATCATCCTGATAGACATAATTCCTGCTGATACTTAATAAACTAAACAGCAAAATAACCGACAGCCCCAAAAAACCCATCACCCTTTTGGGCATTGACACCATGACTATCAATAATCCCAGCATAGGAATATAAAGAAATCGGTCGGCCATCATTTGTGGAAAAGGAATGATGTGGGAAACCGGAAGCAATGCAATGAGAAACCAGACCAAGCCAAAAAATATCACTCTCTGGTTTGAATAGCTCCATCGTACCAGCCATACATAACCTGCTATCACAGAAACCGAAATCAGAACCTGCGGCTCCATCAAACTTTTATAAACCTGATCGGGATACCAGATATTCAAATTGATGGGGAACAATATTTTTATTATGTATTCCTTAAAAACCACCATCATACTGAAAACCGTATTGATGGGATTTTGGTCCGGATGTTCGCGTAGAGTTCCCCCGCTCGAATGCGATAACAGCGTCAGTATCATGACCCCCAGGGAAATTAAAAAATAATAAACCTTGTCCACCAGGATGCTTTTAATAGGTTTGCCGGCAAATGAAATGTCGCAAAGGACCAGCAAGAGAGGGAGGATCACCACCGAAGTTTTTGCGAGACAGGCGAGAAAAAATAAAAACAGGGAAAGGAACCGCGTTCCTCCACGTAAATAAGTTAGAAACGAAAAAGAAAAAAAGAAAAAAGATAACAGGTTTTTGCGCTCTGAAATCCAGGCCACGCTTTCCACCTGTAACGGATGCACCAGAAAGATTAATGAAGCCCATAAAGCGACCCTTCCCGACCTGGTAATCTGAAGAACCAGTTGATAAACCAAAAGGGAATTTATGAAATGAAGCAGGGTATTGGAGAAATGGTATCCAGCTGGATTCAGACCATAAAGCCAATAATCAAAGCTCAGGGAAAGTAGAGTCAAGGGAAGGTAGTCCCACATATAAAATGAGGAAAACATATTCCACAATCCCTGGCTGTCCAGGACCTTGATTAAATGGTTTTTGACGATGTAATGCTGGTCATCGAACACAAAACCATTTTTCAGAGAATTGAAATAGATCAACCCCGTCAAGGCCAAAAACAGGCTTACCAGGAAGGCGCGGCGGACATAGGATGTATTTGTGAAAATCGGTAACATGGACAAATGTTTAGAACCATTCAAGTCTTGTTCGCCAGAGAGCGCTATTACCAGCTGGCCCTACGCTAGTGGGTTGACTCTGCGAAGTCAAGCAGGCAAAATAGCCGCTGGTTGAATCTTCCGAAACATCAGATTCGCTTTTCTTCATATTTTATTCTTAACCTAGCAAGGACCCATCCATGGCAAAGACAAAGAGCAAACGGGATGACACCCATCAATGTGAAAAATGCCTTCCGGCTTATTGTTGTAATTATTTCGCGTTTGGGATTGATGAACCTGAAGACCGGCGGGATTATGAAAGTTTATTGTGGAAGATCGCCCATGAAAACGTTTCGTTTTATATCTACCGGAAAGACTGGTACATCATGATCCACAGTCGGTGCAATTTTTTAATGCCGGACAACAAATGCGCCATCTATGAGCACCGACCTTATATGTGCCGCGAGCACAGCACGGAGTCGTGCGAATATACCGGCGATGACTACGGCTTCACCGAGCATTTCAAGAGCTATGATGATCTTCTGATTTATATCAAGGAAACTACGAACTACAGGTTCAAGCAGGAACCAACAGGGGTACCCAAAAACTGCCTGTAGGTAGAGGCAACTGGGCAAAGACAAGTTAAGCGGGGAAAAACATTTGCTCGCCAAATAAAGCGACGGCACGCTGGCCCCACGCCCAGTGGGGGGTTATTTCTTTTTCTTATCTTCCGGCTTGTCTTTTTTGGCGGGTTCTTTTTTAGGGTCGGGCTTCTTTTTATCGGCTGTGGTTTTTTTGGCCGCCGGTTCCTTTGTTTTAGGCTCGGCTTTCTTTGCAGTCACCTTTGGTTTGGTGCTTTTCGCTTCTTTCTTCGGTGCCGCTTCTTTTTCCGGTGCCGTTTTTCCTTTGGAAGGAGCTTTTGCTTCGCCCTCGCGGTCTACCAACTCGATAAACGCCATCGGCGCATCATCCCCCTTACGGTGACCAATACGAATGATCCGGGTATACCCACCCGGTCGATTGGCATAACGTTCCGCAAGCGGACCAAACACTTTTTGCACAGCTTCTTTGGCAGGAGCCAGCTTGAAAGCCTGACGGCGGGCGTGAAGCGTACCCCTTTTCCCTAAGGTGATCGTTTTTTCCACCTTGCCGCGCAGTTCTTTGGCTTTCGCTAAAGTCGTGCTAATACGCTCCCTTTGGATAAGAGCCTGAACAAGGTTTCTGAACAACGCCTTCCTGTGAGCGGAGGTCCGTCCGAATTTTCTACCTGCTTTTAAATGCCGCATGGTTGTTTATCACTCCTGTTATGACTTCACCGAGCAGACTGCTAAAGCTCGACTTCCGTATCGATTTCTTTTTTCTTCTGGGCCTGAATGATTTGTTTGAGGTCTTCTTCATCGACTTTCATTCCTAAGTGAAGCCCCATGTCCTCTAAAATTTCCTTAATTTCATTCAGCGATTTCCGGCCGAAGTTTCTTGTTTTCAACATTTCGCCATCGGTTTTTTGAACCAGTTCAGCGATGGTCTGTATGTTGGCATTTTTAAGACAATTGTAGGAGCGCACAGACAGTTCGAGCTCTTCCACACATTTGGCCATATTTGCCAGCACCTTCTGTTTTTTCTCATCCACCTGGGGCTGTACCGGTTCCGGCTCTTCATCAAAATTGATAAATATCTGCATGTGATCTTTAACAATTTTGGCGGCATGAGCTACCGCATCTTCAGGTGTGATGCCTCCATTAGTCCATAACTCCATAACGAGGGAATCATAATCCGTGGATTGCCCAACCCGGGTATCCTCAACATGGAAGGTGATCTTTTCGATCGGGGAAAAACTGGAGTCCATAGGAATCATCTGCACAGACTCATTTTCAATATTGTGTTTGTCGGCAGGAACATAGCCCCGGCCTTTTTGCACAATCATTTCAATTTCCACCTCGCCATTCTGGTCAATAGTAAGAATGGGAAGATCTGGATTCAGCACCACCACATCTGGGTCAGCCGTGATGTCCTTGGCGCAAATCGTTCCCGGCTTCGAGGCTTTGATATAAATCCGCTTGTAGGCCTCCTCACCTTTCAACTCGAGGTTGACCTGCTTGAGGTTGAGGATGATTTCAGTGACATCCTCGACCACTCCCGGAATGGAGGAAAACTCGTGAAAGATTCCTTCAAACTTTACGGCAACAATGGCGGCTCCCTCAATCGATGACAACAGCATTCTTCTTAAAGAGTTGCCAATGGTTACTCCGTAACCGCGTTCGAACGGACCTGCGCTGAGTTTACCGTAATATTCCGATTTGTTTTTCTTATCGAATTCTAATCGCTTGGGTTTAACAATTCCCTGAGCTGTGAACATGAAACCTCCGACCTCTTGATTTAGGGTCTTAACAGTTTTTAATTAGTTTGATCAAACGAACAGGCTCCCAGTTAGCGTGAATAGAGCTCAACGATCAACTGTTCCTCAATCGGCATGGTTACATGCTCTCTTGTAGGTAAGGCCTGAACCACACCCTGTTTGCTATCCGCATCAAATGCCAACCAATCCGGCAGGGTTTTCCCTTTAATATTTTCTATCGCATTTTTCACTGGTGCTTTTTTCAGTTTATTGGGGTTTGGCGCTATCGTATCGCCTTGCCCAAGCACGTAGGATGGGATGTCCACCTTTTTTCCATTAACGGTAAAATGGCTGTGCGTAACCAGTTGGCGAGCCGCGCTCCTGGAAGGGGCTAATCCCATTCTGAAAATGACATTATCCATCCGCAACTCTAATTTTTGCAGAAGGTTCTCACCCGTAACGCCTTTTTTCTTATCTGCCGCATGAAAGTAATTACGGAACTGTTTTTCCAACAAACCGTAAATGCGCTTTACCTTTTGCTTTTCACGTAGCTGAACCCCATATTCCGAGAACTTCTTCCTACCCTGACCATGCTGGCCTGGGGGATATGGCCGTTTTTCAATAGCGCATTTTGCCGTCTCGCAACGGGAACCCTTTAAAAATAATTTTATGCCTTCTCGTCGACAAAGTCGACAAACAGAACCTGTATACCTGGCCAAATTCAGCTTCTCCTTTCGGTTTGACGCAATTAAACCCTGCGACGTTTTCTCGGACGGCACCCATTATGAGGAATCGGAGTCTTGTCACGAATGACGAGAATTTCCATTCCTGCGGCCTGCAAAGATCGTATTGCGGACTCCCGTCCTGACCCTGGCCCTTTAACGTGAACCTCCAGTTTTTTCATTCCCATATCCCGTGCCTTGACAGCGGCTTTGTCTGCCGCCACCTGCGCGGCAAACGGAGTGCTTTTTCTTGAGCCCTTAAAACCCTGAGAACCGGCACTAGACCAAGACACTACATTCCCGGACATGTCCGAAATGGTGATAATAGTATTATTAAATGTAGCCCGAATATGGGCCACGCCAACCTCTGGCGCTGTCTTTTGCTTTTTTTTACCAACCTTGGCTTTCTTATCCATGCATCTCCGTCCTTATTTTTTTGATCGTGCGCCCACAGTTTTCTTGGGACCTTTTCGGGTTCTAGCGTTAGTATGTGTCCGTTGTCCTCGAACTGGCAATCCTCTACGATGGCGAAGCCCTCTGTAAGCCCCAATGTCCATCAGGCGTTTTATGTTCATGGCGACATCACGCCTCAAGTCCCCTTCCACTTCATGATCTTTCTCGATGATGCTACGGATTCGGGTCACTTCTTCTTCGGTCAGGTCTTTCATTCTGACCTCTTCTCCAACCTGGGCTTTCTTCAGGATGTCCCGAGAAATGGCGGGACCCACTCCGTATATGTAGGTCAAGGCAATTCTCGCCTGCTTATCTTTGGGAATATCTACACCCGCTATTCTCGCCACTGCTTCTCCTTTAGGAAGTTAACCCTGCCGTTGCTTATGCTTGGGGTTCTCACAAATAACCCGCACGACTCCACGACGGCGGATCACCTTGCATTTACTACAAATTGGTTTGACCGATGATCTGACTTTCATGTTTCTGTCCTCAACTATTTATACCGATAGGTAATTCGCCCCCGGGTCAAGTCATAAGGAGAAAGCTGGACCTTAACCTTGTCTCCTGACAGGATGCGGATAAAATGCATGCGCATCTTCCCGGATATATGGGCCAGAACCTTATGGCCGTTTTCTAATTCCACCCGAAACATCGCGTTTGGCAATGGTTCAAGTATGGTGCCTTCAACTTCTATGGCATCTTCTTTTGACATCCGTTATTGCACCATTTCGCAAACGCGGGAAAAAATTTCTTCTGCAGACCCTCTTGCGGTCACCGTTTTCAAATTCCCCCCCTTTTTGTAAAACTCCTTTAAAGGAGCTGTAGACTCCTGGTAAACCTCCAGGCGCTTCAGAATCGTTTCTTCATTGTCATCCTGCCGTTGAGCCAGAGAACCCCCGCAACCATCGCAAACCCCCTGTACTTTTGGAGGCCGGGATTCCTCATGAAACATGGTCCCACAATCCGGACAGGTACTTCGTCCGGTTAACCGGTTTATCACCTCGTCAGCATCGACTTCCAAGTCCACTACCACATCAATGGCAAGGCTCATATCAGTCAATGTTTCCGAAAGCTTCTCGGCCTGAACTATGGTCCGGGGAAACCCATCCAGAATAAACCCCGCTTCACAATCCACTTGCTTAATACGTGCCTTAATCAAGCCGATAACCACATCATCCGGAACCAACTGGCCTGAATCCATAAAGGATTTAGCCTGAACACCCAACTCCGTATCGTCCTTAACCGCTTGTCTTAAAATATCACCGGTGGATATTTGCGGGATCCGAAATTTTTCTTTCAGCATTTGGGCCTGAGTGCCTTTTCCGGCTCCCGGCGGACCTAAAAGAATCAATCTCATTCATCAGCCTCTTCGGCTTTTCAGTCGTCCCTTTTTCACAAAACCATCGTAATTTCTCATGACCAAGTGGGACTCAATTTGCTGCATGGTATCCAACGAAACACCCACAACAATCAATAGACTTGTTCCACCAAAGTAAAACGGAATATTGAAGTACTTTATCAAATAATCAGGCAAAATACAGATCAAAGAAAGATACACCGCCCCATAAAATGTGACCCTCGAAAGGATCGTGTCGATGTACTCGGAAGTCTTGCTTCCCGGCCTGATTCCCGGAACATACCCGCCGTGCTTTTTCAAATTGTCTGCCACATCAACCGGGTTGAAAATGACAGCCGTGTAAAAATAACAAAAGAAGAATATGGCCCCAACAAAAATCATACTGTAGACAATGGTTCCAGGGGTCAACATTGCCGAAACCGACTGCATCCACGGATGACTGATAAACTGGGCAATGGTCGCTGGAAACATGATGATGGATGAAGCAAAAATCGGCGGGATAACCCCCGATGTATTGACCTTCAAAGGCAAATGCGTTGCCTGACCACCCATCATTTTTCGACCGACCACTCGCTTCGCATATTGGATCGGAATCCTGCGTTGGCCTCCTTCTGTAAAAACGATGACTCCAATTACTATGATCATCATCACCAAAAGGAACAACATAACCAGCACTGACATTTCGCCGGTTCCCATCAAGTCCAGGGATTGAAAAATTGCCCCTGGTGTCCCGGCAACAATTCCGGAAAAAATAATCAGAGAAATTCCGTTGCCAATACCTCGTTCGGTAATCTGCTCACCGAGCCACATCAAAAAACAGGTTCCCGCAGTCAGGGTCAGAACCGTCATCAGTCGAAACGACCAACCCGGCTCCGGAACAATAAGGCCCCCGCTCGGGCTTTTCATGGCTTCGAGTCCCACAGCAATTCCGGAACCCTGAACCAGACTCAGCACCACCGTTCCATATCGGGTGTACTGGGTAATTTTTTTCTGTCCCTGCTCCCCCTCCTTTTTCAACCTTGCCAGATAGGGAGAAACGATCGTCATCAACTGCAGGATGATCGATGAACTGATATACGGCATGATGCCCAGCGCGAATATCGTCAACCGGCTCAACGCGCCACCGGAGAACATATCGAAGAACCCCAGGATGGTACCTTGAGCCCGGGCAAAAAGTTCTGCCAACGCTACAGAGTTGATCCCGGGAGTCGGGATATGAGCCCCGATCCGATAGACAACCAAAAGTCCCAGCGTAAAAAGAATTCGCTTCTTCAGCTCCGGGACACGAAAGATGTTGCCAAAACTATCAGCACCGCTCATTTATAGGTTTACGGCCTTTCCCCCGGATTTTTCAATTTTTGCCTGCGCCGATCCGCTGAATTTATGCGCGTGAACATTCAACGATTCTTTCAGTTCGCCGCACCCCAGAACTTTCACAGCTCCGGTTTTTTTTATCAGACCCTTTTCCTTCATTACTTCCGGGGTCACGGGATCCGCCCCGGCACAACGGGCCAGGTCGCTCACATTGACGATCTCAAAATGTTTCTTAAAGATATTGGTAAATCCGCGCTTGGGCAATCTTCTTTGAAGCGGCATCTGCCCGCCTTCAAACCAGGGGTGAGGACTTCCACCCGACCGGCACTTCTGCCCCTTCTGACCTTTGCCGGAAGTTTTTCCGGTTCCGGAGCCAATACCACGGCCTACCCGCTTTCTATTTTTTCTGCCCCCGGCAGGTCCCACCAAATTTGATAAATGCAACATTCTTAATCCTCAGTAAAATTCGGGGCCTATTATTTCCCGCGCAGGCGGACACATTCTTTCGCATCACGCAAATCAACCAATCCCTGAATGGTCGCCTTGACCACGTTATGCGGATTATTGGTGCGCAAACATTTAGTCAAGACATCGCGGATTCCAACCGCCTCCAGCACCGCCCGGACAGCACCTCCTGCTATCAAACCAGTACCTTTTGATGCCGGCCTCATCAACACCCGGCCCGCTCCATAAGCGCCTATCACCTCATGGGGAATAGAAGAACCGTCCAGGCTCACCGTCACCAAGCTCTTTTTGGCTTTTTCTACACCTTTGCGTATTGCCTCAGGAACTTCATTTGCCTTGCCCAGACCCCAGCCCACCTTGCCTTCTCGGTTGCCAACCACTACCAGGGCACTGAAACTAAAACGGCGGCCACCTTTCACAACCTTGGCTACACGGTTGATTTTGACAACCTTATCAACAAAATCTGTGGGTTTTTCATGCTCCCGTTGTCGCAACACTTCCTCCTGCGTAATGAATTAAAATTTAATTCCTTTTTCCCGAACCGCATCGGCCAAAGCCTTGATACGACCGGCATACAGAAATCCGTTTCGGTCATAATGAACTTCTTTGATACCCTTGGCCGCCGCCGCTTCCCCGATCAGTGAGCCGACCAGCGTTGCCGCCTTGAGGTTTCCCCCGGTCTTCATCTGCTCTTTGAAGTTTTTCGACAGCGATGACATTGTCACAAGGGTTCGACCTTCATTGTCATCCACAATTTGAGCGTATATATGCTTGGTACTGCGGAACACCGTCAACCGGGGCCTGCCCTTTTGTTCCTGTACTTTGAGCCTAACCCTGTTTTTTCTTCTCAGTCGAAGTCGTTCCCGTTCAGAAGTTTTCATTAAATTATCCTTTACCTACTGCCGCTTTACCGGCTTTTCTGCGAATTCTTTCCGTGGAGTACATGACTCCTTTTCCCTTATAAGGCTCTGGCGGACGAAACCCGCGAATCTCTGCGGCAGTCTGCCCCACCACTTCCTTATTAACCCCTTTTACTACGATCGTATTTTTCTTACCATCCACATCAAACTCAATACCTGCAGGTGCCGGGTAGTCGATCGCATGCGAATGCCCAAGATTTAAAACCAGGTCTTTCCCCTTGAGAGCCACCTTATAACCCACCCCTACAATATTGAGTTGCTTGGAGTAACCATCTGTAACACCAACAACCATATTGTTGATCAGGGTGCGCGTCAGCCCATGAAGAGATCGGTCCAGCCTGCCATCGGTTGGCCGGGTCACCTTCACTTCACCATCCTGGAGCTCAATCTTCATGTTGGGGTGCAAATCGCGTTGCAACTTCCCCTTAGGCCCCTTAACCGCCACGCTAGACCCGTTGACTTTTAATTCCACACCAGAGGGAACTTTGATCGGCTGTTTTCCAATTCGAGACATATCAACACTTCTATAAATCCAAGTTTCTCCGCCCTAACCTCTGGACTCAAAACCTGGTATCGGTTTCAAAATAAGTTTAATGCTACCCACAAAAGCGGGTTTTACCAGACGTGACCCAGCACTTCCCCACCGACCCCTTTTTCCCTGCATTCATTGTCGGTCATCACCCCCGAAGAGGTAGACAGGATGGCAAGCCCAAGCCCATTAAGAACTTTGGGAATCTCGTCACGCTTAACATAGTTTCGCCGCCCGGGTTTGCTGATCCGCTGGATCCCCCGAATCACCGGCTGATCATCTTTGTATTTCAAATATACCCGGATGATGCCCTGCAAGTTATCCTGGTAAACGCGGAAGCTTTTGATATACCCCTCTTCATGCAATATTTCCACGATACGTGCTTTCATTTTTGAACCGGGGACATCAACCCGCGGATGCCCAACCATCAACCCGTTTCGAATACGGGTAAATAGGTCAGCGATGGGATCGGTCATCATATCGAAACTAAACTCCAAAAAAAATAATTGTATTAAACTACCAACTCGCCTTGGTAACACCGGGGATCTCACCGCGCAAAGCTCTTTCCCGAAAACAAATCCGGCATATGCCGAACTTCCGGATAAATGCCCGCGGCCTGCCGCAAATGTTACACCGGCTATACTGGCGTACTTTGAATTTCTGTTGTCGCTTCTGCTTGGCGACGAGTGATTTCTTTGCCATATTCCTTTACTTTCTAAGCGGAAGCCCCATATGAGTCAATAAACACCGGCCCTGCTCATCATTTTGAGCCGTAGTGGTAATCGTAATATTCATTCCCTTGACCTTTTCAATTTTATCGAATTCGATTTCGGGAAAAATCAGCTGCTCTTTAAGTCCAATCGTATAATTCCCTCGCCCATCAAACGCCTTGGGAGGCAGGCCTCTGAAGTCACGGACCCTGGGAAGTGCGAACGATACCAATCGCTCATAAAACTCATACATCCTGTTCCCTCGCAGAGTTACCTTTAAACCGATGGGCACCCCTTCGCGTAATTTAAAATTGGAAATGGATTTTTTAGCCTTGGTGACAACAGGCAGTTGTCCGGTAATCACCTTCAACTGCTCGATTCCGGACTCGATCAATTTGGAGTTCTGCAATGCTTCCCCTAACCCCATATTGACAGTAATCTTTGTTATCTTGGGAACCTGCATCACATTCCCGATCCCCAACTCCTTCTGGATAGCCGGTTGATGCTTTTCAAAATAGACTTTCTTAAAATTTGGCATATTACACCCTATCCAACACATCGCCGGTTTTCACACAAACCCGGACTCGTTTTCCATCTTCCAATTTCTTCATCTTGGTTCGCACACCTTTACCGACCTTGTCGCTGACCAACAGAACATTGGAAATATGAACCTTGCCTTCCTTCTCAATAATTCCGGGCTGCCGACTCTTGCCATCGCCCTTCATATGGCGTTTAACCATATTGAGTTTTTCGATGGTCACCCGCAACTCCCCTGGGAAGATGGCAAGCACCTTGCCTTTCTTGCCCTTTTCTTTGCCCGAAATCACCTGAACAATATCGTCTTTTTTCAGATGGAGTTTGTAAGGAGCTCTCTTCATTAAAGCACCTCCGGAGCAAGCGAAAGAATTTTCATATAGCGTTTAGCACGCAGTTCGCGGCCAACTGGACCAAAAATACGGGTTCCCACTGGCTCTTGTGTATCTCCGATCAGGACTGCGGCATTATTATCAAACTTGATATAAGTTCCATTTGAACGACGGATTTCTTTCCGGGTTCTCACCACCACAGCCTTTTTCACTTCACCTTTTTTAATACTGCTTTGCGGGTCAACTTCCCTGACCGCAACCACGATGACATCCCCAATCCGGGCATAACGACGACGGGAACCGCCGAGCACCTTGATACACTGAACCACCTTGGCTCCCGAATTGTCTGCCACCTCTAAAACCGTTCGCAATTGAATCATGACGCTTTATCTGCCTCCTCACCTTTCTTGATGATTTCGATCAAACGCCAACGCTTGGTTTTACTCAAGGGCCGGGTTTCGCGGATACTGATGAAATCACCGGGACAGCATTCATTCTTTTCATCGTGGGCGCTGTATTTATGGGTGCTCTTCACCACTTTTTTGAATTTGGGATGAATGAATTTCCGTTCCACTTTCACAACCACGGTTTTATCCATTTTGTTACTCACCACAAGACCCATAAGGGTTTTTCTCTCAGTCGTTTTCTGCAAAGCCTTATCCTATTCCTGTTTAATATTCGGATCTATCTCCAGACCCGAATTTTATTTATCAGAACTTGCCTTATTTTCCTCAGCCTGCTTCGAAGAATCCGCACTCGAAGCGCTGCTTTCACGTTGAATGGTTTTCAACCGGGCAATATCCCTTCGAAGACCCCGCAACCTACTGGGATTTTCTATTTTTCCTGTAGCCAATTGGAACTTCAGGTTAAATATTTCCTGACCAAAATCGGCTATTTTCTCTTCCCGCTCTTGTTCGGAAAGACCTCTGATTTCTTCAGCTTTCATATTATGTTTATCACTTCTTTAAATAGCATTCTTGACAACAAACCGGGTGGAAACCGACAGCTTGTGCGCCGCCAGACGAAACGCCTCCTTGGCAACTTCTTCTGTCACACCCTCCATTTCATAAAGCATTCGGCCCGGCTTGACAACAGCCACCCAGAATTCCGGGTTGCCTTTACCCTTACCCATTCTTGTTTCCAGCGGCTTTTTGGACACCGGCTTGTCAGGAAAAATCCTCAACCAGATTTTACCTCCACGCTTGATATGCCGGGTCATGGCGATACGGGCGGCTTCAATCTGCCGATTGGTGATGCGACCACATTCCAAAGCCTGCAGACCATAAGTGCCAAAGTCCACATTACCTCCACGGTAGGCAACACCACGCATCCGCCCCTTATGCCGCTTTCTATACTTAACTCTTTTAGGCATCAACATGATGCATTATCTCCAATAAACATTTATGACCTGGCAGGTGAAACCCGCGCTCAAACCGACCCAATCAGGCCGAAGCCTTTTCCTTCTCGTCCTTAGGCTTAGCAAACTCTTTCACAGGAAGAATGTCTCCCTTGTAAACCCATACCTTCACCCCAATAATTCCAAAAGTAGTATTGGAGACGGCTGTTCCATAATCGATATCCGCCCTCAAGGTATGCAGAGGAACCCTGCCCTCCCGATACCATTCACTGCGGGCGATTTCCGCACCACCAAGGCGACCCGATACCCGGATTTTGATTCCCTTGGCTCCAAACCTCAGTGCCGAGATCACACTCTTTTTCATTGCCCGGCGAAACGAAACCCTTTTTTCCAGTTGCAGGGCAATATTCTGTCCGATCAAATTAGCATCCAACTCAGCACGGCGCACCTCTTTGATGTTGAGGTTGACCTGCTTTCCAGACATGACCTTCTGCAATTCCTCTTTCAGCCTGTCTACCTCAAGACCCTTTTTCCCGATGATGATTCCCGGTCGCGCGGTATGGATATTAATCCTCACCCGGTTCGCCGAACGTTCGATTTCTACCTTGGAGATTCCCGCATGAGAAAGCGTCTTGAAGATATGCTTTCTCAAAACCATATCCTCGATCAACTGCTCGGAATACCCTTTCTTGGCATACCAGTTAGATATCCAAGTTTTGTTGTATCCCAACCTAAACCCATAAGGGTGAACTTTTTGACCCACGCTTTTATCTCCTTAAGATTCTTTTTCTTCCAGTATCAAAGTGATATGACTGGTCTTCTTTTGAATCATGTTTGACGTTCCTCTTGCTCGCGGCAGATTCCGCTTCCAGGTCACACCTTCATCCACCCGGACATTCTTCACAACCAAATCATCCACATCAAGAACCTTATGGTTCTCTTCTGCATTGGCGATTGCGGATTTCAACAATTTCTGAAAAGTTCCCGCCGCGCGCTTTCGGGTAAATGCAAGAATGCTGATCGCATCGCTCACGCCTTTTCCGCGAATTAAATCTGCAATCAATCGCGCCTTGCGCGGTGCAGTCCTTGTATGCCTGAGTAAAGCTTTAACTTCCATGATATCCCTGTTAAAAATCTTACTTGGTCACTGCTTTTTTAGTTTTTCCCCCGTGCGACCTGAATGTACGCGTAGGAGAAAACTCGCCCAACTTATGACCAACCATGTTCTCCGATATAAAAATCGGGAAGAATTTTTTACCATTGTATACAGATATGGTATGACCAACGAAATCTGGAGTAATGGTGGACCGACGCGACCACGTCTTACATACCTTCTTGTCATTCTTCCGATTCATCTCATCGACTTTTTTCATCAGATGCGAATCGACAAACGGACCTTTTTTTAATGATCGAGCCATACCAAAACCTCAGTTTACAAATTATTTATGAGAGTCTCTAAAAATCAAAACTTCATGTGCCTGCAACTCGCTTCCTCCCGCAAACAGGAGACGACAAGCATTGATTTTAAAAGATGCCCTTTATTTTTTCTTTTTACGACTAAGAATAAATTTATTCGATATCTTTTTGACCTTGCGAGTCTTTAATCCCTTGGCGCTCTGCCCCCAGGGACTACAAGGGTGTCGACCGCCTGAAGACCGGCCCTCTCCACCACCCATAGGATGATCCACCGGGTTCATCGCTACTGCGCGAACCCGCGGTCGGATTCCCATCCACCTCACCCGCCCGGCTTTACCAATAGAAACATTTTCATGGTCGGCGTTACCAACGGTTCCGATCGTCGCCCGGCAATTTCTATGAATCAACCGAACTTCCCCCGACTTGAGTTTAAGCGTTACGTAGTCACCCTCTTTAGCCATCAACTGAACTCCGCTTCCGGCACTGCGAGCAATCTGCGCTCCCTTACCAGGGCGCATCTCTACGTTATGCACCAGAGTACCCTCTGGAATATCCTTGAGAAGAAGACAATTACCGATACGGACTTCCGCCTTCTCACCCGACATCAACACATCCCCCACATTCAACTTGGCAGGAGCGATGATGTAACGCTTCTCTCCATCCGAATAGGACAGGAGGGCAATCCGCGCACTACGATTCGGATCGTATTCAATGCCGACGACTTTTCCAGGGATACCGTCTTTACGCCGCTTAAAATCAATAACCCGGTATTGCTTTCGATGTCCACCACCACGCCTTTTGGCAGTGATACGGCCATTACTATTTCGTCCACCTTTTCTCGCAATGGAGACAAGAAGGCTTTTCTCCGGCGTTGACTTTGTAACCTCATCGAAACCAGAAATAGTCTGGGCTCGGACACCGGGTGATCTGGGCTTTAATTTCCTAATGGGCATTACTGCTTACACTCCCTCAAAAATTTCAATCTTTTCGCCTTCTTTTAACTGGACCATAGCCTTTTTCCAGGTTTTCAACTGACCCATGCTCTTGCCAAACCGCCTGCGCTTACCGCGCACAACCTGGGTATTGACATGAACAACTTTCACATTAAAAATCTTTTGCACCGCTTCGCGAATCTGAATCTTGTTGGCCGCCGTGTTGACGCGGAACATCACCCAGTTCCCCTCGGTAAGCATGTCGGTACCCTTTTCAGTAACCAGCGGTTTCTCAATAACCTGATACAAGTCCATTAGTTTAACCGCTCCTCAATTTTTTTAAGTGCCTCGGGAGTGCACACAATTTTTTCATGGGCCAGAAGATCAAAAACGTTAAGCCCATCAACCAGCAACACATCTGTCCGAGGCAGGTTACGCACTGCCAGTTGCAGGTTGGCGTTTTTCTCCGCAACAATAAAAAGCGTTTTCGCCGGCAGACCAAGACCAGCCAGCAAAGCCGCAGCTTCTTTGGTCTTAGGATTCTCAAGGTTCAACGAATCAATCACTGTGAAATTCTCGCCTTTAAGCCTGTCGGTCAGCACCGCTTTGAGTGCGATTTTTTTGGACTTTTTAGAAAGCCCGAACGCATAGCTTCTCGGACTGGGACCAAAAACCGTCATCCCGCCCCGCCAAATCGGTGATCGAGTGTTTCCCGCGCGAGCACGGCCCGTGCCCTTCTGCCTCCACGGCTTGGCATTCGAACCATGCAATTCGCCCTTGTTCTGCTTGGTCGCCGCGTTACCACCCCGGCGCGCCGCCAGTTGCATGGTCACATACCTTTGCACCAGCTCCTCACGACACTGGACCTCAAAGACATCCTGGGAAGCCTCTACCGTTCCCACTTTTTTATTTTTACTGTCTACAATATTTAATTCAGGCATAACCGAGATAACTTATTCCTTAAGATTTAAATACACTGACGAGTCCGCCATTGGCCCCAGGGACTGCACCCTTGAGCAACAACACATTGTTTTCCGCATCCACCCGGACCACCTGCAGGTTTTTCGTGTGGACATTGACGCCGCCCATTCTGCCCGGCATACCCGTGCCCTTCAAAACCCGCCCCGGCCAAGTGTGCATTCCGATAGAACCCGTACCGCGATAACTTTCATGATGACCATGGGAAGCCGGTGCGCCGCCATAATTAAACCGCTTGAAAACCCCGGCAAATCCACGACCCTTACTGACTCCTACCACCTGCACCCGGTCGCCCTCGCTAAAAACATCCACTTTAAGCGGCTTGCCAAGAGCTTCGTCATCCACATCCTGCCCTCTAAACTCTTTGAGAACTCTCGCAGGCTCCACCTTGTGCTTGTCATAAAACCCTTTTAAAGGTTTGTTGGTGTGCTTCGGCTTACGGCTTCCATAAGCCAGCATGAGGGCCTGGTACCCATCCTCCTCTTTGGTCCGCTTCAAAACCGGAACACAGCGCTCCACCTGGATTACGGTGACTGGAACACAGTCTCCTCTATCCGTATAAACCTGGGTCATGCCCACTTTTTTTCCAATTAACACACTCATAATCTTTTCGCGCAAACCTCTTTATTCGGTAATTTTCTTAAGGCAATTCGCTAGCCCTTATCTTATAAGGGCCGCTCACGGCCAAAAGTATTTTTTAAGACTCTCTTATGCTAGAGCTTAATCTCAATATCAACGCCCCCCGACAGATCCAGCTTCATCAGCGCATCTACGGTTTGCGGAGTAGGTTCAAGAATTTCAAGAATTCGTTTATGCGTTCGAATCTCAAACTGCTCACGAGATTTTTTATCCACATGGGGGGAACGCAAAACGGTCCATTTGTTCTTCATAGTAGGCAGGGGAATCGGGCCGACCACCTTGGCACCTGTGCGCCGAGTGGTTTCCACAATTTCACCTACCGAAAGGTCCAGCAGTTTATGGTCGTAAGCCTTAAGCTTGATTTTGATTTTTTGATCGCTCATTATTCTACAATCTCGCCAACAACTCCGGCTCCCACCGTACGACCACCTTCACGAATAGCAAACTTAAGCCCCTTATCCATTGCCACCGGCGTAATAAGCGTTATCTCCATCGCAACATTGTCTCCGGGCATCACCATCTCAACACCAGCAGGCAAGGTCGCAACACCGGTCACATCCGTTGTTCTGAAATAAAACTGCGGACGATAACCATTGAAGAACGGAGTATGTCTCCCGCCCTCATCCTTGGTCAGAATATAAACTTCGGCTTTAAATTTAGTATGCGGGGTAATGGACCCGGGCTTGGCCAGAACCTGCCCACGCTCGATTTCCTCACGCTTGGTTCCGCGTAGCAGAATCCCTACGTTTTCCCCTGCACGCCCCTCATCAAGAAGCTTGCGGAACATTTCCACACCAGTCGCCGTGGTTTTCACGGTGTCCTTGAATCCTACGATCTCGATTTCCTCACCCACCTTAACAATCCCCGTCTCAATACGCCCGGTCGCAACCGTTCCACGCCCGGAAATACTGAAGATATCCTCAATCGGCATCAGGAAGGGCTTGTCGACAGGACGATCCGGAACCGGGAAATAAGTATCAAGAGCTTCCATCAGCTCCCAGATGCATTTGGTTTTCTCTTCATCTTCCGGATTTTCCAGCGCCTGCAAGGCGCTGCCGCGGATGACAGGAACATCGTCTCCCGGGAAATCGTATTTGGACAACAGCTCCCGCACTTCCATCTCAACCAGGTCAAGAAGTTCAGGATCATCAACCATGTCACATTTATTCATGAATACGCAGAGTTTGGGCACCCCAACCTGACGGGCCAAAAGAATATGCTCCCGAGTCTGAGGCATAGGACCATCGTTGGCCGAGATTACCAGAATCCCTCCATCCATCTGAGCCGCACCAGTAATCATGTTTTTTACATAGTCAGCATGACCGGGGCAATCCACATGCGCGTAATGCCGCTTCTCAGTATTGTACTCAATGTGGGCAATCGCGATAGTGATTCCGCGCTCTTTTTCCTCAGGAGCCTTATCAATCTGATCAAAAGCGATTGTCTCAGCCAACCCCTTCTTAGACAGCACTTCCGAAATCGATGCAGTAAGGGTTGTTTTTCCATGGTCAACGTGACCAATGGTCCCAACATTTAAATGCGGTTTATCTCGGACAAATTTTTCTTTAGCCATGCTGGTTCACTCCGATAGTATTTTCGAGTTATATTTGTTTAAACTGCTAATTTTTCTTTAGATCCGCCTGCCTTGGCCATCAGCTCCTCAGCAATCGCGGCGGGAACACCGTCATACTTGGCAAATTCCATCGAATAGTTTGCGCGCCCCTGAGTGGCCGACCGAAGATCGGTGGAATATCCAAACATCCCCGAAAGGGGGACTTCCGCCCGGATCACCTTGGCACCGGCACGGTCCGCAAGGTCTTTGATCTTACCGCGCTTGGAATTCAGCTTACCAATCACATCGCCCATAAACTCTTCAGGGGTAACAACCTCCACTTCCATAACCGGCTCCAGTAACTGCGGAGACCCTTTCCTACACGCCTCTTGAAAAGCCATGGAAGCACAAATCTTGAACGCCATTTCCGAAGAATCAACATCATGAAACGATCCATCCAACAACGTCACCGAAACGTCCACCGTAGGATAACCACACATGATGCCCCGGCTCATCGCCTCTACAACGCCCTTTTGCACAGCGGGAATAAATTCCCGGGGAATCGCGCCCCCAACAATTTTATTAACAAACTCAAAGCCCGCGCCTGCCTCTTGCGGCTCCACCTTGATGACGACATGACCGTACTGGCCGCGCCCACCACTCTGCTTGATATATTTGTTTTCGTGTTCCACCGCCTTGGTAATGGTCTCTTTGTAGGCCACCTGCGGTTTGGAAACATCCACATCCAGAGAAAACTCACGCCGCATCCTGTCAACCAGGATTTCCAGATGCAACTCTCCCATTCCTGAAATAATTGTCTGATTGGTATCTGGATCAACGCGGACCTTAAATGTGGGATCTTCCTGAAGAAGTTTAACAAGACAGTCAGAGAGCTTGTCCTGCTCAGCCTTGGTCTTGGGCTCGATAGCAACAGAGATGACCGGCTCGGGAAACTGGATCGCCTCGAGAATGATCGGCTTATCCTGATCACAAAGCGTATCCCCGGTATAAGATTTCTTCAACCCGATAACTGCGGCGATATCTCCTGCCCGTACCGAGTCAACTTCCTCCCTCTTGTTCGCGTGCATCCTTAAGATCCGGCCCACGCGCTCTCTCGCATTCTTCGTCGAATTATAAATATAGGAACCACTGGTTAACTGGCCGGAATAAACACGCACAAACGCCAACTGACCCACAAAAGGATCGGTCATGATTTTAAAAGCCAGCGCGGAAAGAGGCTCCCCGGAATCCAGCCTGCGGGTTTCGTCTTTCTGAGTATTGGGGTTAGTTCCAGTGATGGTCTTGAGCTCTTGCGGGGAAGGGAGGTAAAACACTACAGCGTCCAGCAGTTGCTGGACCCCCTTATTCTTGAACGCGGCACCACATAAAATGGGCGCAAATTTGTTTTCCAGGGTTCCTTTTCTCAGGGCCGCCATAATTTCATCACGGGACACCTCTTCGCCGCCCAGAAATTTTTCCATGATCGCGTCATCAACATCCGAAACCGATTCAATCAGTTTCTCCCGATATTCTTCCGCCTGCTCCTGATACTCTGCCGGGATGTCCACCACTTCGTAAGTCTCACCTTTATCTTTCGCATCCGAATACACGTTGGCTTTCATGTCGATCAGATCAATCACACCCAGAAAACCTGCCTCAGCTCCCAAAGGTAATTGAATGACAGCAGGATGAGCGTTCAACTTCTCTTTCATCTGCTGGATACAACCGAGAAAGTCTGCTCCAGCCCGATCCATCTTGTTAACAAAACAAATTCGGGGAACATTGTACTTGGTGGCCTGCCGCCAAACCGTTTCCGACTGAGGCTCCACTCCACTGACCGCATCAAACACGCCCACAGCACCATCAAGAACCCTCAACGATCTTTCCACTTCTGCGGTGAAATCCACATGGCCCGGCGTATCAATAATATTGACCTGATGGTCCTGCCAGAAACAAGTTGTCGCCGCCGAGGTAATGGTGATCCCCCGCTCCTGCTCTTGCTCCATCCAGTCCATGGTGGCATTACCATCGTGCACTTCGCCAATCTTGTGGCTTTTGCCCGTGTAATAGAGAATGCGCTCAGTCGTTGTGGTTTTACCCGCATCGATATGTGCGATGATCCCAATATTCCGTGTTTTCTCAGGCTGTAACTTTTTACTCATTTAGGACATTAATCTCCGATTACCAACGGTAATGAGCAAAGGCCTTGTTCGCCTCTGCCATTCGATGCACTTCTTCTTTTTTCTTAACTGCTCCGCCCGAATTATTGAACGCATCCAAAAGCTCTCCTGTCAACTTTTCAGACATCGACTTGCCGGAGCGTGCCTTGGCATTCTGGATCACCCACCGCATACTAAGGGCCATCCTGCGACTCTCTTTCACCTCAACAGGCACCTGGTAAGTCGCGCCACCAACCCTTCGAGACCGAACCTCCAGCATCGGCGCGGCATTTTCCACAGCCTTGCGAAAAACTCGTAGCGGCTCTTCCTTGCTCTTCTCAGCGATATTATCAAGCGCCGAATAAAAAATGCCTTCCGCTTTTCCCTTCTTCCCCTGCCGCAATATGCAATTGATGAAACGGGCAACCATCACATCATTGTATTTCGGGTCAGGAATGACTTTTCTTTTCTGAGCTTCTCTTCTTCTTGCCATAATAGTTATTTATTATTTTTTAGCTCTTTTTGTTCCATATTTAGACCGGCTCTGCATCCGACCCTCCACACCCAGCGTATCCAAGCTCCCCCGGACCACATGATACCGAACACCAGGCAAATCTTTGATTCGACCCCCGCGGATCATCACAATAGAATGCTCCTGCAAATTATGCCCAACACCAGGAATATAGGTAGTTACCTCCATCCCATTAGTCAACCTGACACGCGCAACCTTTCGGAGGGCCGAATTAGGCTTTTTAGGCGTTGAAGTATAAACCCTGACACAAACCCCACGCTTTTGCGGACAGGCCTTCAAGGCTGGGCTGTTGCTTTTTCTGGTCGGTTTTTTCCGACCGGTTTTAACTAGCTGACTGATTGTAGGCAAAAAAATAGTCCTCCCCTAAAGGCAATCCACACAAAGGGTTACCAAATAAAACTGAAAATACCCAGTGAAGTCAATTAAAACAATGGGTTACATCAGGCGGATATAGGCGTGAAAAAGTTGTAATTGTATCACTGAAAATCCCTTAGTCAAGCGAAAAATAAGGGCTTCTGCAATTTATTCTGTCACCGCCGGAGCCTGTTCTTCTTCCTTCTGACCAGCGCCTTCAATTTCAGGCTCCTCAATGCGAATTCCGCTGTACGCTCGACATCCTGTGCCAGCCGGAATCAACCTTCCCATAGTTACATTTTCTTTCAATCCTACCAGATTATCTCTCTTACCACTCACGCTCACTTCTGTGAGAACGCGGGTCGTCTCCTGAAAAGATGCCGCCGAAATAAAGCTTTCTGTGCTGAGCGATGATTTGGTAATTCCCAGAAGCACTGCGGCACCTTTCGCCGGTTTTTTCTTATTTTTGATCACTTCCTGATTTGCCAGGTTAAATACTTTCTTCGTCACCTGTTCCCCAACGAGAAATTCGGTATCCCCGGAATCTTCAATGACCAGATGCCGGAGCATTTGCCGGACGATAACTTCAATATGCTTATCGTTGATCTGCACACCCTGAAGGCGGTAGACCTCCTGGACTTCATTCACCAGGTATTTCTGCAATTCGTCTTCTCCCAATATCCGCAAAATATCGTGCGGATTGGAAGCACCGTCCATCAGCGGTTCACCGGCAATCACTTCATCTCCTTCATGGACATTGATATGTTTGCCGCGCGGAATCAGGTATTCACACTCATCACCCGATTCTCCAACAACAATCACCTTACGCATACCCTTGACGAACCCGCCGAATTTAACCGTACCGGAAATTTCTGTGATCGTTGCCTGTTCATGCGGTTTGCGAGCTTCAAAAAGCTCGGCCACACGTGGCAGACCACCGGTAATGTCTTTGGTTTTCGCAGACTCGCGGGGGATCTTAACAATCAGGTCCCCGGCACTTACCGTATCGCCTTCATTGACATTGATATTTGCGCCAGCGGGTAGAATATAGCGGCGCACGGTTTCGCCTTTTTCGTCCTTAAGTGAAATCCGCGGTTGTTTTTTCTCATCACGGTGACTGATGATGACCTTGGTGGAAAGACCCGTAATTTCATCAAAGTCTTCTTTCATGGTCACCCCCTCAATCAAGTCGCCGAAAGCAATGGTTCCGGAAACCTCAGTAAGGATCGCGTTGGTATAAGGGTCCCACTCAATCAGGGTCTGGCCTTCCTGCACATCCTGTCCATCCATGACCTTGAGCTTGGCCGCATACACAACCGAGAACCGTTCTTTTTCACGACCGGAGTCATCTTGAATTATGAGACTTCCGTTACGGTTCATCACAATGATTTCTCCGTCCCGGTTTTTGAGAGTACGCAGGCCAAGATACTTGACGATACCTCCGCGCTTGGTATTCAAAGTGGTTTGCTCAATGACCCGGCTGGCGGTTCCACCAATATGAAAGGTTCTCATCGTAAGCTGGGTTCCCGGCTCACCAATAGACTGCGCCGCAATGACGCCTACCGGCTCGCCCACTTCCACCCATCCCAAGGTCGCCATATTGCGTCCATAACACTTGATACAAACCCCCTGCTTAGATTCACAGGTCAGACAGGATCGCATCTTGATTTTTTCTATACCAGCGTTTTCAATTGCCACCACCGTATCTTCTAAAATCAGACTGTCCGCCTTAGCCAGAACATCTCCGGTAAACGGATCGATCACATCTTCAAGAACCGTTCGCCCCAGAATTCTTTCTCCCAAAGGCTGGATGATTTCACCGGCCTCTACCAGGGAAATCGCATCGATTCCCTTCAAGGTTCCGCAATCATCTTCCTGGACAATCATATCCTGCGCGACATCCACCAGTCGGCGGGTGAGGTAACCTGAGTTTGCTGTTTTAAGTGCGGTATCCGCCAGACCCTTGCGAGCTCCATGTGTGGAGATGAAATACTGAATTACCGACAGGCCTTCCCGAAAGTTGGCGGTGATCGGCGTTTCAATGATTTCCCCTGAAGGTTTGGCCATCAAGCCCCGCATTCCAGCCAACTGTCTCAACTGCTGTGCGCTTCCCCGGGCTCCTGAATCCGCCATGATGAAAATCGAATTAAAATCCTTGTTGGTTTTTCCATTTACGGTGGACTCATCTTCGGTTTCCAGCTCCTTAAACATCTCTTCAGATACTTTTTCCGTGACATGCGCCCAGATATCTACAACCTTGTTATATCTTTCGCCATTGGTAATGAGGCCATCCCGATATTGCTTGTGAACCCTAAGCACTTCTTCGTGGGTTTTTTCCACCAAATGACTTTTGGTTTTGGGGATCCGCATCTGATCAATAGAGATGCTGAGACCCGCCGCAGTCGCGTATGTAAATCCAAGTTCCTTAATTTCATCCAAAAGGGCTACGGTTTTTTCTCGCCCCACCATCAGGTAACATTTAGAGAAAAGATCAGATAAGGATTTTTTATCCATCAACCGGTTCACCAGCTCAAACGGCAAGCCCTCAGGAAGCACCTCGCCCATAAGCACCCGCCCGGTTGTGGTCTGGGTCAGCGCCCCTTGCAGACGGACCATGACGTTGGCCTGCAAATCCAGTTCGTCTGCGTTGTAAGCCGCCACCACTTCTTTCGGTCCAGAAAAAACCTTGCCTTCCCCTTGAACATTACCGCGAGCCTTGGTCATGTAATAGCAACCCAAAACAATATCCTGTGTGGGAACAGCAATGGGTTTTCCGTTTGAAGGAGACAAAACATTGTTCGAGGACATCATCAACAGTTTGCACTCGGTTCTCGCTTCCATAGAAAGCGGAACATGAACTGCCATCTGATCACCATCAAAGTCAGCATTGAAAGCAGTACACACCATCGGATGCACCTGAATGGCTTTGCCTTCAATCAGCAGAGGCTCAAATGCCTGGATGCCCAGGCGATGGAGCGTTGGTGCTCTGTTAAGAAGAATCGGATGACCCTTCACCACTTCTTCCAACACCTCCCAGACTTCGGCGCGTTCCTGCTCGACCATTTTTTTCGCGGTCTTCATGGTCGCGGCATAACCTTTTTGCTCCAGGCGGTTGAACACGAAAGGCTTAAATAACTCAAGCGCCATTTTCTTAGGCAATCCACACTGGTGGAATTTCAAATGAGGCCCGACAACAATGACAGAACGACCGGAATAGTCCACCCGCTTACCCAATAGATTTTGTCGGAACCGACCCTGCTTACCCTTGAGCATGTCGCTCAAAGACTTCAGCGGACGCTTGTTGGTGCCACGCAGAGTACGACCTCTACGCCCATTATCGAACAGAGCCGAGACGGCCTCCTGCAACATTCTTTTTTCATTACGGATAATGATCTGCGGAGCCTTCAATTCTTGCAGGCGTTTCAATCTGTTGTTCCGGTTGATCACCCGACGATAAAGATCGTTCAGATCAGAGGTGGCAAACCGTCCACCATCCAGAGGAACCAAGGGGCGCAGTTCGGGCGGAATCACAGGCACAACCTTGAGGATCATCCACTCCGGCTTGTTTCCTGACTTACGAAATGCTTCAACGATTTTTAATCGTTTGGCGACTTTTCTCCGGTTCATCACCGACTTGGTGGTGATCATCTCCTCTTTCAAATCCACCGACAGGACATCCAGATCCATAGGCTTGAGCAGTTCCGCAACCCCTTCAGCACCAATCATCGCCCGGAACGTATCAGGGAACTCCATTTCCATTTCCCGATACTCCTCCTCGGTCAAAATCTGACCAATTTCCATATCCGAGTCACCCGGATCCGTCACCACATAGTTTTCAAAATATATAATGCGCTCAAGATCTTTCAGCGGAATATCCAGCAAATGCCCAAGACGACTGGGCAGACCTTTGAAATACCAGATATGGGCTACCGGACTGGCCAGCTCAATATGTCCCAGGCGTTCCCGGCGAACCTTTGAAAGAATAACTTCCACGCCACATTTCTCGCAGATGACGCCCTTGTGTTTCATTCTTTTATATTTACCGCAGGTACACTCCCAGTCTTTCACCGGCCCGAATATCTTGGCGCAGAAAAGACCATCTCTTTCCGGCTTGAAGGTTCGGTAATTGATGGTTTCGGGTTTTTTGACCTCACCGTAGGACCATGAACGGATTTTTTCCGGGGACGCAATCCGCACGCGGATGGCATCAAACATGATCGGATTTTTTGGTTTATCGAAATATGACAGGCTATCCACCAGGGATTTCTCCTTTTTGAGGTTTTCGCAAACCGCTAAATTTTTCTATAACATTCGCGCCTCTCGAATTTAAATAATCCGGAGGCGTTAAAAACTAAACGATAATTTTTAAGTGCGATGAACTACTTTCCCGATTCGATCAGCTCTACATCAATGGCCAAACTTTGCAACTCTTTGACCAGAACGTTGAACGACTCAGGCAGACTGGGATTCAAATGGGTGTCTCCCTTGACGATCGCTTCATACATGCGCTTGCGACCTTCAACATCATCAGATTTTACCGTAAGCATTTCCTGCAGAGTATAAGCGGCGCCATAGGCTTCCAATGCCCAGACCTCCATCTCCCCAAGTCTCTGCCCGCCAAACTGGGCCTTACCACCAAGAGGCTGTTGAGTAACCAGGGAATACGGCCCGGTAGATCGGGCATGGATCTTATCATCGACCAGATGATGCAGTTTGAGCATATACAAATAGCCCACCATCACCCTTTGGCGGAAGTACTGCCCGTTCCTTCCATCAATAAGGGTGATCTCTCCCGTTTCAGAACAATTGCCCTCCGCAAGAAGCTCCTTGACTTCATCCTCCTTGGCACCATCGAACACCGGGGTGGCCATGTGCACACCCACCGCTTTGGCGGCCATACCAAGATTGGTTTCGAGTATCTGACCCACATTCATTCTAGAGGGCACTCCCAGAGGATTGAGGATCAGCTCAATCGGCTGTCCACTTTCCATAAAGGGCATATTTTCTTCCGGGACAATGGTAGAAACCACACCCTTATTCCCGTGGCGTCCAGCCATTTTGTCGCCCACCTGCAATTTGCGTTTCATGGCCATGAACACCTTGACCATCTTGATCACACCCGGGGCCAGGTCATCGCCTTTTTTCAAACGCGCAACCTTCTCCTCCAGCATGGACTTCAGAATTTGGACCTGATTCTTGCAATTGGCTTCCAGTTCCAGAAGCGTTTTTTCATCAGCACTTTTGACCGGGGCTTTCGCCAGATCTTTAATACTCATTTTGGCAATCAATTTGTCATCAATCGCCTCCCCCTTCTTAAAGCTGACCCGTCCCACTGTTGTGGACTTCGTTGCCTCTTTACCCACGAGGAGGGAGCACATCCTTTTCTCGGTTTCGCTTTTAACGATCCTTATTTCATCGCTATAGTCCTTTTCGATGCGCGAAATTTCTTCTTCTTCTATGGCAAGGGTTCGGGAATCCTTATCGATCCCTTTTCTGGAAAAGACCTTGACGTCGATAACTGTCCCCTGAACTCCGGGAGGAACCCTGAGAGAAGTATCGCGCACATCTCCAGCCTTTTCGCCAAAGATAGCTTTAAGAAGTTTTTCTTCGGGACTCAGCTGGGTCTCACCTTTGGGCGTAATCTTCCCGACCATGATGTCGTTGGGTTTCACGCTGGCACCAATTCGAATGATCCCACTTTCATCCAGATTTTTCAGGGCATCTTCCCCGACATTGGCGATATCCCGCGTGATCTCCTCTTTACCCTGCTTGGTGTCACGAGCCTCCACGTCAAATTCTTCAATATGAATGGAGGTATATACATCTTCTTTAACCAGCTTTTCACTAACGATGATGGCATCCTCGAAGTTGTAACCACCCCAAGGCATGAACGCCACCAGAATATTTCGTCCCAAAGCCAGTTCACCCTGGTCGGTGGAAGGACCGTCTGCAAGCACATCACCACGCTGAATCTTGTCTCCCGAAAATACCCGGGGACGCTGGTTGACACAGGTGTTCTGGTTCGACCGCTGAAATTTGTTCAGCGTATAAATATCCACATTCGAATCCAGCTGACTACGCTTTGTCTTGATCTTGCCTTTGGCCTGCGTTTCGGTACGGATAACAATACGGGTCGCATCAACGCTGATGACTTCACCGTCATTTTCAGCGATCACCACCGCTCCGGAATCATGGGCCACAATCGCTTCCATGCCCGTTCCTACCAGAGGTGCCTCAGCCTGCAGCAGAGGAACTGCCTGTCTCTGCATATTCGAACCCATCAGGGCACGGTTGGCGTCATCGTTTTCGAGAAAGGGGATTAGAGATGCCGCAACACTGATCAACTGTTTGGGCGACACATCCATGTAATCAACCGTCTCACTGGGAGACAAAACAAAATCGCCACCCTTTCGGGCCGACACAACAGGCTCAACGAATTTCTTTTTCTCATCCAGCTCAACATTAGCCTGAGCGATAATGAATTGATCCTCTACTAAGGCAGTGTGGAACTCGACCTCATTTTGCGCTACGGAACCTGCCACTTTGCGATAGGGCGTTTCAATAAAACCATAAGCATTCACCCTGGCATAGGTGCTCAAGGAGGCAATCAACCCAATGTTTGGGCCTTCAGGAGTTTCAATGGGACATATACGCCCGTAATGCGTCGGATGTACATCCCGCACCTCGAACCCCGCCCGCTCACGGGTCAGTCCGCCCGGCCCCAAAGCGCTCAACCGCCGCTTATGCGTCACCTCGGACAAAGGATTAGTCTGATCCATAAACTGGGACAACTGACTGCTACCAAAAAATTCCTTGATTGCGGCCGTCACAGGCTTGGAATTAATCAGGTCGTGCGGCATGGCAACATCCAAATCCTGGATAGACATGCGCTCTACAATGGCCCGCTCCATGCGTACCATTCCCACGCGGAACTGGTTTTCCAGAGACTCTCCCACAGCGCGAACCCTGCGGTTGCCGAGATGGTCAATATCGTCAATAGCACCAATCCCATTTCTGAGATCGACGATATACTTCACCACGGCGACCATATCTTCCAAGGTCAACAGCCGGTTTTCCAGGGAAATGTCCAGCCCAAACTTCTGGTTCATCTTGATCCTGCCAACCACAGACAAATTATATCGCTTGGGATTGAAGAACAGGTTGCTGAACAGCGACCGGGCAATTTCCGGTGTTGGAGGATCTCCAGGGCGAAGCCTTTTGTAAACCTCGCGAATAGCATCATCCTGAGTCTGAGTTTTGGCCGCCGCAACGGTGTCGCGAACGGCGGTATCAGACAATTCCTCATCAATGCGAAGAATTTTAATCTCACTCAGCTTATTCTTTTTTATAATCTCAAAAACGCCTTCGGTGATCTCCGAATTCGACTCGACCTCTATCTCGCCGGTCTCGGGATCAATAATTTCGTCAAGCAGGTAACCACCAATCAGGCTTTCCGGGTCAATCTCAACCTTCACAGACTTGGACATCCTGCCCAGCTTCTTGCCTACGGCCACGGAAACTTTCTTGCCGGACTTAAGCAGAACATCATCCGTTTTAGAATCGATAACATCCTCTTTGACCTTGAACCCGACCATCAGGCTCTTGCTACCCATAAAGCACCGGGAATCCTTATTGATGCTGATCTTCTCGATCGGATAATAGGTTTCGAGAATGGTCTTGTTATCCATGCCAAAGGCTTGCAGCAGGATAGTCGCCGGCAATTTGCGGCGGCGGTCAATCTTTACATACAAAATATCTTTAATATCGAACTCGAAATCCACCCAGGAACCCCGGTCCGGAATAATCCGCGCCGAAAAGAGAATTTTGCCGCTCACATGGGATTTACCCTTGTCATGCGAGAAAAACGCTCCTGGAGAACGGTGCATCTGGCTCACAATGACCCGCTCGACCCCGTTTATCATAAACGTTCCAGTGGGGCCCATCATCGGCATTTCACCGAGGAATATTTTCTGCTCCTTGACTTCCCTTACGGAATTAACGGTGACAGCAGGAACCTTTTCGGTCTCCAAAACCTTCAATACTTCACTGGTGATTTCCGTTTTGGCGGGGATCAGGGTTTTAGAGGTCTTGGGGCGCTTAACCTCTTCGATAATCATTCTACCCTTCAGGTCCTTCAGCGAACGCGCATTGATATCGATCACTTCCCGGTCAAAAAGAACCAGCCTGACCATTATTTTTATCGGGTCAGAATAGGAAAGGCCTTTCTGTCGACACTCGCTGAGCTTGTGCTTTCCCTTGTAGGTGACCTCCTGCTTACAGGAATCACACTCAACTCCAGGGCCGCCGAGCTCCTTGAACTCGCCGCAACCGCATTCCCAGATGCCGACTTCAAATCCGACATACTCGATACGTGCATTGATATTCAGGTCGGAAATCGGAAAAACGTCACTAAAGACCTCTTCCAATCCCCTGAACTCGCGTTTGCTGGGATCAACATCCCATTGCAGGAAGTATTCAAATGACTTCTTCTGAATCTCGATCAGATTGGGAATATCTATGACCGTGGGAATTCGGGCGAAGTTTTTTCTTTTTCTAAAATTGCCTAACGCTCTCTGGGAACGGTTCTTCGACATAGGGTGACATCCTTCTATAAGAAAGATTAACGAAAAATTTACCTGTTAAGGCGTGGGTGAAATTACACTCCCCGTTTTCGTTACTTCACCTCTACCGTCCCACCAACTTCTTCAATTTTCTTCTTAATTTCTTCGGCTTCTTCTTTCTTCACGCCTTCTTTGATAGTCTTGGGAGCACCCTCTACCAAATCCTTAGCATCTTTCAATCCCAAACCTGTAATAGTCCGGACTTCTTTGATCACCTGAATTTTCTTATCGCCTATGGCGGCAAGAATCACGTCGAACTCGGTCTTCTCTTCAGCGGCGGCTTCTCCGCCCCCAGCAGGAGCTGCAACTGCAACTGTCGGTGCCGCTGCAGTCACACCATATTTGTCTTCCAGTTCTTTTACAAACTCAGACATCTCCAGAACAGTCATGCTATCTATGAAGGAAACTACATCTTCCTTTGTGGCGGCCATTACGCCCTCCTTTCAATGATTGTGGTATTTTGAATTACGTTTAATTAATATCTTTGCAACGACCCTCAAGGGTCGACTTATTCTGACGCTTTTTTCTCGCGGACCGCATCCAGCGTTCCCACAAGCTTTCTCAACAAGCTACTGAACACACCGGCAAAATTTGTCGTAGGTCCATTGAAAACCGACAGCATTGTTGAGATCAACACTTCTTTGGAAGGCAAGTCCGCAAGGGCCTTGACCTCTTCAGAAGAAACCATTTTTCCTTCCACTACCCCGCAAAGCACTGTAGGGCTTTTTGTAGCCCCCGATTTTGCAAACTCCGCAAGAGCCTTGGCAGGAGCTACAGGATCCTCAAAGCTGACCACCAGCGAAACCGGACCCTTGAATTGCTCATCCAACATCTCAAAAGGAGTATCCTTCGCGGCCTGCCGGGCCAGGGTATTCTTGATCACACGAAAGTCCACGGACTGAGCGCGCATATGACGGCGCAACTGAGTCAACTCAGGAGCATCGATCCCTTGATAGTTAGCAAGAATCGCCGCCTTGGCTTTCAGAAACACCCCGTTTAACTCTTCAACTGTTTTTATCTTTTCTGCGTTTGGCACTTCACACCTCTCTCATTCCCGTCTTCCGCCCCCTCAGGGGAAGAAAAATTTTTCAGAACACCTCTAATAATTCCAACCCTCGCACTGGCGCAGGAAATTTTCAGAGACCCCCTTCAATCAATTGGGCGTATTAACTATCCTGACCCCAACACCCATAGTCGTTGACACCGAAATTCCCTTGACATAATGCCCTTTGCTCGAAGCCGGCTTGGCCTTAACAAGAGCCCCCATCAGGGAATGAAAATTTTCCTCCAAAGCCTCTACCGAAAAACTGGCCCTGCCAAGAGAAGCATGGACAATACCCGCCTTATCAACCCGGTAGTCCACTTTTCCAGCCTGAATAGATTCAATAGCCTGCTTGACATCAAAAGTCACCGTACCCGTTTTCGGGTTGGGCATCAGTCCGCGAGGACCCAGGACTTTTCCCAGTTTTCCCACCTGACCCATCATATCGGGAGTAGCCACCACACGGTCGAACTCCATCCAGCCTTCCTGAATCTTCTTGACCAGATCATCGCCGCCAACGGCTTCCGCCCCGGCATCTTTGGCTTCCTGTTCCTTTTCACCCCTGGCAAACACCAGAACGCGAAACTTCTTTCCAGTTCCCTTGGGCAAAACGACACTGCCGCGGATATTTTGATCGGCCTTCCTGGGATCCACACTCAACCTGACAGCGACATCCACCGATTCATCAAATTTTTCAGATTTGACGGCGATCGCCAAACCCAAGGCTTCCTTCAATTCGTATTTGGCATCAGGGTCAACGTTTTCTGCCCCCGCCCTATGTCTTTTTCCATGTTTTGGCATAATTTTCTTCCTGCTTACTTGCGGTTAATTCTCAACTTTCAAACCCATGCTTTTTGCCGAGCCCGCAATAATACGCATCGCGGCCTCAATATCTTCAGCATTCAAGTCTTCCATTTTTGTTTTTGCGATTTCCCTGACCTGCTCCTGGGTCACCGTACCCACAGACTCTTTACCCGGATTGGAAGAACCTTTCGCAATCCCTGCCGCCTGCTTCAGCAAAGCCGAAGCGGGAGAAGATTTTGTAATAAAAGAAAAACTCCTGTCCTTATAAACATCAATGATGACAGGAATGATACTTCCCTCCTGGCCCTGAGTCTTAGCATTAAAGGCCTTGCAGAATTCCATTATGTTCACACCATGCTGACCCAGCGCCGGCCCAACTGGCGGCGATGGAGTAGCCTGCCCAGCAGGAATTTGCAACTTGATCTGACCTGTCATTTCTTTTGTTGCCACAATCTTATCCCCTATTAATTATCCACCGCTCGGCGTGTGGCTGTTATGTTCTTCCTCAGCCTTCATGCCCCGCAGGGGTACAGCGAGCAGTAGCCTCCCAAGCTGAGAAACCGTTTGCCCGCAATTTAAAGACATTGCAGTACCTTGCGAGAGTTCCTCGCCCTGATTAAACCCGTTCGATTTGGGGAAACTCCAACTCCACCGGAGTGGCTCGCCCAAAAATCGAAACCATAACCCTCACTTTACCCTTGTCGTGATTGACATCCTCAACCGTTCCATTGAAATTCAGGAAAGGCCCGTCTATGACCCTGACGCTTTCACCCTTCTCAAAAGAGAATTTCGGCTTAGGCCGCACAGATTCCCCCTTAATCTGGTCCATGATTGTCTTGACCTCTCCCTCTGATAAAGGGACAGGCTCACCGCCACCACCCAGAAAACCGGTGACCTTAGCGGTATTTTTAATCATGTACCAGATATCCTGATTCATCTCGACGTTAATCAGGATATATCCCGGGAAAAACTTTCTTGAGGAAACTTTTTTCTTACCCTTGCGAACCTCAACCACATCTTCAGTCGGTATTACTACCTCTTTAAAGTTTTCCCTGAAGCTGGAGTGGTCGAACTGCTCCTCTATGCTTAACTTCACCTTCCGCTCAAAGCCGGAATAAGTGTGAATCACATACCATTTCTTGTTCCCGGGCAATGTTTCTTCGCCAGAAATTAATGGGGTTTCTTCCATACTTGGTAATTTCCTCTTACGGCAACTCGCAGACCCTTATCTACAGGGACCGCTCACGACCAAAAGCAATTTTTAGAAATGCCCTTAAATGATACTCTGTACAATCTTCGAGAGAATCGCATCGATAACTCCCAAAAACGTAGCCATCAATAAAACCACCACAACCACTACGGCGGTACCACCCAGCGCCTCCCTGCGGGAAGGCCAGGTCACTTTATTGACCTCGGCTTTCACCTCAGCCAGAAATTGCAAAGCCTTTGTAATCATAACCCTCTAAAACAATCAATATTCAACAGGCCAGGAGGGATTCGAACCCCCAACCCTCGGATTTGGAATCCGACGCTCTACCATTAGAGCTACTGACCTAATTCGGAATCCACGTCAGCCTCGGGTAAGGAGAGGGAATACGCCCATCAGTCGCCCGAACTTACGGACACGACCTCAGCTCCCAACCGCCCACTTTTTCTCTATTTGGTTTCCTTATGGGGAGTATGCTTTCTACAAAATCTGCAATACTTCTTGAATTCCAACCTTTGCGTGGTGGTCTTCTTGTTTTTGGTCCCCGAATAATTCTTCCGATTACAATCGGAACACGCTAACTGAATAATAACTCTCATAGTTCCCAATCAAACTTTGCGTCTGACGCCCCCATACCCAGCGACAGACATTTAAAATCTCTAAAAATCAATACCCAAGCTATGCCCCAAAAAAAAATCTGGAGCCCACGATCGGGATTGAACCGATGACCTCTTCCTTACCAAGGAAGTGCTCCACCACTGAGCTACGTGGGCGTGCAGTACCAATTCACCAAACCCGACCAAAGATGGAGCGGGAAACCGGACTCGAACCGGCGACCCTCAGCTTGGAAGGCTGACGCTCTAGCCAACTGAGCTATTCCCGCAAGTTCATCCAATCCTAAATTCAGGATGGGGAGGGGAGGATTCGAACCTCCGAAGGCTGAGCCGACAGATTTACAGTCTGTTCCCTTTGGCCACTCGGGAACCTCCCCGTCTTTATGGGTAAAACATAGCACCCAACACACGGTCAATCGCTCAACCCAAATCTCCGTTGCGAGGCACCAGAATCCTTTTTCATACCCAGTCAAAAAAACTGGAGCTGGCAAAGGGACTCGAACCCCCGACCTGCTGATTACAAATCAGCTGCTCTACCAACTGAGCTACGCCAGCTCAGCAAATAAAAAACCCCCATATTACACTTTGAATTTCAAAGTTTCAATATAAATAGGAGGTTTATGGCTATTTCATTAGATTAACAGGATGAATTGCCGCGAAAGGGTGATAACAACAACACACCATAGCAT
>JABIAY010000067.1 GCA_018653085.1 Nitrospina sp.
AGCAAACAAATCGTTTTTGCCATTCTATTAAACTGGCAAACGATGGAAAATATTTCAGAAAAAAACCACGAACGGTGCAAAGAAGTCGCCGAGCGTATGTTGCGGGTCAACGGCTACAGCGTCACCTTCAGCATCAATCTATACTCCAAAGACCAGGAACTCGAACGACAATGCGAGGAAATTGACCAGATCTACCAGAAAGCCGGCCTGCCCGGTGACAAGCAATACAAAATCCGGGTCAGCCCCGCGTTTCCCATCGTAGGAGAGGAAACCAACACCTATCTGCCAATTCGGGACTTCCCAAAAGTCGGAAAGAAAATGCTGAGCATTATGCAACGGTTTCCGCAATTATGTTTTCGCTTCGACTGCTCCCTGCCGCCTTGCTTTCTGGATGACATCGGCGAAGACCAGATGTCACTCACGGACCGGATTTATTTTCACGGCAACAAACAATTGCCACCAATGGAGGAATGGAAGCGCGATGAGTATTACTTCGGCTGTGCGGATGGAAGCCCCATGGATATTGACTCCAAAGGCGACTGCTTCAACTGTTTTCCCTTTCACAATTTGAAACTGGGAAATGTCGCGGATTTCAAAGAGGTGAATTCTATCGCCATGGCCAAGATGGGAGCTAAATTTCTGAACACGGTGTTTGAGAAGACTGAGGCGAAAGAACCTTGCCGGTCCTGCCCACACTATATGGTCCGATGCTCAAGCGGTTGCTTTGCTTACAATTTTGTCGGAGAAAGCGGCGAACCGCCGCAGGGTACTGGGCAAGGACTCGTTATGCCGAAATAACTCTTTGCTCGCCAAATAAAACGACGGCACACTGGCCCACGCCTAATGGCCCCTTAGCAGGGGAGGCAAATAGCAGGGACTTGATTGCGCCGAGTTAACTCTTTGCTCGCCAAATAAAGCGACGGCACACTGGCCCCACGCCTAGTGGGGGTTAAAGAATTCTGTCGAGTTTGACTTCCTGGCAAATGATTCCTATATGAAATCCTTCATGGGACTCAACCGGACCAAACACTCTGCCTTTGTGCAAAGTCATTTTTTCAAGCCCATCACGAATAAAATCGTCCAAATCGTCATAGTTTAATTTAGTAAAACCGCCGCGTGGTTGTCGGGGATCGCTCTTATTCCAGCCCACTTCCAACCAGCCCAGGTTGCCTCCATCGTCTTTGGAAGCAGAGCAAATGCTGTATTTTTCAGTTAGCTTCATCAGCATTTGAATCCGGCCTGTTTCCCCAGGGATGCTTTCGATCGTCTCCCTGAGTAAATCCGCCACTTCCTTTTTTTCGACTAGAATATGTCGTATCTGAATTTGATGTGTCGCGCCCGCCATGCCAGTCCCTCTGGGTTAAAGCTTTCTTGTATTGTATGAAGTGAAACAATATATAGGATTTGCCTCCCAATTACCACTGCTAGCCACAGGGGCAACTGGCAATAACTCGTCAGACTGGTAACGGCTCATCTCGGCTCAATCAAGCCACTGCTATCTGCCCCCCAATTACCGCCAGCGTGACGCTGGACTCAAAGGCCAAAGGTTCTTCAAGCCGAGATAATTCTTTGCCACCAACAAAACTGCTGATTTATACAAACCCCCTTTATCCCCCTTATCAAGGGGAATCATTAAAGCATTGTGCTTGAGTATTCAGTCCGCTTTACGGGCAATGCAGTACTGGCCCCACGCCTAGTGGGGGGGGGTTGATTCAGGTTTTTGTTTCCGGTATGTTGCGGGGTCTATGACTGAGAATACAGCAAAACTTATTCTGGCATCGCAATCTCCCCGCCGACTGGAACTATTAAAACAGGTTACCGACCAGTTTGAGGTCGTCCCAAGCTCAGTAGAGGAGAAACTGGATTATGGGTTGCCTCCAGAAGAAAACGCCCGGGCTCTGGCCCGCACCAAGGCCGAAAGTGTTGCTGAAAATTATCCCCACGACTGGGTCATCGGTGCCGACACCCTTGTAACTTTGGATCACGAAATATTTGAAAAGCCTGTAGATGTTCCCGATGCACAAAGAATTCTTCGCCGCTTGAGTGGCAGGGAGCACTTTGTCATCACCGGCATCTGCGTTGTCAGTCCGGGAAAAACCCTCGACAAGGCCGTCACCTCAAAGGTCCACTTCAAACCTTTGTCGCAGGAAGAAATATCAAACTACATCGAAACCGGCGAACCCATGGACAAAGCCGGAGCCTACGCCATTCAAGGCAAGGGCAGTTTTATGATCCGTGAGTTTTCCGGCTCACGTTCCAACATAATTGGACTCCCCATCGACGAATTAAAAATCCTCCTGAAAAAAACCGGCTTCCCGGCAACCCCAAAATAGCCCCTTTCCTCAAACAAGGCATGCGAAAAACCCTTGACATTTCAATGGGATTGAGCGTTTTAAACATTGCTGTTTTGTAGAATTTGCTTGCGGATTAAGGCTCTTTGTAATTTAATTTATAGGTAGGGTCCATCAATCAATGATCGGAAAAGGTGAATGCACAAATCTAAAAACAATATGGAGATTCACGGTCAGTGCTCGAAGTGCCAGGGCCCGATTTTCCTGAACAGCAGTATGGACTGGTACGGCAATACCGTGCTGAGCCTCAATTGCTGGAATGGGCATTACCAGTGGATCAACATAGAAGATATTGAGAAGTCCAAGGACCTTGCACCAGAAACCAAGCGGGACCTTGTCGCTCATATCGGATTTTTTGATTTGTTATGACATCCAGGTGCGCCAGACCTTATCACCTATTTGCATTCCTCCTTTTTTCTGCGGTCATTTTTCTTCACTCTCTCGCACGAGCCCAACCTGAACCTCCTCCGGGAATGATCTATATTCCTCAAGGGTATTTCCAAATGGGTAGCTCTTCAGGAAAAGAAGATGAAAAGCCCGTGCATTTTGTTTTCACTCCCGGCTATTTCATCGATAAATATGAAGTGAGCAATAAAGACTATGGCGCGTTCATGCAGGCCACCGGACACCAACCCCCGAAGTTCTGGAAAGACTCCCGGTTCAACGAGGCGGACCAGCCCGTTGTCGGAGTAAGTTGGCACGATGCTATGGCATACGCAAAATGGAAAGAACGAAGACTGCCTACAGAGGCGGAATGGGAAAAAGCCGCAAGGGGAAACGATGGCCGCCTTTGGCCCTGGGGAAGAAAATTCGATAAGGGCATCAACTTTTTCTTCGTCAATATTTTTGGCGAGAATGACAACTATCCTTACACCGCACCAGTGGACTATTACCATTCCGGCGTCAGCCCTTTCGGGTTATACAACACCGCCGGAAATGTCTGGGAATGGTGTATGGACTGGTACGACAAAGACTATTATCGCGTCAGCCCCGAAATAAACCCGGAAGGCCCCCAAGGACCACTGAAAATGAAAGTGCTCAGAGGGGGATCCTGGGTCAATAGCATTGAAGGCATAAAAGTTATCAAACGCGCACGCAACTTCCCCCATATAAAAAACGAAATTTACGGGTTCCGCACCGCGCTATCCTCCCCGTGAGCCCGCCCCCCAACAGACTCGCAATCTTCTCCTGGGGCCTTTACGATTTCGCCAACACCATTTTTTCCATGAACGTGATCTCTCTGTATTTCGCGTTATGGGTTACGGTGGATCACAGCGGTCAGGACATTTTATACAGTACCGCTCTTTCACTTTCCATGCTGGCAGTAGCCTTGAGCGTTCCTGTTTTTGGAACCCTTTCAGACACTACCGGCAAACGCAGGGTTCCTCTGATCGGGCTCACCTTGCTATGCGTTTTCGCCACCGGACTGATCGGCACCACCGATCACTTATTGACCGGTCTGATTTTATTCATGGTAGCCAATTACGGATATCAATCGGCATTGGTTTTTTATAACGGCATGCTCCCCTCCATTTCACAAGGTAGCCATGTCGGCCTTGTTTCAGGATATGGAGTGGCCCTTGGTTATCTGGGTTCCATCGCCGGCATGTTAATGGTACAGCCGTTTGTGGAGGAAAGTGGTCGTTCCGCCGCGTTTTTCCCTACCGCCACACTGGTTTTGGTTTTCGCTCTTCCCTGCTTCCTTTTCGTTAAAGACCCTGAAATCCGAACCGCCTCTTCTGTTCGTGTCAGGGAGGCGTTCAAAACACTCAAAGAAACTTTTCTTCGCGCCCGGCAATACCGCTCTCTGTTTCGATTTATCCTGATTCATTTTCTGGTTCTCGATGCGGTGAACACCATTATTGCTTTCATGTCCGTGTATGCCAGCAAAGTGATAGGATTCAGCGGTGGTCAGATCATGAAATTCCTGATCTCCTCGACCGTGGGCGCAATGATCGGGTCACTGGTCATCGGCATTCTGGTTAAGCATAAGGGGGTCATCTGGTCTTACTGGCTGGTACTGGGAGCCTGGATTGTATCTCTCTTCCTGGCCGCCATAAGCCAGAGCGAAACCCTGTTCTGGGTGGTGGGCCCCATTGCCGGAATAGGTATGGGAGGGGTCTGGGTGGTCAGCCGGGCTTTCATCATAGAACTGTCTCCGCCTGAAAAAGTCGGAGAGTTTTTTGGATTGTACGGGTTCGCAGGTAAAGCGGCATCTATTCTGGGCCCTATGCTTTGGGGATCGGTGGTTTGGGCCCTGAACTCAACAGGGACGCTCAAATACCGGGTTGCCGTAACCGTGTTGCTGGGTATCGTGGTTGTGGCCGCCTTCCTGTTTCGCGACCTGACCCGGCAAATGCAACAGCAATAAATCGGTTGACATCGAGAGGTCGAATGATTAATTCTAATGGCACCATTAACAAATTAAAAGCCGCATAGAAAGGTTAACCCCTATGGCACGATTCGTTTCCTTGAGTTTATTTTTGTTCCTGCTGGGCGCAGGATTTTTTGTTTCCACCTACCCCACAACTGTCTGGGCGCATTCCGACCATAAACACGATGAACTGAAAATCAAGCTCCCCAAAGTGGTGGCCCAGGTTAATGGTGTGGATATCAGCGGAGATGCCATCTCCCGCGAGCTAAAAAAAGCCGCAGGGCAATACAAAAAACGCGGCATGCCCCTCAATGCAAGCCAGGAAAAATCCGCCGCAAAAAAACTGATCGATGATGAAGTCGGGCGCACCCTGTTGGTTGTAAAGGCCAAGGACTCCGGCATCAACATAACAAAGGATATGCTGGAAAAACGGCTTAAGGAAGTGCAGGCCAAGTTTCGCTCGGATGCCGTTTTCGCACATAAACTCGCCGACCAGGGCATGAGCCTGGGCCAATATAAAGCAGAACTTGAAACCGATTTATATATGGATCAGATCATCAAAAAAGAAATCGAACCCAAAATCAAAATTCCTGAGAACAACATCCGCGATTACTACGAAAAAAATAAAAACAAGTTCGAGAACCAGGAAACCGTCCGGGCGAGCATCATTCTGTTAAAATTTAATCCGTCGCAGGGAAAAGCGGGAGAGCAGGAAGTCCTTAAAAAGTTCGAGTCCATTCTCAATCAAGCCAAAAGTGGGACCGAGTTTTCGGCACTGGCCATGAAGTTTTCCCAGGACAGTCTGGCTTCCAAAGGAGGAGACCTGGGGTTCTTCACCAAGAAGCAAATGCTTCCGGCTTTCAGTAGCAGGGCTTTTAAAATGAAGGTGGGCGAAGTCAGCGATATTTTCCGTACCGGGCACGGATTTCACGTGCTGAAAGTCACGGACAGAAAACCGGCGGGGACCAGTCCTTTTCAGGCAGAAAAAGAAAAGATCAAAAACTTTCTCATCCAAAAGAAAGTTTCACAAGCTACTCGCGACTACATTGAAACCCTGAAAAAACAGGCAAAAATAAAAATCTACTTCTAGCCACGAGCCGCCACTAGGCGTGGGGCCAATGAGCATTTGGATCTCGAAAATATTTTTTCAGACAAACATCTACTTGAGGATAAAAAAATGAAGAAGCTGCTGACTCTTGGTTGTTTAGTTATGGTAGGTCTCTTTATAACAATGAGTTTATCCGGCTGTGCAACAGTCGTAACCTCTGCGGCACAAAAGGCATGGGAAAGCCGCAGTACCGAAGACCAGGTTACCGACTCAAAAATTCATACTGAATTTCTGAACAAGCTGAAGAATAAAGACAAAGGCCTGCTTCTCGATGTAAGCATTGATGTCTGGGAACAAAGGGTGCTTCTTACAGGAACCCTGGACGATTCGGGGTTGCGCTCTGAAGTAGAAAGTCTGGCCAGAGAGGACTCACGCATTAAAATCCTTCACAGCCATATCCAGATAGTTACACCGGAAGAAAAAGAAGCACAACGTAAGCAAAAAGAAGGCGGCGATAAAAAGGATGAGGAAGGTGGCGCTGTCACTAATTTCTGGATTGAGACAAAAATAAAAGCACAATTATTGACCCAGTCCAATGTCACCTCGGTCAACTATTTCTATCGATCCGTTTTAAACAAGGTATATGTAATTGGTGCGGCGGCTAACAGCGTTGAGAAAACTTTGGTTCTCTCCATCATCCGTGAAACCGAAGGGGTCCAGTCGGTTCAGGAGTATATTGCTGTTGCCGATGGTTACTAAGCACCCGGCATGACGGGAGGAGCCTAAAAAGCCATGCAGTCCGTTCCTACGAGAAGGGGTTCACAATAAATCCTGAGCCCCTGCTCGCCGACGTGGTATTCAACCTTTCTCCTGCTACGTAGCGGTTATTTTTTCTTGGATTTTCCGCCATCGACCTGACTGATTTTGCGTTTAACGGTTTTTTGCTTGTCTTTGTCGAAATCGACTTTCAGATAAACCGTTTTGGTAAATACCTTATCTACTGTCGCGTCTTTTTTCTTCCCGGCAAAATCAATTTTAATTTTGTCCCCAACTTTCATAGCTTCACCTCTCCCTGAAAATAAAAACCTGTTCGTAACCCAACGTCTTCAATCACTGTGTTTTGAAAACGTTGAGACTAGAGGAAAATACCCAGCGAGTCAATGTTTTCTTCCCCTTGGCAAGGAGGCCTTTGCGTAAGTCGATAAAGGGAGAAGCGAGATGCTTCGACAAGCTCAGCATGACAATAAAGGGCTATTTTGTCATTCTGAGGAACAAAGTGACGAAGAATCTCGGGTTCTGCAAAGCTCTTCCTATCAAGGAGTGGTACAATTTGAGAAATTTTTGAAAGCCCTGCCCTGATGAATACCAAGACCCAGCTCGAAATTGAATCTTTTGAATCGAATCCCTCCCCTGCGCAGTTTGCCGAAGTGGTGTTCAACCTTCCCCTCCGGGAAGCATTTACCTATAAGATTCCGCCACAATTGCTGGGCAAGGTCCGTGTCGGTATGCGGGTTCTGGTGCCTTTTGGCAGAAGGCAGATTACCGGGTATGTGGTCAACCTTGTGGACAAGTGGGACAAACCCATACGCCTCAAGACCATCATCGACCTGCCGGACACCGAACCCATCGTGAACGCAGAGATACTGTCTCTCACCCGGTGGTTGGGAGAATATTACCAGTCCACTTGGGGCGAGGCCATCAGTGCCGCTCTTCCTGCCGGACTCGATAAGGCCGGCTACCAGCTTGTCAAATCGGTTCGCCTTGCCAATTCTTTACCTGACGAGAAAGAAATAGAGCGTCTGCTCAAACGCAGTCCCAAACAAAAGTCAGTGTTCGATCTAATAAGGCAAGGGGAAATCAATCTGTCGGAACTGAAAACCCGGATTCCGGCAAGTGACTCTGCGTTACGCGCTCTTAAAGAAAAAAATCTGGTGGAAGTGGTTACCGGGAAAAAAGAACGTGAAACTTTTGTTCCTGAAGATGCGATGAACCAGGCCTTTGGTTCATCCCTGACTTTCACTCCCGAACAGGAAGCGATATTCAAGGAACTCACATCGGCTATTGAGGCGGGCCGGTTCCAGACTTTTCTACTGCATGGCGTAACAGGAAGCGGAAAAACAGAAGTGTACATCCGTTGCATTCAACGCATTCTGGAAAAAGGACAAACCGCGATCATGATGGTTCCGGAAATTTCCCTCACCCCGCAAACGGTGGAGCGGTTTCGTCAGCGGTTCGGCGACCGGGTGGCTATTCTGCATAGTGGTTTATCGCAAACCGAACGCTACCTGGAATGGAAAAAAATCCGCGAGGAAAAGGTATCGATCGCGGTCGGAGCCCGCTCGGCGGTGTTCGCTCCCTTTAAAAATCTGGGCATGATAGTTATAGATGAAGAACATGATGGCTCTTACAAACAGGACTCCAATCCCCGCTACCACGCCCGGGACACTGCTGTCATGCGGGCTCAGGCATTGAACGCCGTTGTTCTTATGGGATCGGCAACCCCGTCTCTGGAATCAATCCAAAATACCCGGCTGGGAAAATATAGTTACCTGTCCCTTGAAAACCGAATAGGCGAGCGCATGTTACCCATCGTGAGCCTGGTGGATATGAGACGTGAGCGCAAGGAGTTTAAAAATTTTGCCATGCTTTCCGGAACCCTGCGTAGCGCAATTCGCGACAGGCTTTCCCGCAAAGAACAGGTTTTCCTGTTTCTCAATCGACGCGGAACAGCTCGATTTGTTTTTTGCCCTGACTGCGGCTACGTATTAGAATGTGCCCATTGCAGTGTCACCCTCACCTTTCACGGCAAGGAAGACCGCCTGCTCTGCCATTATTGTAATTTCACAGCGCGAATGCCTGGCCACTGCGTGGAGTGTAATGGGGCAGTGATTCGTTTCAGTGGTTTTGGCACACAAAAACTGGAGGAAGAAGTCACAAAACTGTTCCCGTCAGCCCAGATAACCCGGCTCGACCGAGACACCACCCGAGGACGCGACTCTTTCGCCGCCATGCACCGGAACATGAACGCGGGAAAAATCGACATCCTCATCGGCACACAAATGATTACCAAAGGACATGATTTTCCTAACGTCACTCTGGTCGGCGTGGCACATGCTGATTTGTCCCTGAATATACCGGACTTCAGATCGTGCGAGAGAGCATTCCAGTTGTTGACCCAGGTCGCAGGACGGGCGGGACGAGGAGAAGTTCCCGGAAAGGTGATTATCCAGACCAATAATCCCGACCACTATATGTTTGAGTTTGTCCGGGAACATGATGTGAATGCTTTCCACGAGAAGGAATTAAAGCTGAGAGGGCAACTCAATTATCCTCCGTTCACCCGGCTTATTGCTGTCGAAATTGTCAGCGCTAATGAATCGCTGGGAAAAAGCATGGCTGAAAAACTGGGACGAGCTCTGGCACAACAAGCAACCCGCAAAAAGGGAGTAGAACTATTGGGTCCGTCCAAGGCCGCCTTGTATCAGATCCAAAACAAATTCCGCTGGCATTTGATATTGCGCGGCCCTAATATGCAGACTCTGCAAAGTATTCTGGCAGACAGTCAGGAACTCAGTGAGATCAAGTCCACCTCTGGCAAAAAATTCAAACTTTCTGTCGATGTAGACCCCTTCAACCTCCTATAAACCTTATATTGAAATCACATCCATGAAACTTATTCGATCCATGTACGACTGGGTCCTGCACTGGGCCGCTACCCCTTATGCGCTTCCGGCATTATTTTTTGTTTCGTTTGTTGAATCATCCTTTTTCCCGATCCCGCCCGATGTTTTATTGATCGCCATGACGGTAGCGGTACCGGCACTCTGGATCAGGTTTTCCTTCTTCTGCTCTGTGGCCTCTGTTTTGGGAGGCATGTTTGGTTATTTCATCGGCTACCAATTCATGGACCTGATCGGCAGTCGTATCGTGGAGTTCTACCACTTGCAGGCCACGTTTGAAAAAATAGGCGGGCTCTACAACGAACACCAGGGCTGGGCCGTCGCCGCGGCGGGCTTCACACCTTTACCTTATAAAATTTTCACTTTGGCGGCAGGGACGTTCAAAATTGATTTCCCGACTTTTGTCCTGGCATCAGCAATAAGTCGATCGGCCCGATTCTTTCTGGTCGGGTTTATAATTTACAAATTCGGACCGCCCATTAAGATAGTGATCGAAAAATATTTCAACCTGTTCAGCATTGTATTTTTCATTCTGCTTGTTTTAGGATTTTATCTATTAAAATTTGTGCTTTGATGGAGCCTTGTTATGAGTGAACATTGCGTAATATTCATCACCGCCGGATCGAAAGAGGAAGCAGATAAAATAAGCCAGGGGCTGGTCGAGGACAAGCTGGCGTTCTGTGTCAGCATCGTTCCAGGAATTCAGTCGACTTATTACTGGGAAGACAAAATCCATGTTGACGAAGAATTCCTTTTAATCGTCAAAACCCGGAAGGACCGTTATGATGTGCTGGAAACCTGGGTCAAAATCAACCACAGCTATGAAGTTCCGGAAATCATTGCCCTGCCTATCGACCGGGGTCTCCCTGCATACCTGTCTGGGATTGATGACTGGGTTACAAAAAAAGACTAAATCGTCATGGCCCATATCCATATAAAAGAGGAATGGAAAATTTCGGAAAACCTGGCCACGCCGGAGTCGGCATATATGCGTCGGCGGGAATTTCTCAAAGGCACGGCTCTGACCACCGCCGCCACTGTGGGAGCCCTTTATGGTTGCGGTCCTTCTTCTTTACCGAAGGTTCTTCCTGAAGTCGCGTGGAGTGAGCTGGAAAAATCCATCTACCCCGCCAAAAAAAATCCGCATTACGAGTTGGACCGACCTCTGACTGCAGAACGAATCGCCGCCACCACCAATAATTTTTATGAGTTCGGATCCGAAAAATCCGACCCGGTGCATTACGCGCAGAAACTTAAAATCCGTCCATGGACCCTTGAGGTAGGCGGATTGGTAAACAAACCGAAAACTTTCGCCGTGGAGGACTTGCTAAAAACCATGCCCCTTGAAGAACGCCTGTACAGACTGCGTTGCGTAGAGGCCTGGGCCATGGCAGTGCCCTGGACCGGGTTCCCGTTACACGAACTTCTCAAACAAGTCGAACCAAAACCGGAAGCCACACATGTGAGACTGGAAACTTTTTATGCCCCCTTCACCGCCCAGGGCCAACTGGAGTTCTGGGAACCCTGGCCCTATGTAGAGGGATTGACCCTCAACGAAGCCATGAATGAACTGGCATTTTTAGCCACCGGAATTTATGGGCACCCGCTTCCCAAGCAACATGGTGCCCCGGTCCGGCTGGTCGTTCCCTGGAAATACGGGTTCAAGAATATCAAGTCCATTGTGAAGATCGAACTGGTCAACTATCGTCCCGCAACTTTCTGGAACACACTGCAAGGACTGGAATACGATTTCACCGCCAACGTGGACCCCGGGGTTCCACACCCTCGCTGGCCCCAGACCCGTGAGAAAATGATCGGCACCGGAGACATCCGACCCACCCTGCTTTATAATGGCTACGAAAAATTTGTCGCCAACTTATACTCATGAGGAACATGATGCCAGTAAAAGTAATTGCTTTTATTTTTTGCACCTTACTGCTTTTCCCATGCACTGCATGGTCGGTGGAGGAAGATGGAAAGAAGCCAAACGAAAAAAAAATCTATACGGTCATTGAGTTCGAGTCCACTTTCATGAACCGCAAAAAAGAAGACTTGTTAAAAGCTCTCGGCGAACCGGACCTCAAGTCGGAACACAGGGGCCATGAAGTTTGGCAGTACCATCGGATCATTAAAGAGCAAGGAAAACTTTGGGACCAGAATATCCTGTTCAATTTCGGCCGGGTCAATCAAATGTGGGGCACCCCCACTGGACGCCACTAGGCGTGGAGCCAGTGTGCCATCGCTTTTTACTGCAAGCAAAGAGTTATCTCGGCTTATAGAAAAATATTCGTTCGCTTATAGGTAGGAAAACCAAACCCCCTCTATCCCCCTTCTCAGGGGGAACATTAAAAGTATTACCCCTTCGGGGCACGAGAGCTTAGGAAAAATATCACGTGCGCTTGAGGACTTGGCCTGCTTGACGGACAATGCAGTACTGGCCCCACGCCTAGCGGCGGTGGAAGAATTGTTCGATTTGTGCGCCAATGAAACCGGCGATGGCACCTCCGCTTCCGGCGGCGATAATGAGGATATCCCGATCCCCGGTTCGATAGCCCAAAACAGCCCCGACTAAAACCCCCAGGCAGATGATGACCATATAACGTCTGCCACCCAACCAGCCGACAAACCCGCCTATCATCAAACCCAATAACCCGGCGACGGTCATTAGAAGCGGGCTGTGCACCACCCAGCCCATAGCCAGACCGGTGGCACCCATCAACCCCATACCCAGATAAATTGTGCTTTTGCTCTGCGATTCAGGCATGGGAAATTATTTCACCTCCAATAGCAATGGCAATCGGGCCTCCATAAATTCCCAAAAAAAATCCCCCCTGCCGCTTTTTACAACGACAGGGGGGAAACGAAAAAACACTCAATCTTTAAAGATTTTTGAACACCTCATCCAGGCTGGCTCGGGCATCACCAAACAGCATGCGGGTATTTTCTTTAAAGAATAATGGGTTTTGTACTCCCGCATACCCTGTCGCCATACCCCGCTTTAGCACAATAGTGGTTTTACCTTTCCAGGGCTCCATAACCGGCATACCCGCGATGGGACTGTCTGGATCGGTCTGCGCAGAAGGATTGACAATGTCGTTGGCACCAATAACGATTGAAACATCAATATCAGGAAAATCGTCATTGATTTCATCCATCTCATAAACGATATCGTAGGGAACCTTGGCTTCCGCCAACAAAACATTCATATGCCCCGGCATTCGCCCCGCAACCGGGTGGATACCAAAGCGCACATTTATTTTCTTGGCTCGCAATGTTTTGGTGATCTCGCACACGATATGCTGAGCCTGGGCTACCGCCATGCCATAACCCGGAATGATCATAACTTCCTTGGACTCTGCCAACAGGTTGGCAACTTCGGGAGCTTGCAACACAACCACTTCACCCTGTTCTTCCGCTGAGGCCGAAGAGGCACCACCGCCTGTCGTTGTGCCGAACCCACCGGCAATGACCGCAATGAACTTTCGATTCATGGCGCGACACATGATGTAACTCAGGATAGCACCACTACTGCCGACCAGTGCGCCGGTCACAATAAGCAGATCGTTACTGAGCATGAACCCGGTAGCCGCCGCGGCCCAACCGGAATAACTATTGAGCATGGAAACCACCACCGGCATATCGGCCCCGCCGATAGCCATGACCATATGAATCCCGAACAGCAAAGCAATTCCCGTCATGATCAGCAGAGGCATCATTCCACCGCCAGCGGCGGATTCCTCGACAAAACTGCCGCACAACCAGATGGAGATAATCAACAGACCTAAATTGAGCCAATGCCGTGCCGGCAATAACATGGCGTTGCCACCGATTTTCCCGCTGAGTTTTCCAAACGCAATGATGGAACCCGAGAACGTGACCGCCCCGATAAGAACTCCCAGATAGATTTCAACATTGTGAATGGTGAGCTCCACTCCGGAAAAATGCGACTCCGGGTCCATGAAGCTGGCATACCCGACCAGAACAGCGGCCAACCCTACGAGGCTGTGCAGACTGGCAACCAGTTCGGGCATTTGGGTCATTGCAATCCGCTTTGCCAGGATCAGGCCAATGCTACTGCCGATGAGCAACGCCACCAGCAAAAATACCATATTGCCCGTAACCCCGGAAATGGTTGCAACCAGAGCAATGGCCATACCGATCATGCCATAGAGGTTGCCCCGCCTTGCGGTTTCCTGATTGCTCAACCCACCTAACGCTAGAATAAAAAGAATGGATGCCCCTATATAAGAGGCGGTGATTATACCCTGACTCATTTCATCGCCTCCTATTTGCGAAACATTTCAAGCATGCGGCGCGTTACCGCGAATCCGCCTACAATATTAATGGATGTTATCAACACCGCAAACACCGCCACCCACATGAGCAGCTTATCCCCTGAACTGACCTGCAAAATCGCACCAACAATAATGATACTGCTGATCGCGTTGGTCACGCTCATCAACGGCGTATGCAAAGCCGCTTTCACATTCCAGATGACCATATAACCCACAAAGCAGGCCAGAACAAAAACCGTAAAGTGCGCCATGAAGGACACAGGCGCAACCGCACCCAGCCCCAATAAGGCCGCGGCTCCCACCCCGAATGTAATAACGGGTCCCAGTACTGAAGGTTTTTCTTCCTCAGGCTCTGCAACCGGTTTAGCAGGCTCGGCAGGTTTGGCCGGTGCCGCCGAAAGTTTCGGTGCAGGAGGCGGGAAGGTGATCTCACCCTCCTTGACAGCCGTGGCTCCGCGAACTACTTCATCGTCAAAATCGACCACAACATTGCCATCCTTGTTCGGGCACATATCCGTTAAAAGATGGCGCAAATTTGTTCCATACAGCTGGCTGGCTTGCGCCGCCATCCGGCTGGGCAAGTCGGTGTAGCCGATGATCGAAACGCCATGAACCTTGACCACTTTTCCCGCTTCAGACAACTTGCAGTTGCCTCCCCGTTCGGCGGCAAGGTCAACGACCACGCTACCGTCTTTCATGGCGACAACATGTTCTTCCAAGATCAGCTCTGGTGCAGGTTTGCCAGGAATCAGAGCCGTGGTGATGATGATATCCACTTCCTTCGCCTGTTCCGCAAACAGAGCCATTTCTGCTGCAATAAATTCTTTACTCATCACCTTCGCATATCCACCGGTACCCGAACCATCTTCCTCAAAAGCAACTTCCAGGAATTCCGCATCCATGCTCTCGATCTGCTCTTTCACTTCCGGCCGGGTATCAAAAGCCCGCACAATGGCACCCATGCTCTTTGCCGCACCAATGGCGGCAAGGCCCGCAACCCCTGCACCGATGACCATGACTTTAGCAGGTGGAACTTTACCTGCCGCCGTGATCTGCCCGGTGAAGAACCTGCCAAAATGCTGAGCGGCCTCAACCACTGCCCGATAACCAGCAATATTTGCCATCGAACTGAGCGCATCTAGTTTCTGAGCCCGGGATATTCGCGGGATCATGTCCATCGCCAAGGCGGTGACTTTTTTCTCAGCCAACTTCTTGAGCATTTCCGGATTCTGCGCCGGCCAGAGAAAAGTAATCAATATCTGATTTTCATGTAATAAATCGATTTCTTCTTTTTTCAGCTCCGGATGCATCTCCGGCACACAGACTTTTAAAATAATATCGCTGTCTGTCCATACCTCCTGGGCATTTTTGATGACCGTTACGCCTGCTTCCACATAAGAAGCATCCGAATAATGCGCGGCAGCACCGGCACCAGCCTCAATCGCAACTTCAAAACCCAGTTTGATAAGCTGCTTCGCGACATCCGGGGTAGTAGCCACCCGCTTTTCGCCAGCATGAATTTCTTTTGGGATACCTATCTTCATCGCTCTTCTCTCTCACTTTTAAGAATGGGTTGGGGGAATATCAAAGCGCATAAGCCTACCATAAAATCCGGATTTTTTCTAACCCCTTAACACCCACTCCCGTGGGAGGGAATAAGGCAAAAGTTTGGTTGAGCCAAGATCACTCTTTGCTCGCCCAATAAAGCTATTGCAATTTGCCACCGGCGGCTCGCCGGGGCCTAGCGGTCTTGGTCATCGAGGAGGTTGGAGGCGAGGCTTTTGCGGGCTGTGCGGGCTTCTTGATCCGCGCGGGTGATGCCGCCATCGTAGTCATTGTAGTCGACAAATTGCAGAACCGGTTCCATCTCCGGGTGGCGTTTGAGGTAGAGACGGGCCATCATTTGCGCCGTGCGCCGGTATTTGGGATGACCGGCTTTCTGGGTACGCAGTTCCACAAAATGCCCCAACTCCCTGAGGTTCATGCCCATATTCCAGCGGATGAAGTGATTGAACAAGGTGGCGTATTGCGCTTCCTGCTCCATGCCTGCCCGCTTCAGGTCGCGGTGCAGGGACTCGGTGCGCTCGAAACATTCCTGCACCTTTTGGCCCATGCCAATTTCTTCAATTTCCTCCGGCACTGAATAACCCAGGTCGACTCCCAGGTCCTGCCTTTGCTGGGTGAGCATGCGGTGGCGTTGCAGATCACGGTACTCGGCGAACCCGGCACGAATATCAAACTGAATGGGATAACCATATTCCAACGCCCTGCCAGCACGGTCGCGCTTGCTCTGCCGCGACCCGATATAAGTCTCAAAGATTTGCTTTCTGCGTTCTTCGGGTAAAGACCTCACGATTTCACGAATCTGACAGGAGGAATGCCGGACGTAAGGGAAAACCATATTGGCCAGCAGGTTGACCCACTGGTCTTGAGGGTTATCCTCCAGCAATTCCACTTCTGCTGATGTTTCGATCTGCACCGATGCAAAAAGCTCGCGGCATAGTTGCCGCATTTTGCCGTGATTTTCCACCTGATAAGAGTTGCGCCCCGCCCGCTTGATAAATGTGGGAATTTGGGTATTGAGGGCTTTTCGAATCGCCTCGGCAAGCCCATGCGCCTCTGATAAATCGTGGGACAACAGTTTGCTGATCAAGCCGGAGTAATACCGCCCGTTACCCACCAACCCGACATTGGCCTGGGTGCAAGCGGGAAGGATACAGCGGATCACATCGCACGCCGCACTGCGGATGGTGAAACCGTAGGCAATACGATGCGCCTTGATTTCGTTCTCGTCTTGCAGGGATTTCAATCCCGCTTTTTGAATCTTTCCATCCCGCTCCACTTCAATCTCAAACGCATCAGCAGTGAGACGCTTGCGGAACAACGTCTGCATGGGTTCCACCATTGAGGCATACGTCTCAAAAATAAAATCCATGTTAGCCACAAAAGCAGTACCAAGACCTGACTCCTTGATATTATCCGGGCACACATAACGCCAGCGACCGTTCTTCTTGGCGTCATAAAGAACATAGCGGGTCGACTCTTCGATGGGTGAGCCGCCAATCCTGCAATCCTCGATGACTTTGGTCATCAGGTTGGAAATTTCTTCAATACATAGAGGAGCAACAGCCAGCTCGGCCACCGATTCATCGCCGAACTTGTTGACCACCCGGTCGATCATCTGAGAACCTTTGACATCGTTGGGACTGCCATCCGGATTCAAAAACTCACGCGCCACCGTTTCCTTGAATCCAGTAGGTGCCCGGCTGTAACGAGCCAGAGCCCCGCCGATCACTTCCGGGTTCAGGTTTTCCAGCGCAAACACATCCGCATTCACATCCGAAAGATAGGGCTTTAACAGCTCCCGCTCCCGGTCAGTTAATTCATCAGATCGTTTTGGTTTATCAGTCATGGATAGTTAGTTATTTTTTTACTTCAGGGAGCACGGATCGGGCACAGCGAAAACCCGTATCGTTAAACTTGACGTCGGGTTGACTCCACCTGCGAAAAGCACTCCTGAGAGTATCAGAGTTATTGACCCAGGATCCGCCACGAAGGGATTTATATTCCCCGTCTTCCCAGCCCTGCGGATTTTTTTTGGTTCCTTGTCTGTAATAGGTACGGCTATACCAATCATCCACCCACTCCCAAACATTCCCCGCCATATCATGCACACCATAAACAGAGACTCCGCCAGGGTAAGTGCCAACATTGGTCATGGTATAGAGCCCTTTCCATTTTCGCCTGTATGAGGCCTTGCCCTTAGGCGAACCATTACCCCACGGATACATGCTCCCGCTGGGACCTCTAGCGGCCTTCTCCCATTCTGCTTCGGTAGGCAAACGCTTGCCCTTCCATTTGCAGTAGGCATCGGCATCATACCAGCTCACCTGTGTAACAGGCTGACGGCGGATGACAGTGGGAAAAGAATCCCCTTTCCATAAATTTCCTTCCCGGCACGCATCGGTGGTGCAGGAATCATCCAGAGCAGGAGGGTGCCCGGTTGCTTTCACAAACTCCAAATATTTTTCATTGCTCACTTCGTAAATATCTATCAGGTAAGTTTTCAGTGCTACCAGTTCAAGGGGGTATTCATCGGAAAACCACCAGAGCTTGCAGGATTTATCAAATTTTTTGCACCTTTTAAAGGCCTCTTTATTCTGCTCAAAATTAGAACCACGAACAAACTTACCCCCTCGGATATAAGCCATATCAGAAACATCTGTCACACCGGGCTGGATAGCACTTAATTTCTCAAGGTGATCGGGCTTTTTATACGATGGATCATACGTTTTCCTGTCCCGCTCTGCCTGATCAGCAAACGATGAAGCCATGCACGCTCCGAAAAAAATAAAAAAAGCGGCACCTGCCAGAGTTCGTTTAAGAAGGGATATCACGGTCCAATGTCACGCTGGTCACGCCTGGTGTGGAAACGTGCCATCTCTTTGCCATTAATGTAGAACAACGTCATACCCAGGATCATATTCACCGTATAGATCCAGGTCAATTTGGAATGGTAACGATCAAACTGGATTTGCAGTTTCTGGTCTGCGGGATTGGCCTTTTTGAGTTTGTCCATGGCGTGCATCTCCGGCCTGAGAACACTGCCAATATACAAAGCCAAAACTATCATAATCGCCAGGCATACCTCCCGGGTATATTTACGTTTGGTCACCACTTGCGGTTCGTAACCGGCGGAACTGTATTTGGCTACCAGAAATTTAATCACCTCGGCCAATACCATAAACGTGATGCAGGTATAAATGATATGGACATTGAAAACATCCATGATCTTGTTCATGATTGAGCTGGCAACTTGTGGCTGGTCCTTCAGGTTAATCCGCACCATGATTTCTACCAGAATGCCGAGCAGGAACATGCCTCCCGTCCACAGGCAGAGAGAAAACAGATAAAACCAGTTCGAAATAAATATTAATCGTTTCATTTCAGCAAACCTGAATAATGTAAACCGTTCTATTCGTCATGAGAGGGGAGAAATTATCAAAGTGTTGCGCTTGAGTGCTCAGCCTGCTTGACGAGCAATGCAGTACCGGCCCCACGCCTAGTGGCCCCTTAGCAGGGGGTGCAACTGGGCAAGGGCTTGATTGCGCCGAGATGAGTGTTGCCAGCCCAAAAAAGCTATTGCCAGTTGGCCGCATGCCTAATGCCCGCCGGAGACGCGTTTGCGCAAGGCTTTAAAGCTTTCTTTAATCTCCGCTTCTTCTCGTTCTCTGGCATCAATAATTGCCTTACTATCTCCGCCAAACCAGGTTTTAACAGTGACCCCGGTCCTTTCTCGATTGATCTCATTGAGAATGGATAAATAGACGATCCCGTAAAAAACAGCGATCCCGTACAGGACATAAGGAATAAGCGATCGCAGACGCTGTTTTTCTTTTACTGACCGATGATCCCACAATCGGTACCATAAAGACCCCTTTTCATCCCCGGACATACCCGCTCCCCACTACAAAAAATCCTTTAGATACATAGAGATAACCGAACCCCTAGCAAAACCTCAAGAAAACCTGATCATATCAGAATCCCCTAAACGAAACAACCGCGACTGGGCGTGGGGCCAGCGTGCCGTTGCTTTATCTGGCGAGAAAGGAGTTCTCTCGGCACAATCAAGCTCTTGCCCAGCTGCCACCCTTGCCAAGGGGTGTGTTATATTGTAAGAAACCTGTGGTAATTCAACAGTTCTGATTTTGGCAATTCATCTACCCTTTTTTTGACCCTCAAATTCCCCAGACCTTGATAGAAGTCAAACCCTTACAGAATCTTCAGGCAACCGTTACCGTTCCCGGTTCCAAAAGTTATACCAACCGGGCATTGCTGATCGCGGGACTCACCGATGGCGAATGCCGGTTGGAAAAACCTCTGGTCAGCGATGACACGAAGTACATGATCCGTGCCTTGAAGGCCTTCGGTGTCTCGGTTCAGGAGGGAAAAGACGTTTTCATCGTTTCCGGCAGTGGCGGAAAACTGTCCACCCCCAAGGAAGATATTTTTATCGGCAACGCCGGAACCGCCATGCGGTTTTTGACCACCTTTTCGGCACTGGCCCCTGGCAAAACTAGACTGGACGGTGATGAACGGATGCGCCAGAGACCTCTGGCAGATCTTTTAGATTGCCTCACGCAAATGGGAGTCAAAGCGGTATCGGCAAATGGCAATGGTTGTCCTCCTATAGATATTGCAGGCGGGGAGGTACCGGGCGGAGACATCCAACTTGCCGGTGACAAAAGTAGTCAGTATCTCACTTCCATTTTACTTTCGGCTCCTTACTTTAAGGACGACACCTGCATTCATATCCAGGGAGACCTCACTTCAAAATCTTATGCCGACATTACACTCGACATCATGAAGACCTTTGGCGTTCATGTGGATAATGAGAGCTACCAGCGTTTCAAAGTCAAAGCGGGAGATTACTATAAAGCCCAAACCTACCAGGTGGAAAGCGACTGGTCGAGTGCCTCTTATTTTCTGGCGGCGGCGGCAGTGACCGGCGGGGAGGTAACTCTCACCGATATCAACCCCCACAGCGTCCAGGGGGACGCGCAGTTCACCTCCGTTCTGGAAAAAATGGGTTGCCGGGTAGAAAAAAAAGCCAACGCACTGCATATTAAAGGAAACCCTTTGCGGGGGATTACCATCAATATGAATAATATGCCGGACGCAGTGCAGACCTTGGCGGTAATAGCCCTTTTTGCCGAAGGGGAAACCGTGATCGAGGGAATCGGCAACCTGAGGATCAAAGAAACCGACCGCATCTCTGCCCTGGCTAACGAGTTGACCCGTCTGGGAGCAGGGGTCGAAGCGGGAGAAGACTTCCTCATCATTCGACCGGGAGACTATAAAGGAGCCGAAGTCGAAACTTACGACGACCACCGCATGGCTATGAGCTTCGCAGTGGCCGGATTAAAAATTCCGGGAGTCCGCATTAAAGATCCCAAATGTGTGGAAAAATCGTTTCCAGATTTTTTCCAGCGCTTTGCCAACCTTTAGTGCGGAAAACCCTTACCCCGCACACTAGAAAAAATGGTTGAACACGCTTACACAAATTCGCTCGTCAACGAAAAAAGTCCCTACCTTCTGCAACATGCGCACAATCCCGTCAACTGGTACCCGTGGGGCGATGAACCGTTTAAGATCGCCAAAGAGAAAAATCTTCCGGTTTTAGTGAGCATCGGTTACGCCACTTGCCACTGGTGCCATGTGATGGAACGCGAATCGTTTGAAGACCCTGTTCTGGCGGCGGTGCTCAGTGAAAACTTTGTAAGCATCAAGGTAGACCGCGAGGAAAGACCTGATGTCGATAGCATTTATATGCAAGCCGTTCAGGCTTTGGGCCAGCAGGGTGGATGGCCGCTCAACGTGTTTCTGACTCCGGATGGAATTCCTTTTTATGGGGGCACTTATTTCCCGCCCGAACGCCGGTACAACCTGCCCTCTTTCCTCGACGTTCTTCAATTTCTCACCAATACATGGAAGAACGAGCAGGACAAAATTGACAAGCAGACCCAAAACGTAATGGCCTACATCCGCCAGACTTCCCTGCGCGAACAAAGTTCCGCCGAATCAGATGACTTGAGCTTCGAAGGGGAAGATAAGGCCGTTGAGCTTTTTGAAAGACATTACGACAGTCTCAATCACGGTTTTCAGTTTCAACAGCAAAACAAGTTTCCGCCTTCGATGGGGCTCTCTCTCCTGCTCAGGCAGTACCACCGCACCGGTCACCGCAACAGCCTGACGATGACGGAAAACACGCTCAAGGCTATGAAGTTCGGAGGGATTTATGACCAGATCGGCGGCGGCCTTTCCCGTTACAGTACGGATTACAAATGGCTGGTGCCGCATTTTGAAAAAATGCTCTATGACAACGCCTTGTTCACCACCGCCCTGATCGAAACCTATCAGGTCACCGGCAAAAAAGAGTTTGCCGATTTTGCCAACGATCTTCTGCACTATATCGACCGGGACATGACTTCTGCCGAAGGCGCTTTCTTCAGCGCCGAAGATGCCGACAGCGAAGGGGTGGAAGGCAAGTTCTATGTGTGGACCCAGGAAGAAGTCGAACAAATTCTGGGAAGAAAAACAGCCAGTGCGGCCATTCCCTATTACAACATTACCCAGGCAGGAAACTATGAAGGGAAAAATATTCTCAACATTACCCGAGAGGCGAAAATCGTCGCCAAAGAAGTGGGCATGCCCGAAACCGATTTCAAGGCCGAAGTGAAGATCGCCCGTGACAAGCTACTGGAAGTTCGCAGTCGGCGCATTCGCCCCCTGCTGGACGACAAGGTACTCACCTCCTGGAATGCCCTGATGATCAGTGCCATGGCTAAAACAGGAAGGGTGCTGGACGATGCCGACCGGATACAAAAATCTGCTCGCGCTATGGAGTTCCTTCTCTCCCGGTTACGCACACCCGAAGGAAAAATCCTGCGACGTTATCGCGATGGAGAAGCCCGCTATGATGGTTACCTGTACGATTACACAGGCACCGCCACTGCCTGTCTGGACTTGTATGAGGCCACCTACGAACCACATTATATTCAAACAGCTCGCGAATTGATGCAACGGGTAGAGGATAAATTCCACAGTGATAACGGGACATTTCACGAGACCGCCAGCGATGGAGAAGAACTGCTGGTGCGGCAAATCAGTGGCTACGATGGAGTGGAACCTTCTGGGAACAGCAACGCCGCTCTGGCCTTTCTGCGGCTTTCCGCCTATCTGGCCGAACCCGCCCTGGCCCTCAAAGCAGAAAAAATATTTTTAAATTTTAATGAAGAACTGATGGAATACGGCCTCAACTCGGCATTCATGCTCCAAGCCCTGCATTTGTATCTCGGGGGACTCAAAGAGGTCGCCGTGGTGGGAAAGAAAAACGATCCGGCGACGCAAGAATTACTCAAAACCCTGCGCCAGGGGTTTTATCCAAATGCGGTTTTCGCCTTCGCCTATGAAGATGAAATTGAAAATGCATCCATCCCCCTGCTAAAAGATCGGAAGCTGGTAAATGGGAAAGCCACCGCTTATGTCTGCAAACAGGGGACCTGTCTGGCCCCTGTCCATTCTGTGGAAGAATTGGTGAAATTATTGAGTTATGAATGAAGAAGCACTATGATAAGGCCCTCATTTAAATCTCTGGAGAACGACAAATTCAATGCGAACTGAATTGATAGATAATATGGTCGATACCGCCTCAAAAGGCGAGTCGATATCCTATGAGCAGACTTTGCAACTTGAATCCCTGACCCGTGAAGAACTGGACTATCTCTTTATTGGAACCGACCGCATCCGCGACCAGTTTAAAGGAAAGGACGTTAAAATCTGCTCCATCGTCAATGCGAAAGCCGGTCGGTGCGTAGAGGACTGTTCCTTCTGCGCCCAGTCCAGCTCGTTTCAAACCGATTCGCCGGAATATGAATTGATGGATGTGGAAGAAATTGTTTCCGCCGCGAAAGAAGCCGAAGCTTTCGGCGCCAATGAATTCTCTATCGTTGCCTCAGGAACTTCCCTCGATGACCGCAAGGAACTGGACCGGGTGATCGAGGCCGTCAAACGTATCAAAGCTGAAACCCAGCTTGAAACCTGTTGCTCACTGGGGCTGATGCCACTGGAACATTTAAAAGAACTGAAAGAAGCCGGGCTGGATCGGTGCCACCATAATCTGGAAACCGCACAAAGCCATTTTGATAAAATCGTTTCCACTCATACTTATGAGGATGAAGTAAATGCCGTGCAAAATGCCAAGGACGCGGGATTAGACGTCTGCGTAGGCGGTATCTTCGGGATGGGGGAATCGTTCGCCCAAAGGGCCGAACTGGCCTTTTCCATTCGCGCGTTGGGCACGCAATCGTTTCCTGTCAATTTTCTCAAACCGGTTGCGGGAACCGGGCTGGACCATCTAGAACCCATGCCGCATTATGAAGCCCTCAGAACCATCGCCCTTTTGCGCCTGGTTTTACCGGATATCGACCTGTTCATCTGTGGAGGACGCGAAGAGGTGCTGGCCGATCAGCAGGAGCAACTTTTCAAAGCCGGTGCCAACGGAATTCTGGGCGGGAACTATCTCACGACCAAGGGTCAGGACCCAAAAAGGGATATAGAAATGATTGAAAACCTGGGGCTGAATCCAGTTCACACCTCTATTTAGAGGGGTTAAGTATTCTCTAACAAAAAACCCCTTTTCCCGACTGGGAAAAGGGGTTTAATTGTTTGTTTTCAATGCTGTGCAGAAAACCGGGCAATTTACGCCAACAGGTTTTCCTCGATGACCTTTTTAATTTCCGCTTTCGATTTTACCCCTACGACCTGCTGAACCACTTGCCCTCCCTTGATGAAAAGGAGAGTGGGGATACCGCGGATGCCATAGGTAGTTGCTGTACCGGGGTTATCGTCCACATTTAACTTTCCAACCAGGATTTTATCTTCAAAATCCCCGGCAAGTTCTTCAATCGTAGGCGTGAGCATTTTGCAGGGCTGGCACCATTCGGCCCAGAAATCCAGCATAACCGGTTTGTCAGACTTTAGAACCGTTTGCTCAAATTCCGCATCGGAAACCGTAACCACTTTGGCTGACATAAACAACTCCTTAAAATAAAAAGAAATAATCCCTCTTGAATCGGATTCTATAGAGAAATTTTAAAACTTTTATACAGAATTTGCAAGAATCGCCTGATTCTGAAAACTTTCTTCAGTCAAGCTGAAAATGACGATCACATAGGAATGATTTTTTGATACTATCATACTCCCCCATACCCAGCAAGTTCTTTGCCGGGTACTTTGAGGGGGAAATCAAATAAAGCCCCTAAGTTAAATAACTTGGGACAGGAGATTTAATAATGGCTGATGTCGTCAATTTTTTCGCGTATGGAGAATTTATCAACGAAGATTATTTTAAAGAGAAGGGACTGGAGTATATATCCAAATCTTCAGTAACTCTCTCGGCATGGCGACTGGCTTTCAACAAAGTCCCCATCGACAACGGGGGAATGGAAGGGTTGGGAGACGTGAACATTGAGCCCACACCGGACAATGCCGGAATGATGCATGGAGAACTTTATGTAATGGATGAAAAGTTTCTGCCGAAACTGGATGAAATATTTGGTCACCCCGATGAATACCAACGTAAAGTCCTGCGCTTCAACCGCCATGATTTCATTTTGATAAATGGACTGACTTATATCGCCCGGCCCGATAAAATCGCGAAAGGACTCAAACCCAGCAAAGCCACTATGAAAATCTTCAGGAAAGCAAAAAAGTTTTTTCCCATGCTTTATTTCTCCCGGCTGATGAACACCCCCACCTGCGATTAAAGCGGGAGTCCCTCATGCACGCATTCACAGCATTGGTGAGAAAACCTGGACTAAAATTCCCCCAGGCTTTATCGGAGCATCCACAAAAAAATAATATCGACTTGGCTCACGCTCTGCGGCAACACGAAGGCTATGTCAAGGCTCTGCAAGAGGTCGGAGGCAAAGTGGAGCATCTGCCTCCTAAGGATCATTTGCCGGATGCCACGTTTGTAGAAGATACTGCGGTTCTTCTGGAAGATAAAATTCTGCTTTGCCCGATGAAAGAACCCTCGCGACAAGAGGAAGTCGAGTCCACTGCCGCCGTACTGAAAAAATATCGAGATTGCGTGACCCTGGATTCCCCCGCAACTCTTGATGGCGGAGATGTGATGAACACTCCCGATGCGATTTTTGTCGGTCTTTCAAAACGTACCAATCTGCGAGCGATACAAGCACTCGCCAAACTCACATCCAAAAGAGTAATCCCGGTAGCCGTAACAAAAGGATTGCACCTCAAAAGCGCGACCACCTTTCTTGGCAACGATCTTTTAATCATCGACCCTTCCCGGGTGGATTCTTCCAACCTGAAACAGTTTGACTGGATTGAAGTAACCGAAAGCGAATCGTATGCCGCCAACTGCCTGGCATTCGAAGACGTTGTGCTGATGCCAGCTGGATTCTCAAGCATCAGCGACAAAATTCGTGCTCATGGATTAAAACCCCTTGAACTGGAAATGAGCGAATTCGAAAAAGCCGATGGCTCCATCACCTGCCTGAGCCTGATCATCCCGCGGCGAGCCGCCGCTAGCCGATAGCAAAAACATCTCAAGCCGAGAAAAACGGTTGCTAGCCAGTAAAAGCTATTGCACGCTGGCCCCACGCCTAGTGGCTGGTTCCACCAAAACGGCACTATATTAGGTAGGAAAAAAATATTTAATCCGTCAGCCTGTATAAGTTTTTATGCAGACTGACGAGCCCACCTCAAATAGCCTATTTCCCCATACCTGAACAATATCCATACTTTATGGGAGCGGTTTCGCTTTCATCCTGATTGGATTTCAGGTGCTCGCGCAAATGTAAAATATCAAGACACTCCTTTGTAAAAACAATATAGTCCGCCTTTTGAACCGTTTGCAGACCATGTCCATCGTATCTTGTAACGGGCATCCCACGGTTAGCGGAACTAGAGATTATTGCCCTATTAAGGAAAAAACCATGACTCATCCAATCTCTCGATTAATTGACCAATTTTTTTCTGCACAACTGGGAAAATACCGATTGCCTGTAATTTGCCTGCTTTCGCTATTCATGGTGGCGGGATGCGACTCTTCCGATGAAACTACGGTGGTCCACCTCAACGAACCCGCTGGGGATATTAAGTCTACCCCACCTGGCAAACCAGACTCGGCCAAAAATAAGTATCAGTTTGGTTTTGACCTGCGTAACAGTCCGCAGGAAGATGCCGCCCAATACCTGCCCTTTTTGAGCTACCTCGAACAGGAGACAGGCTACAAGTTCAAGCTTCGGTTCACCTCCAAAAATAAATCTTCCGAGGATGACCTGGGGCAAGGCATTACCCAGTTCGCCGCTGTCGGAGCAACGGCCAGCATTCATGCCACGGAAAGATACGGGGCGATTCCTCTGGTACGTGGCATCAACAGCATTGGCAAGGCCAAATACCGGTCCATGATTGTCGTTGCACCAGACAGCAAACTCAACAATGTGGAAGAGCTCCGGGGAAAACGATTTGCTTTTGGTTCAGACAACTCGACACAAGGGCACCTCATCCCCCGCATCATTCTTCTCAACAAAGGAATCATGCTTCAAGACCTTGGCTCCTATTCGTATACCGGGTCGCATCGAAATTGCGCCAACGCAGTGGTTTCCAGAAAGGCGGACGCATGTGGAATGCAGGACACGCTGGCAGTAGCAATGGAAGAACAAGGGGTTTTACGGATCCTCTACACCTCGGACTATTACCCCTCCAGCGGCATTGTCGCCAACAAAGATGTGCCACCTCAGGTACGGGAAAAAGTCAGGCAGGCTCTGCTCAACTTTGACCCCAAGGGTCGGCACAAAGAAAGCCTTTACCATTGGGACAGGACGGAGATGCCAAATGGATTTGTTGCCACCAATGAAAAGGACTACCAACCCCTGAAGGAATGGATGACTAAATTAGGCTTTTTGAATCCAGAGGAAGCATCATGAAACTTCCTTTTCAAATCATGTTGTATTTCGCCGGTTTTGGCCTGTTGTTCGGCTTGCTGTCGGTATTTGGGACAGGGCGTACACTTGAAACATTCATTACTGACAGAGAATTGAAACAAGGAAGCCTCATATCACAGATCATTGTCAAATCCATTTCCAGGGACACCATCAATGGGGACATCATTCCTGCACGAGACACGCTGAAAAGTCTTGTTGATAAACACGATCTTATCCACTATGCCTTTATAACGGATTTTGATGGACGTCTCTTTGCGCACACTTTTCCAGGCCAGTTTCCCGCGCAATTGGCCGAACTCAAAGACATTTCTGGCGGACGATATTTAACCCTCGCTCCGCAGGGTATAAAAATCCTACAGGACTCCTATCCATTGATCCCTGGCATGGAAGCCCGCCTGAATGTGGGTCTCAACCAGACCGGCAACCTGAGCTTTATTAAAAATGTAAAAACTCGAATTGTAGAAATCTCCGCCGTTGTTGCGCTTTTCGGCCTTGCCATCGCGTATGTGTTCTGTAGGAGAATCTGCCGCCCTCTGGAGAAGTTGACCAACCACATTCGCGCCTATGGCCGGGGAGAACTACAGGAAAAAGTCACAATTGACAAGAGAACCCTTGAGGTTTCTCAACTCGCCAATGAGTTCAACCAGATGATTGATCAACGTGGCAAAGCCGAGGAGTTATCGCTTCGACTGGGCCGCATCATGGACCAATCATTCAATGAAATATTTATCTTTGACGCCGAAACCTACCGCTTCATCCAGGTCAATCAAGGGGCCCTCAATAATTTAGGCTACAGCATGGAAGAAATGACTCACCTGACTGCCCAAGGCATAAAACCAAAAGTCACCCCGGAGCAGTTTGACAATATGGTCGAGCCTCTGCGCACCGGGGAAAAGCAGATGATTGTGTTTGAAACGGTGCACAAACGCAAGGACAGCACTATGTATCCGGTTGAAGTTCGTCTCCAACTCATGCACGATGAAAATCCTCCCATCTTCGTAGCCGTCATTCAAGACATCACCCTGCGCAAAAAAGCCGAGCAGGAACTGGAAAACCATCGCAACCATCTTGAACATCTTGTTAATGAAAGAACCGCCGAGCTAAAAGAAACCAGCGAACAGTTACTGCATTCGGAAAAACTGGCCGCAACGGGAAAGCTCGCCGCCTCTTTTGCCCACGAGTTCAACAACCCTCTTTACGGGGTAACAAATGTTCTGGAAGAAGTTAAAGACGGGGTCACTATGGATACGGACTATCAGAATCTTGTCGATATTGGGATTAAAGAATCTCATCGCATGGCTGGCTTGATTAGAAACCTGCAGGACTTCCATCGGCCGACCTCAGGAATGCTCATACCTTTCAATATCCATGAGGCCATCCATGACATGACTCTATTACTCGGGAAAAAGCTCAGCCAACGAAATGTTGACCTCGAGATGAATCTTGCCGATGACATGCCGAAAATAGCCGCCGTACCGGATCAGATCAAGCAGGTGGTGTTGAATATTCTGCAGAACGCCGAAGAGGCGACCCCTGATAGGGGAACCATTACAGTTTCCACAGAGGTCCGGGATTCGACCATCAAGCTCCACATTCGGGATACAGGTCCCGGCATTTCTCCCGAGAATATCAAAAAGGTTTTTGATCCGTTTTTCACCACCAAGTCTGCAGTCAAGGGAACTGGACTGGGCCTTTCGATCAGTTATGGAATTATCAAAACCCACGGGGGCAACATCGATATACAGAGTGCCCCTGGAGAAGGAACAACTATGAGCATCACTCTACCTATTTACAGGAACGGCCATGAAGACACATAAAATACTTTTAGTGGACGATGAAGATTCGATACGCCATACCCTGAAGTTCAACCTGAGCAAACTGGGCTACTCGGTGGATACAGCCAATTCCGGCAGGGAAGGATTCGAAAAGTTTCAGGTTACGGGATATGACCTGGTCATCACCGATATCATGATGCCGGAAATGACAGGCATCGAATTGTTGCAGGAGATTACCAAAGTGAACCCAGAGGCCATGGTGATGCTCCTTACCGGGTTTGGCTCCCTGGACACTGCGGTTCAGGCATTGCGCCTGGGCGCTCAGGATTACCTTCAAAAACCTTGCAACAGGGAGGAACTGGCTCTCAGGGCAAGTCGCTGTCTGGAAAAACTGGATTTAAAACTGGAGCTGAAAAGTCAAACAAAAAAACTAAAACAAGCGCATGACCTTCTGGAAATTCGTGTGGAGGAACGGACCCGCGACCTGCACAAAGCTAAGGAAGATGCGGAGAAGGCCAACCTGGCCAAATCGGAATTCCTGTCACGGATGAGCCACGAACTGCGAACCCCCATGAACGCCATACTGGGTTTCGCCCAATTGCTGGAATTCTCTCCCAAAGAGCCGTTGACGAAACGCCAGAAGAGCAACGTCGGGGAAATCCTCACGGCGGGACAACATTTGCTCGACCTGATCAATGAGGTGCTGGACCTCGCACGAGTTGAATCTGGCGAACTCACCTTGTCTTTGGAAAGTCTCGACCTGATACGCCTGATCAGGGAAACGGTTTTCCTGATCACCCCCCTCGCGAATGAGAAAGATATTCAGTTCATTAATCCTGCAATTGAATCTCAGAGTTGGTTCGTTTTCGCCGACCGGGTCCGATTGAAGCAGGTACTACTCAACCTCTTTTCCAATGCAGTCAAGTACAACAGAGAAAATGGAACCATCGAGATGAGCTACGATAAAACTCCCGATGGCCGGGTTTTGGTCAACATTGCCAACACCGGGGCAATTATCCCCGCTGAACACCAGGAGGCGATTTTCGAGCCCTTTAACAGGCTCGATGCCGATACCACCGAAATAGAGGGGACGGGAATCGGGCTCAGCCTGACCCGCCGGTTGCTGGAAATCATGGATGGGGCCATTCGGCTCGAAAGCACCGAAGAAAAAGGCAATTGCTTTACCATCGACCTGCCGGGAGCGGAGCCACCGCAAATTTCTGCTGAGGAAAACAATAAGCTGGCAGAAATAGAATTGGCAATGGATCCAGAAAAATACCAGGGGAAATTAACGGTGCTTTATATTGAAGACAATCCGGCAAACCTGAAATTGGCGCAAAGCATCTTTCAGCGATTTTCTCATGTTCAATTGTTAGCCGCCCACGAACCGAAACTTGGAATCGAACTGGCAAGAACCCATGTCCCAAACCTGATATTGATGGACATCAACCTGCCGGGAATGAACGGCATCCAGGCATTCAAACAACTGCAGACTTTGGATAAAACCAGGGATATACCCGTCATTGCCCTCAGCGCCAACGCAATGGATAGAGACATTAAAAAAGCGATGTCCGCAGGTTTCCATTCCTATATCACCAAACCCATTAATATTCCTCGCTTCCTAGAAACCATTAAAGAGGTCCTGGGGGATAACTGTAAGTAATGTGACATTCGAAAAAGCCGATGGCATACTGACCCCACGCCTAGCCCACTCCCGTGGGAGGACATATAGCCATTACTTTTTAAGCCGAGATAACTCCTTGCTCGCCTAATCAAACTATTGCCAGTCGCCATCGGCCGCTGGCCGATTAGTTCCAGCGGGCGGAGTCGGGAGTGACGTTACGAACTTTGGAGAGGTGGATGAGGTCGATTTTCATTTTAAGGAACTCGTGAAGGAACTCCGCGCGGCAAAGTACATCCTGTTCTTCAAGAAAAGTTTGTTTTTGTTCGAGGGAAAGATCCAGCCGATACGCGAACCGGTCCACAAACTGACTGAGTTTGTGACCCAGGTTCCAGTCGAGTTCCTTTTTCAACGCATTGTTCTCAGGGATCAGGCTGGTGAAATCCCGATACCGTTTAATCAAACTTTCTCGGACCGTATTGGATTCTTCACCAATTCCCTGTTCATTCTGTTCTTCGAGCAGATCAACTTCCGCACGGCGGTAGGGTTTTCCATCCACTTCCTTCAAGATGCGAAACCGACGCAACCCAACCAGTGTAAAATCATATTTCCCATCCGGGTGGCGGGTTTCTTTTTCAATGCTTCCCACGCAACCTATGGGAAATAAATCTGGCCGGTCGAAATAGGACGCTTCCCAATCTGGTTTTAGAAGAACCATGCCAATTTTGCGCTCACCTTCCAGAGCATCGGCGGTCATCTGCCGGTACCGGGGCTCAAAAATATGTAGCGGCAACGGCGTACCGGGGTAAAATACGGTTGAGGGCAAAGGGAACAGGGGAATGAGCCCATCCTGCTGTGAATCTTTTTCCATGCGTTCCTCATCTAAGTGATTGCATTATAACGTGAACATTGTAACATCTAATAAGACTATTGTTTTTATTCTAAAGACGTATGATTACCCAACCTGAAAATATTTGTACTGAAATCCAGACCTCGCTGACCCGTTCCGGTTTATTTTCGGATACGGAAGATTCTGGAAACAGCTGGCGGATTTCGCCGGAACCGTTTTTTCTCTCCTCAGAGGATGTAGAGTTTTTCCATCAGTTGGGTCCTCATCTGCTCAAATTTTACACTGCCTGGAACAAACTTTATCTGGAAAGTGCAAAAGGGACTTGCCCGGAATGGTTCGCGCAGTATCTGGATGCGGGGAAACCCCGGGAGTTGGTCGAGTTTGGCAAAATGAAGCGGTTTCGCCGGACCTTGCCGTCACTGCTTCGACCCGATGTGATTGTAACGGAAAATGGATTTGCTGTGACCGAACTGGACTCGGTTCCTGGTGGATTCGGCCTGACGGCTGAACTCATGTCCCTTTATAAAGACCCCTCCTGGCAGATTGTTGGGGACACCGAGGGCGGGATTCCTACTTTGTTTTACAAAATGGCCGCATCCCTCGCCAAAGAGGAAAAACCCTGTGTCGCCATTGTCGTTTCTGATGAGGCTGGAGACTATCGTAGTGAGATGGAATGGCTCACAGCCCTCTTGCGTAAAAAGGATTTGCCAGTCTACACGGTTCACCCCAAAGAGGTGCAGTTCCGCGAGGAGGGTTTGTTCATCCTGAATGAAGGGAACTGGCTGAGGGTCGATATCCTGTATCGTTTTTTTGAGTTATTTGACCTTAAAAATATCCCCAAATCCGAATTGATGATGTATGCGGCAAAAAAAGGCCAGGTCGTGACCACTCCTCCTTATAAAACCTGTTTGGAAGAAAAACTCAGCTTTGCATTGTTCCATCATCCTTCCCTGAAACCGGATTGGGAAAAAGCCCTGGGTTCTGAAACTTTTAGCACCTTATCTCATCTAATTCCTGAAACCTGGATACTGGACTCCCGTGCAATACCCCCTTATGGGGTGATCCCGGGATTGGAGTTAAAAGGCTCTCCGGTTCAGGATTGGCAGGAATTGAGGGGTTTGACTCAAAAAGAGCGGGAAATGGTGATCAAACCTTCAGGTTTCTCGCCAGAATCATGGGGAAGCCGGGGAGTTGTGGTGGGACACGATGTTTCCGGAGAAGTATGGCAGGAAACTCTGACGAAAGGTTTGCAAGGTTTCCCCGACCAAACTTCGATTTTGCAGAAATTTTATAAGGGAAAACGGGTGCCGGTTTCCTATCTGGACCAAAACTCTGGAAAAATGGAAACCATGCAGAGCCGGGTACGGCTGACACCTTATTATTTTGTGGTGGAAGACACCACACATCTGGCGGGCATTCTGGCTACACTTTGCCCACAGAATAAAAAGAAAATTCATGGAATGACGGATGCAGTGATGATGCCCTGCGCCATAAAAGAATGAACGACTCCGCCGCAAGCGGACAGGGTATCCGGTAAAGATTTTTATTTAAAAACCGTGGCAACAAGGCTACGCCTTGAGGAAACGCGGATAGGTCATAATAATACGCCAACAAAGCCTGCTTGCTTTTCGATTATAGGTCTGTTGGCCCCACGCCGAGTGGGGGAATAAAGCCCACTGGTGGGATTAAGGTGATTTTTTAGTGATGAAGCTTTATAACATAGATGGCTGTGGTTACTGCTCAATGGTCAGGGATGTTCTGACCCAAATGAGTCTGCAATATGAAAAAATTGATGTGCCCTGGTCCCATCAACAACGTAAAGAAGTTTATGATGTATCGGGGCAGACGACCGTCCCGGTTTTGGTGGATGGGGATGTCATCCTTGACGATGAATATGAGATCATCGACTATCTGAAAAAGACCTATACGGTCAATTCTTAATCTCCCCCCACTAGGCGTGGAGGCCGTGATATCCCCATCATTACCTTCATGCCCCGGAGGGGTAAACTGGCAAGGCTCGTTTGAGCCATCATGAACGATTACTAGCAAGCAAAAGTTATTGCAAATTGAGCCCAGCATCACGCTGGCCACAAAGTAAGGAAAAAACATGGAGCCTTGGCAAAAACAACTCAGCCAGAGCGCAGTAAAAATTGAAGACCTGCCGTTTATTCCCGAATCTCCTGCATATCGGGACCGGCTTAAGAAAGTGGGGGAGCTCTATCCCATACGAATCAATTCTTATTTCTTGAATCTCATTCAAGGCCCCAATGACCCGCTATGGAAACAGGTGGTTCCCACCATCGAAGAGTTGGACGACTTTATCGAAGGAGAAAATCTGCTCGCCGACCCGCTTAATGAGGAAGTCGACATGCCGGTGCCGGAACTGGTTCACCGCTATCCGGACCGGGTACTGCTGATGATCAACAATCAGTGCCCGATTGTCTGTCGGTTTTGTACAAGAAAACGTAAAATCGGTTTTGCCGGAATCGTCACACGCGAAACTCTGCGACAGGGCATTGAATACATCCGCAACAATCCTGAAGTCCGTGATGTGGTCATGTCTGGCGGAGACCCCCTTCTTATTCCGGATAAAGAACTGGACCGAATCCTCGGTGAACTGCGGTCCATCCCGCATCTGGAAATAATTCGCATAGGCACGCGGGTTCCCGGAGCTTTGCCAGCCAGAGTGACGGAAAACCTCTGCTCGATATTGAAAAAATATCATCCCCTGTATTTCAACATGCATTTTAACCACCCGGCGGAGATCACTCCCGAAGTGGAAAAAGCCTGTGCCATGCTTGCCGATGCGGGAATTCCGCTGGGCAGTCAGACCGTTCTTTTAAAAGGCGTCAATGACAACGCAGAGGTCATGAAAGAGTTGATGCTGAAATTGCTGAAGAACCGCATTAAGCCCTACTATATTTATCAGGCCGACATGACGGAGGGGACAGACCATTTCCGCACATCCGTACAAAAAGGACTCGACATACTGAAAGACCTCATGGGCCACACTTCAGGGATGGCAGTACCCTATTTCGTGATTGATGCTCCAGGCGGAGGCGGTAAAGTAAGACTGCTCCCCAACAGTGTTGTTGAACACAACAAACACGAAGTGGTGATCACAAATTACGAAGGCAAAGTGTTTCGCTATCAACAGTCCAACGGCAACAATGGCTCTTCCAGCGAAAACAGCAAATCAAACCTCCAAAAACAGGATATGTGCCAACTGCCTGCCTGAGCAAACCCAAACACTCCTTCCAGCATTTCTGACTTCCTGATAGAATCCACTAGGCGTCCGGCGAGCCGCCGGTGGCTGTGATCTCCTCTTCATCAGCTTTCATGCCCCGCAGGGGTAAAAGAGTTATCTCGGCTTAAAAAGTAATTTCCCTACTCCCTCCCACGGGAGTGGGCCAGGCTAAACCTATGAACCGTTACCACATCCTCAGAGAACCCATTCTCCTGTTTTTGGTAGGAACCTGCCTGAGTGTCTCGCAATTCGTGATGATCCGTGATTTTGTCACCATCTTGTACGGAGAGGAGGTGGTGATTATCCTGGTAACGGCAGCTTTTTTTCTCGGGCTCTCCATCGGTTATTTTCTGTCGCTGAAATTTTCAGAGAAATTTTTTAAAACCTCGTTTCTCGCCATCGCTTTTCTCCACCTGACATTTCCTTTCTCCTACAGGATGTTCGCGGTAGGGATCGCAAAACTCGACCTGAACGGAGCCTGGTATGTGGTTTTAATGTTTATCTACGCCTTGATATTCAGTTCCATCTTCGCGGTGTTTCTGCCACGACTGATAAATGAAAGAATCTCAAATCCGGATAACGCCACACAAAAAATGAAAATTCTTTATTCCATGGAACTGATCGGTTTTGCGGCAGGGTTTGCCATCGTCGGCCTGAGCTGGAATAAAGGTGTCGACTTTATCCTTCCCATCTATTGGGCTCTGCTCGCGATTGTCATTCAACTGGCATTGCAGAAAAAATCCTGGACGGTGGTGTTTGTACTAATGGCTATTGTCGCTGGCAGCTCCATCAAGCAAATAGACCGGCGCACCACCGCCCTGCTGTATGAGAATAAACATTCCCTGGATACCGCCACCACCCTGTTATCGATCAACTCCGCCTACCAAAAAGTGGAGGTGATGGAAGACGAGGATAAAGAACGCTACCTTTATCTGGACGGACTCCTCAATCTCAACGCCTCGGACCTGGAAGATTTGAATTACTATATCGCCGAAATTCCAGCCACACTCATCAAACCTGAAAAAACTCTGATTATCGGAAACGGCACCCTATCTTCCATCGCCAAAGTTTATCCCCATTCACGATTCGTACAATCGGTTGAACTCGATGCCGGGGTCCTGTTGGCAGGACAACGGTTTTTCACGCCTGTTGAAGAGCTGTCCGGATTCGAGAACTGGAACCTGACCGTTGATGATGGAAAACATTTCCTGAAAACCACCGACGAAAAATTTGACCTGATCATTATGGACATCCCCTCTCCTCTTACCATTCAGGAAGCCATCCTTCACACAAAGGAGTTCTACCAACTGGCAAAATCCCGGATGACAGTAAAAGGAACCATCGCCGTACAACTGAGTGGTCCATTGCAGAACAATAACCGCACACCTGCCCGGGTCGTTGCGGCTTTATCAAAAGCCTTTAAGCAAGTCATGGTGCTCGACAGCGAACAGGCCGATCGAAGTTTCGCCTACGCCTCAGACAACCTTCCCCTTAATGAGTCGAATGTGAAGCAAGCGACAAGGGACTATGAAGAAAATTTAACAATCTTGGCCTCCGCTGATGTTCCGTCTTACCTTACCGAAGCCGTGCCTCTGGCACTGGATAATCTGGATCTGGTGCTTAGAAGAGGATGGGAACGTTTTACAGGAAGGTACTTCGATGATGATTAAATTCCCTGCATACGCCTTCCTGACCGGGTTGTATTTCTCCATCTTGCAGTTTAGCTATTTGATCCTTTTGCAAATCAATATCTCTTCCGCTTATCTGACGTACATGGTCATCACAGCTTCCTGGCTCACCGGCTCCATCATCGGACTGTGGCTGGAAAATCTGGATAGAAACATCGGGGTAGGGCTCGGCCTGTTCTGTTACTACGGTGTTTACGCGCTGGTCTCGAATATGCCGTTCTCAAGCTTTACTCTCGCGCTCGCATCGGTGGGTTCGGGCATAACGGGTCTGTGGGCCGGACGCTTCTTCATCTTCGTCCTGCACCAGTACAAACAAGTAGACCGGATATTCTTTCACGAGAACAACGGTTTCTGGGTGGGAATCGTAACGTTTTTTCTGGGGTTCACTCTGCTGGGCAGGCCCTTCATTTTCTGGGCACCCATGACACTGGCGGGCCTGCTATTTTCAAAACATACCTGGATCAAGGGAGAGAATAAACAGCCGAGTCAGTAGAGACAGTTGTTCGCCTTGCTATCGTCTTCCAGGAGGACTTCGCTGATGAAGATATTACCGAGGACTTGTCCCCTCAGCTTGAAGCCGCAACTGTCGCAATCTCCCATCTTATTTTTCACGGTACCTGATGTGATGATGTCAAAATCGAATTGAGTTCCTTCGAAAAAACGGATATCCACATCGCCAGTTGAAAGGCTGGTGATTTTAAGTTCAGTGCCGCCCAAAGGCTCCCGACAGTAATAAACTTTGAGATTGCCTGTATCCGTTTCAAACTTCCCCTTCTTGGTTAATCCTTTGGTGAAGGAATCGCCACTACCTGTATCGACATTGACATCGGGGGAGGTCACCTCGGTCCAGATACTTCCCGTGGTGCTGTGCACCCAGACTTTGTTGGTCATGCCCTTGATGGTAACGAATCCATGGTTGGCGCAGAGTCCGTACTTGTCCACTTCGGGATTGCACTCATCTCCACTGCCACTGCCGCCACTACCACCACCGCCGCCCTTTTTTTTGCCGTCTTTATCTTTGTCTTTGTCGTCCTTTTTTGCCAGAGCCGTGGTGGTAAGTGAGATGTCAAAGAGCCCCAGGATTCCGACTCCATTGGACAGCAGGAAGGCTACAGCGAGAGCCATAATCCAGATCGGGCGCTGAAAAACCCGCCTCGTTGCGCGGCTTTCATTTTTGGTGTGGTGTCGTTCAATCATCTTCGCCGTCTCCCTGGATCGCTAAGTCTCTTGGCGCGCGGAGCTCTATGATCATTTCACAGGTTTCGGTTTTGCCTTTGGCGTCCGTCAGTATGTTGACCTTGCCTCCCGTGGTGCCGATCTTGTATCCACATTTCTTCCCCCCACTGACGATGGCCAGATCGACCCGGCAGAAACTCGCATCGTCCCATCCCTGGATGGTTATGTTTGGAGCTCCAGCATTCGGGGTGGAAAGGAAGTTCGGATCATATAAAATCTGCAATTTATTTATACCGGAACATTCGATAACGGAACTGCAAGCGGAAACGCCGTAGACGAAATCATCATCGTTCAACACGCAGGGAACCTCGGTGGTGTCGCATTTCCCCACAGTATCGGCGTGGTTATTAACATGAGCGGCAACCGCATCCGATCCGACACACAAGTTCTGCGGATTGGCCGGGTTCCCAGGTGGATAATGGCAGATCGCAACTTGCTCATCATCCTCGCAACCATTGTCTTTGTCTTTATCTTTGTCTTTATCTTTGTCTTTTTTGTCTTTGTCTTTGTCTTTGTCGGATTTTTTTGCCCAGGCCGTTGAGGTAAGCGAGAGGTCGAGCAAGCTCAGGACGCCAACTCCGTTGGACAGGAAGAAAGCTAAAGCGAGGACCACGATCCAGATCGGGCGATGGGAAACCTGCCTTTCCCCGCGCCTTTCTTTCGCCTCTAAGGCTGTAGACCTGAAATGCCTGCCGATTCGCATCTTCCAAACACCTGTCAAAAAAGTTAATGATCTAAACTAATTATAAATCTTGTTGGACCAGAGACAAGGATAAAAGAACTGTTGACGACCGATTTTTCATAACATGCGGGTTTACAAGCCTTTTGAAAACAGAGATTTCGCGCTTTGACATCCTGTAAATACGGAACTATAATTCTAATGGGACCCCTGTTTAAATAAACGTAAGATATTCAATCGTTGTCCCTCTTGAGCAGAACTTTTATTTCAGCATGTCGATGGTGATAATAATGCGCCGACATATCAAAAATTCCAGAGGATTCACTTTAATAGAAATCATCAGCGTGATTCTTGTCCTGGGAATCATCGCGGCGGTTGCCCTTCCTAGTTTTGACAGATCCGGCATTGATGCGGCAACCTGGGCGGCAACTATAGAGACAGATATACGTTACGCGCAGGAACTAGCTATGTCACGGAACCCTGCCTCGGGAAGTCCGATAACAATTGCTTTCAGTCCCGCCGGCACCGGCACCAATTCATACTCAATCGTTGACCCGTCCGGGGTTTTTAGTGATGTGTCGCGAAAATTGGAAGGGGCCAATATTGTTAATGCCATATCCATTTCATTCAACCGTTTTGGCGAAGCTGTTCAGTTCGGCACTGTTCAGATTACAGTTGGCGGAAACACTCAAAATATTGCCGTGGAACAATATACCGGAAGGGTAACGGTGTCATGATCCAGATAAAAAAACCTTGTTTGCGGCGTTGCCTCCTGGCTAGGGAGAGTGGTTTCACTCTGGTGGAAATTATCCTCGCCATTGTGGTCATCGGGATTGCCATTCCATCGATCATGATTCCTTTTTCCCAACTCGAAGACACCAAGCGGCCCGAGTTAACGGTTCAAGCTTCTTTCCTTGCACTAAAACATATAGAGAGTATAGCCAGTAAAACGCGCAACGTTTCTCCCTGCGCCGGTATTACTGTAACGTCTGAGGAAGGTTACACCATAACTTGTGCCGAAATAAATGTCGCTTCCACAGATCTGGACACCGACACGGGTGCTACCAGTTTTGCCAAAAAAGTAACTCTCACAATCACTCACCCTGAGATAGTGGGCGACCTGAAATTTTTTACTTTATTTGCTTTGGACGCATGATGATTATCCATCGGTTCACAACAGAGCCTGACTCAAAGAGGCGTAAAGCAGGCGCGGAAAGTGGTTTCACGCTGGTTGAAATCGTTATGGCCATGGTTGTCATGGGCATCCTGGGAGTGTTCAGCGTACAGCTTATTTCGAATGCTGCCCGCACCAGTCAACTCTCTGCCGGACAGAAAGACCTTGTAGACGAAGCCAAGCTGGCCATGGAGTTTATGATCCGTGAATTGCGCATGGCCGATAACAGGGTAGATGCTATTACCCTAACCGCCACGTCAATCCAGTTTACCAAGCTGAGTGCCTACGAACAGGACACGAACCTCTCACAAATTTTATACAGCTACAACAGCGGGACTGGAAAGATAACGCGCACTAGTAATGCGGTAACAACCACCGTGGCTACACAGGTCACCGCTTTTGTCATCACTGAAACCACAAACAACGATAGCAAGGCTTATTACACAATTAGAATGGAATTAACAGGAGCCAACGGCGAAAACTTTACGCTGGCATCAGGAGTGGTTCCGCGAATCGGGATATGATGAACAAGAAAAAATCATTTAGCTGTTGGTCTCGTTCCTTTATAAAAAATGAGGACGGTGTGGCGGCGTTGATGGCAGTCATCTTTGCGGTGATCATCATCGGTAGCATAGCCACCAATTTTCTGGCCGAGAGCCGACAGAAACAAGCAGGTGGCGCGCTCACCTACACTTCGACCAACGCCTTTCTGGCCGCAGAGGCGGGGCTTCGTTTTGCCGAGAAATGTCTGCTGGAAGGAGGAACCACCGAAACAGGCTGTCCCTGCACCAGTTGGACAGGGGGGTGTGACGATTGGGTCACGGCACCTGCAAACTTCCCTTCTGATATTCCTTTTGGCAACTCAAGAGGTTCGTTCGAAATTCAGGTGACGGCTGTCGACTCAACAGAAATCAAAGTCACGTCCATTGGAAAGTTTGGCGGTGCTCTGCGATCCTTTTCAAAAACCGTTGCCATTACCTGTGCCCTGAGCACCAACGCGATCACCAGTTGTCAGCCGATCACCAACGTCAACAACTCCAGTGTAGAACCCGCTACTGCGACCACTGAGGGGGGTGCTTGCGATGTTCCGGCCCTGCCGGCCCTGCCGACCTTTCCAGACGACCCGGCGACTGATTGCCCGGGGGGTACAGGTAATTACTTCAACCTGACCGCCGGTGGCAACACATACACAAGTACTAATGTGCAGATATGTAACTGGACTCAATCTTCCGGAATCACGACCTTTGGCTCTGATGGAGGCACCACCACCGTGTGGGTAAATGGGGACATCACCTTGTCCAGCACCGCCGATGTGCAGATACTGGGAACCGTGAAGTTCTATGTCACAGGCAATGTATCGATAACCGGCCAGGCCGAATTTCTCATTGGTAACACGACCCCGGTCGATGGGACCATGACAATGCAAAATAACGGTAGCTTCAACATGGCAAATAATTCAAAGGTCAACCGTGTCAGAGACGATGCCGCAGATGTGCTAGTGCTGATCGGCGGACAGGGAACATTCGAAAACAATATCCTGTTCACTGGCGGCATCTACGGAGACCAGTTGGATTTCAACCTGCAGAACAACGCCGAGTTCAAAGGTTCCATCGTTGCCAACTCGGTCGATCTTTCCAACAACGCCACACTCACCTTCGACGAAACCGCAGGACTGGACTCCGATGCTTATGACTTCTGCGGGGGCGGGGGAAATGCCTCAGTTCCGCAGGAATCTTGATCTGGCAACTCTCTCTACCGAATCGCACCCTGAAACCCCACGCTCTTTCTAAAAATAACTCCCATAAAATCAAAAAGTTGTGCGATAATCGGCATGATGGCCTTTGTTGATTTTTATCTGAACATGATGAGCATTTTATCTTTTCCAGGAATAGGTAATGGGTAAAGAGCAAACAAGTATTGGGCTGGATATCGGGTTCCACGACATCAAGATCGTGGAACTGGTGAGAAACGAAGAGGGATTCCAGATCACCAAATTTGCCATCCGGGAAATTCCCGCCGCCATCCTTCAGCAGAAAGACCGGGCCGGTTTATTGGGGGGCATGATTAAAAAAATGTTCTCCGAAGCCAAGATCAAAAGCTCAACGGTTTACCTTTCTATCACCGGCCATAATGTCATCATCCGTAACGCCTCACTTCCTAAGATGCCTCCTGAAGAACTGATCGATGCCGCAAAATGGAACGCCAAGGAAGAAGTACTGTTCGATCTGGATAAGGCGGTGGTTGATAATTATGTCATGGCCGAAACCGACCAGGACGGCGCAACATTTCTCGATATTTTGAGCGTCATTGTACGCGAAGATGTGGTGGACTTTATAGTTTCCATCGCCAAAGGTGCAGGTCTGCGCCCTGCCGGGGTCACCGTTGTTCCTGTCGCATTGTGGGATTATGATACAGCTGTCGCAAAACTGGAACCTGGAACTGTAACCAGTTATGTCGACATGGGGGCAGAGCGTACGCGTATTTATTTTGTCTGCGATGGGCATATCCTGTTTTCCCGGGAAATTCCTAACGGCGGTAAAAACCTGACAGAATGCCTGGTAGGCGAATATGAGCTGGAAGCTGGGAAAACCGCAGTCATTGATGCGGTACGCGCCGAACAACTTAAAAAAACATTCGGCTACCCTGCCGAAGACGCGGAGGGAAAGACAGAGGAGGGAATTCCTTTACCACTGATCCGTGAACGGTTTGAACCGATCCTCGTCAAACAGGTGACGGAAATCGACCGTTCTATCGAATATTTCAAAAACCAATATCGCAAAGGTGCGGTGGACCGCCTGATTCTTTCCGGCGGAGGGGTCGGGCTGAGTGGCATGTACCGGTTTTTAAAAGAAAACCTGCAACTGGAAATTGATCGTTGTAATGTTTTCATGCAGGCAGGTGTTCAGGATGACTCCCTCTCCAAGGAAGAAATGAAACTCTACGGTCCCAGCTTAACCGTTGCCGCCGGGCTGGCTCTGGGAAAATGTGACAAGATCAATATCTTGCCGGAAAAATACCGGCCCTCCATCAAAAAAACGCTGGTCAAGCTGGTACCTTTGGCGGCTGTGCTCGTCTTGTTTGCCGCTTTATATGGCTACAGCTCTCACCTGAGGGGTGAAGTTGTAAAAAAGAAACAATTGCTCACTGATCAGAAAGTCGCGTTGGCGAAATTGCAGATTCAGGCTCCAGAGCTGGAAAAACCCATTCAACAGTTAAAAGGTTTTAAAGAAACTAAAAAAGCATTGAGGAAGGAGAAAAACCAACTCCCGGGAAGCACTCCTTTTCCATTCGACTTCGATCGGGTTTTTTCTGAGCTCTCTCTCCTGATTTCGAATAATACCGCGATTTCCCAAATCACCTATGCCGCAAAAGGGAGCGTGGAAAAGGAAGGCGCAGAAGCGAGCCTGGCCCGTAGTGGAAGTAAGGCGGATATCTCTAACAAGGAGCGGGTAAGGATAGAGGGACAAATTTTTGGTTCAGGACTGAAAGTTCAAAGTTCTCTGAGAGTTCTGCTTCAGGATTTAAAACACTCTCCGGTTTTCACCAACGTCAAACTTATTAAATCAAGCCCTTTGAAAGAGGAAGCATATAATAGTCCCGGAATAAAGTTTGAAATATACGTTTTTCCAGCTCCTGCCCATTCTGCTTGAATAAAAAATGAGACCCTGACCATGGCCGAAACCCCAAAATTTGATTTAAGCAAGATGAGCGTCCGGGAAATCGTGATCGTTGTCGGCACCCTGCTCTCTGCCGTTGGTTACGGGTTTTACCAGTTTGAGTATCAGGTACAAACAAAAAAAGTCGCACTACTGGAACAACAATCAAGAGAGACTCAAGCCTCGATAGGAGCCTTCCAGAAAATCCTGATCAACCCGTCTCGCGTCAAAAAAACCAAAGCCCAGATAACAAAAATAAAAAATGAAATCGTTGAATTACAAACCACCATCAAGAAAACCAAAAACCGTCTGGAAGGACAGGGCACGGAAATTCTCGGCGAGCTTCAGAACGAAGCCGACTTTTATGGGGTGTTTTTAAAGTCCTTGAAAACCAATGAAAGGCGTCTTTCCCGAGCCGGTCTCCGCTTGAAGGAAGTTTCTCTGGTCATGGAAATTGAAAGTGATTACGACTCACTGAAAAATTTTATAGCTTCACTAAAAAACTTTCCCGCTGTCATTACCATTCAAAGCCTTGAAACCACCCGAGATGAGAAAATCCTTCCCAAACTGGAATCTCGCCTGCATATCAAAGTTATAGTATTATAATTGGACTTCCCGGACTGCCCTGGGGAGGGAGATGAAACCGTTTTTGGAGAGCCATGACTTTGAATCTCCCAGGCCCATATAATTTTCTGCTTACTATTCTGCTTACTTTCATTGCACCGGGAACCGCTTCTGCGGCAAATGATATGGAGCCGCGCGCGAACCCTTTCGAACTCCCACCGGGCATTTATTCCAAAGACAATATTCCCGCAGCACTGCCACAAAGGCTGATATTGCAGGCGATCTTCGATGTTAACGGTAAACGCATCGCCACGATCAGCGGGGAAAATTTCATGAAAGGTGACTTCGCATTTGGAAAACGGGTACTCAGCATTCTTGACAACCGGGTCATTCTGGATGCAGGCGGAAAGGAAGAAATCCTGGTCCTCGAAAAAACCAGATTCAAGTTGCGAAAGCACAACCGAAAATAATGCCTCGAATTAGAATATAGCGATTCAAAATTTCCCCACCCAAACACCCATAAACACACAGATTTCATTAGACTTATGGCGTTTTTCGTTGTACATTAACTTAGTATAAATTTGTTTAAATTCATAGAAACTATCATGCCCCTTAAAAATACATTCACACCGGCATTTCGGCGTGTAGGAATTCTGGCTTTGAGCTTGGCCCTCGTATCGTGTTCTGCGTTGGGTTTATCCAAAAAAGGGGACATTATACCCAGCCAAGCTCAAAAGGACCGTGCGGAAAAACCTAAAACCCGCGAGGTCACAATTCCTCTTGAAAAAGCAAAACCCGCCAAAAACGAATTGCCAGAGGAGTTGACAGAAATCCAACCCTCCCTGGAACCTAGAGAACAGGAAGAAAAAGGACTTCGTTTCACCATGTCGGCCCGGGGAGTAGATATCAAAAATGTACTGTTCGCCCTGTCTCAGGAAATCGAGCAGAACATTATCATTGCTCCGGGTGTGAACAAACTGGCGTCTGTAGATCTTAAAAACGTAACACTGGAAGAAGCCCTGAAAAGTTTACTGCCTCCTTTGCATCTGGAATATGAAATCGATGGGAATTTCATCCGTGTTCGGCGTGAAGAAATGCAAACTCGCACCTTTTTTCTGAATTACGTAATTTCCAAAAGGGCGGGAAGTAGCGTATTAAAATCCAGTTCCGGAACTTCTGGCACGACCTCGAGCTCCGGTGGGTCCTCTTCCGGGGAAAGCGATGCGAATACCCGATCAACGAGTTCAGTAGAAGCATCTGAGGAAACCGATCTCTGGACCGAAATATTAAACGGACTAAAAAACCTGGTAACACCTTCTGCCTCAACAGCGGCAGATGGTGAAAGTTCAAGTGAAGATTCCGCAAGCGCCGATTCATCGGATTCTGGAGGGAGCGATTCATCAGACCTGGTTGCAAGCTTATTGGGAGGAGGCGGAGACTCCTCTTCTACAGTGGAAGAATCTTCCGGGTCTGCTGATGAGAGCTCGACTTCTCCCGTTGCCCAGCAAGAGGACAAAGAAAGAGCTTTCCTGATTGTCAACCGGCAAGCCGGAATGGTCGTGGTAAAAGATTATCCAGAGGTTTTGCTTCAGGTAGCGGCGTTTCTGGAAGCGATAGAAGGTTCCGTTCAACGGCAGGTTTTTATCCAGGCGAGAATCATCGAAGTAACTTTAAACGATGATTACCAACTGGGAATCAATTGGGGAAATGTGAGCCCGTTCACTATTTCGCACCCAGGGGGAACAAGCCCAGGGCAGATAAGCCTGGCCGGTGCCGCCGACTTCGCCTATACCCTTGCTTCCGGCGATTTCAGCCTTGTTGTCGATGCTTTATCCAAACAGGGGCAGGTGAGTGTACTTTCAAGTCCAAAAATAGCAACCCTGAACAACCAGCGTGCCGTGATCAAGGTGGGAACCGAAGATATTTTCTTTAGGCCGGAAGTCACTGCGGCGACAACAACATCCGCCGCCACAACCGAATACATCCCCGAAGCAATCACCATCGGGATCGTGCTCGATGTTGTTCCCCAGATCAACCCGAACGGGCAGATCATGATGAGCATCAACACCAGCATCACGGAACAATCCGGCGAAAGAACCTCTCCTGACGCAATAAACGTAGTGCCTATTCTTGATGTGCGCGAATCCAACAATATCGTTCTGGCGCAGAGCGGACAGACCATTGTTATCGGTGGCCTGATGAAAACCAAAAAAGAAGTCGATGACAATTCCGTTCCCCTTTTAGGTGCCCTTCCTTATGTGGGGCGACTGTTCCACTGGAACCAGGAAACGGTGGCCAAGACAGAGCTGGCGATTCTGCTGACCCCGGAAATCATGGTAGGCAAAGCCATTGACGATAAATTTTTAAGTACGAAGAGCCAGCTAAGAAACTCAGGATACGATGTTGTCACGGACCGCGTAGTGACTCCCTCATTCAAAAGGTAAGTTTTAATGTACGAAAATTTTTACCGGTTCAAGGAAAAGCCGTTCAGCCTGACCCCGGACCCGAAATTCCTTTACATGAGCAAGCAATACCAGGGGGCGCTGGATCATATGCTCTATGGCATCAAACAGCGGGAAGGGTTTATGGTCATCGCTGGTGATGTCGGAACCGGGAAGACAACACTATGCCGGTGCCTGTTGGACAGGCTTGATGAGAAAGTCGAAGTCGCCCTCATCCTGAATCCCATGCTTTCTGACATGGACCTTTTGCGAAACATTATTCAAGACCTTCGCATTAAATCACTCCATGCAAGACAGCCTGTGGGTGTGGTCGAAGATGGTTACACCGGCGAGGAAATTTCTATCGAACTGGACCCTGCCCCCTCTGAAGATTCAGTGAAAGCAGATCCTACCTGGATAAACAGTGCCTCAAAAAAAGAACTGATCGATGCTTTGAACGTATTCCTCCTGAATCAGCATGAACAAGGAAAATCTACGGTGCTGATTATCGATGAAGCGCAAAACCTGTCTCTTGATGTCATGGAACAGCTTCGGATTCTATCCAATCTCGAGACCGAAAAAGACAAGCTTCTGCAAATCATTTTCGTAGGGCAATTGGAACTGAACGCAAAACTGAAGCTCCCCACTTTGAAACAGTTGAACCAGAGAATTTCAATCCGCTATGAAATTGCACCTTTGACCCCGGAAGAAGCAGGGAATTATATTTCCCATCGAATTCTCGTAGCTGGCGCGGCTTCCCAGGTTAGCTTTGCCAAATCAGCTCAGAAAGAAATTTACAAATATTCAATGGGCTACCCCCGTTTGATAAACCTCGTTTGCGATCGCGCCCTGCTTGCAGGATACAATACACAGGTCGATATAATTGACCGGCAACACGTGCGGGAAGCCATTCGAAGTCTCCTGGGCCAGGAAAATAAAAATTACTTTTTAAAACGCTTCCTGCAAACACAACTGCCCTTGTTCGCTTCCCTGCTATTTTTTATTGCCGGACTGACATTCTTCATCTTCGCTAAAATGGAACCGGGGAAAATAAGTTTTGCCCTTTTACCAATGTTTCAAAAGGAAAGCCCTGCCCCTCTCGCTAAAGCATCCACCGGGGACAGAAAGAGGTCTGTGACTCCAGAGCCTTCGACACCCAGGCCTGAGCAAAGCAAACCGAAAGTTTTACCTGTCCCTTCCCAGGCTCCAACCGTAGCGGAACCTGTGGAACCCACGTTGGCGCAGTCCGAGGAAGAAACCGTTCAACCGGCTTCCACTCCAACAGCGACTACGCCCCGGGAACCGTCCAGCACCGGGAATCCTGGTGCGGCGAGCAAGCGTGGAGGGAACTACCGCATTCAGGTCTACTCACTTAAAACGCAAGCGGAAGCGGATGAATATGTAACAGAGTTGATAGCCGGCGGCTTTGACACGTTCTGGAAAAAAGCAGTCTCAGCCGGGCAAGATTGGTATATTGTTTATGTGGGTCCGTTCAAAGATCTTAATTCCGCAAAAGTTAACTTGAAAGCCTTAAAATTTTCAGGCCGGAAGCCCATACTGTTATCCGTATCCACCGCCGGTTGAGAGGGGCACCCCTTGAGCCTGATCGCAGACAGCCTTAAGAAGGCCGTAAAAGAAAAATCATTCAACCTCAGTCCGGGAATCAACCTTCTCAAGAACCTGGGCTCCAAAACCAGGTCTTCTGCCAGGTTTGACTCCAAAGAAGTAAGACGGTTTGTAATTCTTATCGTTATACCAGCCTCGATCCTGGCATATCTACTGCTGGCGAATCCTTTAGGTCACAATAAAAGGCAGAGCTCGTCACCTGTGGTGGCAAAGGCCCCTGCCCCTCCTGTTAAACCAGTTCCTCCGCCAGTTCTCCAGAACACGGTTCCTGCAAAAAAACCCGGCAATGTCCCGATACTCTAACCGGGAATGAAAGAAGTTCCTGTTCTGGAAAATGAGGAAAAGGTAGTCAAACCCAAGCTGGTACCTGGGCCTAAAAAGAAGTCTTCTACGGAAAAAGCCAAAGCACAGGAACCAGCGCGTGTTGCCGAAGAGAAGCCTTCAACTCCACAAAAAGCCCCGGTAGAGATAAGCCCGCCCGCAGAAGAAAAACCTGCTGTAAAGGTCCCTGAAAAAATGAAAACAGCAGAACCATCAAAAAAAATCAAGCCATCAACTTTTGTCAGGATTCCCACCACACCCAAAACCAACGAACCGTCATTTCCGACTACACCGGAACCGGATATTTTTAAAAATAGTGATTATTACTTCAATCGGGCAATTTTTTATCAGCAGTCTCGAAGCTGGGAAAAGGCTTTGACAAATTATTCCAAAGCCGTGGAACTTGATACCAAAAACCCCGATATTTACAATAATATAGGGGTGATCTACAAAGAATTGCGCCAATACGACCGTGCTATTGAAGAGTTCCTGAGGGCTATTTATTTAAACCCTAATTATGCCAAGCCTTATAACAATATTGGCGTGGTATACTATGCGAAAAAAGATTTCCACGGGGCGATTCGCAATTACCAGAAAGCGATCTCAATTGATCCTAAGAATCTGGAAGCATTGAACAATCTGGCGGTAGCCTATAAACGCATAGCCCAGTTGGAAAAGTCCAAATCCATTCTGAATCAGGCTCTTAAAATTAACCTGGCTCATGCGGGCACCCATTATAATCTGGCCGTTTTATATGAAGAGGAAGGGAACTTAAAGTCCGCGATTCATTTTTACCAGCGCTTTATTGATCTGGGCTCAACCAGTCATCCGGCATTGTCCGGTAAAGTCAAAAGACATATTGAGACCCTGAAATAGATGAAAAGCAGACCACGGGAATTCAGTCATGTTCAAAAAAGCATTCAAAAAAAATCTGATCGCTGGTTTGTTGGTAACCATTCCAGCAGGCCTGACCTACATGATTCTGTCTTTCGTCATCACCCGCGTGGACAAAGCCATGACGCCTGCGATCAAAGGAATCTTTGGATCTCGGGGCCTGAATTTAATGCAAGAGTGGCATATCCCGGGCATGGGATTTCTCCTGCTTGGCCTGTTTATTATTGGGGTAGGACTGTTTGGAACAAACTTTATCGGGAAAAAAGTTGTGGCTTTGGGAGAAAAAATTCTCCACAAAATCCCGGTGGTCCGGGTTATTTATACAAGCATCAAAAAGGTCGTGGACACCATCTCCCTGACCGAAACTGCCAATTTCCAAAAAATGGTGCTTATCACCTACCCCCGCGAGCCATTAAAAACACTCGGGATTGTATGCTGTAACACTCCAGAAAACATCAAAGATGCGTCAGGCGAAAAAATGCTGAATGTATTTGTTCCCACATCACCCAACCCAACGACAGGGTTTCTTTTCATGGTCCCGGAGAAGGATGCCGTTGCCCTGAAAATGTCCGTGGAAGAAGGATTGAAGATGATCATATCTTTTGGCATGACCAATCCGGAACCTCAGGATACCGCCAAAAGCTTGAAGAGCTAAATGGCCCACTCCCGTGGGAGGGTGTGATCCTCTTCCCTGATCTTCATGCCCCGGAGGGGTAAACTGGGCAAGAGCTCTTTCAGCCGAGACAACTCTTTGCTAGCAATAAAACGCTATTGCAAGCTGAGTCCAGCGTCACGCTGGTGGCTAGTTGTCAGGGGAACCAGACATCGGTTTATCTCTCTTACCTGCCATATTTTCACTGATTCGTTTCGCGACTTTAACATCCAGATTACTTAAAACCTGCCCTGCGATTTTACTTTTCATTCCCGAAATAATTTGTAACGCGAGGCCTTCATCGATGGCCTCAACCAGGTTAGCCGCTTCTTCCGGTTTCATGCTGGAATAAACTTTGATCAAAGCCTCGACATTTTCCTTGGTCTTTTCGTCTTGAATTCCCATCTGCGCTTTCGATTCGGAAATATTTTTCTCAATTTTATCCAGGTCTTTTCGGACTTTGGCCTCCAACGCCTCAACCCGGGTTTCCCTGACGCGTAATGCCTCTTCCCGTTCTTTCAGTTCCCGGCTCTTATTTTCTATGGTTTCTATCATTCTAAACGTCTCGGGGCTGACCGCAGGCATCTGGCCCGGCAATTTTAGTTTTTCTTTTTCCTTCATCTCCTCTTTCTGCGCTTCCATCGGGAACAACTTTTTCTTCTCCCGGGTCTTTTCAGTCTCTTCATTGAGCTGTTTCACCTGGGCATAAGCCACGCCGGGCTCCAGGTTTCCGGCAAAGTATTTGTCGGAGCTTCCAGCCAGAAGGAAAACTACAGCAAGCATAAAAACAAAAATTATTTTAAATTTCATGATGCGCCCCTTATAAATTTCTTCCCCAGAGATTGGAAGCCACCTCATCCAGAATTGCCGTTTCTTTCTTTTCTCTGATTTTTCGCTCTTTCAAGGCATCTCGGTCTTTCAAAATTTCCAAGGTTCTGCGTTTGCGCATGGCCTCAACCACTTCTTCTCGCTTAGCCTCAAGCCTGGTGGTAATTTCTGAGATTATTTTACCCTGTCTCTCTTCTTGAGCCTGGGTTCCCTGAAAAAAATTATCATACAGAATCATTGTTCCAAGACCGACATTCAATCTTTTCTTCTGATTCAATTCATTCCTGCTTTTCTCGGTAGCGTCCTGCACAAACTGCCTTTGATCCTGTTGCTGTTGGTAGAGAGTGTTGATCAGCCCCATATCCTTCTTCAGAAGGTCTTCTTTATTCTTTCTCAAACGAAGTATGATGTCGAATCGAAAGCTCAAGTTTAATCCTCCAGAATCTTTTTCAATTCATTCATACTGGTTCGCCAGTCAATTCCATCAAAAATTCCCTGCTTGAGGTAGGGCATCATGAGGTCATGTTTTTGAATAGCCTGATCAATTTTGGGATTACTGCCACGTGTGTAAGCCCCGATATTGATCAGGTCTTCAGCCGACTTATAAGTCGCCATAATATCCTTGAACTTCATGGACAAATCATAGTGTTCCTTGGAGACAACATCAATCATCAAACGGCTGACACTATTCAGAACATCAATGGCAGGATAATGGTTATGCATAGCCAGTTCGCGGCTTAGCACAATATGTCCATCGAGAATGGCTCGCACGGCATCTGATATGGGCTCGTTCAAATCATCCCCTTCCACCAGTACCGTATAAAGGCCGGTTATCGAGCCTTCGCTTGATGAAGTTCCGGCACGCTCCAGTAATTTAGGCAGCAAGGAAAATACCGAAGGCGTAAATCCTCGTGTGGCGGGAGGCTCTCCAACAGAAAGGCCAATCTCCCTTTGCGCCAGGGCAAAACGGGTGACCGAATCCATCATCAGCATAACATCGTTTCCCTGGTCACGAAAATATTCAGCAATGGTCGTTGCAATATAAGCCCCGCGAAGCCGGACCAGCGGAGGCTCATCGGAAGCCGCGGCAATCACCACGGACCGCTTCAAACCTTCCTCGCCCAGGTTTTCATCAATAAATTCCTTGACCTCCCTGCCCCTTTCACCAATGAACGCAATCACATTCACATCGGCATTGGTGTTTCGGGCAATCATTCCCATCAGAACCGATTTACCCACTCCGGTTCCAGCAAGGATTCCCAATCTCTGACCTTTGGCAAAAGAAAGCAGTCCATTGAGAGCCCGCACCCCTACGTCCAACGGCTCCCTCAAGCGTCTTCGATCCAGTGGATTCACCGGACTGCCCATCAGTGGATATTCACTCCCAAAAGGAATCGGTCCTTTGCCATCAATAGGCTGACCGTTACCATCGAGGATTCTCCCAATCAATCCATCACTGGGTTTATAGGTAGGGGATTCTTCTGTGGCTTCAATAAGGCTTCCTGGCTCAATTCCAAGCATATCTCCAAGAGGCATCAACAAAGTACTTTGATCTCGAAAACCTACCACCTGTGCTTGAATAGGCGGCCGGTTACTCGGGTAGATAGTGCAAAGGCTTCCCACTGATACCGCCGGGCCATCCCCTTCAAGGACCAGGCCAATAACCCGATTCACTTTTCCCGTTTTCTTTACGAAATCGGTTTTCTTGATAAATGAACTGTATTTTTTAAAATCAATAACGGTATCCATAATTACTCAATTCGTTTCTTCAGGGGATTCGGTTTCTGGATCGTTTTCCTGCGCCGGGGTTTCGCCCTGCTCTTCCTCGGCGACTTCTTCAGTACTCGTTGCGGAATCCTGCGCCGGGGTTTCGCCTGGCTCCTCCTCGGCAATTTCTTCTTCAGTACCCGTTGCGGAATCCTCTTGAAGGGTTGACGCAGAAATCAACTCGTCAGGAGGTGGTGGAGCGAGGTTCAGGATGCGGTCCATCTGTTCTCCCAGCTTGTCCATTCTGGCATCAACCACGCCAAAGTTAGTTTCCACAACACAGCCACCCCGCTCTACTCCGGAATGCGCCTCAAAGGTAATATTTTTAATTTCACTGAACAGGTGGTGCAACTCAGGGCGAAAGCTTTCCGCATAACCTTTATCCGCAGGGTTAATCTTGATGACCATCGACTCACGGTCCAGCACCGATTGAACAGCCAGTCGGATCATCTCCTGTACCGCATCATCCCGTGTGGAAAACTCGAAATGGATGACCTTTTTCGCGAGGTCAACCACCATTTCGATCATCTCTCTCTCCCCCTTGTCATACATATTTTTGCGAAAAACGGTCAAATCCGCAATCAGACCCTGTATCGTTTCCAGAAAAGGACTGAATTCTTTTTTGGCGGCTTCTTCTCCCTTTTTAAATCCTTCATTGTAACCCTCATCGTGACCTTCTTTTTGGGCATGGGTCCTGATTTCCGCAGATTGCCTTTTTGCCTTGTCCAGGGCATCCTTGAGAAGTTCTTTTACCCCCTCCTTGGCTGTCTTGACATTGCCCTGATCAAAGTTTCGGGCATTTTCCGAATCATAGGTAAAACCACGCCTCATGGAAGAATCCTGGATATTCAGTTCATCCAGCTCAAAAGAACGTACCTCCTGTGAAGAGGCGCTTTCTTTTTCCTGTTCCGGTTCAAGATTACTTTTGGTAAATGTACTGCTTGGGTCAGACAATGGCTTCTCCTTGGCCTATAATGATTTTTCCATCTTCTTCCAATTTCTTGCACACGGCAATGGTTTTTTACCGAGTTTTTCCTGCTCGCTGATTCTCATAGCCAACTTGCTTTAACTTTTAGCTGGTTTAGGTTCTTTTTCCCGCATCCATTTTCGGATCACGCTGGCAGTGTATTTGGGATCATTAGAAACAAACTCTGCCACTGAATCACGAATATGAGCCGACTCGGAAGCCATTTCACTAAGGCGTTGTTTCTCTTCATCCACTGCGTCAAATTCCGTTGCGCCCAGTTGATCTGCTTCCGGCATCACTTCCACCGTCATCGTCATCCAATTGATGATAGGCCGGATGACCCGGGTGAAAAACAGAATAAGGAATATCAGACCCACCACCAGTTTTCCGATTTCCATGCCCAGGTCAATCTGTTCGGACCGGGCGATATCTTCCTTCTGCATTTCCAACTCGGACCGATCAAATTGAATGTTCTCAACCTGAATGATATCTCCCCGGTCCTGATCAAACCCCACAGCAGACTGAATGATTTGCAGGTACTTGTCCATGTCCTCCTGAGATCGCGGCTGATATTCCGGCGGGTCTCCCGCCATGGAGCCATCGACCATCACTGCGACACTGAGTTTTGAAATCTCGCCGACCGGTTTCGAAACCCTCCGGACAACCTTGTTTATTTCATAATTTGTAATAGCATTCGATTTATTCCGCTTGGCCGCTTGGCCAACGGTTCCACCTGGAGATGCACCCGATGGGACCAAAGCCTGAACACCCGGAATCCCTCCTGGAGGCGTAGCACCTGTAGAGGACTCAGTAACCTGGTTTTCACTTCTCACAACCTGAGAGTCTGGATCATAAATTTCCTCGGTTCTTTCCACTTTTTCAAAATCCAACTCTGCCGAGACTTTGGCGATCACTTTTCCCATCCCCAATGCATCTTCCAGCATTTTAATAATACTTTGTTGAAGTTTTCTTTCCACCCGCGTTTTATGTTTGAAATTGGATGACGACATCATCGCTTCAACAGAGGATTCCATACCACCGGAAAGCAGATTACCCTTCACATCGACCACCACCACATCCTTCGCAGAAATACCCCCGACACTCGCTGAAACTAGGTGGACGATTCCCTGCACCTGGGTTTCCGTCAGGGTTTTACCGGATTTAATTTTCAACGTCACAGAAGCCTTGCCCTTGGGCTTACCCTTGCGAAACAGATTGTCCTTGGGGATAACCAGATGAATCCGGACTTGGGCCACCGCGTCCAGGGTTTTGATAGTACGAGTCAGCTCACCCTGCAAGGCTCTTTGGAAATTTAATTTTTGTACAAATTCCGTCATTCCTAATGGGGTATCATCAAAAATTTCCAAGCCAACATCGGAACCCTCCGGCAACCCTTCGCTGGCTAATTGCAGGCGGACTTCATGCAACTGGTCCGAAGCAACGCGAATCGTCCGGCCCTGGTTTGAAAGCTCAAAAGGAATTTTCTGGGATTTCAGTTTATCCACAATCGCTCCCGCGTCCTCAGTAGAGAGGTTGGCATAAAGAAGCTGATAGTCTGGAGTCTTCAACCACAAGGACATCACCAACAGAGATGCCAGGGCCAAAGCGACAAGAGACAGGGCCGCTATCTTCTTACCTTGTGAAAGTTCGCCAAACCGTTCGCCAAACTGTCTTAAAAAATCCAGAAAATTTTCCATGAGAATTATTGTTTAAAGGTTTTTTATTTAACGACCCAGATCGATCGCTCGAATGGCCATGGCCTTGGAAGCATTGAGAGCTGTGATATTCGCCTCAAACGACCTTTGCGTGGTGACCATATTCACTATTTCCGTCATTTGATCAATATTAGGCATCGCAACATAACCCAGATCATTGGCATCGGGGTGGCTCGGGTTATAAACCAAACGCGGTTCCGACTGATCCTCGACCACATCCGCGACCTGCACCTTGGTCAACTTATCACCCAACGCATTTTTAAACGTGTTGCCAAATTCATCTGCCAGGGGAACCGCAGTAACCAGAACATCTTTCCGGCGATAGGGCCCTCCTTCCGGAGTCCGTGTGGTTTCTATATTGGCCAGATTGCTGGAGATGGTCTCCATCCGCTTGCGTTGAGTTGCCAAGCCCGATGAACTGATTTTCATATTTGTCAGAAAGTCCATAATCATTCTCTAAAAAAGTTTGTTTTTTATAGAAGGCTTTTGCCTCCAATAATGCGTTCAGGTTAAATAAAGCAAGTTTCATACCATAGGAAGCCAAAAGGGGGAAAGAACAGCGATGGCAACAAAAACCCTTTATCTATAAAGAGTTATGTGGATAAGAGCGGAGGTGGGGAAGTGGTGAATTTTCCCGGCATGGGCAAAATCCGTCATAATTTTGGCCCTTGCCAGTGAGCTACCGGCATGGAGTGTAACCTGCCCTCATCTTTGCGAAAAAGCCTTTTTAGGTAACAGGGTACAGATTGCGTTCTACTCGCCCTCGTTATATTCGTTGAGTTTGTTGCGCAAGGTGCGGATGCTGATGCCCAGAGATTCGGCGGCTTTGGTTTTGTTGTCACTGAACTCTTTCAGTGTTTGCAGGATCAATTCTTTTTCCATTTCAGAAATCGTTCCGGTGAGTCTTGCACCAGCCGCATTTTTTCCGGAAGAGAGCGGCTCATCATCGAAAAACAGATGCGCGGGAAGCAGAGTATCACCCTGGCACATCAGGCATGTCCGTTCGATGATGTTTCCCAGTTCCCGAATGTTGCCGGGCCAGCTATATTTTTTCAGCAGGGCCAGGGTCGCCGGATCCATCTTGACGGGAGAGCGGGAGTTTTCCTGGCAAAACTGGTTCATAAAATGTTCCGCCAAAATTGGAATGTCATCCTTTCTTTCACGCAGGGGAATTAAATTCAAAGGAATCACATTTAACCGGTAATACAGGTCTTCGCGGAATTCCTGATCCTGAATTCGGCGGCGGACATCACTGTTGGTCGTAGCAATCACCCTCACGTCCACAGGGATAGGGGCCTTACCGCCCACCTTATCCACCTCATGTTCCTGCAAAACCCGCAGGAGTTTGGCCTGTAGAGGCAGACCCATCTCTGTGATCTCATCCAGTAGAAGTGAGCTTTGGTGAGCCTGCTGAAACTTTCCTTCCTTGTTTTCCGTGGCTCCGGTAAAAGACCCTTTTTCATGACCGAATAGTTCCGACTCCAGCAGACCTTCGGGCAAAGCGGCGCAGTTGACAGCCATAAAGGCCTTTCCAGCTCGGGGACTGCATTGATGGATATAGCGCGCAAATAATTCCTTTCCGGTCCCGGTCTCTCCCATAATGAGGACAGTCGATTTACTGTAAGCAACATTCTCAGCAAATTTCAGGAGTTTTTTCATTTCCTCATTCTGGGTCACGATTTTTTTTGTGATGATCGAATCGGCCTTGTCGATAAAACCCATCGGGCGAACTGGAGGAACATAATCCTGTGGATTTAAAAATGCACGCTTCACCGTAGAAACCAGCACATCAGCAGAAAACCCGGACCCTTTTATCAGATAATCGAAGGCACCTTCCTTCATCGCCTCGACCGCATTGTCGATCGTTCCATATGCGGTCATCATGACTACGGGTATCTTGGGTGAACGTTCCTTGACCGCCCGCAACAATTCCAATCCACTCAGTTTTGGCATGCGCACATCTGTCAGAACCAGGTCAAACGCGTCATCCTCAAACAGGTCCAGTGCCTGTTTACCGTCTTCCGCGCAAACTAGTTGATAGTCCTCGCGCTTCAGGGTTGTTTCCAACGCAATCCTCATTTCGGATTCGTCATCAACAATCAGTATTTTTTTGGAAGAATTATTTTCCATCGAAATCCTCATCCCAGCAGGGAATCTTAACCTTAAAAGATGTGCTCTTGCCTTCTTCACTCATGGCTTCAATCGTCCCCTGGTGGGCTTTGATAATATTATGCGATATGGCCAACCCCAGTCCCGTCCCCTTATCCTTGGTAGTAAAAAAGGGATTGAAAATTTTGGTAAGGTCATCGGCAGAAATCCCCCCACCCGTATCGGTAACAGTAACGGCGATAAATTTACGGGCTTCCTTCCCACTTTCCGACCCGGACACCGGTATCAAAGCTTTCTCAGTTTGCAAACGCAGTTCGCCTCCACCCGGCATGGCCTGAATAGCGTTACGGATCAAATTGGGAAAAACCTGCCGCAATAACTCCCGGTCGCCGTTTGCCAGCATCTCTTCCTTGCCAAAATCGCGCACCACCTTAATATTGCCTGGCACTCTGATATCGTCCAGACCGTCCAACAATTCCGTCAATAAAAGATTGATATCACATTGCTGGCGGGATGGCTGAGCCGACTTGGCAAATAACAGAAGTGTAGATATGATTCGGTCCATGTTCTGCACACCCGCACGGATATGCTGGACCAGCTTCGCTTTTTCAGGATCTCCTTCCAGGTCTTTCTTAAGCAACGAGGCGAACAGTTCTATACTACCCAGCGGATTCCTGATTTCATGTGCGATTCCTGCCGCCATTTCTCCCATTTCCCTTAGCCTCTGGTTACGATGGGCAAACTCCTCCAGTCGGCGTAAGTCAGTCCTGTCCTGAAGGATCAACACGGTTCCTATCTGGCCGCCATGATTGTCCCATACGGGAGATGCGGAAACACGGGCATGGATTATTTTCTTTTCGGGAGTGGTAATATCCTCATCCCGGCTGATCGTTTCCTTATGGTTTTTTTCCAGTCTGGATACCAGGTTTTCAAACAAGTCGAACGGAAAAACTTCTTTCAGGGTTTTTCC
>JABIAY010000005.1 GCA_018653085.1 Nitrospina sp.
AGAGTATTATTTCTGAAAAAGGTTTGACCGTGGACGAATTTCATTCCGGTGTATCCATGGAAAAGAACCTGCGAATCCTGGAAAGCCTGCTTTGTAAAACCAACGGTCATCTGCACGACGCCTTAAAATTTACTCTGGCTATCCCCAGAACAGCGATCGCATTGCGCCTGTTTTGCGTCTGGCCTTTATGGATGGCCGTTAAAACCGTGGCCGTGTTGCACAACAATCCTAAACTGCTGAATTCAGATGCCCAGGTAAAAATTTCTCGAGGCACCGTAAAGCGCATATTGTTTGGAACTCCATTTATCGTCTGGTCCAACAACCTTCTAAAAATTTCCTTTGACAACATCATCAATGATAAAGTGTTTGAAAATTCACCTGCTTTTGATCTGGAAGGACTGATGACGCGTTTGAAAAAAATTCCTCTGGATACTATTAACTCTGACACATAAAATTATTTAATCATTATGTCCAACTCAAACAGATTTGAAGATAATCAGGATGGCACCTTGACTGACACTCAAACCACTCTCATGTGGACTCGGGAAGACGGGTGGCAAAAGGAAGGTAAATGGTTCAGCTGGGATGATGCCAGGGATTGGCAAATTTATATGAGTGGCATTAAATTCGGCGGCTTTCAAGACTGGAGACTACCCAACGAGGACGAAATTCTTACCTTGTACAACCCTGAAGAAACCAACAAGGATAAGTATGGAAACGACATTGGTCTGGCAACCGCTTTTCCTCCAGGGATACAGGCTACTGTCTGGCTGAAAAGCGAGTCGGGACACGAGGGAAGTATATTCGATTTTAAAAATGGGGAAATACGCCTGTTATACAAAAGCAAAACCGGCAGAATGTCTGTTCGTCTGGTACGAGGAAATATTCCTAGATCAACTGATTCGTAACATTACAGGATGCAGATGAAACCTTTCCCTGTTATCATCATCCTACCCTAAACCTGTCAATGGAGGTCTTTTGAATAAGAATAGCCTTATTTCCATCGCCGGAGGATTCTGGTGCGTTGTTGGACTGTTCCTTGTCGTCCGTGGCTTCGGCATGTATCAGCTCGCAGGGCAGGAACAGCACTCGACTCAAATCGCCATCGTCCTTTCCGGAATCATCGCCGCAATGATAGGGTTGGTTAAGGGGAAATTTGTGTTGAGCAAAACCGCCCGGAAAAATAAAACCCGGATTCATGAACTGGAGGACCCGGTCCACATTCATCAAATATTCGCCAAACCATTTTATTTTTTGATCCCGATGATGATGGGCCTTGGAATCCTTTTACGCTCCTACAATGAGTACCTGGGAGGGTATGTAGTCGTTGCCGCAATTTATTGCGGAGTAGGAATGGCCTTGATCGTTTCCAGTCGCGCCTACTGGGTAACGGAGCCAACTGAAAACTCCTGACAAAACGGAATATTTTAAATGAAAAACTTTTTTCTTACCTTGCACATGATATCCATGTGTCTGGTCATCGGAACCTTGTTTGTGCAGTCGCTTTCTGTTGTGCTCCGCTTGCGCCTGAAAACTGCCGAAGAAGCCGAAGGTCTTAGAAAAACCCAGAACCGAATCCATAAATTCATCTACTATCCTATTTTAGGGGTGACCCTCATTTCAGGAATGGTGCTTGCCGTAAAGACCGGAGTTTTTTCTGAATCCCAATGGATATACTGGAAACTGGCATTGCTGGTTGTTCTGATCGTACTCGGCATTCAAAACGGCAAACAGATAAAAAAAGACTCCTTGCCAAAAAAATACGCGATGATGGTGCATATCGCCATTTTCATTGTTGGCGCATGCATGATCTACCTCGCTACCGTCAAACCTTTTTAAAATTTTCTTCCATGGACATCCTCCTCACTCTGGTTGCCAGCGTCCTTCTTATCATAGGCTTTTTTGTCATTTGCCGAACCGTCGATGATGAAGAAGACGACCAGGAGGAATCCGGTGATAAAGCGGAACCCAGCGAACCATAACTTTCGCCAACTTGAAAAAAAAGCGGCCTCCTGCCGTGTATGTCCCAGCCTGGCCGATCAATCCGCTGTACTGAGTTCCGCGAACGGTTCATTGGATGCCAAAATCGTTTTTGTGGCAGAAGCTCCCGGTCGATTTGGCGCTGGGCGAACAGGGGTTCCGTTTCAGGGCGACCGCTCCGGCGATAACTTTGAAATCCTGCTGAAACATATCGGTTTGACCCGCTCTGATGTCTTCATCACCAATGCCGTTTTATGCAATCCGCTTGAGAACGGTAATAACCGCAGACCCAATGCGGGAGAAATTAAAAACTGCTCCGCATTTCTAAAAGAAACTCTTGCTATTATCCAGCCCAAAGTAGTGGTCACTCTTGGCACCGTTGCCCTGCAATCTCTCAACCAACTCCTCGGCACACGTTTCAAATTAAACCAGAGCGTAGCCAAACCTCTCCCTACTCCGGATTTCACACTGTTCCCCCTCTATCATCCCAGCCCCAGAGTCACCAATTGGAAACGCCCTCTGGCCCAACAGAAAAAAGATTTCAAAAAAATACCAGCGTGACACTGGGCTCAACAAGTCCGATCACGAACTTTATGTATATAATGGACATAGAAACTTTTGGGCAAAGAGCGGCTATTAAACCCGCGCCACCCATTTCAGGGGATATGCGTGAACCATGACCGGATAAATGGAATCAACAAGGATTGGAGCCAGATCACCCTCGGGTGCTGGCAGATCGCGCCCAGTGGAGGGTGGGGAGATATCTGTTCCCCAAAAGATGCCGAACGAGTCGTGCAATCCGCCCTGGATAACGGCATCACCGCTTTCGATACGGCTGAAGGCTATGGCGACGGAGAATCGGAACGCAGGCTGGGTAAAGCCTTGGGTTCCAAGAAAGATTCTGTCATCATCATCTCCAAAATCTGGCCCGATGCCGAACTGACTCTCAAATCCTATCAGCAATGCCTCGACAATTCTCTCAAGGCTTTGGGCCGGGATTATGTCGACCTCTACCTGGTCCATTGGCCGGGAAGTTATTTCAACAGTCGTGACAAAAGCGCCCGACTCGCCGGCTACATGAACGCGCTCAAAGAAAGTGGCAAAGCCACAACGATAGGACTCTCCAATTTCCAGTCGCGGGATTTAACCCTGTTCGGCAATCAACTCAAAACATTTTCCATGAACGAGGTTCCCTACAGCCTGTTAGACAGGGCCTATGAGGGGGAAACCTTGAGCCTTTGCAAAAATTCCGGTATTCCCTACATGGCCTTTTCTCCCACAGCGCAAGGCCTGCTGGCAAAACCCATGAGTCAGCAAGACCTGAAAATGCCAACACGGAAAAACCATTTCCTCTATCAAGATCAGGTGTACCCGCACGCCAAAAAAGTCTGGCAAATCGTACGCGATATAGCCGATGAGTTAGACTGTAAACCAGTGGAGGTGGCTCTGGCCTGGGTGCTCACCCGTGATAATATTTTTACCGCCATCGTGGGGTCACGAAAACCGGAACAAGTTGCAGAGTTTGCAAAGTCCGCCAAACTGAAACTGAGTCCCGGTCAGTTGCAACGCCTGACGACAGCCAGCGACCGGTTTCCCATGGTAAAAAAGGGACATTGAATGAGCGAACATTGGGAAGAACCTCCGGAAGAAGATGGCCTGACCCTGGGTCCTGAAGAGGCCCTGCAACGAGAAATCGAAAAATCTAAAACTCTCAAGGTCGACCGCCTGCGCCTTAGAGACGAAATCGAAAAACTAAAAGCCGAAACGACCGACCTTGCCCAGAAAAACCACTTGCTGAAAGAAAGGCTCTCAGCACTGGGAGACCCTTCTTCCGAGCCTGAGAAGACAAGCGCACTTTCCCGTAAAGCTCTGATTTTTGCCCTGCTTTTTAGTTTTCTAGGCCTGCTTTGGTTCATGGCCCGAAACTAGAGCCTGCTCGGGGGAATGGAAAATGAGGACAGTTTCTGCTAAAATCCCCCTTGGTTGAAGAAATATTGAATCCTTATACTGATTTTTGCCATCCTAAGTACAGAAAGCAATCCTCTAATAATAGAGAAGCAGGGATTTCGCCTTATTCCTTAATTAAAGTGAAACGAATAAATATTTTCGTAAAACTGCCCCATAAATAAGTGTCAATAACTATAACGAATTGAGAGGAAAACTAAATGTGGGTATTTGAATTTTTTCATGTAATTATCGGAATTTTATGGATCGGGTTGCTGTACTTCTTCAATCTGGTTCAGGTGCAGTCCATGCCTAAAATGGTGGAAGCAGGTGCCGCCAAACCCTATACGCAGATCATTCTGCCCCGCGCTCTGTTTTTGTTCCGGCACGCGGCATTGTGGACGGTCATCTCCGGCATCGCCTATTACATGGCAGGCCGTGGAACTGTTCAAGGGATTCCCAGTGGTGAAATCATGGTTGGAATGTTGCTGGGCATCATAATGGCCGGCAATGTTTGGTTCATCATCTGGCCGAACCAGAAAAAGATCATCGCCGGCGAACTCGAAGGCGATGCCCTGAACAAAGCAAAAAGATCAGCTTTTCTCGCCAGTCGCACCAACGCATGGCTCTCAATCCCCATGCTTATAGGAATGATCTCCGCGAACCACGGCGGCCTGATGTTCTAACCACTAGGCGTGGGGCCAGAGTACCATCGCTTTTTCTGGTTAACAAAGAGTTGTCTCGGCTTAAAATGGTTTTGCTCCCTCTTTTTTAAAGAGGGCCGGGGTGATTTACATCTGTCTGTTTTAAAGGGTTCGTCCACTGTCAAGGGGGCGAGCCCTTTTTTTGTGTGGCATCACAGGGGAGAAGAAAAAGAAATAGTCAGTCAGCCAGAACCTTATCAATGGCATCCAGAAATTCAGAGACCTCTATTGGTTTGGTGATGTAGGAATGAAACCCCATATCTAAAGCTTTTTTTACTTGCGAGTCCATAGCATCCGCCGTCAAGGCAATAACAGGAATATTTTTGGTTTCATCCATGTTTTGTAAACATTGGAAAGCTGTCAGCCCATCCATATCTGGCATTTGAATATCCATTAGTATCAAATCAGGATTTTGCAACTTGGCTATCTCAATTCCCTTAAGGGCTTTAGAAGCCGATAAAGTTTTTATATCGGACCGTAGAGAAAAAATTTGTTCTACCAGTTCAATATTCTCGGGAATATCTTCAATGTAAAGAATCTTTTTTGTTTTGGTTTCAGCCACAGAAGGCAGGGTCAACTTTGATTCCTTCTCAACCTCCAATGACACAAGAGTCTTGCTGGAAAGGGGCATATCAAAATAAAAAAAGCTTCCCTTACCGGGAATGCTTTCAAACCCAATACTTCCGCCCATCATTTCAACGAACTGCTTGGATATTGCAAGGCCGATCCCAGTACCCTCAATTATTTCGGAATTAACATTAAAACGTTCGAAAGGTTTAAACAGCTTGTCGCCCTCTTTTTTGGAAACTCCACACCCCGTATCTCTAACTCCTAACCGTATTATATTATTCTCACGTTTTTCGAAAGAAACTGCTACCGAACCATTGGGCCTATTGTATTTGATGGCATTTGAAAGCAAGTTTAAAATAATCTGGCTGATCCTGAGACGGTCTGCCTCAACAATATAGCTTTCACCTGTACCACCCTGAGCCTCAATAGATACATCATGTTGATCGGCCAACGGCTTGGAAATGGAAACAGCTCCATTCACAATATCCCCCAAATTGACCGGCTCCACTGTTATCCCCAAATTACCGGATTCGATTTTTGAAAGATCAAGCACTTCATTGATGAGTTCAAGAAGGTGCCTTCCAGCGGACGAAATGTGTTTCAGGCTTTCCTTTTGATTTTCGGCCAATGGATTCTGAGTATCCATCTCCATTAGCTGAGTAAAACCCAGTATCGCATTCATAGGTGTGCGGAGTTCATGGCTCATTCTTGATAAAAATTCGGATTTGGCCTGGCTCCCCTTTTCAGCAGCTTCTTTGGCAAGACTCAATTCTTTGTCCGTCTCCTGACGAATCAACTCCGCCTGGCCTCTCAAAGCAACTATAGAAAGAATTATTTTTACACTATCGCCATTTAATAGAGGTTTATCATCCATCACAACGATAGACCCTATCTCCTTGCCAACAGAGTCGAGTAATCGCACCCCTAGATAACTTTCCACTTCCCACTCAACTAGCAATTGGTCATCAGGAAAAAGCTCCTGGGCTTTTTCTGGATAATAATAAAATATTTCATCCGTATCGTTGGCCTCACAAGGTGTGCCTCTGATATCATATTCAATAGTTTCCCCAAAATGTTTCCCCATCCAGCTAGCCAATACTTTATTGGCATGGATTCCCACGCTTTTCGTAAAGAACACATACCGAACACTCAAGGAAGAAGCTAAATGAAAAACCAGCGAACGGAAAAATGAATCTCCCAGTTCGGATGAAGTTCCCTCCAAAATAGATCGAATCTGGTTAAATAAATCTTGGCTAATTTTCTCGCTATTTTTTAATACCTCTTGTCCCTGCTTAAGCTGAATAGCAATACCCGCCAGATAAGCGGCATAAAGCACCACCTCCAGTTCCTTTTCTGTCGGCTTCCGAGGTTCATCGAAATAGGGACATAATGTCCCCAATACTCTCCCCTCGGCACTTCTGATGGGAACAGACCAGCAAGCTCGCAGATTGTGGGAAAGTGCCAAATCCTTGAATCCTTCCCACTTGGGGTCGGTTTCGATGTCTTCAATGATTACGGTTTCATTTTTGTATACGGCGGTTCCGCATGACCCAACTTCGGGTCCAATCTCAAACCCATCCAAGGCATCACAATAGGATTTTGGTAAACTGGGGCCTGAACCTTTGTGCAGGGTTTTTCCATTCTCATTGAGCAAAAGGATAGAACAACGGACTCTTCCCAGTTGGGCTTCAACATCTTTTATCAAAACATCCAAAGTTTCAGTCAATGATTTTCCTGTGGCAATCATTTCCAGAACACTGTTTTTTAGCTCTAAAGAAAGTACGCCCTTCAGGTTTTCCTCAAAAAGATTCTTGATCATTAAGATCAATTTTTCACAACTTTTATCAAACGCCCTCTCTTTAGAATCAAGAATGCATATCGTTCCAAAAATATCTCCATTGGGGAATAACAGCGGAAACCCTAAATAGGAAATCATGCCTAATTTAATATCCGGATTCTGGTTCCAATTCTCGTCTTTCAGAGCATTGGGAATCAAAAGTTTTTCCTGTGTCTTAATTACCGTTTCACAGTATAAACCCGGCAAGTGCTCTTTATCTCCAACTTCATAGGGGTTTCCCGCAGATTCACTGGAAGCAAAAACCTTAATAAAAGGTTCTTCTAACTTCATAATCAAGGCCGCAGGAGCCTTAGAAAATTCAGCCAGGTTGTTTAGCATGACCTGGCAGTTATCCATGAAACCCGAGGGGATAGCAGAAATTTTGTCCAAATCTATTTTCATATACTGAACCATCGACAAATCAATTGACTATAACCAGCTTAAGCTATTTCTATTGCACGGTTGCTACAAGTTCGTTACATCTTTGCAACAAGAAATAGGCTAATCGGAAGCAACTATATAGCTATTAAAAAGAGAGATTAGTTTGGCTGTATTTGGATTCGCCCTAATAATCTCAGTTTTTAAAGAGTAAATCAATGTCTGTTCTCTCAGCGCCTGGGTAGGGAGCAGAGTTTCCCGGGCTATTCGATGGTAAGGGCTTCCATGGGGTCGAGTTTGGAGGCTTTGATAGCGGGGAACACGCCAAACAAAACTCCGAGTCCGGCACAGGCCCAACTCGCTATCCAAATGGAATTCGGATCGAGTATCAGGGTCCAATGGCCCCAGTGGGTCAGGCCCAACGTCAGCCCGACTCCAAGAACAATCCCCAGCCCACCTCCCAGAAACCCGATGATCAACGACTCATAAAGAAACTGGCAGATGATATCGCGTCTGGTTGCGCCCACCGCCCTTCTTATTCCTATCTCGCGTGTGCGTTCCTTCACCGATATCAGCATCACCGCCAGAATACCAATGCCACCTACCAACAAAGATATAGCCGCCACCCCCACAATCAGTTTGGTGAACAGTTCGGTAGTTTCCAGTTTCATCTCTTCCAGGTCCAGTTGACTGATGAGAGTGAAGTCGTCGTTTCGATCATCGGTGAGCTTGTGAGTTTCCCTGAGAAGTTCGCGGATTTTTTCCGAGGCTTTGGCAATATTTTTTCGGGATGAAGCTTGCACAAAAATTCGAGTGATGTGCGTCTGGTTGACAATCCGACGCATATAGGTGGAGATGGGGATCAGAAGCAGGTCATCCTGATCCAGCCCATTGGTATCCACGCCTTTCGGTTCAAACACGCCGATGATTTTAAATGGAATGAAGTGTACCTTGACAACCTGACCCAAAGGATCTTCTTCGCCAAAAAGGTTTTTGACCGCCGTCATTCCTATAATGGCAACACGATTAGCTGTTTTTGCATCCCTCTCAGAAAAATACTCACCGCTTTGAAGACTGTAGCCACGAATAACCGAAAAGTCAGCGGTGGAACCGGCAAGAGTGGTTTCTGCCGAGTTATTGCCAAACTTGGCGGTCATTCTTTTTTCTTCAAAAGGTGCCGCCCTTTCCACCTCGCCAATTTCTTCCAGAATCCGGTTCGCGTCCCGAATCTTCAAGGTGGTCACGTTACCTGTAAGTCGGAGTCGTCCTCCGCGCCGTTTCATTTCCCCGGCGTTTACGGTGATGAGATTTTCCCCCATCCCGGCGATGACATCCATCACTTCCTTCTGCGAACCTTTGCCAATGGCTACCATAACGATCACCGAGCCAATACCGATCAAAACTCCGAGAGACGCCAGAAAGGTGCGGGTCTTGTGCGAAAGTAGCGCCTTAACCGCTATGCCGAGTGAAGAAAAAAATTTCATTATTACTTTCCTACTGCGATCGAATGGATTCTTCCGGACTCAAAAATGCCGCCTTGCGAGCGGGGTGAATCCCGAATACCAAACCAATCAGCGTGCAAAACACGAACGACAGGATAAAAGGTTCCACCGTCATATGAGTGGGAAGAACATCGAACCGTTTTAAGCCAAATGAAAGGGCCAGTCCCAATCCAATTCCCATAACCCCGCCCAGCAGAGAAACCAGAACCGACTCGAACAAAAACTGCAGGGTGATGTCGGATCGGCGCGCACCGAAACAACGGCGAATGCCAATTTCGCGAACCCTTTCCCGAATGGATACCAAAAGAATATTCATGATAACGATTCCACCAACCAACAGCGAAACCGTTGAGATCAGGATCAACATGCGATTCAGAGCCTGCTCCGATTCGGTCACCCATTGCATGATGCCTTCAGGAGTGACAAAACGAAAATCATCTGCGGCGAGAACTGAAAGGTTATGGTTGCGGCGCAAAATCTGGCGCACGGCTTCCATGGTTTCCGGCACCTGGGAAGGATTCAGGGTAACGACCTTGATACTGTGAAGATGCGTCTCATGCGTCAGGCGCGACATGGAAGTGGTTAGTGGAATCAGGGCACGGTCGTCCGGATCGTACCCGCTTTCGGTCAACCCCTTTTCTTCCAGCAGACCGATCACTTCATAGAAATTATTTTGCAGACGTAGCATTCTGCCGATGGGGTCTTCGCCTTTGAACAGTTTGCGCGTCGGAGTCGCGCCCAGAACAATCACGCGTTTTTTACGGTCCAGATCACTGTCGGACAAAAAATCACCATCTTTCATATTCCAACCGCGAGCCAACTGCCAATCCGGGGTCACCCCATAAACCCGGGTGCTGGTGAACTCCTTTTTGTTGATGATCTGCATACGCTTTCTCTGGCGAGGCACGACCAGCCGAACCGTGGGAAGCGCAAGCAGGTCTTCGGCATCCTCAAGAGTCATGCTGACGGTATTCTTCGAGCGGGTAAAAAACATTCTTCCCGCACCGGCGATCACCGAGAAGGATTCCGGACCAAACCCCATATTGGCAATGCGGTCGAGAACCTTGACCTTGATGCCATCGCCGATAGCCACAATCACCGTTAAAGAGGCAATGCCGATCATCACACCCAGGGTCATGAGAAACGTGTTGCCTCGGTTCAACCGTAGTCCTCTCAAGGCCTGCCCCAAATTTTCAAAAATTCGCATAGACATCTCACGATTTAAAGGGAGTGAATGGAACCTCTTTCTTCATGGTCACTGTCTGAAGCAATCTGCCCGTCACGAATGGAAACAATACGCCCGGCATGTTGCGCCACCTCCAAGTCATGGGTAATGAGCACAATGGTCTTGCCTTCCTTAACGAGGTTGTCGAAGGTCTTCATCGTCTCGATGCCATTTTTTGAATCGAGGTTTCCTGTGGGTTCGTCTGCGAGAATAATTCGAGGATCATTGATGAGCGACCGTGCGATGGTGACCCGCTGTTGCTCACCGCCTGAAAGTTGTCCCGGCGTGTGATGCAGTCGATGCTCCATCCCTACCTTGGCGAGTAGTTCCCTGGCTCTCTCTTTAATGTTGCCCGGAGGTCGTTTGGCGTACACCAAAGGCAGGATGACGTTTTCCAGCGCCGTGACTCCCGGCAGAAGGTGGAAGGCTTGAAATACAAAACCGATTTTCTCGTTGCGGACACGGGAAAGTTTGCGGTCGTTCAATTGGCCGACCTCCTCTCCATCCAGGAGGTATTCCCCGCTGCTGGGCTGAGACAAGCATCCCATGATTGCCATGAGCGTGCTCTTCCCCGCGCCGGAAGGCCCCATGATGCTGATATAATCTCCCTCCTCGATATGAAGCGTCACATCCTTGAGCACCCGGGTTTCGAAACCAATATTCCGGTAGCTCTTGCAGATGGAGTTCATTTCGATGAGGTTCACGGCCTTCTACCTCTGCGTTTTTTCTTTAAGGGTTTGTTGGGAATGCCAATCAGGTCTCCTTCCTTGAGACCCGAGACCACTTCGATGCGGCCGCTGTCGCGCCAGCCCAACTCAACGGGTTTGTCTTCCAACTCGCCGTTAACTTGCATGACGACAAAAGTTTTTTTGCCTTCTCGTTTGACCGCTTCTTTCGGCAGAGTCAGGATATTTTTTCGGGTCCCTGTAGTGACCACAACATTCGCCGTCATCTCCGGTCTCAGTTTCGCGGCCTTCTTCTTTTCAATATCCAGGATCACTTCATAGTTCACCACGTTATCCTTGATCACCGCCTTGGGATGAATTTCCCGGACTTTGCCATTGAAAAACTGGTTGGCATAAGTATCCACAGTAAACTTCGCCCTTTGCCCGACCTCGATTCGGCCGATATCCGTTTCATCGACAAAAACCGTGACCTCCAGTTTGCGCAGATCGATCAGCGTAACAAATGTCGGCGCGTTGAGGCTGGCCACCACCGTTTCCCCTTCCTGAGTGGAAACAAAAGCGACAATGCCATCAATGGGAACGGTGATGGTGGCATAAGAGAGTTGGATCTCTTCTTCATTGAGGTTTGCCTGAGCCTTGTCGACCATGGCCTGGGCCAATCGGCTGTCATTTTTCAACTGGCTTTGCTTGAGTTTCAATTCTTCATTTGCCAGATTGATCCGGGCCAGCAACACAGCCAGTTTTTCTTCCGCCTCATCCAAAGCAGTGGTGGAGACAAAACCTTTCTGGTTCAGTTCCAGGTTGCGCTCCAGCATTTTCTGCGCCAGCTTGATCTGAACCTGCAACTCCTCACGCTCCGCTATGGCCTTGTTGATTTCCAGCGGACCCTCTGCAAGTATTTTTAACTGCCGGGCTTTTTCCGCATCCAGATCAGCCTGGAAACGCGCAACCCGTGAGAGCAGGTCTTCATGCTCGATGATGGCGATGATTTCTCCGGCGCGAATGAAGTCGCCGATTTTGACCAGAAGGCTTTTAACCTGGCCCGATATGCGGGCACCGATTTTAACCTCCGCGCCTGTCTTGAGCGACACGGTTCCCGTAGCCAAAACTTTTTGGTGAACATCCTGCCGGGTCACCGGCTGAAATTTAAAATCCTTTACCGTGGCCTTTTGCGGTGGCTTTCCGAAAACCATTTCCCGGCCCGTCTTAATGATCGGGTCGATCTTCCCCTCTTGCCAGGCCCAAACCAGACCGCCCACAAGAATCCCCCACAATAAAAAACTCCGCAATTTTCCCGAAACCGTCATAATAAAATCTTTATCCATTCCTACCCATTCAGGGCAAGGGTTCGTTAAGCCGAGAGTATCGTTGCCAGCAGTAAAAGGCTATTGCCAGCCGCCTCCCTCGCCCCTTAGCAGGGGAGGCTGTGATTTCCCATCATTACCTTCATGCCCCGAAGGGGTAAACTGGGCAATGACTCTTTGAGCCGAGCCAACCCTTTGGTCGCCAGATCAAGCTATTGCCAGTCGCCCCACTCGCTAGAGTGTAAGTGTGGTAAACTAAAGGAGTTAACCTCTATTCTGGGATCGGCATATCACCAGATAACTTGAGCATTATCATGACCTCTACGCCCGTTAAAGAAAACAGGCCCCCGGCCCGGAAACGATTGTCCCTGAAACTGTGGATTGGGGTGCCCTGTGCCCTGATTCTGGCTCTCGTAATCATTCTTTCACAAATTGATCTGGAATCCGTAAAAGAAACACTGGTGCAACGGATTTCTGAGGAAACGGGCCTCAAGGTGGAAATGGATTCGATCGGATTCGGCTTCTCGCATGGACTCGGACTCCAATTAAAGGGCGTGAAAGTGAGGTCCCCAAAAGGCGACAACTTTTCCGTTGACCGACTGCATCTGCTGGCAGAATGGCGTCCGCTTCTTCAAGGGGAATTCAAAATAAAATCTGTCACGCTGGAACATCCTGAAGCAACACTGGAACTTCCAGAATCCTCTGCAGAGGAGAAGCCAGCGGAAAAACCATCGGAAAAACCTCAGTCCCCTGCGAAACCCACCGGAAAAATCCAATCCGCCGCCAAAAAATTAAAAAGCACACGGCTCTCCGTAAAAAAACTCGTTGTCTCCGATGGCAAGATCACTCTGGTTCGAGCTGGCACCGCAAAACAATTCCCTCTGAATGTTGCCTTTGTTCTGAATCAGTCTGCGGGAGAGCAGTTGGATATTTCTGTTAGTGACATCAAATTGCAGACCGGCGCAATAATTTTTTCCGGGGATGCAACGGCATCCAATCTGGGCGCAGACAATGCCGGGATCGCACTGAACCTTGAATCCAATTCTTTTTCCTGGAAGGAAATGCAATCCGTCCTCAACTTTTTAGGGAACAACTCTCTCCCACTTGAAGCCGTGGATGTCGAGCAACTTTCAGTCAAAGCGGAAATGCCTGTCAGCTCTCTCAGTCCGATCGAAACCAAACAAATAATCGGTCACGTTAAATTAAAAACCCGAAACATGGTCGTGAAACTGGACGACAAAAGTTATCCCATTGAGTCTTTGGAAGGAGAAACCAGTCTGGAAAAACAGATTCTCGCCCATAATTTTTCCGGAACCGTCTGGGGAAGCGCGTTTGACATCAAAGGAACATTGCAGATGGGTCAGGACAAGCCGACACTGAACTCACAGCTGAACTGGCAGGGATTGGACATAGCGCAACTGCCCCAAAACACAGCGACAGGAAAACTTTCAGGGACTCTAACACTCACCGGTCCCGTTCCGGGCGCAGGAGAAAAATTCTCCGGCAAACTCAAAACATCGTTCAACGCACAAAACTTAAAACTGCAAAACTCACTGTCCCTGAATCAGTTGGAAGGCAGTGGAGAGTTTGCCAACCATCAGGTGAACTACAAGCTAAAGGGTGACGCGCTTAACGGAACCTTCCATTCAGATGGAACCATTATCCTTTCCGCTTCCGGGAAAAGTCCCCCAGTGCTCAACAACCGCGTTGAGTTCGCCAATTTCGATTTAACCCAACTTTCCGTACCCCAACCCGTAACCGGGGGCAATATCTCCGGACACGTTCAACTGAATGGTCCGTTGCCCGAGTCCGGAAATCTTTTGACCAGCAATTTAAAAATAGATACAGACTTTAAAGTGACCGATCTGAAAATGTCGGCAGGTGCCCTGCCCCTGGACATCCAGCAACTTGACGGGAAAGCCACGTTGAAACGAGGCCGACTGGACCACGACCTGAGCGGAACCCTGTTTGGCGGGAAAGTGAAAACAAAAGGCCTGCTCACATTCCAAAAAATCAAAGAAGAAACCCTCATCACCGCAAACTCCGAGCTTGCGCTGGACCAGGTCAATTTAGACTGGCTTCCCGCAGTCCATAAAGGCGCACCCTCTTCCGGTACAGTGACAGGGAACCTGAAAATCAAAGGGCCTCTACCCAGCAATGGCGAAATTTCTCCGGCACTAAAAATCAAAGGAACTCTTGAAGGCAAAAAACTGGTTCTGGCAGACCCGCAACAGCAGATAGGTTTGGCAAAACTGGACTTCAAGGAAAGCTCATCCCAATCGACCCAGGTACAGGTCGAACTGGAAAAAATCAAACTTGCGGACAGGAATTTCAAAAAAGCCGTGGGACTCTTGCAAATCACCCCGGAGAAAATCGATCTCACTAAAGGTCAACTCTGGCCCATGAACGGATTGGTAAAGCTTGTCGGCGATTTCAGGCCCGAGTCTGGTAACTACCGTTTGAAGTTCAAGGGGGATAAATTAAAAATCGAGGAATTCATTCCGCCCGATCTTATGGGTCCGTTACAATTCTCCGGTGCGGTGACAGGAACCTTGCCGCAAAACATCGACACCCCCGGCCTCCCCGATTATTCCCGGGACCTTTCCGGCAACGTAAAAATTAAACTCGTTGATGGAACGCTTCCCGAACTCGGTGTGCTGAAAAACCTGCTCACCCTGCTCAATCCGACTTCAGTATTAAACGCCGGTAAAACCGGATTGAGTTACGACTATCTTGGAGGGGATTTCAAAATTTTAAAAGGTGTTATTCAGAGCGACAATCTGGAAATGAACGGTCCCGAGATCATGCTGACCGCCAAGGGTCAGGCCGATCTGGTGACAGACTCCATCAAGGCGCAGGCCAAGGCCATGCCATTGCAGATGCTGGATAAGACCCTCAAAGCGATTCCGTTGTTGGGGCAGATTTTAGCAGGCGGGAAAAAAGGCGGGGTCATTGAAACTTATTTCAAAGTGCATGGCAAACTCAGCGAACCGAAATTCACCCTCCAGCCGCATAAGTCCCTGACCGAAAAACCGGGCAACATATTGAACGAACTGCTCAAACTAGGGAGATAAAAAGCGGACGTGCGAAAAGGGCCTGCTATAGGCAGCAATCGGCCAAAAACGGACATTCGGCTAAGGAAAGTTTAACAGAAAGTATCTCTTAGATTTTTCCCTCATTGGAGAGGTAAAATTCCTCTTAAGTCGGGAACTTGATACTGATTTCCTGAGTGTCCTTCCTTTGTTGGATAGTGTTTTCAAGATTAAATTCATCAGGGTTATCTTCATTTTGTTCCAAGAGGCGGTTCACAATGTCTTTTTGTTCCAGGACGGTATTATGACCGTTTATTTTTTGAACAAAGGCCGCCCAGGGTACAAAGGTTGTTGGAGGGAATGATTGGGATTTATGAGGAGAAATATCAATATTCAGGCCGGAGATAAACACTACCCGCTTCCCAATATATCCTCTGGAATTCAGCAATGTTCGGTAAGTGCGGTCAAATTCGGCCTGTGTGTTGGCTTGTGCGGCAGTCAACAGAGGGAATTTCGAGGAAACGATCCAGGGCATCGGGGGGGCAAGATTCTCCTCAAGAAGCCCATGAGGTTCAGCGTCCCCTGAAATGTGCCGTTTAAAACCAAAGAGTTCGGGTAGAAGCTTCTCACCAATCGGTTGCCGCCCATTTTCCGGCCACGCGGTTTCTCCCAGAAGTTGACGCAATTCTGAGGATGCCGCATAACACTTTGAGGTACTGTAGGCCCTCCATGGACGGAACCCTCCTTGGCTTTCCACTTCGAGAATTCTGTCAAGGTGGAGGAACAAGCCCTCGATCATGTTCTCGTTCAGAAGCTGGTTGTCAATGGAAACCAGAAGCTCGTTATCATGACGATGGAGAAAAATATTTTCTTTTGCAAAAGCGTACTGAGCCAGGTACCACTCAAGCACAGCATCGATCTTCCCACAGGAAGCGGTGGTCTCGAAATGCTCGGTATGCCTCCGATGGTAGTTTCCGAAAGAGCCGTTTTCCGGATCATAACCTACATGGCTGGCATGGATGATGACCATATCCTTCCCATGCTCCGCATGAGGACCATGACGGTCGGTGTCAACAATGCCTCCAACCATTCCATGATTAAAGGGAAAACTTCCAAAATTCTTGGCAATCAGAAGGTTGGGGTACCCCTGGTTTTCATCGGAACAAAAGGCTCGGGAGGGTAATATTTTCCCCGGCTCAAAATCCAGCGATCGACAGAAGTTATACAGCCGAGGTACAAAATCGTGATAGGGAAATGTGGTGTTCTTAAAAGAGAAGTCTCCGAACGCATCTTTGAAGTTAATATTCGCGGAATACATGTGATTTATCTACCTTAATAAGTATTTTTACTTTAGAACACCAAGATTGTGATCCTGCCCCATATTAGTGGACAATTAATTAAGCCGCATTCTTTTTTTCAAAATCTACCGGGCTGAGATATCCGAAATAGGAATGGCAGCGTTTCCAACTTCTCAAAAAGCCTATTTTACTCATCACACGAATGTCCGCTTTGGGTTGCGACTTCAACCGGTCGACGCAACACTTTATCTTTATAACAAAAAGATGGAGTGTAGAAAATGGCCTATCGAACACGAATAAACTATACCGCTCAACAAAAGTCAGAAATGTGGGATCGCTGGCAACGTGGCGAATCACT
>JABIAY010000004.1 GCA_018653085.1 Nitrospina sp.
CATCAACTGGTGTTGAAATACGGAGGAAAGATCGATGTCTCCACCCAGGAAGGGAAAGGCACCACCTTCTCCCTAACCTTCCCCACCACTCGGCGTGGGGCCAGCGTGCAATAGCTTTTGCTGGCGAGCGAGGAGTTGACTGGGCTGAAAGAGAAAGGTCTTGCTTAGTTCCCCCCTGACAAGGGGGCTAGGGGGTGTTGGTTTTGGGATCGGGGCAAAAGCTCGTTGAGCCGCTAAAGCTACCTGCTCGCCGGCCGGGCCTAGCCCACTCCCGTGGGAGGGAATGAAGCAAGGGCTTGATTGAGCCGAGATAATTTTTTATTCGCAGAGAGAGCGACGGCACTCTGGCCCCACGCCTAGTGGTGGTGGATGGTTAGTTTTTTGTATTTGGATCGGCGGTTTTCTTCTTTGCCGCCCAACTCCTGTTTGCGTTTTTCCTGATACTCTTCAAAGTTTCCTTCGAACCATCTTACTTTGCTGTTGCCTTCAAAAACCAGAAGGTGTGTGCAGATGCGATCCAGAAAAAATCGGTCATGGCTGATAACCAGAACGCATCCGCTGAAATCGAGAATGGCGTTTTCGAGGTTGCGCAGGGTGGTCACATCCAGATCGTTTGTGGGTTCATCCAGCAGCAGGACATTGCCACCCCTTCTGAGTAATTTTGCCAGGTGAACCCGGTTGCGTTCTCCGCCGGAAAGTTCGCCTACCTTTTTCTGTTGATCCGGACCTTTGAAATTGAACCGTCCGACATAGGCTCGGGAACTGATCGTCTTTCCCGCCACTTCTATATGTTCGGTGCCACCGGTGATTTCCTCGAACACGGAATTTTCCGCAGTCAGATCGTGACGGTGCTGGTCAACGTAAGAAAGTTTTACGGTGGAACCCAGCTTGAGGGTTCCGGAATCGGGCTGTTCTTCATCGGCAATCATGCGGAACAAAGTAGTTTTTCCGGCGCCATTGGGACCAATCAACCCGACCACTGCGCCACGGGGCACAGAGAAAGTAAGATCCTTGATGATAGGTTCTCCCTCTTGATAGCCCTTGCTGAGGGCGTCTACCTCAATAACCTGTTCGCCGAGTTGAGGGCCGGGAGCGATCTGGATTTCAAGCGAGTTGTCTTCCAGGTCTACCTTGCGTGCGGAAAGTTTTTCGTATTCGTTGACCCGGCCTTTATTGTGTTTGCGGCGTGCGCCGGGAGTTTCCTTTAACCACTTCAATTCCCTTTCCAGACGTTTTTGCAGGGTGGAAGCAGATTTCTCCCTTTTTCTCAGGATCTCGGCTTTTTGCTCCAGCCAGGAACTGTAGTTGCCTTCAAACGGTCGGCCTTTTCCGCTTTCCAGTTCCAGAATCCATTTAGTGATGTTGTCGAGGAAATATCGGTCATGAGTGGAAACGATGATGTTGCCGGGGTAACTAGAGAGTGTGTCCTCCAGCCATTGCACGGTTTCGGCATCAAGATGGTTGGTGGGTTCGTCCAGAAGAAGCATATCGGGTTTTTGCAGGAGCAGTTTGCAAAGGGCTACTCGCCTGGCTTCGCCTCCGGACAGTGTTTCCGCTTTCTGATCATCGGCGGGAAGTACGAGGGCATCCATAGCCACTTCCACCTGCCGGTCCAGCTCCCATCCATCGGAAGCATCAATTTGATCCTGAAGCCGACCCATTTTTTCCATGGCTTTTTCCATCTCCTCATCCGACATGGGTTCGGCCATTTTTGCGCTGACTTCGTTGAACTCTGCAATCATTTTTTTAATATCCGCAAAAGCCTGCTCTACATTTTCCCGGACGGTTTGCTCGTTATCCAAAGCGGGTTCCTGGGGCAGGTACCCGATAGTCGTTCCTTTTAAGGGCATGGCACGGCCATCAAACTCGGTATCGTCTCCAGCCATAATGTTAAGGAGGGTGGATTTCCCCGATCCGTTTTCTCCAACGATTCCAATTTTCGCGCCATGATAAAAACTAAGGTTAATTCCATTCAGTACCTCGTTACGTCCATGACGTTTAATCAGGTCCTGCATGGTGAAAATATATTCTCCTGACATAACACCTCTTTATATGAAAAGTTATTCCCGGCGTAGCCGCCGGTGGCAGTGATAAATTAGCAATAATTCTATTTGGCGAGCAAAGAGTTGACTCAATTCAACGAGCGACTGCTATTTGCCTCCCTCGCCAGAGGGCTTCTTTAATACCACAAAATCGTACTCGTTGTTAAAGATCAATTTGAATCCTATATGATCCGCCAACCATTGGAAGGTCTCAGTACAGTAAAAAATAATATGGGTCGGATCGCGTTTGTAAAACCAGTCAGCGAAAAGATCGGGCAGGAGTTCCTTGTTTCCGATCGGATAAAACCGGGTCATGATGGCTAGAACTCCTCCCGGAACCACCAACTCGGCAATACGCGGAATTTCCTGGGCCGGGTTTCTGAAATGCTCAAAGGTTTCTGTGGAGATAACAAGGTCATAACGCTTGTCCAAACGGGTATCGGGAAAAAAATTCGGGTCATAGCCGTCAGCCTTGATTCCTTGTCTTTCCATCAGGGTTTTCAGGACAGGCTCATAACCACAGCCATAATCCAATGCCGATTTAATTTCGTAGGCTTGGAGAATGGATATCTTTTCCTGAAACATCTGGACATAACCTTCATTCTCAAGGTTGTTGTTATGTTCCAGATAGCGTTTGACCTCGTCGTCTCGGGAAATATGGAACCTGGCGGGAACGGATATTGCCCGGCACTGGGAGCAGAGCCGGTACTCCCGGTTTTCTCCGGAGGTCAGGGTGCAGGTTGAAAAACCACATAGCGGACATTGCATCGGCTCAATTCTCCTGGGTTGTCCGGTTGTGAACCGGATTTTTCTTGATTCTTTCCATCCGCTCCATGATAATCGTTTGATCTAAAGGGTGAATAATTCGTTTTATCCTGCTTCAACAAATCAATAAATTCAGGGAAATTGTCGAATGGTTGCTTTTCTTAATGGTAATGGGCTTCGTCCCGGTCATGTGATCAAGTTCAAGGGTGATTTATACCGTGTTATGTCGGCCGATCATCGCACTCCGGGAAAAGGCAAGGCCTCCATGCAGGCCAAGCTTAGGAAATTGAAGGATGGAACGCAAACAGAAATCAAGTTTCGCGCAGATGAATCGGTTGAACGCGCCGAATTGGAGCAGGTTGATATGGAGTATCTGTATGATGACCCTGCTGGCCTGTGTTTTATGAATTGCGAGACATATGAACAAACATTTTTGGATGAAAAGGTCATTGGCGAGGACAAAAAGTTTCTTCTGCCTAATGCCCGGGTAAAAATCGAATTTTGTGACGACAGCCCTATCGGCGTATCTTTCCCCGAGGCCGTGGAGCTCAAAGTGGCCGATACGGAGCCGCCTCTGAAAGGAGCTACTGCTTCCGGATCAGGAAAACCCGCAACGCTTGAAACCGGTCTTGTTGTGACGGTGCCGCAGTTTATCCAGATAGGTGAATTGGTGCGCGTTTCGACCTCATCAGGAGAGTATTTGGAACGCGCAAAGAAATAATTCTACAAAGAGAGTAAGAGACAGTCATTCCCTGCACACCCCTTGTCAGTGGGGCAGATAGCAACGGCTTGTCAAGCCGAGTTGACCTGTTGTTCGCCAAATAAAGTGACACCAAGCTGGCCCCACGCCGAGTGGCTGCTAGCCGCAGGGGCGACTAGGCAAGGGCTTGATTGAGCCGAGTTGACCCTGTTGCTCGCCAAATAAAGTGACAC
>JABIAY010000003.1 GCA_018653085.1 Nitrospina sp.
CGTATTCCATTGGCGAAATTTCTCAGTGAGGAAATTTTCACCATCATGACGTTTGTTTCTCCCAATGACTGTTTCAAAAAGCCCGATCTGATTCGCTGCGACCTGATAGTGTTTGTCCCGCGTAAGGACAAAAACGAGATCAAACACCTGATGAATCTAAAAAAGAAGTTTCGGAGAATTCCTTTGATCTTTCTTCTTACCGATGATTTCCCAGATATCAATCTAACGGAAATTACGGCAAACGGGTTTCCCAACGTGTATAAAGCCGGCAATAACGAAAAGGTGCGCGAAATCATGCTGGGCCTTCTTGCCGAGGAGGGACTGCCTCCCCGGACCGAAGTCCCTCATCCCGTCCCCATTTCCAAGGAAGTGCAGGCTGCCATTGTTGCCGCACAGGAGAGCCAGTGAGCAATACACCCAAAGTCACCTGCTCCGTTGCAGCAGGGCCCTTTGACATTGGAGGGCAAAACCCTCTGGCACTGATAGCAGGCCCCTGCGTGATTGAATCGGAAAAGATCACCCGCAACATCGCCGAGAAACTCAAACGCATTACAGAGGATCTTGGGGTGCCCTTCATTTTCAAGGCTTCCTACGACAAAGCCAATCGGTCTTCCATACAATCGTTTCGCGGTCCGGGACTGAAAGAGGGATTAAAAATCCTGCAAAAAATCAAGACGGATTTGCAGGTTCCCGTTTTGTCCGATGTCCATAAGGAGGAAGAAATCGACCCGGCGGCAGAAGTGCTTGATGTTTTGCAGATCCCCGCTTTTCTTTGCCGACAAACGGATCTTCTGGCGAAAGCGGCTGGCACCGGCAAACCGGTCAACGTTAAAAAAGGCCAGTTCATGGCTCCCTGGGATATGAAGAATGTCGTAAACAAGCTTGAAGAAAGCGGCAATAAAAATATCCTGCTTACAGAGCGTGGAGTGACCTTTGGTTACAACAATCTGGTGGTGGACATGCGTTCCCTTGTTTTGATGCGGGACTATGGCTATCCGGTGGTGTTCGATTCCACCCACAGCCTGCAACAACCCGGAGGCCAGGGCACAAAGAGTGGCGGGCAAAGGGAGATGATCCCCGATCTGGCCCGTGGAGCAGTAGCGGTGGGTTGCGATGCCCTGTTTATGGAGGTCCACCCTGATCCTGATCAGGCGTTATCAGACGGACCCAATATGCTGAAACTCGATCTGCTACCCGAACTGCTGAAACAATTAATCGCTCTGGACCAAATCGTTCGCCCCTTGGCAGGGGAGGCAACCAGCAACCACTAGGCGTGGGGCCAAAGTGCAATAGCTTTAGTTGGCTAGCAAGAAACAAAGACGGCTCAACGAGTCGTTGCCCAGTTGCCCCTGCGGCTAACAGAAGAAATTATGAAACGATTTTTCATCATTCTTCTTGCGGGAATTTTTGTTTTCCCTCTTATATCAGAGGCCAACCCTGAGGGCACCTGGGTTGAGCTTTCTCCCACTCCTGTCAAAAGAACCGAATCCTCTTCCGCACTCGTCGATGGTAAAATATATGTGTTGGGAGGATTCACTCCAAAAGGGATTTCCAGCAAAGTGGATGTCTGGCATCCGGAATCTGGCACATGGAGTCGAATCATTCCCCTTCCCCGTGGCCTGCACCACACAACGGCTTCTGTGGTGGATGGAAAACTGTATGTCATTGGCGGGTTTGATTCCGGTACATGGAGACCCGTTGCTGTCAACTACGAGTATGACCCGGAAATCCATCGTTGGACTGCGAAAGCTCCCATGCCTACCGCACGCGGAGCACATTCCGCTGGAGTGATTGACGGAAAAATTCATCTGGTGGGAGGCGCACACCGAAAACTGGTACGCCTGGTCAACACCCCTGCCCATGAAGTTTACGACCCTGAAACAAATACATGGGAAACCTTTGCCCCCATACCTACCGCACGTGACCATCTTGCCGTTTCCGTAACAGGCGGAAAACTTTTCGCCATTGGAGGACGGGTGGATGTCGACTACAACAATAATCTGGATGTCAACGAATCCTATGACACCAAAACGGGTAAGTGGAATCGCCACGCTCCTCTTCCTACAGCACGGAGTGGCATCACCTCTCAGGTTTTAAATGGATTGATCCATGTCTTTGGAGGGGAATCAGGAAAAGGAACCTTTGTTGAAAATGAAGCGTATGACCCTTCAACCAATAAATGGAAAACCTTCAAATCCATGCCGTCAGGACGGCACGGACTGGCATCTGTTTTATGGAAAGACGAAATCCATATTCTAACTGGAGGCCCCAAACCGGGTGGAGGTGGAAGCAACACTCACTTTGTCTTCAAACTGGATTGATTTTTGCGAGAACTACTGCGGAAAAAAAAGAGGGGGGGGAGGGCGGCTCCCTTGGTAGGGAGCCGGAGAGAAAAGCTTGTTAGCCATCGATTTGGCACGCCACGGATTGGGCCACTTGGAGGTAAACCCAATCCGTTGGAGGTGGCAGTGCCAGTTCGAATCTTCATTGATATATGTAGCAATCCTCATGCCATTTTGTTCCCCAACTAACGAAAATCCCACAACTCGTTTCAAACAAACCCTTTCCCGATTCCCCGCTGACAGTTTTCCGAGTCAAAATTCCCCTCTCTCAGCGCAATTTTTCCCTGCCGTGTGTCAATTTTTGCCCGGTTTTCAGGAGCAGTGTTCCCGCTAAGAAATATCTTTGCTGAATAATGCCACGATAAAAATAAATCTGTGGCACAGTAGATAGAAAGGATTGAGAATTATTTTTTGGGGAAATCGTATGTTACTGGATATAGAGAAATTATTTCCACCGGAGTCAATGACAATAATGATTGTCGATGATACCAAGGCAAATATAGATATTCTGCGAAAATTCCTGGCCAAATTCGGATTCAAGACCACAGTTGCCCTTAATGGAGAAATGGCCCTGGAACTGATACCTAAATTGAAACCCGACCTGATATTGCTGGATGTCATGATGCCAGGGATCAGTGGTTATGACGTGTGCATACGATTGAAAAAAGATGCGGAATTAAAAAACATACCCGTTATCTTTATTACCGCCAAGGGAGAAACCGAAGATGTCGTAGAAGGGTTTGGAGTGGGGGCGGTGGATTTCATTATGAAGCCTTTCAGGCTGGAAGAAGTCTACGCCAGGGTCAAGGCCCATCTAACTCTATCAGCCGCTATCAAAAAATTGACCCAGGACAACGAAACAGACTCGCTGACAGGGCTGTTCAATCGGCGAACTTTTTTACAAAAGATTGAAAATGAAGCCATGCGTTTCAAGCGAAACCAGAAACCTTTTTCGATCCTTTTTGGCGATATCGATTTATTCAAAAAAATCAACGACACCTATGGTCATGCGGCAGGAGACGCTGTTTTGGTAAATGTCAGCGAACTCCTGAATACAGGAAAGCGGGAAATAGACCAGGTCGCAAGATGGGGAGGAGAAGAGTTTTTAATTTTACTTCCTGAAACGGACTTGAATGGAGCGGTTCTGCATGGCAATAAAATCCGGGAGTTGATTTCCGAAAAATCCATTACCCATGAAGGACAGGAAATTCAAGTAACCATGAGTTTTGGGGCCAGCGAGTATAACGATGGAAGTACCCAGATCGAAAAAACCATCGACCTCGCCGATCGAAGGCTCTACCTGGCAAAAGAATCCGGCAGAAACAAAGTCGTGTCGGAAGGCACATGAACCAAACCTTGCAATCAACCTAACAGGTCAGACAAGAACCTTGTCATACTCTGGGTTGCCAGTTGGGTTTGCGTGCGAAGCGACAACGCGCTTTTGATGGAACCGGGATGCGTCAATACATACCATCCGGCTTTGAGGGTTGAAATTTCTCCATCACTTCCCAGAAACGACGAACTGTCCAGGAGTTCCTGATCGACACTGTCGGAAATTGCCCGTACAGATAATAAAGGCAGACCCTTTTCTTCAGCCACTCTGGCAATCACCGAAGTTTCCATTTCCACCGCTTGAACACTATAATCTCTTCCCAACTCCCGCTTGGCCGCTGGCTCGTGAATCACGGTATCAACGGTCAGCAATCCGCCCACAACCGTCTTGATTCCATCAGAGCCGGGAATACTCCGGGCACGATCCAACCAATCGGGATCAGGAAAATATTTTCTTTCTCCATTCACTTCCGCAATGGAATCGGCAATCACCAGATCGCCGACATTCAGTTCCGGCTGGACTGCCCCGGCATAGCCGGTGCTGATCAGGGCTTTGGGCTGAAAACGGTCGATGACTTGAAGGGTGGAATCCTCCGCTCTTTGTTTACCAACACCGGAGCGGACCAGGATAATATTCCGCCCTCCCCACTTGCCGGGCCAGACATCTGTTTTCCCCAGACGCACACGGTCTGAAATATTCATTGCCCGTTTGATACCGGCAATTTCCTCTTTCACCGCTCCAAATATGGCAATACAATCGTTCATAGCACAGGAGTATACCACCCTCTTTCAACCCGGCAGTTCAAATTACTGCTCCACACAGTTTTAGCATTTGCTTCCTGACTCAGCGGGTGCTATGGTCTCGCACTTCCCACAACCAACTGGACTCTTTAACTCATGGCAAAGCTGAAACTGGATATTCCGGTCAAAAAAGGCGACCGGCTTGAACTGGATGTTGAAACCCTGGCCTCCAGCGGTGACGGTCTTTGCCGACATGAGGGCTACACCCTTTTCACACCAGGCGGCCTGCCCGGCGATAAGGTCGTGGGAAAAGTTGTCAAAACCACTCCGCGTTTTGGCGTGGTGAAAGTGTTCAAAGTACTCGAGTTCTCCAAGGACCGTATCGAGCCGCCCTGCCCTGTTTTCTTCAACTGCGGCGGTTGCAAATTCCAGGACCTGGCTTATGAAAAACAGTTGCAGTTTAAAATCCAGATTGTCAAAGACAGTCTGAAACGCATTGCCCATATTGAACCACCGGAAAATATTGAAATCATCGCGGCGGACTCGCAATACCACTACCGCAACAAAGGCAGTTTCGCGGTGCAGGGAAACACAGGAAAACCTCTTATCGGATTTTATGCAGAAGGCTCTCATGATGTCGCCGACTCGGCCACCTGTGACATTCTCTTGCCAGCAATTAACGACACAAAGGAATGGCTACGCCAACTTTTAGAAAAACATGAAATATCTATTTACCATGAGCGTAGCCATCGGGGACTCCTGCGCGGATTGATCATCAGGCACTCCTTATCAACAGGAGAGACTCTGGTCGGAATGGTCACCAACAAAGGCAGATTTCCCAGAGGATTCCTGACCGACCTGACCGAGGAGAAGAGTTTAAAGAAGCTTGGCATTGTCGGTCTGATTCAGAACACCAATTCGCAAAATACCAACGTAATCATGGGCTCCGAAAACAAGGTGCTGTGGGGCAAAAACCGTTATAGCGAAAAACTCGGAGAGCTGACCTTTCACCTTTCCCTCGGTTCCTTTTTCCAAGTCCATTCCAAACAAGCAGAAAAACTTTATGCTCTTATCAGTCAATGGACCGAGGAAGCCGGAGAACAAACCCTGGTCGATGCTTACAGTGGGTCGGGAGGCATAGCCTTGTGGCTGGCAAAGCAGGGTAGAAATGTAATCGGAATTGAAAAATTTGAACCCGCCATGGAAGATGCAAGGCAGAGTGCTAAAAGTAATGGGCTTTCCAATTGCCAGTTCCTTACCGGAACGGTGGAAGAGCATGCCGCTAAAATCGCTTTGGATAAAACCGTGCATACCTTCATCATGGACCCTCCCCGCAAAGGTTTATCAGAAACGGTTATCCAAACTCTCCTGGAAGCCAAGCCTGAACAAATCATCTATGTTTCGTGCAGCCCGGGCACCCTGGCCCGCGACCTGGAACGCCTCGATGGGTACCAAATTCAGGATACCCGGGTGATTGATATGTTCCCGCAAACCCAACATATAGAAACCGCCATCCGCCTCACCCGGCACCACTAGGCGTGGGGCCAGCATGCAGTACCTTTCTTTGGCGAGCAAAGAGCTATCTCGGCTTAACGAGTCATTGCCATCTGCCTCCGGTGGCTCACCGGCACTAGGCGTGGGGCCAGTGTGCGTTATATTTTTCATCAGCCCTCGTGCCCCAGAGGGGTAATAACTTTTTACTGCTAGCAACGATACTCTCGGCCCAACAAACCCTTGCCCAGTTGCAACAGCTCTATCGGATCAGCAATATTCTAACTTCTTTGACACTCTATCTTGGCTAACTCGGCGAATAATGGTAACCTTTTAGGATGGAGAACAGTCGGAAAATTCAGCTATTAAAGGAGACTGACCTGCTCAGTTTTTTCGATGCGTCTACACTGGGCAAGCTGGTCGATCATTGCCGGGAAATTTCCCTCTCACCTAAAGAGGTTCTATTTAATGAGGATGACCTGGAAAATGCCATGTACCTCATCCTCGAAGGGGAACTCGAAGTTTTCAAGGGCCCTAAACAAATAGCTATTCTCGGCCCGGGTCAATACCTGGGAGAGATGTCGCTGATCGAATCCAAAGCACGTTCCGCTTCGGCCAGGGCGGTACAAACTACCCTGCTCATGGAAATCAATGAAGAGCATTTCCACACCTATCTGGCATCAGAACCCCAGGCACTCCTCTCCATCATGCGTACCTTGTCAAGCCGCATACGCAATGACCTGGAAACAATGATGAAGGACCTGCGCCAACTGAGCATTTTCACCCACGATATCCGTAATTTCCTGAGTACGCTTGGACTTGCAGAATTGACCATTGAAGACTCCATCGAAATGTTTGAAGGAACCGATTCCAACCATAAAAAACGAGACGGGCTGGAAGACATGGAGCAATGCCAGCATGTGGTCGAAACAGTCCGCACCAATTTGATGGAGCTTCTGGATTCCAGTTTAAACCATATAAAAAAAATTAAAAGCGAGTCTGTGAAATCAAAACATCCCATTTTGCCGATCATAGAAGAAACCATAGCGGGCCTCACCACGCACTCACAATTGCAGAACAAAACCATCAACATCCTTCCCCAAGAAGGTTCTCTGGATGCGGTTTTTTATCCTTTGGACATCCAGCGCGTCCTGCAAAACCTGATTATCAACGCCGGCTATGTCACAGAAAGTGGAGGCCAGGTGGATGTCCAGGTCGCTCGAAACAATGGGTTCCTAAAAGTCAGCATAATAGATAAGGGTTGTGGTATCCCGGAGGATGTTCAGGGGTACCTTTTCAAAGACACGTTGACCACGAAAGAGGATGGTAACGGACTGGGCCTGCTTTCCTGCAAAGGCATTATCGAGGAAAATCACCAGGGAAAACTCTGGTTTGAAACTGCTGAGGGCAAAGGAACCACCTTCCACTTCACCCTGCCTGCCCACTAACCACTAGGCGTGGGGCCAGTACTGCATTACCCAAAAGGCGAACTGAATACTCAAGCGCACTAGCTAAACGGTCTTCCCTTGCAAAATACGTCATCGCGAGCCGCCCGCTAGCGTGGGAGGCACTGGGCAAGAGCTTTTTAGGCCGAGACAACTCTTTGCTCGCCATATAGAGCTATTGCACTTTGGCCGCACGCCGAGTGCTAGAATTTGGCGTGTTTGGGAGTTCTGGGGAAAGGGATTACATCGCGGATATTTTCCATGCCGGTGACGAACTGGACCAGCCTTTCGAATCCCAACCCGAACCCTGAGTGAGGTGCCGAGCCGAATTTTCTCAAGTCGAGATACCACCAGTATTCTTCCGGGTCTAGGTCTTTATCCCGCAGGCGCTGTAAAAGCACATCATAATTTTCCTCACGCTGACTGCCGCCAATTATTTCCCCAAGGTTCGGCAGAAGCACATCCATGGCTCGCACGGTTTCACCGCCTTCATTGAGTTTCATGTAAAAGGACTTGATCTGTTCGGGGTAGTTGAACACGATGATCGGTTTTTTAAAAACCTTCTCACTGAGATAACGCTCATGTTCCGCCTGCAGAGCAAAACCCCACTCCACAGGGTAGGTAAATGTCTCAGTTGCTTTTTGCAGTTGGTGAATGGCCTCGGTATACGTCAACCTCTCGAACTGATTATCGATAATATTTCTCAGAGTCTCAAGAATGGTGGTATCAATGCGTTTATTAAAAAATTCCATGTCTTCGGCGCAGTGTTCCATTATATCCGACAATAAAAATTTAATGAATTCCTCAGCCAGATCCATATTGTCATCCAGATCATAAAAAGCCATTTCTGGTTCCACCATCCAAAACTCAGCCAGGTGACGGCTGGTGTTGGAGTTTTCGGCCCGGAAGGTGGGGCCAAACGTATAAATTTCTGCCAGGGCCATGGCATAAATTTCACCTTCCAATTGTCCGCTGACGGTGAGAAAAGTTTTTTCACCGAAAAAATCCTGAGAAAAATCAATTTTCCCGTTCACTGCTCCGTCCACTGCTCCATCCACACGCGGCGGATTGGACATATCCAGTGTCGTCACCTGGAACATTTCTCCGGCTCCTTCGCAATCACTGGTGGTCACAATAGGCGTGTTCAGATAAACAAAGCCCTTATCTTGAAAAAAACGGTGGATGGAAAAAGCCAGCCGGTTTCGCACCCGCATGATCGCACCAAAAGTATTGGTACGCGGACGCAGGTGGGCGATCTCGCGCAAAAACTCGAAGGAGTGCCGCTTCTTTTGCAAAGGGTAATCGGCAGGGGCAGGACCATAGACCTCAATGCCGGTGGCCTGGACTTCCATGGACTGGCCCTTGCCTTCCGAAGCCACCAGTTTGCCGCGAACCGAAACACAACTGCCGGTCATTAATTGGTTTTCAATGGAGGAGTAGTCAGAAAGAGTATGCTCTATCACCACCTGAATATTAGCCAGGCAGGAGCCATCGTTAATTTCCAGGAAGGAAAAGCCCCCCTTGGAATCCCGCCGGGTTTTCACCCAGCCCTTGACCAACGCTTCACCTTCCTCACCATTGAGAAGGTCTTTGATTTTTGTTCGCTTCATAAGCTCGATTTATCCCCATCAGAGCCCTCATTGAAATAGGCTCTTCTCATTGACATTAAAGGAGTTTTCAGATATTTTGTTTAAGAACTATGCCTCCACAAGGCAGTTAGCAATAACTTTTTCCTGCATGGGAAAACCTACACTCCATACTTCGTGTTTATTCTAGGAAATTTACTAAGCGCAACCGCCCAGGTTCTGAGCATTGTTTTAAAACTTTATATGTGGATCATTATCATCCGCGCCCTGCTGTCCTGGGTGAACCCGGACCCGTATAATCCAATCGTCCAGTTTTTATACAGTATCACAGAACCGGTTTTGCTTCGAGTACGACAGTTAATCCCCATGTCCGGAATAGGAATTGACTTTTCACCGATCCTTGTCCTGCTGGCAATTGTTTTCGTTGAAGAGTTTGTGGTCAATTCGCTTATGACCCTGGCAATGCAACTGCAATAACCTTAATTATGCGCCTGACTTATCTTGACATTCTAGAGCAATGCTTCCACGACAAGTTCCGTGGCTATAACAAGCAGGAAGTGGACACGTTCCTCCATCTTGTGGCCGATGATTTTAAATCCATGGCCGAGGACCTCAAGGAAAAGGATCGACAGATTGATTTAAAATCCGCAGAAATCAAAGAACTTGAGCAACGTCGGGATGAACTTACTCTGCAAGAACCCAGCACCCCTCCAGAGGTGGAAGAAGAGTTGCGTGCACTCAGAAAAGAACTGGAAGAAAAAGACCTGCTGATTCAGGAAATGAAAAAGGCCGATGCAAGCCAGCCAACCGGCAACAATCCTCTTTCGCAACTAACCCCTGAGAAGTTGAAAGAAAAAGCAAAACAAATCATCAACACCGCCAAGCAATATGCCGAAAAACATACAGCCAACGCCACAAAAGAATTGGACTCCCTGCAAACGGAAATCCAAAAACTACAAGGACAAAAACAACAACTGATGGATAATATTCGGGCCACTGCTGTGGAACATTTAAATAAATTTAAAGCGGGAAACGGCAATGCCGGAAACTCCGTTCAAGATTAACGCCTGCGAAAATAGCATCCGGTTTTCAGCTGTCATTCAGCCCAGATCATCCAGGAACGAAATTGCAGGGGTTTATAATAATTCCTTAAAAATTCGATTGACCTCACCACCGGTAGACGGAGCCGCCAATAAGACCTGTATTAAATTCCTGGCCAAATGGCTGGGGATGAGTCCCGCCAATGTCCGTATTGTCACGGGGCTCAGCAGTAAAAACAAAGTCATTGAAATTGACGGCATTGATGAATCCGTTTTTCGGGATAAGCTGACCGCCAAAATCCCCAACCTTTTTAAAGAACGGCAACCATGATCAAAACCATAGAGTATGTAGACGGGGTAGTGAGGATGATTGACCAAACTCGTCTTCCGGCAGAAACCGTTTTCGTTGACTGTAAAACCATTGAAGAGGTTGGGCAGGCTATTAAAACCATGGTTATTCGGGGAGCACCGGCAATCGGTGTCGCGGCGGCCATGGGTGTTAGTCTCGGAGCCGATGCGATATCCGCTTCCAGCTTCGATGAGTTTTACAGGGCGATGGAAAAACAATGCGATCGCCTTGGCGAGTCCCGGCCTACAGCGGTGAATCTTGCATGGGCCATCAACAGGATGAAGCAGGTTGCAAGGAATGCAAAAAATCTTCCCGTCCCCGAGTTGAAAGCCAGGTTGAAAGAAGAAGCCCTCACCATCCTCACAGAAGATATCAGCATCAACAAGGCGATGGGTCAACACGGACAGACCCTGGTTGAAAACGGTAACGTGATTTTGACCCACTGCAACGCCGGGGCTTTGGCAACAGCGGGTTTCGGCACAGCACTGGGAGTGATTCGGGCATCCGTCAACGCCGGGAAAAATGTCCGTGTACTGGCTAACGAAACACGGCCTTTCCTGCAAGGGGCGAGGCTGACCTCGTGGGAACTCAAGGAAGATAATATTCCCGTCAAGCTGATCACCGATAATATGTGCGGTTTCTTTATGAAAAAGCAGGAAGTCGATCTGGTCGTTGTTGGCGCCGACCGCATTGCGGGAAATGGGGATATCGCCAACAAAATTGGTACCTATATGGTCGCGGTGCTCGCCAAGGAAAACAATATTCCGTTTTATGTCGCCGCGCCAGTCTCGACCCTCGACCTGTCTCTGGCATCCGGCGATGAAATTCCCATTGAAGAACGCTCAGCCGAAGAAGTGGTGAACATCAACAACAAAAGGATTGCCCCTGAAGGCATTGAGGTGGCACATCCCGCGTTTGACATCACTCCCAACAAACTGGTCACGGCTATCATCACCGAAAATGGCATCGCTCGCCCTCCCTACACCGAGTCGCTCAAGGCAATGGCGAAGAAAAAATGAGAGCTATGATTCTGGCAGCCGGCTTTGGCTCCCGCCTCAAGCCCCTGACTCTCAGCCTTCCCAAACCCATGTTCCCGGTATTAAACCAGCCTCTTCTGGAACACACGCTAAACCTTTTAAGTTCCCAGGGAATTCAAGACATCATCGTCAATGTGCATCACCTGCCCGACAAGATTGTCGAATATTTTGGCGATGGCACAGATTTTGGGGTACGTCTGAAATTTTCGAAGGAAGAAGAAATTCTGGGAACCGCAGGCGGACTCAAAAAAGCCCAGTCCTTCCTTGAAAAAGAAACGTTTTTAGTGATGAACAGCGATGTGCTCGCAGATATCGACCTGAATGAAGTTCTCAGTTTTCATAAAGAAAAAAAATCCTGCCTGACACTGGTAGTTCGACAGGATGCCGATCCGGAAAGATATGAACCTATTGAACTGGCCGACGACGGCCGCATCACACGATTTGTGGGTGCATCGATCAAAAATCCTCCCGCAACAACCCAGCGCGTCATGTTCACCGGTATCCAGATCATGGAGCCAGAGATATTTTCCCGCATCTCTTCAGGAAAATTTTCTGGCACCGCAGAAGATGTGTTTCCAGCGATGATTAAAGAAGGGCTTCCGGTTTATGGAACCCTGCATGAAAAATACTGGATCGATATGGGCACACGGGAAACTTATATTCAGGCACAAGCCAATGCCCTTGATGGGAAGCTATCGCTAAAAGCAAAAACCTCAAAAATACCGGAAGGACCTCTCATCGTACCGCCCGTTCATATTGGCAGGGAATGTGAAATCTCCCAGGATGCGCAGGTCGGCCCCTATGCGGTGCTGGGAGATGGCTGCCGCATCCGTTCCGGTGCAGTGGTGGAAAACTCCATACTCTGGGAGAACGTGACCGTTGGCTCATGCGCCACAGTCAAAAACAGCATCATCGGTTCCAATCTCAGCATCGAACCGAACGGCACTGTTACCGACACATCCAAAGCTACCGATTGAATTCTTAACCCATAAAAAAATCCCCTTCCCCTGTGCCGGGGAGGAGGATCATTTTATCCTGAAAAATTCAGATACTTGATTTACCTTAAAGCAATTTGTGGTTACTGAGCGTCATGGTCGAGACCGAGATCGCACCTTCTTCGCAGTTAATGATACGGCGCAGTTCAGGCAAATCGGCATCGCCCACCCGGGTGTATTCATCGGTATAGCTTTCCACATCTTTCAATCCCTTGTTTTCCGGATTGAAATAAAATACCGAATATTTATGCGTCAGGAATTTACCGTCCTGATTTTTCCGGCTCTCTTCAATATTAATGGAAAAAGACATGCGCGGTGTCTGCCGGTTGATCTGCTGGATTCGGCCATCCTTGATGCGGTAGAAAGAACTCATGCCATCCCCGCCCATGACGAGCTTTCTTCCCAACGGGTGCGTGCCGTCATCACCAAAGTTCAGTTTGTATTTACCATCCGACTCATCAAAGGAGCGTGGCCCCCGATGCATGGCAATGGAAGCCAGGTTTTCCGTGAGAAAACCTTTGGCCTTTTCATCGCTGATATCGGTCTCGATTTCCTTGGGACCTTTAACCGTTACCGTACCCTTTTGTTCAGCGCCGTTTATATTTGCCGTCACATCTGCTTTGAAGCCGCCGAACCCAGCTGGCCATCGGGCGGTGTTGGAAAAAACTTCCTGCATTGCTTTACGCGCAGAAGCATCATCTTCCAATGTGGTTTCGACATCTTTTTCCTTGGTATAGGTTGCCATGCAAAATCTCCTTAAAAACGAAAACAGCCTGCCTCGACTAACGAGCAGACTTATGAGTTATAAAAAACTGTATTGAGGGATTATACCTTATTTGACCGCGACACTGATATCAGGAATGCCCTTTTTTTGCAAAAGGCCCATGACATGAATCACATCTCCATAAGGAAGGGATTTATCGGCCCGAATGACAGCACTTGGTTTTTTGGCCTTGAGTTCCATCTTGGCGAGAGTCGTTTCCAGCCCCAGCAGCGTTAACGGCTTGCCGCCCAGAAAGATTTTTTTGTCTTTCGACATTTCAATCTCCAGGGCTTTGGTATTTTCATCAATGACGGAAGACTTAGAGGTGGGAAGATTAATATCCATCTTGCGGCTGAAGTCCACAAATACCGTGGACACCATGAAGAAAATCAGAAGCAGGAACACCACATCAATCATGGGTGTCATGTCAAAGGTAAAACTATCTTCTTCGTCTCTTCTGAATCGCATAGTTCAGTAAATTTCTTTCACAACAAAAATCCATGCCAACGCAGTCAGCGATCAGCCGCTGGCTGGAATGGTCGATGCCTTTTTAATTTTCTCTCTGGGTAACGGAGGCTTGGCCTTTCTAATGCCATCGTAGGAAAGCTCTTCAACGAGTTGGAACGAAATTTCCTCCATCTCAAAAACATAGCGGTCAATTTTTCCCCGGAAGTAGTGATACAGGGCTAAAGCGGGAATACCAACCACCATTCCTGCGGCAGTTGTGATCAACGCTTCGGATATACCGCTGGCCACAAGACCGGGGTTACCCGTGCCACTGAGAGAAATCACATCAAAGGCTTTGATCATTCCAAAGACGGTTCCCAAAAGACCCATCATTGGAGTGATGTTTGCCACCGCACCCAGTACCCTGAGGTTCGAGTTCATCAGGGACGCTTCATGCATGCCGGCTCCGTCAATCGCCCTTTCAACCTCATCGAGCTTGCCCCCTACCCGCAACAACCCCACTTTTAAAATTCGCGAAAGCGCATTGTCGCAGGAATTGCACAACCGAAGCGTTTTCTGAATATCTTTCCAGTCCCACTGGTCGCGGACATTCACAAGAAATTCGGAGTTGATGATATTTGTTCTTCTCAGGTTATAAGCCCGCTCTATGGCGATGCCCAGCATGAGGACAGAAGCAAAAAGGATGGGATACATCATGAAGCCACCTTTTTCAAAGGTGGAAAGCAGTTTCCACGATTCAGCTGTCTCTGCGGCGAAGGCGGAACTGACCGGACCCGAACACCATCCTGCCAACAGGCTTACTAATCCGATTTTGATTACCCGTCTCATAATTCTCGCTATTTTAATGAGGTTCCCCATCCAAAACATGGGAATATCGTTGAAGTTATAGCACGAAGTTTTCTTGATAAGCAAGGAGCTTTCAGGTCCCGCAAGGTGATTAAGCTCTTTAAACATAAGGTTTTTTAGTATATATTTGAAAGTAACTTATCAACGATTGAACACCATAATGTCGCCATTTCACCTTTTCTCTAAATTTGGCTCTTTTGTCACTCTGGTTTCTGTGCTGAGTCTGCTCTTTGCCTGTGCCACAACAAAAAAAGAGGAAACCTATAGCGCAAGCGAGCTATTGCAACAAGGCAAACGCCTGGCGAAGGAGAAGGAAACCGACGAAGCCAAAGCCAAAATTCAGCTGTTGATGGAAGATTATCCAGACAGCAAAGAGCGGACAGCCGCCACCATGTTGCTGGCAGACCTTCATTACAGCTCAGAAGAATATGAAGAGGCCAAATTTCATTATCAGAAGTTTATCGAGCTCTATCCTGCCCACCAGTTTGTGGACCGGGCGCATTTTTATAAAGCCAAGTCCAATTTCAAACTGACCGATCTGGCATCGCGGGATTTAACACCAGTTCATTCGGCACTGGAAGGCTTTGAGCACTTCGTAAAAGATTTTCCAAAAAGTTCTTACTTGAAACCGGCCAAAGAAAAAATTACCCAGTGTCTGGATATACTGGCGCAAAACATATTTGAAATCGGCAGGTTTTATTACCGCACCGGTTCCTATCAGGCGGCTATCCTCCGGCTCAAACGCTTGAAAGTGGAATACCCCAATCATTCTTATATTCTCGAAGCTGAGTTTCTGTTGGGTGAATCCTACTACCGTGAGCAAAATTTTCCCGAGGCCACCGCGTATTATAAAAGCGTAATTAAAAACTCTCCCCGAAGCGAGTTCGCGAAAGAGGCACGGCTTCGCTTGAAAGCCATGCGCTAAACAAATTATGCCCAAAGCCCCCAAAAACAAACCAGGCAAACGCTCTTCACCCTCGAAGGACAAAGAGGGCAACCATGATCCACTCATCCAGTACATGGAGGAGATCAGCAGGATCAAAATCCTCACGCGGGAAGAAGAAGTCAAATTAGCAACATCCATTAAAGATGGGGACCCCAAAGCCATTCAGGAAATGGTTCGCAGAAATTTAAGATATGTCGTGACCGTCGCCAACAAATACCGGGGACTGGGCATTTCCCTTCAGGACTTGATTGAAGAAGGAAATATCGGGTTGATCCAAGCCGCCAAACGGTTTGACGTTTCCAGAAATGTCAAGTTCATCACCTATGCAGTGTGGTGGATCAAACAAGCCATCATGCATTCCCTCGCCGAGCAGTCAGGCACCGTGAAGCTCCCCGTCAAGCAAGCCGGCAAAGTCAACAAGATCAACAAAAGGAGCCAGCAGATGGCACAAGACCTGGAGCGCGAACCGACCCAGGCAGAACTGGCAAAGAGCCTGGGGTATGGGGATGAAGAAATCAACTCTATCATGCGTGCATACCGGACCCACCTTTCGCTCGACTCGCCTTTAAAAGATGATGAAAACACACCCTACCTGGACCTTCTGGAAAATCAGGACTTCATCCCCTACGATGACCAACTCATGCAGAAGTCTCTCAGTGACAAGGTGGACCAGTTACTGGAGGACCTTTCGGAGAGGGAAGCTAAAATTCTCAAAATGCGTTTCGGTTTTTTCGGAGAGGTCAAAACGTTGGAGGAAATTGGAAAAGAGATCGACCTCTCCCGCGAGCGGGTGCGACAAATTGAAAAAAGAGCCAAGTTAAAACTGAAAATCAAGCTGGAAAACGAATCCTGGGTGGATGAAACCCCATAACTGCCCACAACCTCACTCATTATGCTGACTGAAATCCCTGCCCTGTGTCTGATATCGTATTTGATCGGGTCCATTCCCTTCGGCGTGGTACTGGCACGGGCTCAGCGCGTAGACATCCGCAAACAAGGTAGCGGCAACATCGGTGCCACCAATGTGGCCCGGGTGATGGGCAAAAAAGCCGGACTGCTGACCCTGTTGGGAGATGTACTGAAAGGACTCCTCGTGGTTTTTGGTGCCAGCCTGCTATACGAAAAACCACTTGTGATTGCCCTTGCCGGGCTCATGGTTTTTCTCGGCCATCTCTATTCCGTTTTTTTGAAATTCAAAGGCGGCAAAGGGGTCGCAACCAGCCTGGGCCTGTTTTTATACATCATGCCCTGGGCCACCTTGGGCGCAGTCGGGGTGTTTTCTTTATGCCTGTGGATTTCGGGCACTGTTTCCGTAGGATCGATTATGGCGGCAGTTTCTCTTCCTTTACTTTCCATTTATTTTAAACTGCCTCTTCCTTATATATATCTTGCTGTTGTTGTCGGCCTGTTCACCTTGCAGAAGCATCACGACAACATTCTTCGCCTGATCGAAGGAACCGAAGCGAAGTTTCTGCGAAAATAGAATTTGACAATCACGATTGAGGAAATATAATTGGTCTCGGGTCTCTCATCCCAATAACATCAAAATATGCGGGAGTAACTCAGTGGTAGAGTGCAACCTTGCCAAGGTTGAGGTCGAGGGTTCGAATCCCTTCTCCCGCTCCATATTTTTCATCGCTATGCAGGGCGCCGTCGCCAAGTGGTAAGGCAGAGGTCTGCAAAATCTCTATCGGCGGTTCGAGTCCGCCCGGCGCCTCCACTTTCCTCTTGGCTTCCCCGCCAAGCCCAAACAGACTAATCGGTAGAGCTCACCCGTCCTTCAAAAAATATTTTGTCGATAATCCCCCCCCAATCCCCTTACAATATGAGGATTCCAGTAATAAGCCTTGGCATTCAGAAAAGGACGCTCTCGCTCCATGATTGACGCTGAATTTCTGCATAACCCCGTTGACAAAGACCTCTTTTGCCATTGCCCCTCCATAATGGAAACCCAGTCAGGCACCCTGATAGCTAGCTGGTACGTTTACCCTGAAGACGAACATTCCGATGCCGCTCTGGTTCTCGCGAAAAAAAAACATGGCAGATGGAGCCACTCGGAGTTTGTTCTAAATAGCGGGAAATACTCCGTTGGCAATCCGGTGCTTTTTCAGGATCCTGGCGGGCGCATTCACCTTCTTTATGTAGTACTGAAAGGACACTATTGGAACGATGCCTACCTGCATGGGGTCTGGTCGGAGGATGAGGGACAAACCTGGTCCGCCCCTGTTCAGCATTGGCAAAAGCCTGGCATGATGATCCGGCACCCACCGGTTTTGCTGGATTCAGCTACCTATTTACTGCCGGCTTATGATGAACGATCCCGGCAATCCCTCCTGCTTTCCAGCGACCCGCCCTATTCAAAGTGGGAGGAGACTTATCGTTTTAGTTCTCCGGATATCATTCAGTCCACGATCGTTAAAAGTGATAGTGGAAAATTGTACAAGTTCTTCAGGCCAACTACAGATCCCAGAAAAATCCGCCTCAGCCATTCAACAAATCAAGGGAAGACCTGGTCTTCCCCCCAAATAACCCCCCTGCCCAACCCTCTATCAGGAATTTCAGCCTTTACAGCTAACAATAATCTTGTGGTGATTTATAACCATACCGAAGAGCACCAGCGCTGGCCTCTCAGCGCATCATGGAGCCGGGATGAGGGAAAGACCTGGGAAAAAGTAATGCATCTTGACGAAGTTCAGTTTGAAGTTTCCTATCCCAGCTTTATTTTAGGGAATAACAACCGGGTATACGGAGTCTATACATACAACCGCCGTATGATTAAATATGTCGAATTTGAAAAGGGCTCGTTTATTTAAATAATGGAACAGATATCCGATTATAAAAACCTGCACGAGGGGAAAAATATTTTCATTCTTGCCTCGGGTCCCTCTCTGGCTGACCTTGATCTTTCATCGTTGAAAAACAAAATCGTAATGGGACTGAACCGGTCCTTTCTGGTTTACCCAATGTCCTATTACCAATGTGTTTTTGACCACCGCCTTTTTGATCTTTACCCTGATGCCTTTAAAAGTGTCCGCCAACTATTCACACTGGAGGACCGGCCCTGGGGATTGCCGCTAAGACTGCTCGGAGGAGAAGGGTTCAGCTTCGATCTTGAGAAAGGAATTTATTCAGGGTATACGATTTCCTATTTCGCCCTGCAAGTGGCGATGTATATGGGATTCAAAAACATATTTTTTCTGGGCCTGGACTTAAAGCATAACGGATTCAACACACATTTTTTCGGGCAAGACCCGAAAACAGTCGATCATGAACAGACAGAGTTTCCAAGGATGGCTAAGATGCTGAACCATGGCGCAAAGGTTCTGACTTCTACCGATATCAAGGTGTACAACTGCAGTCCTGTTTCAACTCTGGAATGCTTCCCAAAAATCAGCTACGAAGAAGCCCTGGCCTACTAAGCTAAGCCAACCACCCCCTCCTGAAAAAAAAATCAGATAAAATAGGCTGGTAAAAATATATTTACATCCGCTTGAAAAATAAAGCCTTTGAAAAACCCCGCCCTTGCCTTAAGCTTAGGCCATCTATTATTCGAAAAATTAAAAGATTAGCCCGTTGATCTTTCTGCTCACCGGGCAAATTCTTGGCGGAATAGCCACATGAGCTTGGGCAAATTGTGACATAGGGTTGGTACCATAATATGGGTATGGATCAATGTGGTTCAGAAACGCAAATTAATTTCTCATCTCAATAGGTGAGAAGTCCGCTGGTTTCAGCATTCAATATCGCAGGGGAGAATTCGATGAGCTATCAAAATATTTCCGGCAGTCCAGATCAATCCGAAGGTTTTTTTTTCCAAGCTGTTTGGTGGCGGTAATGGTTCGTCCCTGATGAAAGGTTCGTCCAACCTGCTGGCTTGCTTGAACTCCGCTCAAGCCAACCTGCTATTCGCAGACACCGACTTCAATCTGGTATACGCTAATGACAAGTCTATTGAAACCCTGCGAACGCTTGAAGGGGATATTAAAGAGATGTTCCGCCTTTCAGTGAATGAGATCGTCGGCGGTTCCATCCATCGGTTTCATAAGGACCCTGACCGGGTCGAGAGAATTCTGAGGAATCCATCGAACCTGCCGCATATCGCGGGATTTACTTTTGGAAATGCTACCCTTGCAACCACCATCAATGCCATTTATGGAAATACAGGGCAGGCAATCGGTTATGTGGTGAACTGGGAAAATGTATCGGGAAAAAAGAAAATCGCGGCCGCCATGAGCAGAGCCATGTCCATGCTGGAACACTCGCGAAGCAATATGATGTTCGCGGACAATGATTTTAATATCACCTATATCAATCCGGCTTCGGTGAAAACCCTCAAAACCATTGAGCAATACCTGCCTGTAAAAGTAGACAAGTTGTTGGGACAAAGCATCGATATTTTCCACAAAAATCCGGCGCACCAGCGAAAAATGCTGGCTGATGAGCGCAACCTGCCCATCGACACGGATATTCAGGTCGGGCCAGAAATGCTGGACCTACTGGCAGTAGCGATTTTTGATGATGACCACAACCGCTTGGGAACCATGCTCACCTGGGATGTGATAACGAAAAAACTGGCGGAGCGAGCCGAAATAGCCCGTATTCAATCGATGATGAACCAGATTCCCATCAACGTGATGATGGCCAACATTAACGATTTCACCATCATCTACCTCAATCCGGAATCGCTTAAAACCCTGAAAACGATTGAGCAATACCTTCCGGTGAAAACGGACGAAATGCGGGGACAGTGTATCGATATCCTGCATAAAAACCCGGCGCTCCAGCGCAAAATTCTTTCCGACCCGAAAAACCTTCCGCATCAGGCGGAGATTCAGGTCGGCCCGGAGATTTTGGACCTTCTGGTCAGCCCGATTTTCGATGCAGATAAAAAATATCTGGGGCCGATGGTGACCTGGAGTATCATCACGCAAAAACTTGAAATGGAGAAACGCGAAAAAGAAGCGAGTGAAACCATGCGCGAAGTGATGATGGAGGTAACCGGGGTGGTGCAAACCCTTGGCGCGTCTTCCGAAGAGCTGTCTTCGGTCAGTTCAGAAATGGCCACAAACTCGCAGGACACCGCCGACAAGTCCAACCAGGTTTCCACCTCGGCGGACGAGGTCAGCAAAAATGTACAGACCGTAGCCACAGGAACGGAAGAAATGAGTGCCAGCATCAAGGAAATCGCCGCCAATGCAGGCGATGCCGCCAGGGTGACCTCCGAAGCTGTGACGGGAGCGAAAAAAGCCAATGAAATCGTCAGCAAACTGGGAGAAAGCAGTCAGGAAATCGGCGATGTCATCAAGGTGATCACTTCCATTGCGGAGCAAACCAACCTGCTCGCCCTAAACGCAACCATCGAAGCGGCAAGGGCCGGAGAAGCGGGGAAAGGTTTCGCCGTAGTCGCCAACGAAGTCAAAGAACTGGCAAACCAGACGGCCAAGGCCACCGAAGACATCAGCACCAGGATCACGGCCATTCAAACCGATACCAGCGAAGCGGTGGGCTCCATTTCTGAAATTTCCGATATTGTCAACCGGATCAATGAAATCGCCACCAACATCGCCAGCATGGTGGAAGAACAAACGGCAACCACCAATGAGATGAGCCGAAATGTTCAGGAAGCGGCGGCGGGAAGCATCCAGATCGCCGAAAATACAGCGGACGTCGCTACTGCGGCAACCAGCACCAAACAAGGAGCCGATGACACCGGGCTGGCTTCAAAGGAATTGTCTAAAATGGCCCTGGATCTGCAGAACCTGGTCGCCAAGTTCGGAATGGATGAATTCATAATCTGGAACGACAGTTACAGTGTGGGAGTCAAAGAGATTGACGATCAGCATAAAAAACTCTTTGAGCTGATTAACCAGACCTATAAAGTCATGACAGAAAAACAAGGCCGAGATGCCGGCAAGAAAATTATAGATGGATTGGTGGATTACACCGTCTATCACTTCTCACATGAAGAAGGGTTGATGAGAAAAGCCGAGTACTCTGATTATGACGAGCACATCAAAAAGCATGAAAAACTGGTGGGTCAGGTTGTAGACTTTCAAAAGAAATTCGATTCAGGAGAAGCCGACATAGATCAGGACCTGATGAAATTCCTCAAGGAATGGTTGTCCAACCATATCATGGGAACGGATAAATTTTATACCTCCAGTATGCATGATAAAGGAATTCGTTAGGCCAGCGTGACGCTGGCCTCAACAGCGAAACCTTCTGGATTGCTTCGTTGGCTTCGCCGCCTCGCAAAGACGGGTTATGCAAAGGCCTTCTGCTAAGGGGCAGGCGCAAGTTTGAAACAGGCGGAGGTAGAAAAGTCTGCTGGCTGAAAGCGGTTCTCCAGTCCCACCGGAGCCTCTCCGGAGCCTAGAAACAGGTACCCCCCCGGCCTTAACACCTTGAGTATTTTTTCAAGGATGGTTTTTTTTGTGTCGGCCTCGAAATAAATCAGGACATTTCGCATGAAGATGATGTCCACCCTTGGCAGTCCCACCCAGTCCTCATAAAGGTTGAGGTAGCGGAAATCAATACGCTCCCTGATTTCCTCTTTCATCTGCCATTGAGACCCGGTCCTCTGTAAAAATCGGGGAAGGTAATGCGCTGGAAGCCCCCGCGAAATTTCAAACTGGCTGTACAACCCGGACCGGCATTTTGTCAGCATCTCTTCAGAAATATCACTGGCAACGATCTTGATCTGCCAATCCGTTGCCCAGGCAAAAGAATCGGCTAAAAGCATGGCCAGCGAATAAGGCTCCTGACCACTGGAACTGGCCGCAGACCAGATAGTAATCCGCTTGCCAAGCTCAGGCTTATTGAACAGGTCCGGGATAACCGCTGTCTTTAAAGTTTCAAAAGGGTGCTTGTCGCGAAAAAAGGAGGTCTCATTGGTAGTCAAAGCCTCCACAACTTTTTTGCCCAAATCGCCTTCGCGATCTCCTCTCAGTTTAACGACGAGCGCATGAATATCGTCAAACTTCTCACTGTAAACCAGAGACTGCAGTCGTCCTTCAACCAGATATTCCTTTCCAGCGGCAAGAGAAATACCTGAGTTTTCTAAAAGGAATTTTTGTACCGTCTGGAAATCGTCAGTGCTGATAGACAAACTTTTACCTCTTGGGGCGGAAGTAGTACTGGGGTGATTTACAACCTCTCATGCAATATGCGGACTAGCCATTTTCAACAGCAACCAACCTGTTCCGGCCCAGGCTTTTTGCCTGGCGCAAGCAATCGTGAGCCTCGGCCAGACATTTATCCCATTTCATATTTGGCGGACAACTGCTAACACCTATGCTGAGGGTTAAGGCAATTTGATTCTGGTTGAAATCCAACTTTTCATTCTCTATGCGAGAGCGAATTTTTTCCGCCATCACTTTGGCATCCGCCAACACTGTTTCGGGAAGGAGCACCAAAAACTCTTCACTGCTCCAACGGCTCACCAAACCCTGGTCTCCAATGCTCTCCGTCAAGATGGATGCGGTACGAATGATAACCTGATCCCCAGTGCTCACTCCGTAGTCTTCATTTACCTTGCTGATATGATCAATATCAGCCAGAACTATCGAGAAAGATTTCCCGGTCATTTGGCTTCGGGACTGCTCCTGACCCAGCTTTTCTTCCAGACTCACTCGACTATGGAGCCCGGTTAATAGATCCATTTTGACCGAGCTCAACAGGACTTCATGGGTATCCCGCAATTCAGAGATCAGGTCATCTTTATCTCTCAGAGTCTTTCTTAATCTCAAATGCGTCTCCACGCGGGCCAGCACTTCTTCCAGGCGAAAAGGTTTGGAAATATAGTCCACGCCGCCGACCTTAAACCCCTCTACCACATCTTCTGCTCCCGTTTTGGCGGTGACAAATATGATTGGAATATCCCGAGTCGACTCATCGTCCTTCAGCCTTCTGCAGACTTCGATTCCATCCATCTCCGGCATCATGATATCCAGCAAAATCAAGTCGGGTTGTATCTTGGGGACCAACTCTAAAGCCTTGGCTCCACTATTTGCTACGGATATCTGGTAGTCCCTTAACTTAAGGGTGTGCAAAAGAATTTCAATATTGAAGATAACATCATCAACGAGAAGGATTTTCATCCCCGAAAGGTCATCGGTCTTAGGCTTCATGGTTCAACATCTCTGGTCGGAAAGGGTTAAAAATTAGCTATGGCGAATACCATCGATTTTGCCACAACACCTGAAGATTAACACAAAAAAACTAATCTTCCACCACCAGGCAACAGGCAAATCAGGACTAAAGCTCCTGAGAGATTATGCCGAAACCTAATAAAACAAGTTTTTGTGCACTCGCATTGGTGAAAGGACGGTTGGTTCATGGTAAGCAAATATGACTCAAGCATAAAGCTGGAATCGGCATACCGGCCTGTTGAGCGGTGGCTTAGAAAACTTTTTCGCTGGAAATCCAAAGAAATTCCTGTCGACCCCAATGTTGACCGCAGGGACTTTTACCGTCTTCAATTAGGCAACCAGTACCCCCTGGACCTTTGCATTACCATGCAGGATGAACGAGTTTTCTGCACAAGCATTCAGGACTTGAGTGCCAGCGGTTTCGGTTGTCAAATCCAGGGACTCACCCAGATTCATAGCGGGCAACCCATAACCGCCTTATTTGCCCTGCCGCTGACAGAACCCGTCATCATCAAATCAGAAGTTTTTCTGGTCTCGGTCAAAAAAGGCGATACGGATAAAGGTGATATTTTTCGGTTTCGCTTCTTTGAAGGAATGAATGACGAGGATCGGGATAGAATTCACCAGTACATCGTGCAAAAACAGTTTGAAACTTTGGAAAAAATGAACCCGAAAAAACCAACGGAATATGATGACGATTACACGGAAACCTTAACCGGGGATTAACGCCTCCACAAAAGTTTCCGGATTAAACTCCTGCAAGTCTTCCGGCTTCTCACCCACTCCTACAAATCGAATTGGGAGTTTCAAATCATCGGTTATATTAAACAGAACCCCCCCCTTTGCCGTTCCATCCAGTTTAGTCATCACCAACCCATCCACTGTAAGCGCTTCATTAAATAGTCGAGCCTGGGAAATGCTGTTTTGCCCGATGGTCGCGTCCAAAACCAACAAGGTTTCGTGTGGAGCCCCCGGCAGGACTTTTCCAATCACCCGCTTGATTTTTTTCAATTCCTCCATCAGATTGGTATTGGTCTGTAACCGCCCTGCCGTGTCAATAATAACCAGGTCCATCTCACGGGCCAGCCCGGCCTGAACCGCATCGTAAGCAACTGCCGAAGGATCCGCCCCGCTCTTTTGACTAATGCAGGAAATTTCTGACCGATCTGCCCAAACCTGTAACTGGTCAATGGCCGCCGCCCGAAAAGTGTCTCCGGCCGCCAGCAATACTTTTTTACCTTCCTGTTTCCAGTGTCGGGCCAACTTTCCTATGGTGGTGGTTTTACCCGAACCATTCACTCCCACAACCAATATCACAAAGGGCTGATGTTCTGAAAATGCCAGAGCCTTCTGGTTTTGCGACAGGACACGGACCATCCGTTGTTTCAACTGTTCCAGCACTTCTTTATTTTCACGAACCCTGTTCTGGGAAACTTCACGTTTTAAATCATCCAGAATGAATGAGGTGGTCTGCATACCCACATCGGCGATGAGGAGGGTTTCTTCAAGCTCTTCCAGCAACTCCGGCCCGACTTTCGCCTTGCCATGAACGATATTGTCAAAACCCCCTGCGAGACTCGAGCGGGTCTTGGTCAGCCCGGATTTCAGCCGGGCAAAAAATCCTGATTTGGGCTCATTTTCTACCGGTGATTCTTTGTCCATTCAATTCTCCTGTCAGCGAAGAATCTCCGCCAGTAACTTGCAGTATTCAATTCAAATGTTTACACGGCCCAACAAGCCTTTGCTCGTTGGCCCCACGCCCAGTGGGCGGTATCTTTGCAAGTCCACCAACTCTTGTCAAGGTGAACCCCAACGACAAAATACCCTGCTTTTCCCCGGTCGGTATAACTTCTAACAAATCAACCCGGCAGGTTCCCGGCAAAGCCTTTATTGTTAAAGTTTTAATTGATTTCAGCCGTTATGAGTTTTAGACTCTTTTCACCAGCTGAACCCTTTTCCGGTTCCGGGAAAAGAGCAGGAGACCTACGACAAAATATCTTATAGCCAGTAGAGGAAATCTATGAAAATAGCCGTTTGTAACTCCGTTGGAATTGACGCCGATGGGTATGCCATGATCCATTCCCCCAGCCGTTGGACCAACAGTACAAAAGACCACAGCATTTTTACATACTACCCTTGGCAGTTGGCTTATTGTTCTTCGATTCTTAAACGGGACACCGACCACGAAGTTAAATTTTTTGATGGATGCCTTGAAAAATGGGACCACGACACGTTTGTGGAAAAAGTCTCTGATTTCGGTCCGGATTATCTGGTCATGGACTGCGCCACCCGCACCATCGAAGCCGACAGCCTGTTTGCCAAAGAAGTTAAAAAAAGGTTTGGGACAAAGTTGATTTTCTGTGGGCCTCACCCCACCACGTTTCCCGAAGAGGTGAGCGAATATGCCGACCATGTTGTCCTGCGGGAATACGAAATGGTTGTGCGCGACATCGTTCAGGGCAAAGCCCTTCCTGATATTATGGGACTCTGGCCAAACACCAACATCAGGCCACCGCTTGATGTGAACGAGTTACCACTTCCTGAAGATGATGATGTCTCCCGGTTGGCTTATGGAATGCCCGGCGAACCTTCCAGCGAATATCTGGAAATTCAGGCCTATGCGTCACGAGGCTGTCCTTTGTCTTGCACCTTCTGTGTATGCGGAAATATTTCCTATCAACGCCCTAACTGGCGACCGAGAAATCCGGAAAATGTGATTTACGAATTGCAAACCTTACGCGCAAAATATCCGCAACTGGAGGGAATCTTTTTCGATGAAGAGGTTCATAACGGAAGCAAAAAATATATTCTGGAACTGACTAAAGCGATCCGCGAAAATGGACTCGATGACCTGAAATACGATGTCATGTGCGGTCAATGGCCCATGGACGAAGAAGTTCTCGATAACATGAAAAGTGCCGGCTATTACATGGTTCGGCTCGGAATTGAAACTGCTGGCGAGCATGCCGCACGCGGAATGGAACTGCAAAGAAAATTTAATGTGCCCAAGCTCAAACAGCTCATGAAACATGGCACCAGCATCGGCCTGAAGTTCTATGGAACTTTTACCTTTGGAGGCGAAGGCTCCACCGATGATTGCGACAAAAAAACCCTGGACCTCATTCATGAGCTTCTTGATCGCAACCTGCTGTGGCGGTTCCAGCTTTCCATCAGCACCCCGCAACCGGGCACCCCGTTCTTCAATCGCATGAAGGCTCAGGGTTATCTCAAGGATCTGGACTGGAAACATTTTGACGGGGGAAACCATGTCGTGGTCAACCGCCCGGAATATCCGGCAGAAAAAATCATGGCCAATTTCAGGGCAGCGGAAAAACTCTATGAGATAGGTTTCAACCAACGCTATAGTTCCACCGCCAAAGACAGTTTTAAAAACCTGCAACTCAACACCAACGGCGGCGAAATCCTTCTTTTTCGCAGTTCACGGATGAAACAGGTCAACGATGTCGTGGACTCCATTCACAGCCAATTCAATAAGGAAGTAACGGTTCTCGCGCAACCCGGAGTAGAGCAGGAACTGAGGAAAAACCCTCATGTCAATGAAGTGCTCCTTTATGGAGACTCCCATTTCAACCAGAAAACGTTCCCCGAAAGCTTAATAGGACAACTGAAAAAGAAATCGTTTTCACTGGGCGTGATTCCTTTTAATAATATTTCCGGGAACGGCTATTCCGAAGTCAAGGCTATCGCAAAACGTTCCGGCATCAAAAAACTGGTCGCCGTCAATGTCGAAGGCAAAGTGTTTGACCTGGAAAACCCAGGCGACTTTGGCCGCGCCCATATTCCCGGCTAATCTATGGACACGCAGGAAAACCCAAAAAATATTCTCGTCATTCGTTCCGCCACGCGGATTCTGAATCAGACCCTGCTTTCCCTGAAAGAAGAATTCCCCAAGTGCAGAATTACTGTTCTGGCCCCGGAGTCAACCCGGGAAGCGGTAGAACAAGACCCTCTCATCGATGAGGTCCTCACCATTACAGACCAACGAAGAATGAGTGTCTCCAGCTACGGCAGGAAAAACATTGCTGCCTTGCGGGAAAAAAAGTTTGATCTTGCCATCGCCCTTTATAATATCGACCACGGATTGGGCTACTCTAATATCGATCTTTTAGCCTGCGCCGCAAACCCCAAAGAAGTACGCGGTTATAACTCCAAAGGCACTTTCGTAAAGCTGGACTCTGTCAAGGCGATGCGAAAATCCCTCATGGAAAAAACCACCTTCTTCTGGCTGGGAGTCAATTATGCCACCACCGCCCTGCTTTTTTTCATCATTACCCTGGCCTTGATCGGGGAATGGGGGTTTCGCAAACTATTCGGGAAAGAAGCCGTTTCCCCTGAGCCTTATCAGCCTTCCCACGCTCCAGTGCGGGAACCCGATAAAGCTGTAAGCCAAGCCTGATGAATCCCATGAACATCATTGTTGCCAATTCCGTAGGAATTGACCGGGATGGTTACCACATGGTCCACGTGCCCTCACGTTGGTCCCTGGGTGTGAAGAATTTTACCAATTGCGGGTACTACCCCTGGGAACTGGCCTACACCTCTTCCCTTTTGAAACGGGAAACCAATCATCACGTAAAATTTCTGGATGGGGTGCTGAATGGCTGGGATTTTGAAACTTACTTCACACATGCCAGTGCAGAAAAACCCGACTGGCTCATCATGGAAAGTTCTACCCGCACGATCCGTGAAGACCTTCGTCTGGCCTCAGCACTCAAAGAAACTTTTGGCACCAAATTGATCCTGACCGGGCAACACCCTATGGCCCACCCGGAAGACGTACTGAAAGTCGCGGACTACGTATGCATCGGCGAATATGAGTTTACCGTTCTTGACCTGATCCAGGGAAAGAACAAAATTGCCGGCGTTCACCCGAATGCCAGGGGCCCGCTGATTGACATCAACGCCCTGCCCTTTCCTGAAGATGATGACGTCAGGCGCATCGATTATCATGAGCCCAATTGTCGTTACAAACAAATCCAGATGTACGCGTCAAGAGGTTGCCCACGCCGTTGTAATTTCTGCGCGGCGGCCACACTCTATTACGATGAACTGAACTGGCGGCCGAGAAATGTTGACAGCGTTGTCGAAGAAATCCGCACCCTGCACGAAAAATATCCGGAAATGGAAGGCGTGTTCTTTGATGAAGAAGTCCACAATATAAAAAGAAGTTTCAATATCTCCCTTGCCAAAGCCATTCGCTCCGCCGGACTGGATCACCTCAAATACGAAGCCATGTGCGAATACGCCTCTCTGGATGAAGAGGCTCTGGAAGAAATGCGCTCGGCGGGGTATTACAAAATCCGTTTCGGTATCGAAACCGGCAGTGACAAGGTCGCTGAAAAAATGACCTTGGGCAAAAAGCACGACCTGGACAAACTCCGTTCTATGGTTAAGTTTGGCAAAAGCCTCGGCATGCTGATTTATGGAACCATCAGCATCGGCGGACTGGGCTCTTCCCGGGAGGAAGACCAGAAAACAGTGGATCTGGTTTATGAAATGGCCTCTAAGGGCTGGCTCGATGAAATTCAGGTTTCTATCAACACTCCCCAGCCGGGAACAGATTTTTATAATTCCTGCGTGGAGAAATCGCTTCTGTCCCCTGCCACAAACTGGGAAGGATTCGATGGCAACGGTCAGGTTGTGGTCCATTATCCGCATTACCCTGCCGAGGAAATCCAGTCGAGCTTTAAGAAAGCACTGTCGGCTTTTGACTTGGGGAAAGAGAAATCCCAATCCGGTACTTTTTCAGAGAATGCAAAATCTTCCTTCAATCTGATTCCTGAAGGTGCACGGGTTCTGGTACTCCGAAGTGTCAGAAACTGGATGGTCCGTCTGATCCTTGAGAATTTAAACAACAACGTAGATTTGCTGGGCCAGGATGTTTCGGCAAAAGACCTGGAAGGTTTGGCAGGACTGAATCAAATTCATTCTTACGGGTCCGGATTCTTTTCAGCAGAATCAATCTCCACCGATTTGATTGAAAAGCTCAGGAACGAGCAATACGATTTTATTCTGGTTCCGGTTGCCAACAATCACCTGCAAGGTTTTCAGAATGTCCTTGAAGTGGCACAACAAATCGACCCTGAGAATATTTTTTACGTCTACCCCGAAGGCCACCTGCAACCCGCTTCCGACTCACCTGTAGCAATCTAACCGCTAGGCACCAGCGTGACGCTGGACCTAACTGGCAAGATCTCTTTCAGCCGAGACAACTCTTTGCTAGCCAGATAAGGCTATTGCCAGTTGGCCCCACGCCGAGTGGTCAAGACGACTTGGGTTCCTTTTCAGGAAGGTCCGGCTTGGGATTGATCATGTTTTTCTTGCTGAGGATGTCGATGAGATTTTTATCCCTGCAGGAGACCGCGATATCGGGCAACCCATCACCGTTAAAATCTCCCACCGCCATACCTTGAGGGTGCTCATCGACCGTGTGATAGATAGGCGGATAGGTGAAGGTTCCGTTTCCTCTGCCAAGAGAGACAGTAATCACATCATCCGTAGAATTGGATACGGCAATATCCTGCAAACCGTCTCCGGTAAAATCTGCGGCCACAACAAATTTCGGAAAATTCCCGGACGCAAAATCCCGTAACGAATCGAATGTTTTGTCGCCATTGCTCACAATTGTGGTCAAGGCATGCAAAGAGTTGCTGGAAGTCACAAAGTCCATCCATCCGTCATTATTCACATCAAGGCTGACAATACTGAGAGGCTGTTTCCCGGCTTTAAAGACCTTGGAGCCGTCAAATTCTCCATCGCCCTTGCCCCATAAAATCTGGACCCCTTTATTTCCGTTACCCGCCAAGGCCACGGCAACATCTATCACTCCGTCCTGGTTGTAATCCCCGACCACAACACCTGTAGGCTGGCCCTTAACATCCATGGACTGGGGCTCGGAAAAATAACCATTGCCTTTTCCCAGCAACGTAACCACATTTGAAAAACGCATGGTAACAATCAGGTCCACTCTTCCGTCACCATTGAAATCCCCAGAGGCCATATTGATTGGGATTTGTCCCGGCTTAAGAAGCTGGGTTGTTTTCTGAAAACTTCCCAGCCGAGTATTCAAATATATCTGGATGGACTGGTCAGCATAATTGAGTACCCCAATATCCTTGTAACCGTCATCATTGAAATCTGCCGAAACCAGGCAAATAGGGTCTCTACCAGTCCTGAAAACACGCTGACCCTTAAAAGTCCCATCCCCGTTTCCCTTATAAAATGAAAAGGTCTGGTCGGCACTATTGACTACGGCCAGATCCAATATTTTATTGCGGTTAAAATCATCGGCAATGAGAAAGGAGGGCTCTTTTCCCGTCTCCATGGAATAGCTCAGGGCAAAAATGCGGGGCATTTTTTTCCTGGCCTTGGGCGGAGGACACCCCAGCAGGACAAAAACCATCAAGAACGTAATTGTTAAATATATTTTTTTCATGGAACTCCTGTGGGAGAACAGTGAGAATATCACA
>JABIAY010000001.1 GCA_018653085.1 Nitrospina sp.
CTTCCACAAAAACCCGGCTCTCCAAAGAAAGATTCTGGCAGACCCCAGGAACCTGCCGCACCAGGCCATCATTCAACTTGGACCGGAAAAACTCGATCTTCTGGTCAGCGCCATTTATGACAACGATCAGAATTATCTCGGGCCTATGGTCTCCTGGTCGCTGGTGAGCGAAAAAATAGAACTGGAAGAACGGGACAGAAAGAACAAGGAAAATATGGTTGCCGTTTTAAATCAAATTGGCGAGGTTGTCCAGGGTCTGGCGGCGGCTTCTGAAGAACTTGCAGCGGTCAGTCGTACCATGGAACAAAATGCTGAAAACGCCGCTAAAGAAGCAGAAATTGTTTCCGAATCCGGGAAAGAAGTGAGTGCCAATGTGAATTCCGTCGCGGCGGGAACGGAAGAAATGAATGCAAGCATTAGAGAAATAGCTGGGAACGCCAGTAACGCCGCCGACACCTCCGCGAACGCGGTAAAATCAGCTCAGGAAGCGAACACCATCATCGACAGTCTCGGCACAAGCAGTAAGGAGATCGGCGAGGTGATCAAAGTCATCAACGGGATTGCCGAGCAAACCAACCTGCTGGCTTTAAACGCGACCATTGAAGCCGCAAGAGCCGGAGAAGCGGGTAAAGGGTTTGCTGTGGTGGCTAATGAGGTTAAAGAACTGGCCAACCAAACCGCCAAAGCAACGGGAGAGATCACAGCGAAAATTCAATCCATCCAATCGGATGTGAGTGGAGCCGTCACTTCCATCGGCGATGTGGGCAAAGTCATCGACCAGATAAACGGAATATCAACGACCATAGCCAGCGCAGTTGAGGAACAAACAGCAACCACTGGTGAAATGAGCCGCAACGTAACCGATGCGGCAACAGGAAGCCAGAACATCGCGGAAAACCTGGCTTCTCTGGCCAAGGCCGTGGAGTCAACCAAAGAAGGTGCAGGAGATACTCAGATAGCCAGTGCCGACCTTTCCAAAATGGCCGAGGAACTACGAATGCTTATCGAAGGACTAAAAAAGGACAACAACGGTAATAATTAGTCCGCATATTGCGTGGATAAACAAGCAGGCTCGATCATTATTACCCCCCTCATCCTAGCCTTCTCCCTCCAGGGGAGAAGGGACTTTTTGCTTCCTCTCCCTTGAGGGGAGAGGCAAGGCGTAGCCGCGGTGAGGGTGGTTTAATAATACTTCGACACACAATCCCAACTGGTGTGAGACCGCTCAAAGTCAGCCTTGGGGACCCATAAAACGGATGAAGGCATTCAACAGTTTGGGGTCGAATTCATGTTCCATTTTGGATTTCATAATGGTGAGTGCCTCAAGCGTTTTTAAGGACTTCTTGTAACTGCGACGTGTGGTCAGGGCATCGTAGACATCCGCTAATTTACAGATTCTCGCGAACAGGGCAATATCATTACCGGTGAGACCCCGATGATAGCCTTTTCCATTATATTTTTCGTGATGCTGCCCTACCATTTGGATGGCTTTTTCTCCGTAGCATCCTAATTCCTTCATAACCTCCTCGCCGCTTTGCGTGTGTTTTTTTACCACCTCAAACTCTTCTTCCGTCAAGGCTCCCTCTTTGTTAATAATTTCCCGAGGAATTTTTGATTTACCAACATCGTGGAGCATGCCACCCAACCCCAGTTCATGAACCTCGTCAGCGGGTATGCCTACTTTAGGGGCAAAGGACATGCAATAGAGCCCCACATTGATACTGTGGGTATAGGTATAATAGTCCTTTTCCATAATCTTGGTCAGCCCGTAGAATCCAAGTTCATTATTGTCCAGACACTTTCCCATCAAGTCCACTACCTTGTCGGAACCACGAAGAATTTCAGGAGAAGCGTTGGTATCGAAAAACTGCTGGGTGACATCCCGGGAAAGGTCATAAACCTTTTCCATCTTTTTTTCAGGAGGGGCGTCCGAATTTATGACGTAATCGCGCAGGGAATTGGTGGCGTGGTCAAAATAAAGAGTCAGGTCCTCTTCATGAATATAAAGCTCCTCCGTAAAATCTGAAGATTGCAACAACTCACGCACCTTCTCGCGATAACGGGGCTCTTTACTGGCGTATAAAATAAAGCGGTCTTCACTATCATCCTGCACCTTGGAAAAAATATTGAAAACCAGATCCGATTTCTTATCCAGAATCTTGGCATCAATAGGGTGATAATGTTCGACACCATGCTCCGAAGACATAATTAACACAACTCCAAAAAGAGGCAAAAGCCACAAAAAGATAGTAGCTTTCAGTCTAAATAAAAAATTATTTTATACGGAACAGCCCTTTCATTCAAGGGGCTATAAAGCCTTTTTTTGCAAGATCTTCCACTCATCCACAGAGATGAGGAATAAAGAGGGATATATCAAAAGGTTTGCGGTAAGCCGCCCCGCCTCTAAAAGCAGTTTTTAATTTTTGTGTTTTTTTTGCACCCGGGATTTAAAGAAAAACAAACATAAAAAGGAACAAAACAGTCATGCAAACCACAAAAACTACACGTTGCCAATTTAGCCAGGAAGCGTCCCCATGTTTCCTTTCAACATGGCCCCCGTGCCTGAAAATCCCATGATGCATTAAGAATGGATAACTCACAACAACCCCCTATTTGACATGCAAACATTACGGGCTTCTTATTATAAGGTCCTTTGCCCAGCGCAAATATTCCTGAAATTCACCTTTATTTCAGGTGGAAGTTTTTTGTTCCAACCCTATATTAATTATCAGAGCAATGATTGATTCCACTTCAGAATGAAGGGGAGGTGAAGGGAATGTTGTTCCCGGTTACCATTTATAATGCCGAGGGAAAGGTCAAAAAAGTCCTTTCAGAAAAAATGTTGCGTGAAAGACATTGGAGGATGTTCCGTGAGCGCGAAACGCGTTCTGTCGCAACCAAAGGCAGAACACGCGAAATGCCCAAAGGTTTGAAGAAAAAACTGGATCAGGAGTTCCCGGAAATAGCGGCGCGCTATTATCAATAACGGGAGAGAGACTGCTACCGATAGTCTCCAGCAAGGTTGAATCCTGCCCAGTAGGAGGGGGGCGGGTAAAGACGCTTGACCAGCAGTTGGGCTTTTCTCAGGCTTTCGGCTTTGTTTTCATGACCGTAGTTTCGGTAAAAATGCTTGATCAACACAGCCGTGGAGATATCGCTCACCCGCCACAAAGAAGAGAGAATGGACTTTGTACCGGCATAGATAAATGCCCGGTTGAGTCCCACCAGCTCATCACCACCAACGATATCCCCAAGGCCAGTCTGGCAGGCACTCAAGGTCACGATGTCGGCATTGATCTCCAATCCAAACACTTCGTTCACCTCAAAGTTTCCGTCCGCCGTTTTGGAACGTGTCAACTTCAATGAAGAAAACAAAGGGTTGACCGGATCAAACTCACCATGCGAAGCGATATGTATGATCTGATATTCACTGATATGTTCTTTCAGCCAGCTCTCTGTAGCATTCTCTCGCGTAAAAATATCGACCTTCGGGAAATCCCATTTGATAGCGTTGGCTTCCATTTCCGCCAGAGGCAGGTCATAGTTAAAGTCTCCCAGATCCGGATTCCCCAGTGCCAGCACTCTGATGTCCCGGTCCCGCTTCGCCTTTTCCTTGAATGTGAATTGCATGACCGAAGCACTGGGGGAATAAAAAAGCGGATGCTTTTCAACCAGGTAGTTCTGCCCATCCCTTAAAGAGGAAAAAGAAATATAATGCAGGTGTCCGTGGGGAACAATTCCTAAAAATCTTTTTCCCGCAATAAACGGCTCCACCGGCTTGATCAGCAAGGAATACAGGCGTTCAGCCTGTTCTTCGATGGGAGCCAGTTTTTGCATACGCTCACGATAATCGGCGATCAAAATATTCAACTCTTTCTCTGCTAACGGAACGCGGACAACATCTATTTTTTCTTTAGTGACCACCCAGGCCACCAGTTCATTTTCTGTCACCAGATATTCCACCAACGCCACCGAATCTTCCAATAAAGACTGTAACGCTGTGAGCGATATCGCTTCCACCGTGATAAAACTGGAAATTTCCGGGCTCTGCTCTTTGGCAGAAATCAGCAGGTCCTGATACTGGTTCCTGGCGTTCACCAGTCCCTCTGCCAATTTTCGGGCTTCTTCCTCCCGACTGGCAATACGAGAGGCTGCCAGCGATTCTTCAATTTTTCGAATAGCTTGTTTTTGACGATTCAAAGCTTCATACAAACTCTGGCTGACATCGTTCTTCAAACTGATTTTCTGGTTTCCCAACAGGTCGATAAAACTTCTCGATTTCGCGCGTTCCGTAAATTGAAATGACTCTTCAACCTTTCCCATATTCAAAAGCAGGAGAACCAGTTCTTTATATACGTCCTGCTTGTCGGTTAAAAATCCGTTCTGAAACTCCTCAACCTTAATGGCCGCGCGCAGAGCATCCACCACCGCTACCGCTTTTTTATACGCCTCCACTGCCGGCTCATTTTTTCCTAGTTGAATGAGGGCAAAACCTTCTCCGCGTAAAGCTCTCCAGGAAACCTCTTTCACATTAATACGCTCGGAAAGTTCAACCGTCTCCCGAAACAAGGAGACTGCCGGCTCCCACTGCTTATGCTCCAGCGCCAGATTGCCCAACTCCAGCATAGCCTTGACCAAGTTGGTGCGATTGCCGATTTCACGACTGAGTTCTACAGCCTTCTTAAGGTGAACTTCTGCAGTTTCCAACTGACCCATGCGCAAAAAGCTCATCCCCATGTTTCGGTGTGTGTAACCCTGCCCCCATTTTGATTTGAGTTGTTCATCCCTCTTTAAGGCTTTCTTGAAAAATTCAATGGATTCCAGATAACGCTTTTCCTTTCGGTGAACAAGACCGATGTTGTTATAGGCTGTCGCTATATCCAAAAGGGAATGAGACGCTTCAGCCAGCTTCAGACTCTGCCCCAGGTTTTCCAACGCTCGCTTTGGATCGTTAAGCGTCCAGTGGATCAACCCCAGAGTATTCAAAATAAAAGCCTGCTGGAGCTTGTCCTCCAGTTTCCTGGCGATTTCCAGAGCTTGCCGTTGAAACCTGAAAGCCTGCTGGTAGTTGCCCTGAAACCAATGGGAATTGGCCTGATATAAAAAAGCTTTGGCAAGGCCCGATCTGAGGTCGGCCTCTTCTGCCAGGGTTTGGGCTCTGCCATAAAACTCAAGAGCCTGCTTGAAGTCCCCTTCCTTTTCCGCCACCAGTCCCAGCTCCAAAAGGGATTCCACCTGTTGATCGACCTGTTCCAGTTCTGTGAATAATTCATAGGCCTGACTGAAAAATTTTCGCGCTTCCTGAAAACGGTTGAGACGCAGATAATAAATCCTGCCAATGCGGCGTAATTCGCGGCCCCGATTCAGGTCTTCCCCAATCTCCTCATTGATCTCCAGGGAAGCGCTGAACGCCTTGAGGGCGTTGTCGTAGTCCAGCGCATTTTCTTCCACGATTCCCAGCGTGCTGTAACTCTCCGCCAAACGATCAAGGATTTCATTTTCTTCATAAATCCGCAGAGCCTTTTGTAAATGCTCGACCGCAGAGGGGAAATTTTCCGTGCGGGAATACAGAATCCCGAGAAAATAAAGTGCCTCTGCCAAAACCTCAGGGTCCTCTTCGGACTGGGGCACCACCTGCTTTTGATAGCGGATGGCCTTGGCATAATCCTCAAGGTTGTAGGCCGCCTGCGTCAGGGTTTGGTAAATCTTTCCGGCCATTTTTTTGTCGGCAAGGAATGGTTGCAATACCAACGCTTTTTCCAAATGGTCGATGACAGCCAACCAGTCCTTCTCCCTGAACGCCCCCGCACCCTTCTGCAAATTGGCTTGAAAATGTTCCTCGGCAAACGTTTCTTTTTCTTCATCGCTCATGCCGGGAAAACCGTAATAGCGATACTGTGCCCACTCAAAATTTTCGGGGTATTTTTTCGCAAGCTCCCTTTGCGCATTGCGTAACGATTCAGCAGGGTTTTCCGTTCTGATATTTGCCATAAAATGTTTCATCATCTCATGGTGCAGTACCGGGTCCGGCTTTCCGGCATGAAGCAAAACACCGGGATAACCCTTGAAGGCCAGTCCATCTAAAAGCAAACTGGCTGAAGAGAGCGACAACAACGGGTCGAACTCATGTTCGACTTCTGCCATCACCATCAAATAGGATTCAAAAGGTTTTTCATAAAGAACCGACAAGGGAACTCTCTGGAACCGGTTGCTCTCACGGGTCAAGGTGATAAAAGACGAGGAAGAGTGAAGACGGCTCAGGCGCACCGGGCTCTCTATCTGCACCACCCCGAAATGCTCCCAGTTCGTTAAAAAGTTTTTCAGGTTCGCTTCATCCCCCTGCAAATTTAAAACAGTGGAAAAATCGGTCTTCGCGTTTTCAGTGTGTTCCGCATCCAAAGTCAGGAGACGGGAGCTATAAAGGTTTTTTAATTGTATCGACCGTTGCCATTGCGACAGCGAGGAGACAAACGCCAAGCTTGCGGTTTCTATAAAGGATTTTGCATTCACTTTCATTGCGGCCCACGGCAAAAACTCCAGCTTGCCATCCGCAATCAAAACCACCGACTCCCTATCCCATCCCAACGGCTCCGCCAGCGGCAATAAGAGCAAACGGGACAAATCGTTCACTTCCTCCACGGTCGCTTCTTTTTTGTTATCTGCCGACCGGGAAATCAGGTCAAAAAGTTTTTGGTTGCCGGGAATCCGTTTCCCGCCTACTTTATCGGCCTGCATCCACCAGACCAGAATTTCATTATGAACCCGCTGGAATTTCAACAACAGGGGATTTGAAAAGAACACATCCAGCTTCGGAACCCGGGGGGATACCCAGTCAACAAGTTCCGGGTCCTCTTCATCGACCAATTGCAGAAACTCCTGATACTCGTCCAGCAGATCTGAAGCTTCCTCTTCTGAGGCGGACTCCAAACGCCCTGAGTAAGTAATAATTTCATCAAAATACGCCTGCCGGTCTTCATCGGAGAAACGCAACTGGGGAGCCAACACTATTTGCACCTGCTTCTTACCTTTTTCAGCAAACAATAATGCCGACGCAAACTTTTCCTGCTTGAACAACAGAAAAACGATGTCCTCATAAAGCTGTTCGATTAAAGCGAGAACAGAACGGTCCACCCAACCATAGGGCAGGCGACTCAACTCCTTTTCCGCCGCAAGCAGGCGAGAAAGATGATCGGGCATTTGTTTTGCCTGCAAATAAAGTGACTGCCAGCGATCCTTGACGGAAGGTTTTTGCTCGCCCTCTCCGGGTTTCATGCCGGCAAGATAACGGGTCCATTGCAAATTCTGCCAGATCGCTCCCGCCTGTTTTCCCGGCTTATCCTGATTCACAAAAGCTAAAGCCAGTTCAAAATTGCGCATGGATTTCTGGATGCTTTTCCGTTGTCCCTGCAACTCAATAAGACTCGATTTGAGCTGGTCTTTCATTTCATTACCACTCAGACTTTTTGCCACGCTATCCAAATGAAAACCCTGGAAGTGGTAAAGAATGCCCAAATAGTTGTGCAGGACCATTAACAGTTCCGATCCTTCCAAACCGGCCACGATTCCCACAGCCTTTTCCAACAGCCTAATAGAATGGTGGATGTCGTCCTTCAAAGACATCAGGGGTTTCTGGGAACTCAGGGCAAGAATAATTCGGCCGATATTTGCCGCATTGACCGCCATGCCACGTTGGCTATTCAGTTTTTGGGAGAGCCCGAAAGATTTGTTAAAGAAGTCCAGGCTGGACTCATAATCTGCCGACTGGAAATAATAATTTCCGATCTGATTCAGCAGAAGTGCCTTTTCCAGCAAAACCGGAATATTTTTATCAACATCCAGACCCGAAGGAATTAACAGTAGTTTTTTCTTAAAATATTCTATCGCTTTTTCATACTGCCCAAAGTCTCCGTAAATTCTCCCGATGTAATGAAAGATCAGTTTCATTTCACCTGTTTTGTCAAACCCATGCGCCGCCGATGAAACATCCTCCCCGACTCCCACTTCCACATTCACATCGATCAGGGCACTCGACTCCTTTTGCTTTTTCACGGCGCCAAACTGTTCGAGCTTTTCAATGGCCTGAAAATAGTGGTTGAGCGCACGGGCCATCTCTTCTGAATCACGTTCCTTCTGGTTGCCGGAATAAATATTATTGGCAATATTACGAAGCGTCCTGGAAAACGAAACCTCCTTGCCAGCCTGCCGGTTCAATTCGAGGGTTTTTGTAAAATGCTCTACCGCTCGGGCATAGTCTTTATGGTCCTGATAAGCCAGTGCGATTCGGTCATGCAATTGGGCCATGCGGTCCAGCGCATTTTTCTTCTCTTCTATCTTCAGGGCTTTCTTAAATTGTGCAACGGCACTCTGCGAGTAACCCGACTTGAATGCGGCTGAACCATACCGTTGGCGGTAAACGGCCTCCCGATCCACATTAAGAAAAGGCTCCTTACTGTCTTCGCGTTTTTTATAATAATGGTAGGCCGACAAAGGATTGTTCAACAAATAATGTCCGTTCCCCAAATTCAGAAGCAAGTCCGCCTCGTTACGGGAATCTCCATCATTAAGTGCCAACGCGATTTGGTACTCGTGCAGAGCTTTTTCCAGGAAACCCGGCTCCACCCGCTCTTTCTGCTCGTAGATCCACCCCAGAGTCTGGTGATAAAAAACTTCCTGCGAGTTCAACTGAAGAGCTTTACCGATTTCCGCTTGCGCTTCGTCCAACGCCGGAGGATTTAAATACGTAAGGGCCAGTCCCAACGCATAATGATCTACCGCTGAATCGGGCCGGGACTTCACACGGTCCTGATAAAACCGTACTGCTCTTTTTCCCAAAGCCGCTGTAGCCTGCAGATAGCCCCTGTGCGCTCTCACTGTTTGCGGACTGAACTCGATCAGTTGCAGGAATGTTTTGAGTGCCAGCTTCACTTCACCAACGCGCAATTCCCAGTTGCCTTTTTCCAGAGTTTTTTGTATCAGCCCCGCACGGGCGGACCGGGCATAAGATTCCAATTCTTTTGACTCGCCGGACATTATTTCCCGGTAAATGCTCAGGCTCTTGTCAAAATTTTCTTCCTCGGCATAGATGCGTGCCAGCGCGAATTGAGCTTTAAAAACTTCTTCCTCCACGCCTTGAGTTTTCTGGTAAGCCTCTTTAGCAAGAAGGTTCTCTGCGGACTGATGATACAGTTCCCCGATGCGGTTCTGCACCGTGGCGGACAACAGTTCTGTTTCGGCTAGAACCTGAAGGCTGGAAACCTTTTTCTCGAGCGTGGGCTGGCTTTCATAAAGCTGAAAAATCTCCTGGATTGATTTTTGCGCCCAATACTCAACGTCTGCATAATCCCGTACCACCTGAACAAACGACTCGACCTGTTTTTCCCGGTTTCCGATCAGAGCATAAATACGGTTCTTGGAAAATGCCGCTTCAGCAGAAATCTTACGTTGCGTTGAATACTGCCGGATTACTTTCTGAAAAAACTCCAGTGCTTTATCCGGTTGTTCTAAAGCTAAAGACAGTTTTCCAAGTTCCAGCAATCCTCTCGCCTCTACCGCTGTCACGCCCTGGTAATCGGCAATAATTTTTTCAAGCTTTTGCAGACCCGTTTTTTTCTCTAACTGGCTAACCGTTTCTTCATCCTCCAAACGCAGAAACTCTATTTCGGAGAGACCCTGAATCTCTTTGTCGCCATCCTCCAGAGTCCGTTTGAAAATGGCACGCGCATCATGCCCAAGGCCCAGAACCTGTACCGCCAGACGGTATTGAATTCGAGCCATTTTTTCTTTGTCGGGAACCTTAAGATTATTCAGAGCCAGCACACAGGAATAGGAAGGCACCTCGGCCACACAAATTTCGTCAGCCCTTTTTTCTTCCCCTTCTTTCAAGTCGGGCATGATCCCGGCGAGGGGAAGTTTCCACACATCCGCATTGCCGTTATGGTGAGAGGTGAACAAAAAATATTTTTCATCCAATGGGCGAGGCAGGAAGTCATAAGTAGAGCTGTCCGTCAGTTGGCGGAATCGGCCCGGTTGCCCGGCATTAAATTCGACACTCCAGATATCAGGGTTGTCGTCAATGCCCAACTGCCCATCATGATTGGTGTCATATTGGTAGCGGGTAAAAAGAATGGTCTTGCCATCCACCGACCAGCGGGGGAAAACATCTATGAACGGCCCTTGCGCCAGCATCTGGATGACGGTGGTTTCCAGGTTATAAACTTTTAAATCGCCCTCGCCTGCCACAAAAGCAAGATGTTTTCCATCGGGGGACAGTGATAGGTTCACGCCTCCCGGATTTAAAAGTTCTGTGCGCTTTGCCCCATCCAGTTCGATTTTTTCAATGACCGGTTGTGCGGTACCCGATGAGCGAGATGAGAAATATAAAGTTTTCTGGTCTGGCGACCAGACAGGGTCGCTTTCTTCCCCGGATTCCCGGATAACCGGTTTGGGTTCCGCTTTTGCCTCTAGATCGAGAATATAAATGTCACCTCTTGGGTCGCTCCGGTGAGAAACGAAGGCCACCCTTTTCCCATCCGGGCTGATCTCGGGACTGCTATCTTCCGCGCTGTGAAAAGTCAGCCTTCGATCGGGAGGCTGGATGCCCGGCCCCAGATTTTTCAGCCACAAGTCCAGGTTTCCCGACTTGTCCGAGACATAAACCATAACTTTCCCGTTGGCCGACACGGTGGGAGCAAAATCTTCTCCCGGATTGGAAGTAACCTGAATAGGAATGTTGAGAGCAGGAGAAGCGTGGGCAGAGATATTGGGAAAAGAAAGGAACACGATTGCCAGAATCGCCCAGCTTCGAAATTTTCCAAATGAAATCATGGTCACCGGAATCAGCGTTATCGATACACTATTATAACGCAAAACCCAACGGCGGCGATTTGAATGCGACAGGGAGAGTAATGCAGGAATTCAGGCTTCCGCTACGTCCATCCATTTGAAATTTTGCACAGGCAAAACGGGATAAACAGTGAAAAGCGGGGTGTTGAAGGGGACAAAAGCTGTTTCGGTTCCGGGACTCAGAGCCAGGTGGATGTTGACAAAGTTAAAGCTCATCCCCTCCTGCCAGGGCTGGGAAGTATTTTCAACATAGGCTGGAATCTTATCTGCGGCGTGGCTCCGAACCATCAGGCCGGAGCCTCCTTGAAGCCCATACTCATAAAGGTCCGGAGCACCTTGAATGAGGAGCGATATCTGACTGGAATCAAACCATATCTTAAAATTTGAAACCATCTGCACAAAGGGTCCCAAAGTTCCGGTGCGCTCCAGAACTGCCCGGGGATAGGCATATTCCACCGGAATTTCCGGCGTTCCGGGAAAGGCAGAGGCCCGAAACTCTTTTTCCTTAACCCTGGAAACAGACAGGAACAACAGGTTTGGGTCATCCAGAGATATATCCAGAATCTCCCCATCCTCATAACTACAGATTTTTCCCATTTCAAATCCAAGAGGAAATGAGTAACCCATTTTTGAATAATAGGCACGTAGCCCTCCATCCAGCGGGTCATCAGGTTTTTTGCTGATCTTGATATCGAAGGGCATCATCAGGTGGAAGGCATTGCTACGCGCATTCATAAACGGACCGCATGCTCCCGGATGTTCGCGGTGCGCTTTGGGGTTGTCCGGCTCGAATTTTCTCGGTCCACCGCCAAAATGTTGCGCGGTTTTCTCTTCCTTATCCAGGCCGAACTTGTTCTGATAATAGGTAGAAGCCCGTTTTTGGGCAATATCGAGAAAGTATTCCGGCGCATCGCTCTGCACCACCAGCCGTTGTTTTTCCTGGCCGCTGGTTTTGGCAGGTCGCATTGCTTCATTATATATATCGATCTCGGCTGTGGTCTTTTTGATGTCCCGATCGATCTGCTGGATCAATTGTGGATCATTGAAGGTAGTTTTATCGACCAGTTCCCGCGCCCGGTTGAGCATCTCCAGCTTCAGAGTGTAGCGTTTCGGCTCTGCCGCCAGAGCCTGGATAGTAGCCATAATCAGGCTGAACTGTTCCTCAGGCAAAAGTCCGACCGTATCGAAATCCGTTTCCCGAATGAAATCAAGCGCCATGGGACCAAACGCCTCTTCCCGCCTCAGACCCAGAGTGAGCAGGTAATTGAGATAGGCCCTTGCCTCATTAGTATCCATCGGGTTCTCCACGAACAGGGTTCAAAAAGGCCTATCTTGCAGGGAAATGTCCCAATTCGCAAGTGCTTTTGTAAGAGAAGCATTGAATAAATATCCAGACTCCGCCTTATATGGAATGCGGGTTGCAAAAAGCCTCAAAATGCTATAAAACACCCCATAATTATTGAATTAATATGGGGTTTCTGTCACTTAAAACCATGGCAGGAACTTTTTGGGAATATCCATGGAATTCGCAATAAATTTTGACGACATGAACTGGGCGGCAATCGGGCCGGAACTCATCATCATGATGACCGCCTTCTTCATTCTTCTCGCCGGACTTAAAAAGGGGATGAATAAACTTTCCTTTCTATCCGGAGTTTCGCTGGTCGGTATCATCGCGGCGTTGCTGTTCACCCTGACCCTTTGGGGAGAGGCTCCGACCATCGAAAACCCAGGCAATCCGGGCATGTTCAGTGGTGCCTTGATCTACGACCGGTTTTCCCTGGCCTTCAACCTGCTCTTCCTGCTGATGGCCCTGTTTCCGATTTTCGGTTCAGCCCGTTACCCGGAGGAAAACCATGAAAACAAGGCGGAGTATTTTACTCTTCTGCTGATGGCGGTTGCAGGCATGATGTTTCTGGCCAAATCCGGAAACCTGATCACCGTATTCATTTCGTTGGAACTGTTTTCCATTGCCCTTTATATTCTTTGCGGATTTTCTGCCAAACACGGAACCGGCAGGGAGGGACCTCACAGCAATACCGAGTTAAGCTGGGAAACCCTGGCCTCGCAGGAGTCGACCGTCAAGTATCTACTAACCGGCGCGTTTGCCTCTGCCATCCTGGTTTATGGCATGGCCCTGATTTATGCCGGTAGCGGCACAACCGAAATCAGAATGATAGGGCAACTCATTCACGAAAACCCCTATACAAAGAATACGCTGGTTTATATCGGGATGGGCCTGATGTTTTGTGGACTGGCATTTAAAATTTCTCTGGTACCTTTTCATTCATGGACCCCGGATGTCTATCAAGGTGCGCCGACTCCTATCACGGGATTCATGTCGGTAGCAACCAAGGCGGCGGCCTTCGCAGTAATCGTCCGCATTTTTTTCACCGCCCTGCCGGATTTGGAAAAGGTCTGGATGCCGATTCTTTTCGGCACATCGGTCCTGACCATGCTGGTGGGAAATATCGCCGCCATTTTCCAGGACGACCTTAAACGGATGCTCGCCTATTCCGGCATCGCCCACGCCGGATACCTGTTGATCGGTATCGTCACCAATACCCAGGAAGGAATGGCAAGCATTTTATTCTACCTTGCGGTTTACCTGTTCATGAATGTTGGAGCGTTTGCGGTGGTTTTCATCATGGAAGGGGAAGGACAAGAAGGCAACTCCATCAACCGGTTCAAAGGACTGGCCAAAAAGAGCCCTCTTCTTGCGGTAGCAATGAGCCTGTTCATGGTATCTCTGGCCGGGTTCCCGCCCACAGCCGGGTTCTTCGGAAAACTTTTCGTTTTCTATGCCGCGATTAAAGCGGGATACATTCTCATAACTATTTTAGCGGTCATCGCCAGCATCATTTCTGTTTATTTTTATCTCCGTGTAATTGCCATGATGTATTTCCATGAAGATGAAAATACTCCGCAGCCGGTAATCTATAAAGGCATGGGAGCCCTGATCACCGTCAGCTGTGTGGTGGTTGTGGGAATAGGGCTGTTCCCCTCTTTCCTGATGGAACTGGCCCGAGGCGCCATTCCTTTTTAGCTTGCCACCCTTCCCCCATCCTTTTATCCTATACACAGTGCCGGACTCCCGGCTTCATTGTTGTTCTCCAACAAAGCAGGCATACAAACTTTGCGCAATGCTATGACATTTTTTCGATTCTTCATCCTACTTTTTTCTCTGGTTCTTCTGGCCTGTGGCCCCAAAGAAGACTCGCTGGAGGGAAGATTTATAACCTATTCGAAACAAGTTAAAGAGGACCCAAATAACCCGGAAGGCCATTACGAGCTGGGGAAAGTTTATATCGAAAAAGAGGAATACCAGGCCGCCTTCAAACAGCTGACCGAAGCCACGCGACTGAAAGAGGATTACGCTGAGGCCTACCGTGAAAAGGGAGTCGCCCTGTTTTATTTAAAAAATTACACGGATGCCGAAAAGGTCCTCGTAAAATCATTCAGACTGAAACCCACGCAACCTGACATCGCCACCGACCTGGGCTCCATCTACCTGAAAAACGGAAACCTCAAAAACGCCCTTCAGTACCTCAAGGTCGCACAAAACAGAAACAGCAATATGCATATCGTCTTCAACAACCTTGGAGTGCTTTCTGTGGAAATGGGCAAAAACAAGCAGGCACTAAGTTTCTGGAAGCAGGCACTGGAAAAAAATCCTGGTCTTCCCGAAACCCATGTCAATATGGGGGTGGTCTACGAAAAAGCAGGACTAAAGAGAAAAGCCGCCGCCGCCTACGAGAAGGCCCTGGAACTGGACAGTGCAAATGCCATGGCGCATTACAATCTGGGGGTGATTTACGCAAAAGGAAAGGACTTCCCCAAAGCCGTTGAAGAATGGGAAACCGCTTTAAAACTGGACAGGACGGATGAAAATATCCTGAACAGCCTGGCCTGGGCCTACGAAAAACTGGGAAAGAGAAAAGAAGCCATTGCCAAGCTTGACCTGTCGATCAAGCTAAGCCCCTTTGACAGTAAAACGCATTTTTCATCAGGGCGCATCAAATATGACATGAGAAATGTTGAGGATGCCATCGATTCGTTTAAAAAAGCCGTCCAGCTTGACCCTAACTTCGGAGATGCCTATTACAGGCTGGGGTTGGCCTACGACACCCTGAACCAGAGTTATGATGCCATTTCCAACCTTTTGATCACGGAAATCGTATACCACAAAGCCAAGAAAATGGACCTATTCAAAAAAACCCGCGCCAAACTGGAATCCTTATTCACCAAATACCAGACCAAACGGGAAAACTTCAGCGACCTGCAACTTCCTGAAACACTCAAAGGTTATGACCTGCACAAGCAGAAAAGACGGATTCGTACATCGAGAGAAAGATAGCCACTGCCCGGCCAAGCGGCCGGTGGCAACTAGCAAGGGCTGATTGCGCCGAGACAACTCTTTGCTCGCCAGCAAAACTGCTGATTTATGCAAACCCCCTTTATCCCCCTTATCAGGGGGAATATTAAAGTATTGCGCTTGAGGGCTTGGTCTGCTTGACGGGCAATGCAGTACCGGCTCCACGCCTAGCCCCTTAGCAGGGGGTGCAACTGGGTAAGGGCTTGATTGTGCCGAGATAACTCTTTGCTCGCCAGAGGAAGCGATGGCACGCTGGCCCCACGCCTAGTGGCGGTTAGCGGGCGCGGAAGAAACGGGTATCTGAACCGTCAGTTCCTATTCGGACTTTTACCTCGGCAAAACATTTCGGGCAACGCCCCTCATAAGCATTGCCTTCTTTATTTATATAAACGCGCCGATAAATATTGCAACACTCAAACATAATACCGAGAAATTTTTTTCCGGTCTCTTTCATTATTCTCCTGACGCCATCACCTTATCTTATCCAAAGCGCGGACCTTGCATTCGATGAAAGTTTTATGGGGAATGCGCAGGGCTTTGGTAATTCGCCTGATTTCCTCTGCTTCTCCATGGGCCATTTCTCCATCCGCGATGGCAACTTCAAAAAGGCATTCCATCAAATGGATACGGTCGTTGTAGGAGGCGACCCGGTTCAATTCCGTTGCCACCTCATGAAAATCAAAACCCTGGCGCGCCTGTTCCTCAACCACTTCAAATAGCAGAGTCAATTCTTTTCCTTTTAAAGAAAACTGATCAGCAAGGCAACGCTTCAACGCCTTTTTTTCTGCCGGATCAAAATGGTCATCCACATGAGCAATCGTTGCCATCAACGTGCCCACAAGACAAACAAAATAAAGTCGCTCCTCAGGCAGGTTGGTGGAAATTTTGGAATGTGAGCTTTTCAGTTCAATTTTTTTCAGCACACGACGTTTAAAATATTTTTCCATATCGGGGTCTCGGTCCCGCGCATGCTTAAAAATGGTGCCTTGAAAAAAATTTCTAACTCGTCCAAATGATCTTCTTGTATGAGAAGATTTTTCCAGCCACTCAGAAAACTGGTCGACCAGTTCCCTTTCATCACTCTTCATTCTTTTATGTGCCTCGACCATCTCTTCCAAAGCACCTACGATTTCTTTCTTCTCCTGCGGGGAAGATAATTCCGCGACCATCTGTCGATACAACGTATCTTTTTCTTTTTTTGATATTGGGGAGAGTAGATAGGGCTTTAACTCATCCATCTCATGTTTTTCCAGGTCGAATTTTCTATAAAATGTTTTGAGAATATTAAATTCTGATTGCGAGACCTCTCCATCGGCCCAGGCAACAGTCGTGAGCACTTTAAGAAAAGTCATTTTTTTAAACTTGGACATAGTATTTTCCTTAATCGAAGCGGTTCAGCCAAACCCGACTTCTACCCGGAGTTGGCGATAAAGCAAAGAGATCCAAAAATCCATCCTGATTGATATCGGCAAAGGTCATCTCCCGAAAAAACCGGAAGCGTGGAAGACGCCTGCGGGTTTCATCGGTGAAATCCCACCGGCCCCTGCCCTGCAAATAATAAACTCCCTTTGAGGTCAAGATCAAGGCATCCGGTTTGGTATTGCCGTTTGCGTCCAAAAGGTAAGCCTTGTATGAAGGAAGGCGGGGAAGTATTTTGTGTGAACGTTTTTTAAAATGTCCACCGCCCGTATTTTCAAGAAAGTATGCGGTTTCCCCGGGGTAAGCCCTGTAATGTTTGTCGATCACTCGGTTGACGATGAGAAGATCATTGTCTCCATCCTGGTCAAAGTCAGCCCAGTCGGCATGTTGGCTATCGTCAAGAATACGGGGGACATGGGATGCAGTACGGTCTGCGAACTTTCCTACTCCGTTATTTACCAGAATCCGGTTTTGACCTTTACCGTAAACCAGAAAAACATCCACCACTCCATCGCCATCATAATCAGCAAAAGAGACATCTCGAATTCCCACAGGAAGACGGGGCAAAAGCAAAGCTGTCAAGTCTTCCAACCTTCCCACACCATTATTAATGAGCACGCGGGTTTGATGGTTGGAGGGTTTTCCACTCGCATTCAGAACTCGTTGACCAAAATAAAAAAGGTCCTTGTCTCCATCCTGATCCAGGTCAATAGAAATCACTTTCTCTATTCCAGGCCAAAGAGGGTAAGAGCCTTCTTTATCCTTGGAGTAAAAATAACCTTTTTTATTATTAAAAAGAATTTGGGTGGACACCCCGTTTCCCATTACCAGAATCAGGTCATCGCCACCATCGCGGTTCAGGTCCGCTACAGCGAGAGAAAGGATCGGGGTCTTCAACTCCTCTATCCACCGCCCCGGATTTTTTCGTTGAAAACCTTTTTCCCCATGGTTGATGAAAATCTGTAACTGGGGTTTTCCGGGCTCAACCTCATTCAAGACCACTAAATCCGGCAATGCATCCTGATCCGCACGAAACAAAATGGCCTGCCTCTGGGAGGAGCTTTGTTTAGGGAGCAATGTTTCATCACGAAAACGTTGACTGGCAGGATTATCCGCGACATGGGGTTGGGAGCCCCCACACCCATTGAGCAATATCAGGACAAGCAAGACTTGCAACAAGGGTTTAATCAAACAAAGATTTGGGCAATGGTCCCTGTGATAAATCGATTTGCAAGCCTTCATAGGCGGCAATGCTTTGTGGAAAAAGTTGGCGGGATTCTGCTTCAATTTGCTTAACAAAGTTATCATCGTGAGAAGGGTCGTGATGAAATAATGCCAGTTTATCGACATTCGCCGCTTTCGCAACTTTAATCCCTTCGCGCATGGTGCTATGGCCCCAGCCCTTACGGGAGAACTGTCCATTGAGGCCATAATATTCATCTTCTGTATACTGAGCATCGTAAACCAGAACATCTGTGTCTCGGCAAAGCTCAATCAGATTGGTATTTGGCTCGTTTTCATAATGCTCGCAGTCGGTGGAAAATACCAGTGACTTTCCCTCGTACTCGATCCGGTAAGCGTAACACCCGTTCGGATGATATAAGGAGGTCATCGTTATCTTGTAATTGTCCCCTTCAATCACATCTCCCGGTTTGACATCGTGATAAGTAATTTTGGCACCGAACAAATCGGTTTTGACCGGGAAGCAGGGGGGTGTCATTTGTTGGTTCAAAACATCTGAAATGGTTATCGGCAAGCTGGTGCCTCCGAAAACCCGGAACTCATTGCCGGGAACAAAAAAGGGCGCAAAAAAAGGGAATCCTTGTATATGGTCCCAATGAACATGACTGAACAAGATCGTCCCTTTTACAGGTATCTCCTTCATGAGTGCCATACCCAGATTTCGGACCCCCGATCCCGTATCGATGATAATCAGCTCATCACCACAACGGATCTCAACACAGGTCGTATTGCCTCCGACACCTGCCGTTTCAGGGTTTCCTGAAGGAATACTTCCTCTGACTCCCCAAAATTTTATCTGCACACCAGTATCCTTAATTTTATTCCCCAGGAATCTGAGTTGTGCAAAGTTCCCAACTCCAGGAAAACAAATCTAAACAAACTCTTTCAAAAAATAACAGTGGGGCATTATAAACAATGCGCCCGAGGGGAACAACAAATTCCTATAAAAAAAACACTTCAAAAAAATTTTACACGCCATTTGAGAAATCAAAGAGTTAACCCAAATCTTTTACAGATGATACCTGCTCACTCTCCCCTAAGTACTCCTTCACCAACCCCGTTTCCAATGAACTTAAAGTTTCCTGTTTCCATAGTCCGGGAAAGGTCTTTTGGAATCCGTCTGCAAAACAATGAGCCAGCTCTCCCCATTCCGGCTTTGCCAATAATATTTCTCTCAAGGTTAATGTTCCCGAAATCAATGTTTTGAGTCCCTGAGCTTGTTCAGACTCCGAGGAGTAGCGAAGCAGGCTATGGGCCAGTCCGGGATCCCAGTCCAGTAAGATTGAGCCATGCTGTAAAAAAGCCCCATTTAACCGACGTTGGGCACTGCCAGCCAGTTTTTTCCCCTTTACCGTGATTTCCCAATGATTGGAGGTCGAAAAACAGGCCGGAGAACGCTTACTGCCTTGCCCCATAGATCTTTTGTCTTTTCCGCATATTTCAGGTTTGGCAACACCGGCTTTTTCCAGGGAAAAAACCACCGCTTTCGATACTGCACCAAAAGCTCCGGCCAGATTCCCGGGAAAGCTGGGGTGGGGGATGGGAGCAACGAGACTGTAGGTGAACTCATGTTGATGCAACAGAGCCCGCCCGCCAGTAAACCGCCGCACGATGGGAATATTTTTTTGCCCACACTGCACCGTATCCACATCCCTTAATTTATTCTGGGAATAACCCACAGAGAGAGTCGGCTTGTCCCAACCATACAAACGCAAAGTGGCAGGAGCCTGGCCCTGGTCGCAAGCGGTGAGAATGGCTCTATCTATTGCCATGTTCAACCTGCCATCCAGAGGCCCATCTTCAATCAATCTCCAGATAGGATTATTCATCGCGAAAACTTCATATCATTCTCATCCAACGATAATTTTTTTGACTCATATTGATTCATCCTATAAATATGAAGTATGAGAGTCAATTGCAGATACAAATCCGTTTATTTTTTCGCCTTCATTCTGGCCTGCTTTTTTTGCAGCCCAGCCATGGCCTTTGAAAAACTGGGTCCGCTTAGAAAAGACTGCCAGACCACCTGCCACCAGGCGGAACACATCCTGAAGGCAAAGAACGACAAGTTTACTCAAGCCGAATGCAAAGCCTGCCACACAGGGGGGAAAAATATATTATCCCCTTTTTCAACACCGAACCCCGCAGGCGGCAAAAACAGCCTTTTGTTGAAATCCATCATTCAAGCCGTACCCGGTTCCCCACCCAAAGAGCCGGCACCGAAGCAGAAAAAAGCCTCAAGCTCCATGGCCTTTATTCCTGCCGGAGAATTCATCATGGGATCAAACGAACGGTGGGATGACGAAGCACCGGAACACATGTCCTCAACAGGCGCATTCTATATAGATCTGAATGAGGTCACCAATGCAGACTATAAAAAATTTACAAACAGCTCCGAGAAAATAACACCTCACCACTGGCCGGAAGGAAATATTCCCAAGGACAAGGAAAATCATCCGGTCGTTTATGTAAGCTGGTTCGATGCGAGTGAATACTGCGCCTGGGCCGGCAAACGTCTGCCTACGGAACAGGAATGGGAAAAAGCGGCGCGAGGAGAAGTGGGTCTTATTTACCCATGGGGAAATGAGTGGTCCCTCGACAAATCTAATAATCCTTACAAACATTCCACCGGCACAGAGCCTGTTGGCTCCTACCCGGATGGGCGCAGTCCCTACGGCCTCTATGACATTTCCGGAAATGTATGGGAATGGGTGGACAGCTACTATTTACCGCATCCGGGGAACCCCGTCACGCGTGCGGAATATGGCAAAGACAAAAGAGTGTTGAAAGGCGGGTCCTGGTTCGACTGTCTTTCTTATGGTTGCGGATTAAGCGCCCCAACCTTCAACCGAAGTTTTTTTACCCCGGAGGTAAAAAATAACAGCTTCGGATTTCGTTGCGCAAAAACAAAAGATCCCTGACCCCGAACCAACCTCAGGCTTGACGCAGGCACACTTATCCTTAAAATGATAGAGGACCTGCACTTTCAAACTTATTGGTCAGACCAATGGAATCACCGGATCAGAAAAAAACGGGAAAGACCCAAATCTCCCCTCTCCCCAAAGAGGAAAGCGGTGCCGGAATCAGCCTTGTCCGCAAAATAATTATCGGAGTTTTTATTGTAGGGTACTGGGTGTTTTTTTACTGGTTTCGGGAACCTTAACAGAAGAAGCCTGAAACTGTTTTTTATTCAGAGCTTCATTCCCGGCCAACAGATCAAACTGCTTATCTGCCGGCCTCAGAACCAACAGGCTTTCCTCCCCGTGCGGAACCAATAGAACAGAGTCTGGATTCCTTTCCGATGGGATGGCAGGTTCAGCACTTAGTGCGGGCTTGTCATCAATAAGAGGGGGTGGCAATTCCCCGAAAGCGGAACGCGTAGAGTTGTAAACCAGATACTTTGTGTCCCTGGAATACCCCGCCTTGGGGTCCAGCTGATCCTTGATTTCCCGGACAGGCGGCTCTGGAGGAGCGACCCTGAGATGTGTGGCGTAGTCCACATCAATCGCGGGTTTCATTTCTTTTTCAAAAGCAGAAATATTGTAGCCTCTGCCAGCGAAGATCAAAGGCTTGTCCTGCACTTTAACCGTTTTTCTTATCCCTGGCTTTTCCGCACGCTTTTTGATCGTAATAGCATAACGTTCAGGATCAATAGTCTCATACCTTTTGATAGACTGATATTTGGTATCCGCTTTAAACTCAGGAAGCCGCCCTAACTGAGACCGCAAGCTCGCACTCATTTTCAGCTTGGCATAAACTCCGGCGATGAATTTATTATCCCCCTCTTCAAGTTCATCCGTATCGGCAGTTTGCAGTTGCGGGTCCGGGTCCAGAGAAAAATCGAGCTCCAGTTGAGAATGCAGGGTGATCGTTACCTGCGGTGCAGACTCAAAGGCCACCACTTCTTCTACCGGTTCCTCCCCACAGCCTGAAGCCAGAAGACTGAAAAAAATCAGGGTGCTTAAATGAGATCGCTTTTTTAATGAGGCCATAAGTTATCATCGACTATTAATGCTCACGACTTGAAAGAATATCAAATTTTGGGCCTTTCTGCTCCCCACCTTAAGCCCAATCCAACAAAAAAACATAAAGCAATATAAATCAACACTTTACATCACGGACGAAAACTGTTATTCTTCCCACATTCAATCAAATCAGGCCAAGGAAGGATAATGCCATGAGAAGCGGTTTACGTTCCCTTTTAGAGATGAGGAACATCAATTTCCTTAAAAAGAAGTTGGAGGTCGGCGAAATCACCCCTGAGGAATGTAAAGAGGTCATGAAACGCCTGATTCTGAAAAAATACGGCCGCATCAAAAACAGAAGCTTTCGGGCCAGCATTTTAGGGTTTGGTCGCTCTCTGGAAACTAAAATACCCGTTAAATCCTAAACCTCCCCTTACATCTTTCCTACCCGATTCAACACCCCAATTTTGTAACAGCTCCCGGAAAAATAAATTTAGAGCACCTGCCCCGGATAAAGGTATAATGTCGCCCATCACTCGGCGTGAGATGGTGATATTTCTTCATTACCCCCAACTGAAACAAACCAAGGAGACATGATGGGCTCGGACGACAGAGAAAAGGCACTGGAACTGGCATTCACTCAAATTGAGAAACAATTCGGCAAAGGCTCCATCATGAAACTGGGCCAGGCCGAAAGCCTGAAGGGCATCAAAGTAATTTCCACAGGTGCCATTTCTCTGGATCATGCGTTAGGTGTGGGTGGGGTTCCAAGAGGCCGAATCATTGAAATCTACGGCCCGGAAGGTTCAGGAAAAACCAGTTTAACCCTCCACATCATTGCGGAAGCGCAAAAAACAGGAGGGGTCGCCGCATTCATCGACGCGGAACACGCTTTGGATCCGGAATATGCCAGCAACCTGGGTATCAATCTGGATGACCTGCTTCTCTCGCAACCCGATACAGGCGAACAAGCACTGGAGATTGTAGAAGTTCTCGTCCGCAGTGGCGCGGTAGATGTCATCGTGGTCGACTCTGTAGCCGCCCTGGTCCCCAAAAATGAACTCGATGGAGATATGGGCGATTCCCATATGGGACTGCAAGCCCGGCTGATGTCTCAGGCCATGCGCAAACTGGCTGGAGTCGTCAACAAATCCAAAACCAGCCTGATATTCATCAACCAGATACGCATGAAAATCGGAGTGATGTTTGGCAACCCCGAAACAACGACTGGCGGAAACGCACTCAAATTTTATTCTTCCGTCCGCATGGATATTCGCCGCATTGCGGCCTTGAAGGATGGAGAAAACGTCATCGGTAATCGCACCCGGGTCAAAGTGGTGAAAAACAAGGTAGCCCCGCCCTTTCGCCAGGTTGAATTCGATATTATCTACGGGAAAGGCATCTCCAAATACGGAGACCTGCTCGATCTCGGCGTGGCCCACGAAATTATCGCCAAAGGTGGGTCCTGGTTCTCCTATAAAGAAAACCGCATTGGGCAAGGCCGCGAAAACTCCAAAAGGTTTCTCGCAGAGAACCCGGAAATATCAACAGAAATTGAAACCCGTTTGCGAGAAACCCTGGGGCTGATCCCGTCTGAAAAAGAACCCGATAATAATGCCGAAGAATCCACAGCAAAGGCAAAAAAGGCTGAAAAAAAATCCTAACCAGCGGGCCGCTGGTGGCAAATTGCAATGTCTTTATTTTGCGGGCAAACGCTCTCTCGGCTCAACGAGCCATTGCTTATTAGCCCCACGCTTAGTGGTAAAGTCTGATGCCAGATCATGAAGCCCTCAAAACCGCTAAATCCCAGGCAGTAAGATACCTCGCCTACCGGGACCGTAGCGAGAAGGAGCTTACCTTATACCTGGGAAAAAAGGGACATACCCCTTCCGTTATAGAAAAAGCCCTTCAGTACCTTAAAGACCTGAACTACATTAACGACCAGCGCTTCGCTATGGAATGGGGCCGGTCACGGGTTGAAGGAAAAAAGTTTGGCAAACAACGCGTGCGCCAGGAACTTTTTACCAAAGGAATTGCCTCTCACATCATTGAAACAACCCTGGAAACTCTTTACGATTCTCACCCGGAGCGAGATCTTGCCCAAGCCTGCGCCAACAAAAAACTGGCCTCCCTGCACGGACTTGATCCCGAAAAAAAAATGCGTCGGCTGGTCCAATACCTTCAGCGAAGAGGGTTTTCCGCCGATATTATCTATGAAACCACTAAGCATGGGGCCGACTAACTAAAAAATGGAGTTTATTCAAGCAATTCCTTATCCGCTTTTAACCGTAGCGGTATTTTGTTTCGGACTGACGGTCGGTAGTTTTGCCAACGTGTGCATTCACCGTTTGCCACGGAAAGAATCTGTAGTGTTTCCCGGGTCACATTGCCCCGCATGTTCGGCGGCGGTTCGCCCACTAGATAACATTCCGGTCATCAGCTATATTATCCTGGGTGGGAAATGTCGGGACTGCTCCATACGCATTTCCCCGATTTATCCGGCTATCGAGGCGGTGACTGCCGTGCTTCTGCTAGCTGGATTTTTCAAGTTCGGACTGTCGTTTGATTTTCTGGTTTATGTCGTGGTGGCTCCCGCACTGGTCATCATCACGGCTATCGATATTGAGCACCAGATCATTCCCGATATAATCACGTTACCGGGCATTGTTCTGGGACTTGCGGTGGGAACCTATACGATAGGGTACGCAAACTCCCTGCTCGGGTTTTTCGCGGGGGGCGGATTATTTTATTTGCTTGCTGTTCTCAGTAATGGCGGGATGGGAGGGGGAGACATTAAATACATCGCCGCGGCAGGGGCTCTACTGGGTTGGCAAAAAGTACTGTTGGTTATTTTTATCGGAGCTTTTTTAGGATCTATAGTCGGCTTATTCCAAATCGCAGTGCAAAAAAAATCAAGGAAAAGCCTGATCCCGTTCGGACCTTTTCTCGCAACGGGCACTCTGGTCACATTATTTTACGGTAACCCACTCATTCGGTTATACTTGGATTATCTGGGAAGATAATGAACAACATACGAAATACTCTAATCAGCCATCGGACTTGATAAATGGAAAACGAAGAAACCAAAAACCAAACCACGGCACTTCAATCCAATAAAGAAGACAACCTGGAAACCTTGGCTACGGAACTGGCCCTCATCAAAGCCAGTATTCAAAAAAGAAAGAGTGAAACCACCACACTGAAAATTCTTTTCTATACCGGTCTTGCGGTTTTACTGTTCGGTTTCGTGTATACCAGCCAGACCCTGCAAAGAGCCCAAAACAAAAACATCGACTCGACCCTCAGCTTTCTACAGGGCCAGGTAAACCACACCCTGCTTTTACTGGAAAATAAACTTCACAGGGAAATCCGGGATCTTGAAGCGAGAGTGGACGGAGAATCCCGCCCCGGCTTACACAAATCAATCCAAAATATGAATCAGGCCCTGGATCAACTTGAACCCCAAACTACCGCCCTCGGTATTTTGATCGAAAAGGTTCAGAGAAACTCAAATGAACTGAGCCAGATGGTACAGCAAACCCAGGAAGCGGCAATACCCTGACCCCCCTCTACCCCTAGCCGGGGAGGCTGTGATAACCCCATCATTATTCTCATGCCCCGAAGGGGATCAACTAACAGCTCATTAAGCCGAGCTAACCTGTCGTTCTCCAACAAAAGCTATTGCAATTTGCCACCGGCCGCTTGACCGGGCCTAGTGCCCCTTAGCAGGGGTGCAACTGAGCAAGGGCTTGATTGCGCCGAGACAACTCTTTGCTCGCCAGAGGAAGCGATGGCACGCTGGCCCCACGCCTAGTGGGTAAAAATTTCTTCTATTTTTTCGCAGTGTTCGGGAGACGGTTCCCAGCCAACTGCTTTCAGGTTTTCTTCCACCTGATCCTGATTCTTCACACCCACCAAAGCTGTCGTGAGCCCCTCCTGCCTTAGCACCCAGTTGACCGCAGTCTGGGCACAGGTTTTTCCCTCTTTATCAGCAATTTCTTTTAGCTGGTCCACCTTTGCAATATTGCGTACAAATCCTTCGCCGGTAAAAGTACCAATGATCCCCTTGCTCCTCCAATCCTCAAATTTCGTATTCTTGTCATACTTCCCGGTCAAAACACCTGAACTCAGAGGACTGTACGCAAGGATTCCGATATCGTTCTCCAGACAAACGGGAACCGTATCTTTCTGAATATCCCGCGCCAGCAAACTGAACTCCGGTTGCAGTGAAACAATTTTTCCGAATTTAAGACAGTCCTGTATCTGCTCCACCGAGTAATTACTGACCCCGATATAACGGATTTTCCCTTTTTGCTGAAGCTCCAGTAAAGTTTCCATGGTTTCTTTTGGCTCCGTCTCCACATCGGGCCAGTGGACTTGATAAAGGTCAATCACGTCTGTATCCAGCCGTTTCAAACTTTGATCAATTTCTTCCAAGATGGAATTCCGGCTGGCATCCTTGCGGATTGAACCCAGCGCTTCCTTGTCCCAGCGCAGTCCGCATTTGGTAGCAAGAATCACTTTATCCCGCACAGGCTTGAGAGCCTTTCCAATCAGTTCCTCGGAATGACCGAAACCATAAACCGGAGCCGTATCAAAAAAATTGATTCCCCGGTCATACGCTTTCTTGATAGAGTTTAAGGATTTTGTATGGCCCTCATTATTCCAGAAGGGGGCTCCGCCTATTCCCCACGCACCATAACCAATCACCGACACTTTAAGATCACTGCTTCCCAGTTTCCTGTATTCCATATACCTCGCCCGAGTTGAATTTTACTTGCAAGTTTTAATACTCATCTAAAAACCGTCTGGTATTATAAAGTAATCATTATAATCTTAATTATAGCAATTCAACGACTTACCCTTAACTAGAAAATATGAAAGCTCTTCTGCGAGTATTGAGTTATTTAAAGCCCTACCGGAGAGGGGTAGCGGTGACCCTGTTTTTAGCCGTCTCCACCACCCTTCTGGATCTGATCCCACCCTGGCTAATTAAGCTGGTTGTCGATCAGCTGGTGGAAGGCGAAGAATCGTTATGGCTTTACGGACCCATAGTAGGCTTGGCCGGTGTCTATCTGGCACGAAACTTCACCAATCACCGACGCATAATGATCAACAACAAAGTCGAGCAGAATGTGGTGTTCGATCTAAGGTCCGACGTTTACCGGGCACTGCAGAATTTGTCCATGAGCTATTTTGAAAACCGCTCCACCGGCGAGTTGATGTCTCGTGCCAACGATGACGTGAATTATGTCGAGCGTATTTTTATCGATGGCGTGGAACAAGTCGTGACCGCGATCCTGACTCTGATCGGTATTTCCATCATACTTTTTTATATGCATTGGAAACTGGCCGTGGTGGCCCTGATTCCAATTCCTATTCTGATTTATGGCGCGTGGTTCTATACCTCCAAGGCCCACGATCAGTATCACGTTGTACGGAAAAGGGCCGCAAAAATGAATGCCAAGCTACAGGACTCCATTTCTGGAATTCGTGAAACACTTTCCTTTAATCGTCAGCTTCATGAAATCAAACAATTTGAAAAACGCAGTCGGGATTACTGCGATGGCACTTTGGAGGTCATGCGGTTATGGGCCTTCTATTCCCCGTCCATGATGTTTCTCGGTTCCCTCGGCACGGTTTTGATTCTCTTGTATGGAGTGGGGCTGGTGCAAGCCGGGGATATTACCGTTGGCTCTCTGGTCGCCTTCGTTGGCTATCTGGCTTTATTTTATACTCCGATCAACCAACTGCATTCGGTCAATCACATGCTTCAACACGCATTAGCTTCCGGGGAACGGTTGTTTGAAATTATCGACACCGTGCCCGAGGTGCAAGATGCGGAAAATGCTCTTCTCCCCTCCACCAATGTCCGGGGCGAGATTCAATTTGACCGGGTGGGTTTTTCTTATATCCCAGGGAAACCCGCCATCCAGGAGGTTGACTTCACCATCGCCGCCGGTGAAAAGATTGCCGTTGTCGGACATACCGGGAGCGGGAAATCCACCCTGATTAAACTACTCATGCGGTTTTATGATGTCGAGTCGGGGTCCGTTCTCATTGACGGCCACAAGATAAAGAACCTGAAACTTTCTTATCTGCGCGAACAAGTCGGACTGGTCGCGCAAGACCCTTTCCTATTCAACGGTACTGTAGCGGAAAATATTCTTTACGGAAATATTGAAGCTGACCGGGAGCAGGTCATTTCAGCCGCTGTCGCGGCACACGCCGACCCATTCATAAAAAATCTTCCAGACGGATACGACACTCGGGTTGGGGAACGGGGAGTGAAACTTTCTGGTGGAGAAAAGCACCGCATCGCCATCGCCCGGACGTTCCTGAAAAATCCGCCGATCCTGGTGCTGGACGAAGCCACCTCATCGGTGGACACTGAAACCGAGAACCACATCAAGCAAGCTCTAAAAGTATTGATGGCAGGACGCACTACCTTGATTGTCGCGCATCGCTTGTCAACCCTGGAAGGAGCAGACCGGGTTCTGGTTCTGAAAAACGGAGAACTGGTTGAAACAGGAGACCACGATTCCCTGATCGGCACAGACTCGGAATATGCCCAACTGTTCCGCCAACAAATACACCTCTAACCACTAGGCGTGGGGCCAGCACTGCATTGCCCATAAAGCAGGCCAAGCCCTCAAGCGCAATACTTTAATAATTCCCCCTGATAAGGGGGGTTGGGGGGATTTAGAACCTCTCATACAATATACAGAGTGGGTGGGAACTGGGCAAGGGCTTGATTGTGCCGAGACAACTCTTTGCTCGCCAAATAAAGCGACGGCACACTGGCCCCACGCCTAGTGGCTAGTGGGCTTCTTCGACGAACTTACCCATTTCGCGGAATTTTTTCTCCCGCAACAGGATCAACTCGCTCAAAGGAATTTGTGTCAATCGATCAAGATTCTTACGCAGGGATTTTTTCATACGTATGGCGGCCTGCTTGTGGTTGCGGTGGGCACCACCAAGGGGTTCGCGGACAACTTCATCAATCACTTTAAATTTCAGGAGATCATTCGCAGTGATACACAGGGCATCGGCCGCCTGGGAAATTTTTTCTTTATCTCCCCAAAGAATGGAAGCGCAACCCTCAGGTGAGATCACCGAATAGACAGAGTGCTCAAGCATCGTAATATGATCACCAATCCCAATCGCTAAAGCACCGCCAGACCCGCCCTCTCCAATTACCACGCAGATAATGGGCACCTTCAGTGGAATGATGCTGAACATATTGGTGGCAATCGCTTCAGCCTGCCCCTTCTCTTCTGCATCTACACCCGGGTAAGCCCCAGGCGTGTCGATAAAGGTGATAACGGGCATATTGAATTTTTCTGCCATTTGCATCAACCGAAGAGCTTTTCTATATCCCGCAGGCTGAGACATGCCAAAGTTCCGCCTGATTTTTTCTTTATTGTCCCTTCCCTTCTGATGACCCACCACCATCACGGACCTGCCATCAAACCTTGCCACCCCTCCAACAATGGAAGGGCCATAACCTCCGTGACGATCACCGTGAAGCTCAAAAAAATCCGTGAAGACCAGACCCAAATAATCCAGAGTGTAAGGCCTGTCAGGATGCCTCGCCACCAGGGTTTTATCCCAACCCTTTAGATTGGAATACACATCGTGCTTCATTCGGCGAAGCTTTTTTTTAAGCTTTGCGATCTCATGAGTGATATCGCCAACACTGTCATACATATGAGACAGGGAAACCAGATCGTGGATCTGGGTTTCCAGGGCAAAAATCTCGCGTTCAAATTCTAGTATCTGCACCATGTTTTAAATAAAGCACTCTAAGAAATGATTTCTCTCTATTTTATCATAAAGAAAAAAACGCTTCGCTGTTTATTAATTATTTTGCAGGGGTGTATCAGTAGAAACCGAATATAGGGTGAACCAGGTTTTCGAGGTTTTCAGACTCATTCAGCGCACGGGCTCCTTCGGTACCAATTTTGTTCTGGCCCAGCTTTAGGGACTCCAGATTCGCCAGTCGCGAGGACCGAGCAATCGCCTTGGCTCCTTCATCCCCAATACGGTTAAAGTTTAAATTCAGTGTCTTCAGCCTTTTCAGGTTTTCGGATCCTGCCAGTGCCTGAGCCCCTGCATCAGTAATATTATTTTTGGACAGGTTCAGCGAAACCAATCTTTCCAGTTTTTTGGATTTTGAAAGGGCAATCACTGCCTCATCGGTCAAATCATTATCCCTCAAATCCAGTGTCTCCAACTCTGACACAAAAGCAAAGTCCAGCAATACCAGAACCCCAAAGTTCCCGATCAGCCCCTCCCCCACCTGACTTAACTGGTTCTTGCGGTGGAGTTCTTTAAATCCTTCCATCAACTGGAAACGCTTCCAAGCCTGTTTCCCACTTTCTTCAATGGGATTGTATGCCAACTCGATGTTATGAAGATTGGGCAATTTTTTTGAATGCGTCAGCTCAATGGCTCCAGGCCCCTTTATCAGGTTATAGTTCAGATTCAACTCCGTTAATTGAGTCAGGGTGTCTGAGTCTGCAATAGCCTTCGCGCCCGCATCGGTGATCTGGTTATAAAAAAGGTTCAAAATTTTCAACTTTGAAAAGGTCGTGGATTTGGAAATGGTCTCCACCCCCTGGTCAGTAATAAAATTATGCTCCAGATACAAGGCTTCCAGATTCTTCAGGTGAGGCGATTCAGCCAAAGCACGAACCCCTTCATCGCTGATATTGACCTTATACAGAACCAGAGTCGTAACAGAACGGATCAGTGGTGACTGGGCCAAAACAGCCAAACCCGAATCGCCCAGATTCTTTTCGTTAATCCTGAGGGTCTTGTTGTTGCGCTTTAGTTTTTTCTGGATGTACTTCTCGATGGCCGTTCCGGACATCGGCGAAGAAACTGCACCCAAGGTAAAAATATACAGAAAGGAAAGGACCAAGGCCCGGAATATAAACATAATCTATTGCTTCTAATAAAAATGTTAGTTGTTTTTAAGAACAACGCGGATAAGAATATTCTACCGGGAGGATGGATTGTTTTCAATCTCCTTCAATCGCTTTTCCAAGTCGCGAATTTTACGGAGCAATTCCGGAATTTTGGGCAAAGCGGTTACATATTTTTTCCATTCGTCCAGGGGAATCGCAGGAGTACCCCCATACACCTTGTTGCTCTCGATATTGCGGAACACCCCTGTCTGAGCCGCGATGGTGACCTGGTCTCCCAGCGTAATATGATCGGCAATTCCCGCCTGCCCCGCCAGCACCACATGATGACCCAGGGTACAAGTCCCGGCCAACCCCACCTGCGCCACCAGAATGGAGTGTTCCCCGACGGTACAGTTGTGAGCTATCTGAACCAGATTGTCTATTTTGGTTCCCCGTTTGATGCGCGTTGTGCCCAATGCCGCCCGATCCACACAACTGTTTGCCCCGATCTCGACATGGTCCTCGATCACCACCCGACCGATCTGGTTTATTTTAAAATGCTCCCCTTTTTCATCCAGAGCGTAACCAAAACCGTCTGCCCCAATCACCACTCCCGCATGAAGGATCACATGACTGCCTAATTCCGTCTCGCGGTAAAGCGTAACATTAGAGTGGAGGACAGTATGGCTACCAATCTGGCATCGGTCACCCACCACCACACCCGGATACAAATGAACATGATCCGCGATCTCTACATCATCCCCGATGCACACTCCTGCAGACAGGGTAACCTGTTCACCGAGCTTAACATTTTTGCCAACTACAGCCCGGTCATGAATACCCGCTTTCGGTTTTGGTTCGGGGTGAAACTCTCTCAACAAACGGGCAAAGGCAAGCTCTGGGCTGGCAACGATAACCTGGGAAATCGAAATATCTATCGCTTCCTTCACCAGCACGGCGGAGGCCTGGGAATGATTCAGTATATTGAGGAACTTTTTTTTGCTGAGGAAGGTAATCTGTCCTTCCTCTGCCTGCTCAATATTATTGATCCCTGATATCTCCACCGAACCATCGCCTTTTAATTTTCCTCCAATCAATTCAGCGATCTTTTCCAGCTTCATGGTTTCCCCTTCTCAAAAATTTATTTTGCGTGGGAGAGAGCTAGCAACGGCTCATTAAGCCGAGACAGTTCTTTGCCCGCCGACCAGAATTCTGCTCATTGGGTCCAGCGTCACGCTGGCCAGCCTTTAAAGGACCAGGTTCTGTCTGATCGCACTGAGTTTTCCATCGACCAACTCCACCACCCGGTCAAGTTGCCCTGCTACTCTCTGGCTGTGTGTAACAATCACAAATGTCTGATCAAATTCCTGATTAAGTTTTCGAATCAATTCTATCAGCTGGTCGCTGGCATGATTATCCAGATTCCCCGTTGGCTCATCGGCTAAAAGCAGGTCCGGCTGATTGATGAGTCCTCTGGCAAGAGCCACGCGCTGGCTTTCTCCTCCCGACAGCTCGCTTGGCTTGTGGTGCATCCGGTCCTTCATGCCCACCTCGCATAACAGGTATTCCGCCCTCTCTTTGGCAAGATGACTGTCCTGATTGCGGATCAGGGCCGGAAGCATGGCGTTTTCCAATGCGGTAAAATCGGGTAGCAAATTAAAAAACTGGAACACAAAACCAATATGACCATTGCGGAAGTTTTCCAAATAGCCGTTGGACTGTTTATAAATATCCTTTCCTTGAAACAGGATGCTTCCCGCCATCGGCTTGTCGAGTCCCCCCAGGACATGCAGGAGGGTGCTCTTCCCCACCCCGGACGCGCCAACAATTCCCAACACCTCTCCCGATAAAACCTTAAGGTTCGCCTGGGTAAGAACGTGAATCACCTCGCGTGGGGTCGAGTAGCTTTTATCAACATCAACCGCTTCGATCAGACATTTTTGTTCCGAGGCGGCCAAATTCAAATCACTCATAGCGCAGACCTTCCACAGGGTCCAGCCGGGAAGCTCTCCAAGCTGGGTACAATGAGGCCAAAAAACAAATGACAATCGAAAACACAACAATAAGAAACGAATCGAAGTACTGAATCTCTGAAGGCAACCTGTCCAGATAATACACATCGCTGGGGAAAGCGGTGATACCAAAAAGGGTTTCAATGAAACCGACAATCTCATTCAGGTTCGGCACAACAGTAAAACCGCCAATGCAACCGATCGCTGTCCCGATGATGCCAATGATCAACCCCTGGTAGCTGAAGACTTTCATAATGCTGGCTCGGGAAGCCCCCATGGATTTCAGAATGGCGATTTCCTTGCTCTTTTCCATAACCACCATGAACAAGGTGCTGACAATATTAAAAGCCGCCACCAGAATGATCAGAATTAGAATGATGAACATCACAATTTTTTCCAGGCGCAATGCAGAAAATAAATTTTTGTTCATCTGCATCCAGTCTCTGGCGTAATAGGGAAATCCCAAACTATGCTGAATTTCTGCGGCAACCTGATCTGCCAGCCCGATATCTTCCACCCGGATCTCAATGCCGCTGACCTTTCCCTTCATGGCAAAAAACTTTTGTGCGGAGTATATGGAAATGAAAGCCAGGTTGGAGTCGTACTCGAACATACCCGACTCAAAAAAACCTACCACCTTGAACAATTTAATTTTGGGAATCAAGCCCATAGGTGTCACCCTTGATGCTGGAGCAACCATCGACACAACATCATCATGTTGCACACCCAGCCGACGCGCCAGTTCCTTCCCCAGAATGATTCCATCTCGACGGGACTTTCCGGAAGACTTCTTCGGGCCTCCCAGCATTTCCAGGCTTCCCTGCACCAGGTTTTTTTCAAGATCAGAAACTCCGGCTTCCCGGGCAGGGTCCACCCCGCGCACTACCACCCCTACAGCAGTGCCCCCATTGGTCAACATCACCTGGTTCAGAATAAATGGAGCAACGGCACTCACACCTTGCGCTTTTAGTACTTTTTCAATAACAGCTTCGTAATCTTCCATGCCGGTCCGCGTGATATTGGTGACCACAACATGGCTATTGGTTCCCAGAATTTTATCTCGCAAGTCTTTGCTGAATCCTGACATGACAGCAATAACCACAATCAACGCCATAACACCCAGGGCAACCCCTCCAACGGAAATCCAGGTGTTGAGCGAAATAAATTTCTGCGACCGTTTGGCCTTGAGGTGACGAAGGCTGATGAAAAGTTCGTAGGACATATCAGGGGGACGAATCAATAAATGACCGGTTTGTTTCCCGAATCAGGATTCTTTTTTCAATTGCGGGAAAAAAATAACATCTCTTATGGACGGGCTATTAGTCAACAACATGACCAATCTGTCGATTCCTATACCCTCCCCAGCGGTGGGAGGCATGCCATATTCCAAGGCGCGGATAAAGTCGTGATCCATCCAATGGGCCTCATCATCCCCCGCCTGGCGCTCAGCGACTTGCTCTTCAAATCTTTGTTTCTGGTCTATTGGATCGTTCAACTCAGTATATGCGTTGGCAATTTCTTTTCCGCCGATGAATAGCTCAAACCTCTCTACCAGACTGGGATCGTCTTCCTTTTTCTTGGAGAGTGGTGAGAGTTCTATAGGATAATCGGTAATGAAAACCGGCTGAACCAACCGGGGTTCGACAAAATGATCAAACAGTTTAGCCAGAATTTTCACATGGTGATCCTTCTTTTCGATGGAGACTTTGTTCTCCAAAGCAAACGCCACCGCCTTTTGCGGGTCATCCAGAGCCTCCTCTGCAACTCCACCGATATCAATAAGTGATTGGCGGAATGTGCAACGCTTGAACGGCTGGGAAAAATCTATCGTCTCCTCCCCTTCGCTTGAGAGGCAGGGGAACTTGCAATTATTTTCCGGGAACACCCGGTTACAAATATAACGGAATAAATCTTCCGTCAGGCCCATCAAGTCATTGTAATCGGCGTAAGCAGTATAAAACTCCACCATGGTGAATTCGGGGTTATGCTCGGTGGAGATACCCTCATTTCTAAAGCTCCGGTTGATCTCGTAAACCCTTTCAATACCACCCACCACCAGCCTTTTCAGGTAAAGCTCTGGAGCAATACGGAGATACAGTTCCATATCCAGTGCATTGTGATGGGTTTTAAAAGGTTTTGCGGTAGCCCCCCCAGGGATCGAATGCATCATCGGGGTTTCCACCTCCAGATACTGCCGTTCATTCAGGTAATCCCGCAACGCCTGGATGATCTGGCTTCTGGCGATGAAAACTTTTTTCACATCCGGATTGACGATCAGGTCCACATAGCGCTGTCGGTAACGAAGCTCCACATCTTTAAGCCCGTGCCATTTTTCAGGTAGAGGAAGAAGCGACTTGGAAAGTAAAGTCACTTTGCTGGCAAACAAAGTCAGCTCACCCGTTTTGGTTTTCGAAATCCGGCCCTCAACGCCAATGATATCGCCGATATCAAATTTGCCGAACATCTCGTAGGCAGATTCGCCCAGTGCATTCTTATTAACAAAAGCCTGGATTTCTCCTGACGCATCCTTGATATTCACAAAGATAGTTTTGCCGTGCTTGCGCCGGCTCATCATGCGCCCAGCGGTTATGTACTCTGAGTTTTTCTCATCCAATTCTTCCTTGGACATATCAGAATACTTTTCAATCAGGGCCAAAAGGGTGGTGTTAACATGAAACCGGTTGATGTAGGGAGAGATTCCCATGTCCCGGAGTTCATCGAGTTTTTCGTGTCTGAGTTTAACCAGCCGTCCTAAATCTTCCATGTAGTACCAATTTATTATATTCTCTGGCGAGCCGCCAGTAGCAGGCAACAAAAACTTGCCAAGCCACCTCAACCTGTTGCTAGCCAGATAAAGTTATTGTTCATTTCCTCAAGGCGTAGCCTTGTTGTTATCGGGCGAACTCCGTATGTCGGGTCTCTCGAACAACGGTGATTTTAATTTCCCCTGGGTAGGTCACCTCTTTTTCAATTCTCTTCGCAACATCCCTGGCCAGCATACCGGCCCCCGAATCATCAATGCCATTAGGCATGACAATAATTCTCACTTCACGACCTGCCTGAATGGCAAAGGTTTTTTGTACGCCTTTGAAGGAATCGCCAATAACTTCCAACTGTGTCATACGTTTGACATAGGTTTCCAGCATTTCCCTCCGGGCTCCGGGCCGGGACGCAGAAATGGTATCCCCTGCCGCCACCAAAACAGCGTATGGAGATTCCGCCTCACAATCTTCATGGTGAGCGGCAATCGCATTGACGACAAAAGGATGTTCGTTGTAGCGTTTCGCAATATCAACTCCCAATTGGGTATGCGTCCCATCGGTCTGGTGATCAATGGCCTTGCCGATATCGTGTAGTAACCCTGCGCGTTTAGCCAGAGCCACGTTCAAACCCAATTCTGCGGCAATGGCCCCACAAACAAACGCCACCTCCTGCACATGCTCAAGAACGTTCTGGGTATAACTGGTCCGGTATTTGAGCCGACCCAGTAATCTAACGATTTCAGGATTAATATTATCAATACCAACATTTAAAACAGCCTGTTCACCGGCTTCTGTAATTTGTCGGGTGACTTCTTTTTTGCATTTATTGACAACGTCTTCAATACGTCCCGGGTGGATCCGGCCATCGAGGGTCAACTGTTCCAATGCGCGGCGAGCCACTTCCCGCCGGATGGGATCAAACCCCGACAACACCACAGCGCCAGGGGTATCGTCAATAATCAAATCGATTCCGGTAGCCTGCTCTAAAGCCCGGATATTTCTTCCTTCCCGACCGATGATTCGACCTTTGATATCATCGCTAGGCAGTTCCACCACCGAAACGGTGGTTTCTGCCACATGATCTGAGGCCAGCCTCTGGACAGCCATGGTAATTAATTTACAGGCCTCCTCATCTGCGCGCTTTTTAACATCTTCCTCGATTCTTTTCACTTCGCGCGCCGCATCCATTTTGGCTTCATCGACGATCTTGTTCTTGACCTCCTCGCGTGCCTTTTCGGCGGTGTAGGAACCAATCACCTCAAGTTTTTTCAGCTCTTCCGCTACCAGGTTCTGGTACTCGGATTTTTGCTGTTCGACCCCTTTTTCCCTATCAACAAGCTTACTGCTTTGTTCCGCAAGCTCCTTTTCCCGTGTCTGAAATTTATGGCCTTCCGTCTTGAGGTCCCTGTCTTTTCTTTCCAGCTCATTTTCCAGGCTACGCAAGCCTTCCTGTCGACCTTTCATTTTCTTTTCAAGCTCGGCTTCCACCACCAAAGATTTTTCGCGCGCTTCAATCTCTGCAGATTTCAACCTGTTCTCCACCACTTTGTCCGCTTCATCGATAATTTTCTTTCCGCGTTCTTCCGCTTCCTTGATCTGGTACTCGGTAAACATTTTGCGCAAAAAATAACCCAGAATATAGCCAACCACCAAAGCAACAAACATCCCCAACAACAGGGTTATAAAGTTAACCTTAATGACAGTAAAAATATGCATGGCAAAACCTCAATATTTGAAATAAACCAACTCGGCCTTCCGGTGACTCAGCAGTTTATCGTATCGTTTTCAGTAAAAATCTTTTTGACCCTCTCATCCCAGGGATCCTGAGGAACCGAATCCGAAACCTGGAACCCGTAAGCCACTGCCAAACGGAGAGCCCCCTCTGGCAGTTGTTTGAAAAGCCAGTCAAAATAACCCCCGCCAAAACCAACTCGCCTACCGGAATAATCAAACGCCAACCCTGGCGCAATGACGGCATCGATTTTTAACGGAGACACGGTGTTGAGCCGGGAAGGCTCACGAATGTCGTAAGAACCCAACGCAAACTCCTGATCCATACTTGTAATTTCACACACTTCCAGTCGCCGTTCCTTCTTTACCAGTCGCGGGGCATAAACCCGTTGGTGGTTTTCGAGGGAACGCGTAATCATTTCATCGGTACGCACTTCACTGCCAAACGAGAGGTAAAACATTACATCCCGGCAAGCAGAAAATTCCTTACAGGCAAACAGCCTGTCTTCTATAGCCCGACTCGAGTTTAAAACCTCGTCCAGGCTCATGGCATCCCGCCGCAACTTCATTTCCTGACGAACTGCAAATTTATCCATTTTCATGGAGGCAAAATTCATTTTCCGCACCCAGGATTATCGTCAGGTTACTGCCCACCCGTCAGGCACTAGAATCACAAACTACTCTATTCGTTAGGCTTTTAAGGGAAAACCAAGGAGAAAAACCGACCTAAACCGGCAAAGGGGAGGTTGGGCAAGGTAGACTACAGCACCGTAAGAAGGGCAACCTTGCGCGGATATATCTAAAAACGAAACAGGCTTTCCCGTTCCGTTCAACTTCACTCCCAATTGGGTCCGATTTCAATTTTTCCAGAAACCGGATATATATTCAGGCTCGGTCAGGCTGGAGTCCAACCCTCTAAGCTCTTAAACACTCAAGAAGTCTCCCCGTAATGCCGCGCAAAAACTATTTTTTGAACCTGTCAAGGACAGGTGGGGTATCCGTGAACTGTTTTAGGCTTCCCTCCCAGAGAGGGCCTGCACACCACAGTCGATCCATCAACCCCGTTCACAAACTGTTGGCTCAAGAAATTAAACTCTTACTCGAACACAACAGGGAGACACCACTTCAAATTCAACCACATCCTAGCATAAAGACCCCGGCCCCTCAAGGCCTATCTATCGCAGAAAATCTCTTATTTTTCAATATGTTGAAGCTCCCTATCGAGAGCCTCGACCAATTGCCTGAGTTTCTCTCCCTCGGCTTCTTCTGTCGCCCCGGCCTGGGTTTTCAACTCCAATAATTCCTGCGCAATATTGAGTGCCGCGAGGATGGCCAAGTCCAAAGTGGTGGTTTTACTGCGGGCATCGGCCAGCTCTTTCATGCGCGAATCCACATAAGCCGCTACCTCTTCCGCGTCCACTTTTGACGAAGAGCTTTTCAAGCTATAGGTTTTTCCATAAATCTGAATTTTTTTACTGTTCGCCATCTTTCATTACGCCAAGTCAAATTTTTCCAGATTTTTTAACAGGGACTGAACCTTCGTCCGCATGGCTTTCCGGGCCTTTTCATTTTTTCGACTCACGGTTTCCAACTGGGAGAGGCGGTCCTGTTTACCCTGATTCAAGCTTTTTTCTTTTGCCATAGCCGTTTTTTCACGGCTCAGTTGATCAACCTGGTTGGACAGCCCCTGGTTTTCCTCCTTAAGGCGGCGGAACTCCCTCATCAGGGTCAATACACGTTCTTCCAACTGATGAATATCCGGTTTAGGCATGGCCGAATCGTAGCACCGGGGTGTTGGGGTGTCAATAACCTCTTTATTCCTTTAAACCCCCATTTTCATTCAAAAAGACTTCATTCACAAGGGGGTAGGCAAATGTTACACTTCAGGTCAACTCAGCTCAGCCTGGATAATTTTCAGTGAGTTTGGTTGAGTCACTCATATCCAAATTTGAAATGAAATTAATGAAACAAATTTCACTCTTTTTTTTGCCCCTGTTAATGATGTTGGGCGGTACCGCTTTGGCAGAGGAAACGATTCTTGAGCGAGAATCGAGTGCGGGTTTGACCCATGAGGAAAGGGTTTGGCTTCGAAGTCATCCTCACATCAGGCTATCGCCGGACCCGGATTTTCTCCCCCTAGAACATATCGATGAATCGGGGAAATACACGGGAATTGCTGCAGATTATATTGCCTTACTAGAAAAAAAGTTGGATATCGATTTTAAAATTTTAAAATATAAAAACTGGGACGAAGTCATTGAAAAAGCCAAGGCAAGGGAATCTGATATGTGGGGAGCCGCCACTCCCACCCCGCAACGCCTGGAATACATGCTGTTTACCAAACCTTTTATCGAACTTCCCGCAGTAGTCATTGTTAGAAAAAACATAGAAAAGACTCTTTCCTTAAAAGAGCTCAAGGGTTTAAAGGTGGCTGTTATTTCCGGGTATGGGATTCATGACCATCTCTCTATGAACCACCCTGATATTGAATTGGATGTTGTCCCCGATATTTCCGCAGGCCTGAAAAAAGTATCTTTTGGAATGGTAGATGCCATGATCGCCAATATTGCTCTGGCCAGCTATTATATTGAAAAGGATGGAATCACTAACCTCCGGGTGGTGGGAGAATCCGGTTATGTTTATAAATGGGGGTTTGCTTCAAGAAATGACTGGCCTGAACTCAATCAGATCCTGCAAAAGGGAATCGACCTGATTGACGAAAGCGAGAAAATTGAAATCAACAGGAAATGGGTCGGCCTGAAACCATCTCCTTCTTTGACCTTCAAGGATATTGCGATACCTTTTATCTCGGTCCTGGGGCTCTTTGCTGTTGCAAGCATCATTATTTCAAATCGCGTTCTTAAAAAACAGGTTTTAAAAAGAACCATCGACCTGCAAAAGGAGTTGACTGAACGAAAGCGTGTTGAAAATTTATTGACTCGCAATAATCGGTTGCTGGATGGATACAATAAAATATTGGAAATGCTAACAGCAGGTCATTCCTTCCAAAAAGTTCTGGATGGCCTGGTTTTTCTTGTCGAGCAACAATCTGAAGAAACGATTTGCTCCATACTGTTGCTCGATGAAACCGGGCAAAAACTGCTTACAGGGTCGGCCCCTCATCTTCCCGAGATTTATAACGAAGCAATTAATGGAATGAACATTGGGGCTAAGGCGGGTTCCTGCGGCACAGCGGCTTTTACAGGCAAGCGTGTGATCGCCAAAGATATTTCCAGTGATCCGTTATGGGAAGATTATAAAAAAATTGCGCTTTCTTTTGATCTCAAGGCTTGTTGGTCCTCACCCATCAGAAACTCCAAGGGCAAAGTCGTAGGAACCTTTGCCACATATTATAAAACAATATGCGAACCATCGAAGGAAGAGTTGGAATTGATGAATTCGGCCTCACATATTGCCGGTATCGCCATCGAACACCATGGATATGAAGAGGAAATATTGAATGCTAAAAATGATGCGGAAGCTGGCAATAGAGCTAAAACAGAATTTTTGTCCAGAATGAGCCATGAACTTCGTACACCCTTGAATGCAATCCTGGGGTTCAGCCAGCTACTGACCCTTGATACAGATCAACCCCTATCTACGGTTCAAAGGGATAATACAGAACGAATACTGAATGCAGGGCACCACCTTCTCACTCTTGTCAATGATGTCCTCGATCTTTCCAGAATTGAGACAGGGGCACTTGAGTTCAAAATTGAGGATTTTTCTCTTCAGGGGGCGTTGGATGAAACAATGATGCTGGTTCGTTCCCTTGCCGAGAAAAAGGGCATAAAAATAAAAGCCCGCCCGTTGAAAGAAGAGACCTTGCTTGTTCTTGCCGACAGAGCCCGGTTAGTACAGGTAATGCTGAATTTGTTGACAAACGCTATCAAGTACAACAAGGAGGCAGGAACAGTCGATCTGAGTTGGGAGGCAATAGACGATAAAAAAGTTCAAATCCGTATCAAGGATACGGGCATGGGAATTCCAAAGGAGATGATAGAAGATATATTCGAACCTTTTACAAGGTTAGACAGAGATAAAATCAAGGTTGAAGGGGTCGGCATTGGTCTTTCCATCACCAAGCAACTATTGGATACTATGAATGGAACTATTTCCGCAGAGAGTACTTTGGGCGAGGGAAGTTGTTTTACGGTAGAGCTACCTTTGGCCAAAACTTAAATAACGTTCGTTCTTATTCCCTTAGAGAAGCACCCAATTCGCTCTTTAAGGTTTGCACAATTTTTTCAAATAACGGATTGACCTCTTCATCGGAAAGTGTCCTCTCGGCAGACTGAAAAGACAAGGCAAAGGTGAGGCTCTTTTTATCGGCCTGAATTTTCTTCCCCGCAAAATGGTCATACAGTTCAACTTTTTGAATCAAGGGATTGCCGGTTTTAAGGATCAGGTCTGCAACCTTTTGCGAAGTAACGGATCGATCCACCAGAATAGAAATATCACGGTATATCTCAGGGAATTTGGCAATCGGCTGAAACTTGTAAGGGGCCGATTTTTCCAGAGCTCCCAAATCGAGCTCCAGGGCATAAACATCCAACTCCCCAACCAGATTCTGTTCCGGTGTCATTTGCCCCAGATACCCCAACTCCTTATCACCTATCTGCACCCGCACCGATTTTTCCGGCACGAGAAACGGTCTGCTATCCGGAAAAATTTCCAACTTTAAATGTAAGTGCGTAATCAGCGTTTCCAGCGTTCCCTTAAGATCATAGAAATCGTAACCCCCGCTCCGCGGTTTCCAGGGAGTGAGTTCATACGGCCCCAGCACAATAGCTGAAAGCACCGCTTTTTCCGTGCGTGCTCCGGTAGCAGAAGAAGAATAAACACTGCCTACCTCAAAAAGTTTGAGCGGTTTCTGTCCCTTACTTAAATTGAGCGCCGCTGTCTTCAACAAGCCGGGAAGCAAGCTGGTTCGCATGGTGTCGTAGTCAGAACTCAAAGGGTTTTTCAATGCAATCACCTGCTCTGAAGCAAAAGCGGTTTTGAATTCTTCCGCATACACACGTTCAATAAAACTGTAATGAATGGTCTCGGCAAATCCGGCACAACAGAAAACTTCCCGCGCCTTCTCAATGATGTTTTGCCTGGCAGATATCCTGACTGGCCTCACTCCCGCCACCGGATAAACCGTATCGACCTTATCAAACCCATCAATGCGGGCGATCTCCTCAATCAGGTCCGCTTCGCGCGAAAGATCGGGACGAAAACTGGGAATTTTCACCTCCAACGATCTTTCCGGTTGCTTCGTGACTTTCATGCCCAACTGGGAAAGCAGATTCACAACCTCCGCTGTATCAAAATTAGTCCCTAAAAGCTGGTTCACCCGGTCCACTCTCAGCGAAACATTTTTCAACTTCCCAGTTTCAGAATTAATATCCACCCGGCCTGAGCATATTTCTCCCCCTGCCAGCTCTTTCATCATCAGTACAGCACGAGCCTGGGCAGAAACCACACCATTGAAATCCACACCGCGCTCAAAGCGGTAAGAAGAATCCGAACGCAGTCCATATTTTTTTGACCCCTGGCGAACCGTAGCCGGATCAAAACAGGCACTCTCCAGTACAACATCACGAGTGGTTTCAGAAACCTGGCTATTGGTACCGCCCATAATTCCCGCCAGGGCCACAGGTCTTTCACCATCGGCAATGACCAGGGCATCCGGCTCCAGCTTCAATTCGGTACCATCCAGGCTGGCGAAAGGTTCGCCTTTTTTCGCTCGACGTATGATGATTTTATTGCCGGCTAAAAGATCCCGGTCAAACGCATGCAAAGGCTGGCCGTATTCCATCATGACGAAGTTGGTAATATCTACAATATTATTGATGGGACGAAGGCCAATAGCAGTCAGCCTGTCTTTCAACCATTTCGGTGAAGGACCCACTTTTACATTTTCTATTACCAGGGCACAGTAACGGGGGCACAATTCAGGCTCCAGATTTTCAACCGCTACGCGATCTGCCACCGCAACCGTTCCCCATTCAGACTCCAGAGTCTTGAGCGGATCAGGAAGTTTCAAAGATTTATTCAGCAGTGCCGAAACTTCACGCGCCACGCCAATATGCGACAAACAATAGCCTCGATTCGGTGTCACATTCAGTTCCAGCACTTCGCTGTTTTCTCCATCGGGCAACTGAACCGTTTCATGGCTTTCGATTTCTAATCCGGCCATGGTAAGAACATGGCCCAGCTCATCCGCCGGGACATCGATTTCGGTATATTCTTTCAACCAGTCAACTTGTACTTTCATTACATTCCTTTATTTTTCAAAGCGCACTTGAAAGGGATTATAGGTGAACCTCTCTAAAAAATCCACCTGCAGAAAACCCGGCTTATATCGTCAGAGGTTCCCTGCCTAGGCGTTAACCCCCAAGCCGTGATAGAGTAGACGGAAACACAAAACCCTTACTGCCATGAAACTCACACAAGAAAAAATTCTCTCCCTGATAAAAAAGAAAGTCGCGCGTCCCATGAAGGTCGCGGAGCTTTCCCGATTGCTGGGTATACCCGAAACCCAGAAGCGGGAGTTCCGCAATCACATCAAGGAAATGGCTGGCGATGGTACTCTGATAAAAATCCGTGGAGGACGCTACGGGCTTCCCGACGAAATGCATCTGGTCACCGGAAAACTACACGGCCACCCGAACGGGTTCGGGTTCGTTGTTTCCGACAAGCCAGATGGGGAAGACGATGTTTACGTCAATGCCCGCCACATGAACGAAGCCATGCACAAAGACCATGTGGTAGTCCGGATCGAGTCGGAACGCGAACCCGGAAAGCCAGCAGGGCGTATCATACGTATTCTCCAACGCAACACCTCTCACCTTGTTGGAACCTACGAGACCTTTGGCAAGGATGGCTGGGTCATTCCCACCGAGGCCAAATATTTCCATGATGTTTTTGTTCCCGGCAAGCACAAGAAAGGAGCCAAGAACGGGCAAATCGTGCATGTGGAAATTGAGACCTTCCCGACCCGGCATCAACCGCCCATCGGAAAAGTGGCCGAAGTGCTGGGCTCCTCCAACGACCCGAATGTCGAGATCCAATCCATCTTCAGAAAACATGGCGTGCGCCAGGGGTTTCCCCCGGAAGTTCTTGACGCGGCCCGGGACGCGGAGGCAAAAGACGGTTTCCAGGAAAAACGAAAAGATTTTACCCAACTGCTGACCTTCACCATCGATGGAGAGCGGGCCAAGGATTTTGATGACGCGGTTTCGCTGGAACGCTTCGAAGAAGGATACAGGCTAGGTGTCCATATCGCCGATGTCAGCCATTTTGTGCAGGAAAACTCTCTGCTCGATCAGGAAGCTCTGGAAAGAGGAACCAGCATCTATTACGCCGATGGGGTCATCCCCATGCTTCCCGTTTCCCTGTCCAACGAGGCCTGCAGTTTAAAACCTGACGAACCGCGGCTGACGCTCAGTGCCATCATGGACTTCGACCGCGAGGCGAATTTTATCGCGGGAAGCCTGCACCCCTCCATCATCAAAAGCCAGCGGCGGTTCACCTATAACGAGGTTCACGATTTACTGGAGAATAAAAAAGAAGACGATCCGTTCATGCAGACCTTGACCGACATGCACCATGTCAGCCAACTGCTGAGGAAAAAGAGATTCCAAAGCGGCAGTGTTGATTTTCATGTGCCAGAACCGGAAATTCATATGGACTCTGCCGGCCACGTCAAGCGCATCGGTATCAGTGAACATAATCTGGCACACGAACTGATCGAAGAGTTCATGCTGGCCGCCAACCAGTTTGTCGCCCTCAACCTGCACGAACGCGGCATACCCTGCATCCACCGGATTCATGAAGCTCCCAACCCGGAACGGCTTGTCAATTTCAATGAGTTCATCGCTTCTTTCGGCTTGAAGGTTCCTTCACCAGTGCGCTCAACAGATTTCCAGGCTCTGCTGAAAAAAATCCGGGGACGCCCGGAAGAAAGAGTTGTCAACACTCTGCTCCTTCGCACCATGAAGAAGGCTCGTTATTCCGAGGCCGACCCCGGTCACTTCTGTCTGGGCTTTCCTCATTATGCCCATTTCACTTCGCCGATCCGTCGTTATCCCGACCTCATCCTGCACCGGATCATCAAAAAATATCTGAAACGCAAATGCCCACCAAAAGAAAAAAAGGGGCTGTTGTCCCACATCGCCGAAGTTTCGGAACAGTCCACTCAAATGGAAATCCAGGCCATGGCCATAGAACGGGAAGTGACCGACCTGCGACGGGCTCAGTTCATGATGGATAAAATTGGTCAAACCTTTCACGGGATCATCGTTGGCGTTACCGGATTCGGATTCTTTGTCGAACTCGAAGAGGTTTTCGTGGAAGGACTGGTCAAGATTTCCAGTATCATGGACGACTATTACCTGTTCATCGAACCCGAGCATCGACTCATCGGGCAAAAACGCCATCGCTGTTTCCAAATCGGCGACCAAGTAAAGGTACGGGTCTCCGGTGTGGACATGGGCCGAAAACAAATCGACCTCGTTGTTCTCTGACCACTAGGCGTGAGCGGAGAGCCTCCGCTGGCAAATTGCAATAGCTTTTTATTGCAGGCAAATGTTATCTCGGCTTAAAGGGGTCTTTAAGCAAACCAATAATGCAACATACGTTATCTCGAATTCACGAGTCTTTACCACTGACCGCTCGTCGGGCTCCTCCCACTCTGCCATTTTTGCTCGCTTATATGAGCGGACTTTGCGGTTTCTTTCCCGCCACCCGCTACTTCATCGCACCCGGATTATTACCGCTTGTCTTATTTCTCTTCGCCCTGTTTCTCACTCACGATAAAACTCTCTCGCGAAAATCTATTATTGTCCTTTGCCTGGCCGGTTTTGGATATCTGGCTCCGGCTTTGCCGGATTTAACTCGTTCATCAAACAATATTATTTACCACATTGAAGAAGGGAAAACCTCGGCGGTAAAAGGAAAAATAATTTCACCACCGCGTGTGCTTGAGAACCGAACCTATTACATGCTGGAACTGGAATCTTTCGGCACTCCCCCACAACGTGTAAACGGAATCGCCCGTGTAAGCGTTTACAAACAGCACGATATTTTTAAAGCCGGGGACCGGGTCGGGTTCGATCAGGTGCGCCTGAAAATCCCGCGTAACTTTAAGAATCCGGGCCGCTTCGATTACCGCCTCTACCTGAAGTCAAAAGGTATTGACGTCACCGGCACCATCTCCAAACCGGAAACAATGAAACGGTCGGGCCGGTTCGACCTGCCTTTCTGGCATGCGGGTCTGCACCAGTTAAGAAGCCGACTCGTAGCAAGCCTGGAAAAACTGTTTCCCGGTGAAGAGGGCACCTTGCTCAAAGCCATGGTATTAGGAATGAAAGATTCCCTGCCAACAGAAGTCCGGGAAAACTATATCGCTACAGGATTGGCCCACCTGATGGCCGTTTCTGGATTGCATATCGGGTTTGTGGCGGCGGCATCTTATTTTCTTCTCTGGCCCATCGTGTTCTTTATACTCTCCAGGCTAAAACCAGACAGCGCCCGCGCCGGACATACTAAAAAGGTCACCGCAGTTCTCTGCCTGATTCCGGTGCTTTTTTATATGGTAGTGGTCGGCCCCAAAGTATCATCCCTCAGAGCAGGTATCATGGTGAGTGCCTTGCTGATAGCCGTTTTAGTTGACAGGCAGAGCAGTCTCTTTAACGTCTTCCTGTCTGCCGGCTTTATCATTCTGCTGTGGAAACCCGCGTCCATAATGGATGCGGGATTTCAACTGTCCTTTTTGGCAGTTGGGGGAATCCTGCTTGTCATTACTCTGCTATCCCAGATCAACAGTGACCCGGTTGCCCGAATGGGGGAACCCACATGGTCGCAAAAATTAATGCGCACCTCAACGCCTGACACTCAGGAGTCCATGGGGCAGTATTTAAAATCCCGCTTTGAGAAAATTTTAATCGGAGGAGTCCTGATATCTGTCACCGTCACCGCTGTCACCCTTCCCGTTCTGATTTACCAGTTCAACCGTGTCAGTCTGGTCGGTGTTTTTTTAAATATACTCATGGTGCCCCTGGCTTCTCTGCTGATCCCCACTGTGCTATTGATGATCATGGTGGGAACCTTCTCCACAGCTCTGGCCGCCTTGCCTGCATGGCCCATAGTGGAAATCACCCGATTTTTTTTATGGCTCCCCGAGGGCGTTGCCAACTTTTCTTTCGCCTCTTTGTATGTTCCGACACCTCCATCTTTATGGCTGGTGTTCTATTTTTCTGCTCTCTTTAGTGGACTGCTGATTCTACAAACCAAAGCATTCAACAAGGAGGTCGGCGGACTATTGAAAAAAAGTTTTACTGTTTCCGTTCTGGTCGCGCTGGTTCTATTTTCCTGGCCGCGCGCCTTTCAGTTTTCCGGCGATACTCTGACCATCAGTATGCTGGATGTCGGGCAAGGTGAATCGCTTCTCATCGAATTTCCTACTGGAGAAACCCTGGTGATGGATGGAGGAGGGTTTTATAAAAACCGACTCGATGTCGGCAAGCGGGTGGTTGCGCCTTATTTATGGCACCGGGGAATCCGAAACATTGACTATATGGTCGCCACCCATTCCGACAACGACCACATTCGCGGACTGCATTCTCTGTTGGACCTTTTTCCGGTCAAACATTTTCTAACTCTGGGTGAAGGTTTCGTTGGTTGGCGGCTCCAGAAGCTTGAGAAAAAATCCCGGGAAAAAGGAGCGCAGTTCATACCATTAAAAATAAACAAATCCATCCGCATCGGTGATGTCCGGCTCACCCCTCTGCACCCTGGCCCTGAACCGGGTCGGCCCTCAAACCAAAGGGTCGACAACGACCTTTCGCTGGTTCTGCGTCTTGACTATAGGGATTTCAGTATGCTGTTCACCGGGGATATCGGCGATAAGGTAGAAAAAAAACTGGTCACAATCCCACACCAGCTCGAGGCAGATATTTTAAAGGGACCGCACCACGGTAGCCGGTTTTCCAATTCACAGAATTTTATTGATGCCGTCCACCCCGGCACAGTGATATTTTCCAGCGGTTACCTCAATCGTATGCGCCACCCCCACCCGGAAACGTTGCGTCGTTACTCAGAGGCCGGGGTCACTATCTGGAGAACCGATCTCAACGGTGCCATCAAAATTACCACCGATGGAAACAACTACGAAATACAGACACACGAGATTCTGTAAGGCGGGGAAGCGAGATGCTTCGACAGGCTCAGCATGACAATAAAGGACTATTTTGTCATTCTGAGGAACAACGTGACGAAGAATCTCGGGGTTATGCAAAGCTCTCGTTAAAAATGGGGGTTTTGTACAACTACGGAGGTTAGCCCGAATATTGCGCGAACAAATGAGCAGGGAGTGATACGAGGAGTAATGGTTGGGGTTGGTAATAAATCTCAGAGCATATCAAAAGGATTTCTGTTTCCTGGCTGGCCGAGTGAATAAAAAAAATAGCGCCTGTAATTCGAGAGTCAGACCTTTCAATTGGCTACCCAAGGCAAGCGCTTACTTTCCCTAGAAACTCCTCTTCGGCAAATGGTTTAAACGCATGACCACAGGGCTTGAGTTCCATGGCCTCTTTAAACAAAGGTGAGTCGCCACCAAACCCGGTAATAATCAACACAGGAGTATTCACATTGACTTCTCTCGCCTTTTTAAAGACGTCTACCCCACTTTCTCCATACATCCTCAAATCGGTGATCACCAGATCGTAGGAAGCATCCTTATCTAATTTTTCAATGGCCTCCTCCCCACTTTCAGCCGTGTCAACAGCAAACCCTTTTTTAGCCAACTGATGCTGAAGGCTCAGGCGAATACTTTCTTCATCATCAACAACCAGAATATTTTGATTTTTCATGAGGACACCTCCTTTCTAAAAGATGATCAAACTCTCTTGACGGGCAGACTTACTGTAAAGGTCGTACCGTCCCCCAACTCGCTTTCCACCTCAATACTTCCACCATGGTCCTGTATAATGCCATAACTGATTGAAAGACCCAAGCCTGTTCCCTTGCCTCCCTTGGTGGTAAAAAACGGTTCAAAGACCTTCTTTTTATCTTCTGCTGAAATACCAGAACCCGTATCCCGAACTTTCATTATTACACAAGAACCCTGTGCCTCTGTAGTCAATATAATCTGACCCCCATCCTCAGAGATAGCCTCTGAAGCATTACTAATAAGATTTAACAGGATTTGCTTGATTTGGTCTTCCACAACTTCAACTTTCGGGAGATTGTTAGAGTATTTCTTGTTAACTCGTATATTCTTTTCTTGCAGGGACTTCGCTACCAAAATAATGGTATCTTCCATACATTGGTTGATGCCTACAGCGGAAATTTTTCCTGACGAAGGTTTGTAAAAACTTCTTAGACTCACAATCATCTTTGCCATCCGGTCACACTCTTTTTTACCTAACTCCGCAAGTTTTACTTCCTGCTCAGAAGGAGCCGAGTCACTCAAAATACCTATGATATTTCTGAGCCCTTGAAGCGGGTTGTTAAACTCATGGGATATAGACCCGGTGAGTTTCCCCAGTGCTGATAATTTTTCAGAATGGAGTAACTGTTCCTGTGATTTTTCTAATTCCTGCGTCCGCTCCTCAACCAGTTCTTCAAGGTGATCTCGATATTGCCCCAGTTTCTCCTCCGTCTGCTTTCGCATGGTGATATCTTGAATAACAGCGATGAATACAGGCGGAGTCTCTTTATGCATGAGTTGCAGTTTAACCTCCACAGGATAGAGCATACCGTCTTTGCGTTTGTGTACCGTTTCAAAACCGATCACGGATTTTTTGCCCGAACGCAATGGCTCGATCAGTTTTTCGAAAGTTTCCAGAGTATATTCAGGTTTAAAGCTCAGGGGAGTCATATGGGTCAATTCGTCCATACTGTATCCAAGATTTTCACGAGCACCAGAATTTACCTGGATGAAATGGAGTGTCGAAGCATCGAAGACATATATCTCATTGGACGAATTATCCAGAATCCGCCCAAACCGGGTTGTAAGCTCTTCCTGTTTTCTGCTACCCGCAATCATTTTTTTGATCCGGTATATGCTTAATTTCAGTCTCCAACCTCCCACAGAGAGAGATAAAAACAGGATGGCAAATAAAACAGGGTAAATCTCATTCTCTACCTGATCGATTTGCGCTGACGACTCACTTGCACCTACCTGATGCAACCGCGCAAGCCGATCAAATTCCAAAATAAGGCTTGCGGTCAACTTAAAAAAAGGATCTCTTGGAAAATCCTCCTTGCCAACTAATGCTGAAAGGTCATCAAATCTCTCATCAATCGTGTCAAGGATGAATACGAACTCCTGTGAGTTAAAGTCCTCCTGAATTTTTTGAAGGTTTGACAAATCTTTTCCAACCAGATAAACCAGCCCGCCGATAGCACTTGAGTCAAAACTATCCAACCCTACAATTGCCTCTTTTGCATGAAGTAGCCGTTCTTTGGCACCCGATGCCAGCGCAATAGAGGACAAGTGGTAATGGCTCACATTCAACTCAAGGTCATATCTTTTAGTTTGAAGAATATAAAGACCTCCCCCAACCAGCATCAACATTAATACAAGGGTTGCTATTGCCGTATAAACTTGTCTGAGAATGAAATTACTTTTAGTGATCATGGCAAATCAATTTAAAATATTTCATAGCTTTCTATCGCTTCTCTGACATCAGAAAAATCATTTGTATGCGATGGAAGGTAATGCTCGGCTTTTAAACCATCGAGAATACTCGTATGCTCAGAATTATCTAAGGAAAGAGCCAAAAACGCATCACGGATCATAATTTGAATCGATTTGCTCATCCCTTTCTGAACTGCCCATACATAATCTGCATAGGGAGGGGTCTTCCTGAGAACACGAACTTCTCCTTCTTTCAATTCCCCATTATCAAACATTTCTTGAATGATAAAAGAATTGACCACACCCAAATCGATGCGTCCGTCCCGAACCCAGGTTACCGTCAGATCGTGCTTCCCGGAATATTCAATATTTGAGAAAAACGTCTCTGGAATGATATTTTCTTTTCCCATAAAGAAACGGGGCATTATGTGTCCAGAGGTTGATAGTTTTGAACCAAAAGCAAATGGCTTATTTTTAAAATCTGAAATTTTTTTGAAATTGCTTTCACCACTGGTGATAAAGGAACTGGTGAATTTTAAATCCTTGCCTCTCATAACCAACGGTATTGCCCCTGAAGTTTTCCGGGCTTTCACGTAAGCGGTGCCTCCAAAGTTGACGAGGTCAAGCTTCTCATCTTCAAACAAATTTATTAAACCGGAGTAACTTGTCGGAATAGTCAGTTTAAAAGCCAATCCGGTTTTTTTATGCAGGTAATCAAGAAGGGGTTGGTATTGCTGTATAAGAGCTTCCTTTTTTTGGCCTGGAAGCACTCCAACATTTATTGTGAGAAGGTTTTTTTCGGGATTGTTATTACTGCAAGAAAGGGCCACCGATAAGGCGACAAATAGACCTGCTACTTTGAAGATCGCTGATAGTTGGGTAGCTCTCATAATTAGATACGGAATAGAAATCTGATTTATTTAAGTTGGTCGTTTTAACCGTGTTTTCTTTTCGCTGAAATTCCCCCTTTGACCATTAAAACCTATGGAAAATCGCCCTGATTGAGCGAACACCCTTTTGAGACCGAAATTTGTTTGGATTTGGCCCATATTGTAACATTATCCCTTCTCCTGTGGATAAAAACCTTTTGAAAACGGGATTGACTTTTTCCCGTCTGCCTTTATATTGACCCCTTACCTTTTTAAAACCTTTTGAAAAACCGGAAGCCTCGTCATGAATCCCAAGCCAAAACAGCGGCCGAAAATTCTCATTGTGGATGACTCCAGAACCATCGTTGTCCTCATCAACTCCATCCTGCAGGAAGATTACGACACAGTCACTGCCGGCGATGGACTTCAGGCCATCGAAGTCAATAATCGTGAAAAGCCCGACCTCATTCTCATGGATGTGGAAATGCCGAATATGAATGGTTTTGAAGCCTGCAAAATAATCAAGGAACAAACCGCCAAGAAAAACCTCTTCACCCCCATCCTCTTCATCACCAGCAAAGGCGATTTGCAAAGCATGAAGATCGGGCTTAAAGCAGGCGCCGAAGACTACCTGACCAAACCCTTCGAGCCGGAAGAACTATTGGCCCGGGTTCAGGCCGTATTGCGTACCAAAAAACTCTATAACCAGTTGATGGAGGCTTACGCCATCATTGACCGGGAGCGGGACACCATCGCCCAGATCCAGAAAAGCCTGATTTGCCAGGAACTCCCGAAGATTGACGGATTCAATTTCTTTGCCGACTACCAGCCCTCTGCCAAAGCCAGCGGCGACTATTACGATTTCATTCGGATCGATGATGATCATCTCGGGGTACTGGTAGCCGATGTTTCGGGTCACGGCTCCCCGGCCGCAGTCATCATGGCAATGATGCGGGTTTTGATCCGTTCTTTTCTCGCCAAGGTGCAGTCGCCGAAAGAAGTACTGGAAACCATCAACAACATCCTCTGTGAAAACCAGGAGTCGGGCCACTTCATCACCGCTTTTTATGGAGTCATCCACCTTCCCAGCCACAAAATGAAGTACGCCTCGGCGGGACATAATCCGCCCCTGCTCATAGAATATGAAACCGACTCGGTTCAACGCCTCAAAACCAAAAAAGGGTTCCCGCTCATGATCCATTGCCATAACGAAATCGAAGAACTGGAAATCCTCCTGCCCCCCAACAGCAAACTGATTTGCTATACCGATGGGCTCACCGAAGCCCGCGGCAAAGGCACCGATATGTATGGCCTCAATCGGCTGGGACAAAAATCGCTGGAACTGGGCAGATCCCAAAATGCCGATGAACTGGGGCAGGCCCTCAAACAAGATACGAAAAACTTCCTCGATGGCGGCGATTTCACCGATGACTTCACCCTGATGATCGTCGAAACCGCCCCAGCGTAACGCTGGCTGCTAGCCGCAGGGGCAACGAGACAAAGACTCGTCAAGCCGAGCTAACTCCTTTTCCCGCCAATAAAAGCTATTGCTAGTCGGGTCCAGCGTCACGCTGGTTGTGGTTTGAGGCATTATTTGGTATAAAGGTTGTTTCTCTAAATCCTTTAAAACTAAAACTGGCGCAAATTATTATGGCAAACGTAGAAAAGTTACAGGAACACCTTAAAAAGGCTAAATCCAATCTGACAGAATCCGCAAAAAAAGGCGATGACGCGGTCGCAGTCCGCAAACTGAAAAAGAAAACCAAACGGCTGGCACGCAAATCAAGCAAGATCACCGCCACTGAAAAGATGGCCGAGCTGAAAA
>JABIAY010000017.1 GCA_018653085.1 Nitrospina sp.
AATAACCACGATCTGTAACCTGAGAAACCGCATCCCTCTTAAACTCTTCTGCGTAACGTATTCCTTTGGGCATCATAAACTCCTTGTTTTGGTATTCCATTTTTACCTTACAAGGTGTCTATAAATCTAGGGGCGTATCAGATATTCCAATAAACCAGAATTCCCCCAACAAAAAACAGGGACAACATGACTATGCCCATGACAACGGTGAGGAGTTTTTTCCTTATGTTTTGCTGGCTGAAAAAAATCATGTTAATTCTCTCCCTCCACCAAAACTCCCAGGGCCAGCAATTCAGAGCTGAGGGTCAGACCAGATCTAAGAATAGCTTTTCGATTTATTTCAAAGCTCAGTTTTCCGTTTTTTTCAAAAAGATTAATACCCGCTCCCCGCTTTGCATACCCCTCGGCACTTCCGATTGTCAATACGGGGTGGCCTGCAACGGCTTTCAATAGCCTGTCGAGTCGTAAGGACTCCGATGAACTGATATAAAGAATTCTGCAGTTTCTCAGGTCATGTTGCGGAGGGTTTTTTCGAAACAGAATCGTTCGGCCTTTGATGGTTTTTGATCCGGCAAGCTGATCCAGCAGGTTTCCCAGAGGTTCCTTCCCCACCAGGCAAATGGAGAATGAATTGTGGGGGAGCGTTTCAAATGCGCGGTCCGGCCAATTTGCAAACTTGGCGAAATTATAAATAAACGCGACTTTAACCTTGGCCTCTCTGGCCGGTTGTCCTTCCTGGGCAAGGGAATGGTGGGGGAGCCCTAAGACAAATAGAAACAGAGCCAGCACTGAGGGCCTTAGCCACATGACCGTAGTAGCGAAAATTTTTACAGCATGACAAGGCAAAGGGCTTCCTTCTAGTTAAAGCTTTTACGTATCCCCAGGAAAAACCTTCTCGGATCCTGAGGTGAAGACCCGAATGAGTTGGAGCCTCCTCCGGCATTGAAATATTTCACATCGGCAAGGTTGGTAACTGAGAGATATGCAGACATTGCCTGCCAATGCTTGCTATTTGAAAAAATATTTCTGACGCCAAGATGCAGGTTCAACAGAGCATAGGGACTGACTTTTTCACTCCGGTCTTCTACAAAATGATTGGTTTCATCTACCCAGATTAGCTTGGGAGTGATGAAATAATCATTCAGGTAAGTAAAGGTGAAGCCGGCTTTGATTTTGTTTTTGGCGGTGACGGGGGGGTTGGATGTCACACCGCCCAGTTTTTTAAGCGTTCCATCCACCCACGAATAACTTATCCAGTAGTTCAGTTTTTTGTTTTTCCAGTTGAATGCCTGCTCTACTGTCACGTCTGCCCCGACAACATCCAGGCGCCCCACATTCTTGGCAGTACTGGTAGAGGTGATAATTCCTCCGGGTATGAATTCCGAATTGGAAGGTCCTGATACGATGTCAATCTGATCTTCGACCATTGTGAAGTAGAAACCACCTTTGAGAACAAGGTTTTCGTCGAATTTGTGAGTGAGATTAGCATCAATTGTTCTTGTTTTTTCCGGCCCCAGATCCGGGTTGGGTAATCTAAAAAAATCAGAGATGAACCTGTTAGACCCATCCTTATTGCCTGTAAATGTACCGAAATGGCTGAACGCAAGGTTTGTCGAAGGGGCGAGAAAAGCTTCTGAATACATCAGCTTTAAATTGGTCGAATCTTTATATTTAAAAATAGCCCCCACCCTGGGGTTGAAGGTACTGTGAAAGCGGGAATCATAGTCATATCGAAATCCAGCAAAACTGGAAAGCCAGTCACTCCATTTTGATTGGGTTTGAACGAATAAACCGTAGTTTTGGAAGTCCTGCTCAAAAAACAAAATGGGAAGCGTATTACTCGTTCCTATATGGAACAACCCCTGGTCTCCCGCCTCTTTATCGGGATCGTATTCTGAAGGCAAGTCAGTCGTCTTGGGAATGGAATTGAAAGATTGCAGTGTAACGCCACCGCTCAGCTGGTGCTTACCATTTGTTTTGTAGTCCACCTTATGGTCCAGTTGCCATCTTCTTCCCCTGGCAAATTTAAAGGCATTGAAATTCGCAAAATTGTTGGTGAATTTAGTGGATGGCAGTGTGGTGTACTTGGAATAACTCAGCTTTGTATTGCCTGAAATAGTATCTGTAAAACTGGACTTGAGTTCAGTCTTATAAGTTTGTATCAAAGTATTCCAATCCGCATCCTTATCAAAAATGGCGTTTTTAGGTTGGACTCCTGTCGTTGTGGGATGACTTAGAAAGGATCGCGTGAAACCGAAGTTTAACTTCTCATTGATATCCAGATCGAGATAAAAACTGTAGCTATTGGTGCCCGCTACAAAATCTTCCCGAGCACTGGCCGCACGAAATATATTATTGGATGTGTCGAGAGCATCGACATCCTGGAACTCCCGGGTATAGGTCTTGGAAAGGTCCGGATCCTGAGAGCTTTGCCAGTGCCCGCCAAATTTCAAGTCGATCCGTGGCGTCAGCGACTCGCCGAAGTTTAGATAATTATGATAATATTCGTCTGAACCCACGGTGGATGATATTTGCATGCCATCGAGTTCTTTGGCGGATTCAGTGATTATATTGATCACACCAGTGAAAGCATCGGCCCCATAAATCGCTGAGACAGGGCCAAAAGCCACTTCCACCTGCCTGGCATGATATAGAGGGAAATTATCACTGATGGGTATGTGCTCCCCGGTAGGGGAACTGATTCGCATGCCATCCTGCATGATTAGGAAATTGTCGTTCCCGACATTTCCCCGAATCGAAACCTGATTGTAATACTCCTCAACTGATTTCTGGTTGACATCTATTCCAGGTAGGTCCTGTAGCAAATCCAACAGGTTTACATATCCTCTTTCCTCAATTTGCTGTTTGGTGATTACGATAATTGTGCCGGGAGCATCTTCCAGCTTCTGACTGGTACTGGATGGGGTGGTCACTTCCAGCTTCATCAGTGCCGCTAACGGAAGTTCCAATATCATCTCGAATGATTCTTCGTTGGCGTGAGCGCTTGAACTCAGAATTACCGGAGACAGGCAAAGAAAATAAGCAATCAAGATCCTTCTGATCAGGCGGTTGAGAAAGACACCCAGAGCTAGCATCGGTCAAACCTTTATCAATAAGGTGTTTTATTCGCTGTTTGGAGAACCAGTTTCCACACCCGCAAAAACCTCCAAACCTATATATACATTGGAATTACCCAGATATTACAAGTAGCGACAAGCAGAAGCAATACCAATATTTAGGTATACGCAGCCAGCTTTATAGGTGCCACCATGGCACCTTTGAAAACAGGGCAGTGTCTTAGAAAAAAAATATGCGCATAAGAAGGTGGAACCTCCTAAAAAAACAGTCAACCCTTCATTGTTTTCCCCATCTATTTCCACAAGCTCTCAAACCCTATGGCACCCCTTACCCCATGAAAAAAAATACCCAGAAAGCGGTATGTACTCCCCAATAGCTTCACGCTAGAATTTAATAAAAGATTTCAAGCAGGACAGGAATAATGTTGAATTTCCGCTGGCTGGCCTTTCTATGTTTTTAACAGGGAACACATCCGCCTATCAGTAGAAGGCAGTAGCGTGAGGGAAAAAGAACTATAGAACAAACAACTGCGGGTTTAGTCGAATGCATAAGAAAACAGCTGAACACATCGCAAATATTGAGCCTGATCTTAAAGAGATAAAAATCAAGCTGTCGCAGTTAGAAGTGATGCTGTTCAATGATTTCACAGACGCCCACAGGACATGTCAGACCACCAACCCGCAACTTGAAATCAAATATTTTGAGCCGGGAGATCTTAACTAATGAAATCCGAGCCGGTTCTATGAACAGGATACTCATTGTCGATGACAATCCGAAGCAACTCATGTTACTCAAACTTATTCTGGAAGACAGTGGGTTTCAAGTCGTAAGCAAAAATTCAGGAAGACAAGCAATAAAATTTATAGAAGAGAACGGACCGACAAGCATTATTTTGTCTGATTTTAATATGGAAGAAATGACCGGACTGGAATTTTTCAAGGCGGTAAAAACTATTTCCCCTCATAGCTACCGAATATTATCAAGCTGTAACCACAACATCGACAATCTGGCTACCCATATCAAGGAAGCGGATATCCATTGTTTTTTAAGGAAACCATTTCGATTTAAAGAGGTTATTGAGCAGGCAAAAGCAGGGGCCATGCATTACTCAGCAAAAAGTTCAAATAGACAGGGCGTTTCGAAGTGAGGACCTCACAAACTTTTGAGGAGTACAGACAATGCCATATATAGGAGAAGTCGCATCGCCTGCACCCACATTAGATCATCAAACCAGCTCTTTTGATGCAACCGAGGAACTTATTCTCCTTGGCCAGGATCATGCTTTTGTGAAAAGGGATGACCGGGTCATAGGTGTTGCTTGTCTGGACAACCTGCTGGAAAAATATAAATCTGGAGATATTTCTGAAACCAGCGTGGCGGAATTTATGGAACCTCTAATTTTCATCAAGGAATTCGAGTGTCGAGCAAAAGCTACGGAACTGATGCTGACAAACAATGTTGAATATATCGCTGTAACTAACCGGGCTGGTGATTTTGTGGGCATTGCTTCACTCAAACAATTGGAAAAGGAATCTTATTAGCAGTCAGAAAAATCCAGAGAGCTTATCAGAGGGGAAAGACGCCAGCCTATTAACAAAAAGTGACGGCATTTTGCTTTACGAGTATCGACCTAAGACAAGAACTCTTTGAGCCGAAAAGAATCATTGCCCACCATTAAAGCTACTACTCTCAGATTCCAGCAAGCCACTGACTTCCACACGAAACAAGCACCGCTATAACCGCAAATTCTCCTACCATCTCGAACAGCACGGTTTGTAAAGTGGAACGATCACTTAAAATATTGGCCTATTTTACTCAAGAGGATTGGAACATCGATGGGTTTAGTGATGTAGTCTTGAAACCCCGCCTCCAAGGCCAGTTTCACTTGATCTTTCATTACCAGAGCGCTTAAGGCAACAACAGGAATGTTACGGGTTTCTTCATAACTTTGAAGTTTTTTGTAGGCCGCAATCCCATCCATTTGAGGTAAATGGATATCCATCAGAATTAAATCAGGCTGATATTTTTTGGCAAGCTCTATTCCCTCCAACGGAGCTTTGGCCATCAGAAGTTTAACTTGGGGCATTTGCCGCTCGAGAATTCTCTGAATCATTTTTTGATTACCAATATCGTCTTCAATATAAAGCAATTGAAACCCTTCCCTCAAGTTTTCCGGGAGTGACGTCAACAATTGAGATTCCTCGTCATTTACTATTTTTTTCTCGCCCAGCGGAAGCGTTATTTTGAAACAACATCCCTGCCCAACAACACATTCTGCTGAAATGGAGCCATCCATTTTCTCGACAAGTTTTTTGGTTATACTGAGACCAATACCTGTCCCCTCAATCTCCCCAAACTCATGCCCCATCCGGTTAAAAGGCTCAAACAAGGTTCCCATTTTATCCTCCGGGATGCCGGAACCTGTATCTGAAATACTGACCCATACCCTGTCATTACCACTGAGGCCCTTTTCTATTTTTACGGAACCGCCTTCTACATTGTACTTAATTGCATTGGAGAGGAGATTGAGAATAATCTGCCTGAAGGCTGTGGGGTCTGCCACAACACTGAGATCACCCAGTGAGTGATTTAAAATTTCGATTCTTCGTTCTTTTGCTATGGATTCGATGGAGAAGACAGCATCTTGAATTAATAAGGAAGCGTTAATATGTTCCTTGTTAATAGCAAATTCGCCCCTTTCAATTTTTGACAAATCTAACACTTCATTGATAAGTGCCAAAAGGTGCTTTCCTGATACCATTATTCTACTAATGAATTCTTTTTGCTGTTCCTTGAGGTTCCCCTCATCGCCAAATATCAGCAATTGCCCAAATCCCATGATGGAATTCAGTGGAGTGCGAAGTTCATGGCTCATTCGGGACAGGAACTCGGTTTTAGCCGCATTGGATTTTTCCGCTTCTTCCTTGGCAATGACCAAACCTTTGGTTTGCTCCCTGACTAACTCCTCAAGATGATCTTTATGCCTACTGAGTTCTTCCCTCGCTTTTATTCTCTCATTTATGTCTGTGGAAATACCTCCCAGGCCAAAAATTCCCCCACTTTCCTTGAACACCGGAAATTTAATTGAAATATAGGTATGCAGGCCATCTTCATGAGGAGCCACCTCTTCTATTTCCTGTACTTGTCCGGATGCCAGCACCTTTTTATCGTTTTCTATGAATTTCTCCGCAATTTCCCTGGGGAAAATATCCATATCTGTTTTCCCCTTAACCTCCTCCTGTTTTAAAGTAAAGAGCTTTTCATACTGGTGGTTAATCAGGATGTAACGGCCTTGAAGGTCCTTGATGTAAATGACCGCCGAGGTATTGTTAATGACCGCGCTTAACAGTTCTTCACTTTCTTTTAAATCAGATCCTATCTTTTTGCGGGCTTCAAGTTCCTTTAACCGGGCAAACATAAAGTAGACTAATCCCATTGCCAAGCCTGAACATACCAGCATCAGCACGATCAAGTTCTGCGACCAGAACTCATTACCAAACCGGGTGACCCTAAGAGTTACAGCATTCCCAAAAGGTGAAATGGGAGCAACCTTCGACATTTCTGGAAATGCGTTCTGATGCACGCCGAACTCTGCAAGAACATTCCTGTTTTCATCCAATATTTCGAAATAATTGTTTTTTTGAACCTCGAGCGGCAAGGCATATCTGAGAAGCTTTCCCAGCGAATAAACACCCGCAAACAATCCCATAAACTGGTTGTCCCGGAAAACTGGAACCCACACCTCAAACGAGTAACCTCCCTGGATTGCCTCAAAGACATCCGTGTATACCGGTTGCCGTGTTTGCCTGGCGGTTTGGGAAGCACGAGCGGGTCCAGGCAGGGAAACGCTAAGACCGATTATTTGTCGGTTGCCTTGCAGGGGAGCTACATTTTGAATGATTAAATTCTTGTCCACCCAGGTGATATTGATCAACTCAGGATGGTCAGCTACGTATTGTGATCCAATCCGCAGAAATGATTCGGGGGTCAGTTTTTCATCCGCGCGCTCTTTGGCCAGCAATAATAAATAATCAATATCTCCCCGTAGGCGTAATTGCATATCCCCAACGGAGGTTTGCGCATCCTGACTTACCAGCAACTCTTGATTATCAATATGCCTTTGTCTCAAAGTCAGCAACAACAACCCAAATGCGAAAAAAAACACAACAACTACAACAGCGAGCCCATTCCATTGAGTGACCCATTTAACAAAGCCCGCCCTCAACCCGTTTTCTAAAAGTCGCTGTTTCATGAAAATATCTCTCCCAGTCGCAGTGGGGCCGCTATTTTTTTCTAAAAGCTTAAACCTTCATAATCATCTTTACTGGGTTAATAGCCGCAAGTGCTGTCGTCATCGGCGCAGATCCAAAACATTTCCGCTCAAATTTGACCCAATAAACAAACAACTGACAGAGCAACTTTAATAGTTTATCAGAAAATTATGACTAATAGGACAGAAGTCCCTCGGAATGGATTCTTTCGGCCAGCTCCTCGATGAATAGTTCCAGGTAATGCGGCGCGACCGCTGACAGGTGCGGTTGAATGAGAACGTTTTCCATCTCCCATAATTTGGAAGTCTCAGGCAAAGGTTCCTCGCCAAACACATCGAGGTAGGCTCCGGCAATTTCCCCGGTTGCAAGTGCCGAGACCAGATCGCTCTCCTGATAAATATTCCCCCGCCCCACATTATAAAAATAGCAGGACTTCGGTAGTGCCTCAAAATGCTCCGGCTTTAATATTCCATCCGTCTCCACACCACCCGGTAGAGCGCAGATCAGGTGATCGGTTTGTGCAAAAATTTGTTCCCAGTTTTCAAAAGTGCGGATTCGATCTGCAGTGGAAAAATAACGCGGAACAGGAAAAAGGTTTCTTCTTATTCCTGTAACAGTACATCCAAAAGGTTTCAGTCTTTCAGCGATGGCATTGCCGGTTCTTCCAAACCCCAAAATGGTGACCCGGCTGTTGTAGAGCGACCGCAATTTTTCAGAGACCTTGATCCGCGCCCATTTTTTCTGCTTCTGCATTTTTACTGACAGAGGAAAAGCTTTCAAAAAATAGAGCATCGCCCCGATAACACTTTCGGCAATCAGGGCTCCGTGGAACCCACCAAAGGAAATTTCCAAACCTTTCGAAGACTCCAGTTCGATCCATTCATTCCCCGCCGCAGGCGTGGCTATGAGTTTTAGCCGTGGCGCAGAATCCAGCCAGGCTTGTTTGAAAACCCAGACAATCACAGCTTCTGCCTGAGGCAGACGATCCCTGAAATCTTTAGTGTTCAGGCAAACATCTACTTCCAGCCCAGGGACCCGGCTCTCTAATAGGACTTTATGTTCTGGCCTGAAATTCCAGGCCCCCACATGGGGATGGGTTAAATGAACCAGAATTTTTTTTATAGACACCGTTCTGCACCGCGAAAAAATAAAGTTTCCATTTACACAAGTTAGAAAATAACCGCACAGTTTCAGGCCACAACCCCTTTTACCAGAGCGGAAATGGGCTGGATAACCGAGGGTTAGAGTGTGCACTTAAGTGAACACTTTTATCAAATATCATAACCAAACAAAAACCAGCAGATTCACACTCCGAAAGATAACCCTATGAAAAATTTGACCTTAATTCATTATGCTCATTTTGGCCCGATTTTTGCTCTATCTATTTGTAGCAGTAACTAAATGTTTGTCAACTTGAAGGGAGGAGTCATGACACGAGTGCAATTGGTGAGTAAGTTAGCATCACGGTTAGACGTTACCAAAAGAGAGGCTGATCTTTATTTGGCCGCTTTTCTGGATTCTATCATGGAAACCCTGCATAAAGATGGGCGTGTGGTGGTTCAGGGATTCGGGTCATTCAAGGTCAATGAATACAAGGCTCGAGTAGCGAAAAAACCTCTGACCGGAGAATTGATTCAGTTGCCGGTCCGACATAAGCCCAGTTTTCATGCAGGAAAAGAGCTACGCGAAAGAGTGAATGAGGAAATGGTGCTGGTGAAAGAAACAGAAGTTTTGTTAAACCGCATCCAAGTGCCAGAAAACGTGTTCAGCGTTTCAGCGGGGTAGAGTTCACCCTCCCCGCAGGTGGAACGGTTGTTTCCGTTCGGCCATGTTATGGTATAATGAGGCTTCAGGATGCAACTCCTGATTCCCGGGTGGATTGGGGAATCTCTTCATTCAAGGAGCCTCGGCATGTCCAACGACAGAGATACCTGTGGCAAGTGCGGTGAAAAAAGCATCATCAAGGGTGATATTGGCTTAAGGACCAGCAGGGACAAAGAGCTGATCATGGTGGTCCGACAGGACCACGGTGTCGAAAAAAGTGTCCCCTTGCAAACAAGCGTATGTTGCCAATGCGGGTTTGTCGATTTTTATGTGCAGGACCCGATTCACCTGAAAATCAGTACCGAGGACAAACCGATCAACCCCGATTTTCAGCAACGCCCCCTGTTAGACGCCGACTTTTAACCCCCCCCCTCCTTTTCACATTTACTGCCTTTTTTACCCCTCTCCAGTGATAACCCTTGTGTGGTGCCCGTTTTTGCGCCAAAATGGGAGTCCAGCCTGGGAATAGCCTATGCTGAGTTTTATTATATTCCACAATCAGGTTGTTATTTCATTCTATGGTCAAACCTTCTAAAGATGAAATTCACTACCTCCTTCTAAAGCTCCATTCCCTGACCGGAATCGTACCCATCGGGGCTTTCCTGGTCATTCATATTTGCGTCAACTCCCTTCGTACCGTGGGGGTATGGCCTTACCAGCTCAGCATTGACGCAATAAACAGTATTCCCTTTCTTTTGGTCGTCGAAATAACTTTTATATATATCCCCCTGCTGTTTCATTCAGTTATGGGGTTTTACGTTGCGAGCATTGCCAAAACCAACACGCATCGGTACCGGTATCCCCGTAACGCCCTTTACACATTGCAACGCCTCTCTGGAGCCGTTGTTTTTGTCTTTCTGGTTTACCACCTGGGCACCACGGTGGGGCCCAAGTTGTGGGAGGGTAAACACCATTTTGAAGCGGCACCCTTTTTGATCGACATCATGAACGGCGAGTTCAAAACCTGGCAGGGAATACTGATCTATGCCATTGGGATTGTTTCGGCAACCTTTCACTTTAGCAATGGTCTATGGGGGTTTTGCGTTTCCTGGGGCATTTTGATTGGCAAAAGTGCCCAGAGAAACGGGGCAATCGTTTTCGCAATGATCGGCCTGGCACTGACCGTTCTGGGTTTAGCAACGGTCGCGGAGTTTAATATGAACCCACTCCCTGCCGAAGCAACGGTGGTAAGGTGAGAACATGACAAACAGAAAGAAAAAAGTAGTCATCGTTGGAGGCGGATTAGCAGGACTCGCCCTGGCCATGAAATTTTGCGAACGTAACGGGGAAGCGACCGTGGTGTCTTACCAGTCGTTAAAGCGATCCCATTCGGTTTGCGCGCAAGGAGGCATCAACGCCGCCATTGATGCAAAAAACGAAGGCGATACCCCGGAAAAACATTTTTATGACACGATCAAGGGTGGCGACTTTCTCGCCCACCAACCCCTGGTGCGCGACATGTGCCACCAGGCTCCAACCATCATTAACCTGATGGACCGGATGGGGGTAGCGTTCAACCGGACCGGAGAAGGGCATCTCGATTTCCGCAGATTTGGTGGCACGCTGTTTAACCGAACCGCTTTTGCCGGAGCCACCACAGGACAACAACTCGTTTACGCACTCGATGAGCAGGTCCGACGCCATGTGCATGACGGTTCAGCAAAAACCCTGGAATGGCATGAATACCTGGGGGCGGTTCTTGATGCAGAAGGAATCTGTCGAGGCGCGGTGATTCACGACCTGAGGACCGATGAAATCTATACCTTAAAGGCAGATGCCGTAGTATTGGCCACCGGCGGACCCGGACAGGTTTATGGGCGATCCACCAATTCCGTTGTCAATACCGGAGCCGCCGCCACCACCGCTTATATGCAGGGGGCCAAGTTCGCCAATGGGGAGTTCATCCAGATTCATCCCACGGCCATCCCCGGGCAGGACAAACTCCGGCTGATGAGCGAGTCGGCCCGTGGTGAAGGGGGGCGCGTCTGGGTACCACGTGATGGCAACGACAACCGCAACCCGAGAGAAATCCCTGAGAACGAACGCTATTATTTTCTGGAAGAAAAATACCCTTTGTTCAAAAACCTCGTCCCCAGAGATGTCGCCAGCCGTGAAATTTATGACATCGTCTACAACCAGAATCTGGGTGTTTCCGGCGACCCAATGGTCTATCTCGATCTGACGCATAAATCGAGAGAGTTCCTGGACAACCGCCTGGGTGGAATCCTGGACATCTACACCAAGTTCACCGGTGCAGACCCACGCGAAACTCCCATGAAAATCTTTCCCGCAGTGCATTACTCCATGGGAGGACTGTGGACCGACTACGGCCCGGACAGCAATGGAATGATCGACCACGCTTCGCCTAAAAATCAGATGACCTCTATTCGCGGACTGTATGCGGCAGGAGAAGCGGACTACCAATATCACGGTGCCAACCGGCTGGGAGCCAACTCGTTATTGAGCTGTATTTATACGGGACTGATGATGGCCCGGGGCGTGATGAACTATATGGACTCCCTTGAAAAATCGGCGGATGATATCTCCTCCACGGTTTTCGATGACGCCCGCTCACACTGGAAAAGCCGGTTCAATGATATCAAAAATATGAATGGCTCCGAAAACCCCCATAAATTGCACCACGAACTGGGAGATATCATGCTGGCAAATGTTCTCATCGTTCGGGATAACAAATCCCTGGAGAAAGCCTCGCATGAGATTGAGGAAATTGAGACCCGTTTCAAGAATGTGAAATGTTTGGATACGACGGACTGGGTCAACCCATCACCCAGTTTCATCAACCAGTTATATTGCATGATCCACCTGTCCAAAATCATCACCAAAGGTGCTTTGATGAGAGACGAGTTCCGCGGAAGCCATTACAAGCCGGATTTTGACTTGAGCCAGCCCAAGGATTTCGACCCTCATGAATATATCGAGTACCTCGAGCAAAAACAATATGGAGATGTGACTGAAGGGAAGTTTCCTCCCGGCCACCTCGACTATATGAAACGGTTCGAGGAAAATAACGAAAAATGGCTTAAAACAACAGTGGCACAATATAAAAATAATCAGCCCCAGATCACCTACGAAGAGGTCAACACTTCGCTGGTGACCCCACGGCCGAGAAAATATGACTGACAATCGCTATGACTGAAAAAACCACAACCATAAAGATTAAACGTCAGGACAAACCCGGTTCTCCCTCATACTGGCAGACCTTTGAGGTACCCGACAAACCTTTTGCCAATATCATTTCCTGCTTGATGGATATCCAGAAAACTCCCACAACAGAGGATGGGAAAACGGTGAATCCGGTTACATGGGATTGCAATTGCCTGGAAGAGGTTTGCGGCTCCTGCACTATGCTGATCAATGGCCAGGTCCGGCAGGCCTGCACTGCACTGGTGGATAACCTGAAAAAACCAATTGTTCTGGAACCCATGTCCAAATTTCCGGTCCTGCGCGATCTGCAGGTCGACCGGGAACGTATGTTTGATAACCTGAAGAAGGTCAAAGCCTGGATCGAAATTGACGGGAGCCATGACATCGGAGCAGGACCGATCATGCCGGATCAGGATCGCGCCAAGCGTTATGTCATGTCAGAATGCATGACGTGCGGATGTTGTCTGGAAGCGTGCCCCCAGTTTACCCAGGACAACTCTTTTTTGGGGGCCGCCACCTTCAATCAGGTCCGTCTTTTTAACCTGCACCCATCTGGAGAAATGAAAAAAGAAGACAGGCTGGATGCCATCATGGGAGAAGGCGGTATCACCGATTGCGGAAATGCACAGGTCTGCGTTGAGGTCTGCCCGAAAAATATTCCGCTAACGGAGTCCATTGCCGATATTAGCCGTCAAACAACCTGGCAAATGATAAAAAATCTCCTCATCAAATAAATAGAAAACTCTTAGCCAGTTTGTTATGATTTAGCCTGTTGATTAACGAATAAATCTAAAAACGCCTCCATTAGAGGAATACATAAATGAAAGTTTCCCTTGCCAGCGCGATGGGCACCTGTTTTGGAGTTCAGGATGCCATCAATCTTGCCATGTCCCCTGAATTCTCATCCGACCTGACCATCGTGGGCCAATTGGTTCATAACCCGCAAGTCAGCGAATCCTTAAAACAAAATGGAGTTTCCCTGGTACCGGGAATCGAGGACATAGAAAAAATCAAGACCAGGAAAGTCATGATCACTGCCCATGGGGCGGCTGAACAAACAAAACAACAGCTGCATGATGCCGGGTTCATTGTCTACGATGCAAGTTGTCCGCTCGTAATGCGGGTACATAAAACCATCAAATCATTGGTGACAAAGGGCTATTTCCCCGTTGTGATAGGGCAGAAAGACCATGTGGAAGTTAAAGGAATCGTTGGGGATCTGGATGACTATCTGGTCATCAATAGCGAGGACGACTTTAGCAAGATTAAGGACTCCGGTAACCGGAAACTGGGGATTGTCACACAAACCACCCAGCAAACCGATAAAGTTGAAGACCTCGTGGAAAAAATCCGGGCCCTTGATTATGTCGATGATGTAGCATTTGTCAACACGATCTGTCAGCCTACCCGCGACCGGCAGGTAGCGGTGCATGAATTAGCCGATCAGGTTGACCTAATGATCGTCATTGGCGGGTTCAATTCTTCCAACACGAAAAAGCTGGTACATGTTTGTACTGAGAAAGGCGTTGAGGCGCACCACATTGAATCGTTTCATCAGCTAAATCAGGAATGGTTCATTGGCAGGCAACATGTGGGGATTACCGCAGGGACCAGCACCCCTGAAGACGTCATCAATGAGGTGCATTCCGAAATTTTAAGTATTGCCAAAAGGGTCGAAGGCCTGGAAAAAGAAGTGCTCCACTCCCAATAATAAGTAACGAGCCCTCTGCCCCCTTTTTTTCTTTAGTCACTTTAAATCTTTTTAGCCTCAGATTTCCCCTTGAGTGGGGAATTTTATTTTGGACAAATGGACGACTGGACCTATTGCGTACAAACGCTTCCCAAAGTTAGCAGAACCTTTGCGCTCAACATATCCGTTTTAAGAGGAACGTTGCACCGTAGTATTCTCACCGCCTATCTTTTTTGCCGGATCGTGGACACGGTTGAAGACGCCGCCAAACTGGACCCCAAAATAAAAATCAAGCTCCTGATGGAGTTTTCACGGTTGATCGAAGACCGGGATTTCCGTGACAAAAACCTCACAGCATGGACTGATGAATGCAAGGCAGTCGATGGTACCCCCAATGACCTGGATCTTCTCAGCCAGGTCCAGCGGGTATTCAATGTCTTTGACTCGCTCCCCGAAAACCATCAGGCCCAGATCATTCCTTCCGTTGTAAAAATGGCAAAAGGCATGGCATTTTTTCAAAGCCGTTTTCAGTTTGGCGAAATCACTCCATTGGCAACCGTACAGGATCTGGAGGAATATTGTTATTTTGTAGCGGGAGTCGTAGGAGAAATGCTTTGCAATCTGTTTTTTCAAAAACTGCCCCATTTGTCAGAAGCCGCGCGCAACACAATGCGCCAGAATGCTGTATCGTTCGGACTCGGCCTCCAAATGACCAACATATCCAAAGATATTATTGCCGACCGCGACAGAGGCTGGTCGTATATTCCCAAGAGTATTATTTCTGAAAAAGGTTTGACCGTGGACGAATTTCATTCCGGTGTATCCATGGAAAAGAACCTGCGAATCCTGGAAAGCCTGCTTTGTAAAACCAACGGTCATCTGCACGATGCCTTAAAATTTACTCTGGCTATCCCCAGAACAGCGATCGCATTGCGCCTGTTTTGCGTCTGGCCTTTATGGATGGCCGTTAAAACCGTGGCCGTATTGCACAACAATCCTGAACTGCTGAATTCAGATGCCCAGGTAAAAATTTCTCGAAGCACCGTAAAGCGCATATTGCTGGGAACTCCATTTATAGTCTGGTCCAACAATCTTCTAAAAATTTCCTTTAACAACATCATCAATGATAAAGTATTTGAAAATTCACCTGCTTTTAATCTGGAAGGACTGATGACGCGCTTGAAAAAGATTCCTCTGGATACTATTAACTCTGACACATAAAATTATTCAATCATTATGTCCAACTCAAACAGATTTGAAGACAATCAGGATGGCACCTTGACTGACACCAAAACCACTCTCATGTGGATTCGGGAAGACGGGTGGCAAAAGGAAGGTAAATGGTTCAGCTGGGATGATGCCAGGGATTGGCAAATTTATATGAGTGGCATTAAATTCGGCGGCTTTCAAGACTGGAGATTACCCAATGAGGACGAAATCCTTACCTTGTACAAC
>JABIAY010000002.1 GCA_018653085.1 Nitrospina sp.
AGACGCTCGCTTTGCTCGCGAGCCGCTAAAAGCGTGGGGCTGTGATACCCCTTTCCATAAATCTCATGCCCCGAAGGGGTACAGTGTTTAAACCTCCCCCTGATAAGGGGGACTGAGGGGGTTAGCTTTGCTCCCCCTTCTACGAAGGGGGTTGGGGGGATTTGCCTTTTTACTTCCCTCTATACTGACGGAATTATTAGTGTGAGGCTATTCCCATCTACCTGAGGATTTAGGGCTGTTGATAAAATTCCAAACCTCCTTGTTAGAATATCCCCCAGTGGTTGTGCCGCTAATTTCTGAAATGATAAAATCATGCACAAGGAAGCCAATGCGTAGTTTTTCTTGCAACGTGTATATATCGGCGCGAGAGACTATATAAACAGTACCTGGAAAAACCGCGTACCAATTCAGCACACTAGGCAAAGTATCCAGATAATTAAGAACTACCTGCCGAGCAATTGTGTTGGAGTTAAAAGTTATACAAAATACCTTCATAGCTCATTCATTTTCTAGCTGCCTAACCGATGGGTTTGCAATAAGCTCAACCGCTTCAAGGTCAACCTCTGTGGCTCCTTTTTTACTTTGCATCATTTGCAGTGCTTCATGTTTGATTTGATAATCTTCGGATTGCAGTTTGGGTGAATCGCAAAGCATGAAGTAAAAAAAACCAATAATGGCTACCCCAGGTGGAAATAGCCCCGCATAAATTAATAAACTTTGAAAGGCGGGGTATAGGTAGGCAAAGCCCCAACATAGAGGTGTGGTAATTAATGTGAGCCATAGTATGGGGTTCAGCGCACTCCTCACATGTATTTTATGTGTTAGCGTCTGTGCGTTTTTAGATATCTCTGAAAAAAACTTTCCCACCATACTTTAGAGCCCTTCACGGGAAGATGGTAAATCCTACATTTTCTCTGCACATGATAGTAACCTTAATGAGAAAAAGTAACAACAAGAGGGAGATTAATTTCTGTGAAGGGGTCAAACTGCTTCTTGCTTGCAAGTTGGCTGGCAAAGGTTAGAAACCAGCCAACCCTCCCCATGCCCCTCCCTATGAAGGGAGGGGATATAAAACCAACCCCCTCAATCCCCCTTGTCAGGGGAGGTTTAAACACTGGCCCCACGCTTTTAGCGGCTCGCGAGCGAAGCGAGTGTCAGCCGTAACACTACCCGCGGCGGTTCGCCGCTATTTGCCGATGCAGAATTGGCCGAAGATTTTATCGAGTAAATCTTCTTCGAAAGTTTTGCCGAGTATGATTCCCAGGTGGTCCATGGCGAGGGTGACATCGACGGCGACGAGTTCTTCGGAAAGCCCGCCACTCAAACTATTAACAGCGTTGTGCAGGGAATGAGCCGCTTGTTGCAGGTGGTCGCGGTGCCGTTCGCGGGTGATGATGAGAGACTCGCCAATGCGTTCTCCGCTCGTTGCTTTCTGGTAGATGGCTTCTTTGAGCGTGCCGAATCCGTTCAGCGTTTTAGCCGATAGAGTGATGGGTTGCTCTCCCGCGAGAAATGTTTCGAGTTCTTGCGATTGCCAGGAAGAGGGCAGGTCGGATTTGTTAAGCACCACCAGTTTGGGTTTCTGACCTAGTTCTTGCATTAAGAGTTTGTCGTTATCGTCAAGCGGTTCGGAGGCATCGAACACCACGATTGCCAGGTCGGAGCGTTCGAGAGCCGAGCGGGTTCGTTGTATGCCCTGTTCTTCGATCATTTCCGGGTTATTGCGGAGTCCGGCTGAATCGATGATGACGATATGAATATCTTTAATACGTACCCGTTCTTCCAGCGTGTCGCGGGTGGTCCCTGCTATGGGGGTGACGATGGCGCGGTCTTCCTGTAACAATGCGTTGAGCAGGCTGGATTTCCCGACATTGGGTTTGCCAACGAGGGTGACCTGCATTCCTTCCCGAACAATTTTCCCCTGACGAAACGAGTCCACCAGTTCTTTCAGTTCGGATTCGACCTGTTGAATTTGTTTTTGTGTGTCGGACCGCGACTGAAACGTGAGCCCGTCTTCTGAAAAGTCTATTGAGGCTTCCAGCTGAGACTGAGCGTTGAGCAGGGTTTCGTGCAGGGCGCTGAGCCTGCTTGAGAGTCCGCCTTTGAGTTGCGCCATGGCGGAGTTGAGTGCTTTGTCGGAAGCGGATTCGATGACATCGGCGACGGCTTCGGCCTGAGTCAGGTCGAGCCTGCCGTTGGTGAAGGCTCTGCGGGTGAACTCGCCGGGTTCTGCCAGTCGTGCGCCTTGCGCTAAAACCAGTGCGAGAATTTTTTTGGTGATCAATGTTCCGCCGTGGGCGCTGATCTCGATAACGTCTTCGGCGGTATAACTTTTGGGTGCTTTAAAAAATGTGAGAAGGACTTCATCCCTGCATTGGTTAGTTTCCGGATCGCGGATTTCTCCGAACACGACTTTTTGCGGAGTGAGATCTGAATTACTTTTAGCGGGATGGAAGAGGATCATGGCGATGCGCAAGGCATCCTCACCGCTTATGCGAATGATGCTGAGTCCGCCTTCACCGGGTGGTGTGGCGATTGCTGTGATGGTGTCGTTCATGACCGTAAACATTACCACCCTCTAGCGAGGGAGGCAATGCAAACTCCCTGTTTGTAAATCACCCCAGCCCTCTTTGAGAAAGAGGGAGCAAAGCCAACCCTCCCCAAACCCCTCCCTATGAAGGGAGGGGATATGAAAATACCGATTTTGTCAGGGGGAAGATATTAAAGTAGTGCGCTTGATGGCATTGCTTGCTTGACGGGCAATGCAGTACTGGCCCCACGCCTAGTGGGCTAGTCTTTGGCTACGTGGTAGATATAGTATTGTTGGGAGATGGTCAGGATATTGTTGACGGTCCAGTAGATGACGAGTCCGGATGGAAACGAAAGGAACAGGAAGGTGAACACGATGGGGAGGAACATCATGATTTTCTGTTGCATCGGGTCGCCCATGGATGGAGTCAGCTTTTGTTGCAGGAACATGGTGGCACCCATGACTACGGGAAAAACGTAAAAGGGATCGGCAACGGAAAGATCGGTGATCCAGCCCATGAACGGGGCACCGCGAAGTTCGATAGAAAAGAACAGCGCGTGGTACAGGGCGATGAATACGGGAATCTGCAACAGCATGGGCAAACAACCGCCGACCGGGTTCACCTTGTGTTTTTTATACAGCTCCATCATTTCTTCATTCATTTTCTTCCGGTCGTCTTTATTTCTTTCCTGAATGATTTTTACATAGGGCTGAACCTTCTGCATTCCCTTCATGGACTTGAAGCTTTTATGAGTCAGCGGGAAAAACAGTAATTTGATGACGCAGGTCATGAAGATGATCGACCAGCCGTAATTGCCGGTGAGATCATGGAAAAACGCCAGAACCTTGAGAAGCGGTTTGACCAGAAACGCGAACTTGTTGCCGAACCAGCCGTAATCGATCAGCCTTACCAGGTGATGGCCTTTGCCTTCCAGAATTTCCAGTTCTTTGGTGCCGGCATAAAAGAAATTCTGGGCACTGGCGGCGGATTGAACGGACTCGAGTTCCAGTCCGACAAAGGACTGGTCTTTTTCTTTGAACACCACGCCGGATTTAGTGCCCTGCTGGGGAATGAGAGCCGATCCGAAATATTTATTCTGGAAGGCGACCCATTGTAAATCTCCCTTGAAATAAGCGGTGTTGGTGATATCTTCCGGCGGATTTTCGATCCGTTCGTTATTGGCGAATACGGTTGCGCCGGAAAAGACGATGTAGTCTGTTTGCGAGGCAATTTTTCCTCCCATGCCGGGTCCTAACAGTACCTGGTATTGCAGGTTCCGGGAAGCCATGGACGCGGCAGAAATCTGTGTACTCATTTCCACCATATAATCGTTGTGGCGGAAGACATAAGTTCGAGTGACCTGCAATCCGGACGAGTGGTTCAGTGTCAGAGTCAGTTTTCCTTCGGGACTGTGTTCGCTCAAAGCGATGGAAGTTGTCGAAGGTTCGTAATGCGCGTTTTGCAGGATTGCTGTTATTTCAGGGTCGTTGGCCTTCAGGGCCAGTGCCGGTGTCAGGTGATCGGGATTGTCGATCAGGTCGATTGTGTTGCCTTCATCATTATTGAACTGCGGCAGTTCCAGTTGTTTCAGAGTTCCGCCCCGATTGCTGATGACGAAATGACTTTTCCCGGTGGAAACCTGAATGAGGACTTCTTCTCCCGGAAAAGGATTAGCAGGAGCGGTGGCCGGAGCCTGAGCAATGGGTTGGGATGATTCTGACTGGGGAATAACTGTTGAACCTGGAGCCGTGCTTTTGGGCGAAGGTGCCTGAGCTGATTTGGAGGGTTCCTCCATGCCTGGTTCTTGCACTGGCGGGGGACCCTGAATTTCTGCCAGGAAGTAACCCCAGCCTACAAATACCGCCAAAGACAAAACGAAGGCGAGTAATAATCTGTTTTCCAAGTCGAATCTCCGATTCCGGGCTGTTGCCCTACTTCAACGGGTCAGCTCCCCCGTCATGATAGGGGTGGCATTTTAAAAGTCTGCTAATGATCAGTCCTGCCGCCTTGACAAGGGAGTGGCGATGCAAAGCCTGAGCGGCGTATTCTGAACAACTGGGATGAAACCGGCAAGCTGGAAAAAACATGGGAGAAATCCAGCGCTGATATCCACGAATTAATTTAAGGAAAATTTGGTTTAACATGCAGGCCTGCGATGGATGGCTTTCACCTTTCGGCTAGAAGGGCGTTTGAAAGTTTTTTTTCAATCACCCTGTAGGGAAGCGTGACCATGTCTTTTCCAGATATGATAACGATGTCCAGAGCGGGTTCCATGCGGTGCTTGAGTTTGCGAAAAACTTCCCGGATTCTTCGTTTCGCCCGGTTTCGGGCCACCGCGTTTCCTATCTTTTTCGAGGCGATGATGCCCAGCCTCTTTCTATCCAATTCATTGGGGACGAAAAAGATGGTGCACAATCTTTCTACCCGTTTCTTTTTCCCTTCCTCCATGACCTTCTGAAACTGGGGCCGTTTGACCAGCCGTTCAGTTTTTTTGAAAGAGAAATTCTCCATTGAATTAGACCGTCAAGCTTTTTCTGCCTTTACGCCTGCGGTTTGCCAATATGCGTCTTCCCCCAACGGTGGAGCTTCTTTTGCGGAAGCCGTGCACACGTTTTCGTTTGATATTACTGGGTTGAAAAGTCCTTTTCATGAATCCGTCCTAAAAAAATCCTATAAAATACGAAAAATCCCGCTTGAATCCCACTAAATCAGATGTTTAGACAACCGGAGATACTACGGGAAGGTTTGGAGGATTATTTCACCGGAGGGGGCCTATGTCAAGGGCTAATCCCTTTCTTTCAAGCCTACAGGCCAGATTCCGGTGATTACCACTAAGGGCAACCCCCATTGCCCACAAGGGTTCTCCGCAAAAATCCTGCAATTTTGGCGGAAAATGGTGTAACATATTACTATTCAATTAGTAATAGACGGAGTTCTTTTATGAAGACGCGAATTTCATTGGGTTTTTTGTTCGTCTCGGTTTTGTATGTTGGCGTGTTCGGAGTTTTGCCTGCATGGGGAGATGATTTAAAGGTAACTCTTGAAAATGAGGTGGCCGGGATCACTCCGGACATGAAGATTCTTGCCTCGGAACAGGGCAGGCTTCTGGGAAATGGAAGCCCGGGCATGGTGGCGGCTGCCAGTGGTTATTATCAAAAAGAAGGTTCCACAGCGGAGAGCTCCTATTTTTCCCCCAGTAAAAAATCTGCGGCAGAGAAGAAATACGCCAATGCTGGATTTATTACATCGGATCTGGCTCCCGTAGGTACCGTTATCAAACTGTTTGAACAAAAGCTGGGAACATCCGGTCCAGATGAATTTTTTGTGGATATTGGCAGGCGTCAGGGAATAGAAAAAGGGGACCGGTTCACGGTCTACTCGCTGGACCGCTTTATCTACCATCCCGTTTTACCGGGGCGGGGAGAAGAAAAACTTGAGGAGTACACGCGAAGAAACGGCTATAAGTCCAGGGATCTCAAGGTCCATCCGGGAAAACCTGTGGGGCATCGGGTGCTGGTTCATGGTGTGATTGTGATCACTCAACCGGGTGACGAGTTTTCTTATGCCCGTGTGGTGCAGTCGTATGAAAGCATCGAGCCTGGGCATTTGCTCACGCCGTATAAAAAGTTTGAGGATCAGACTTCCGCATTTTCGCAGACGGATAAATCCATCGAGGGTTATATTGTAGCGTCCAAGGGCGACAAGATCGGCATCTTGTATGATGATTTTATTTATATCGATAAAGGTTGGGAAGATGATGTGAGGCCCGGTGACCGTTTCGAGGTTTATTCCATCCCCTACATTATGGAGGAACCTGTCATAGCCGAAGGGGACGATGTCTGGGACAAACTGGAGCCTAAAAAGATACCTCTCCTACCGTCTGTGCTGGGCGAAATAAAAGTCATCGCCACGCAAAAGAAAACCGCGACTGCGATTGTGGTGAAAAGCAAAATTGATATGGAAATCGGTCACTCGATCCGGTTCAAACGTTCTCGTCACCCCGGCTGAATTTTCAGAAACCGTTTCTTGCCGACTTTGATGAGGTATTCCTGGTTCCCCGGTAGCTCCTGATTGACATCGGAAATCTTTTCCCCATTTACTGTTACTGATCCCTGCTGAATCAGACGGCGGGCGGCGGAGGTGCTGTCGGTCATTTTGTGGTCCTTCAGAATATTACAGATTCCCTGTAACCCATTGCCCCAGCCTTTCGCAACCGGGATGTCTTCGGGCAGATTCTTTTTCTTAAACACATTTTCAAATTCGGTCAGGGCGGTTTCCGCAAGTTCGGGAGAATGGTAACGCGCGACGATTTCTTTTGCCAAATCCACCTTGGCGTTTTTAGGATTCAAGGCTCCCGATGCGGCCTGTTTTTTCAGGGTCTCCAACTCTTCCGCATTGACCTGGCTCAACAACTCGTAGTAGCGCCACATCAAGTCATCTGAGATGGACATGATTTTTCCGAACATATCGTTCGGGGCATCGAAAACGCCAATGCTGTTGCCCAGGCTCTTGCTCATTTTTTGCACGCCATCGGTCCCTTCCAGCAGGGGCATGGTGAGAACGACCTGAGGCTTTTGCCCGTAGGCCCGTTGCAGATCCCGGCCAACGAGGAGGTTGAACTTCTGATCCGTGCCGCCCAGTTCCACATCGGATTTCAAGGCTACGGAGTCGTACCCCTGGATCAAGGGATACATCAACTCGTGAATGGAAACCGGCAGGTTTTGGGCAAGGCGTTTTTGAAAGTCATCCCGTTCCAACATGCGAGCGACGGTATAATGCGCCGCCAGTTCGATCATGTTCACCGAAGAGAATTTGTTCATCCATTCGCTGTTATAGGCAACGATGGTTTTGTCTTTGTCCAGGATTTTATAAACTTGCGCGAGATAGGTTTTGGCGTTTTCCTTAACTTCATCAGGGGTCAGGTTTTTACGGGTCTCGGAGCGTCCGGTCGGGTCGCCGATCATCCCGGTAAAATCACCAATCAAAAAGATAACCTCATGGCCCAGTTCCTGAAACTGCCTCATCTTATGCAGGAGAACCGTGTGCCCGAGATGTAAATCGGGAGCCGTGGGGTCAAACCCCGCTTTCACTCGCAAGGGTTTCCCGGAGGTCAACAGTTTGGTAAGGTCCTCTTCGCTGATAATTTCGGAGGTGCCCCGGCGAATGGTTTTAAGTTGTTCCTGGGCAGAAATCATATTTTTTAGAGAAAGTAGTTGGCAAGGACTCGTTAAGCCGAGATGAGTCGTTGCTGGTCAGCAAAAATTATTGCCAGTTGGCCCCACGCCTAGTGGTAAAGTAAGAGCAGGAAGCTAGCATACCGCAAGTGAATCTGCAACTGCAGGGGCGGATGCACCAAATTAAACTCATCTTACATTAAAATATGGAAAACGAAAATTCCCCATTGATCGATACGGACGTTCTTGATCGCAGAGCCCGCAAGTTCATGCATGCGGGTTATGGGTTTCTTGGCTTGAATCTGGTTTATCTTGCAATTGCCATGATATTTATTCCGCCGTTCAACCTGGGGTTGTCGGCGATTCTTTCTCTGGTGGCGTTTGTACTCCTTTTAGGCCTGCTGACCTATTATCTGCTTAAGGGAAAGAAAATGCTGGCCAGGGTCCTGGCGATTATTTATGGACTCCGGTCCCTGTTTGCGGTCTATTCCCTGATGGATGTAAGCACCTTTCAGGGAGTGCCCTATCTCCTGCCGTGCCTTTTGCTCACGTCTTATCTGCTCGTCCGGGCAGGATGGAACCACCACTAGGCGTGGGGCCAGTACTGCATTGCCCGTGAAGCAGACCAAGCCCTCAAGCGCAATACTTTAAATATTCCCCCTGATAAGGGGGATATAGGGGGTTTGCATAAACCAGCAGTTTTGCTGGCTGGCTTAAACGGTTGAAACCCCTCTTTGCCCCTGCTATAAAGAAACCCTCTTAATTTGGAAAAAACGGATCGTGTCTTCTTTTATTAAATCCACCGAGCAGTTGCGTTTGGTCACCGATGTGGGGCGAAAGTTTCTTGGTCTGGAAAATACCAAGTCACCGGAACTGGCTCAGCGGGTCCAATCTGTTTTTCAGTATTTGAACGGAAAGTTGGGGTTTCCGGATACCGAGACGGGGCGGCAAGATCAGGAAATGTTTAACCTGCTTATCCGTACGGTTTACCCTGAAATATTGATCGACCTTGCAGACTTGTTATACGTTCAGCACGAGCGCCCGGCGGTTTTTTTGAATTTTGAGCATATCCACCTCAACCTTCGCAAAGACCGCACCTCCTTACCTCAACCGCAGGAACAGGTGGATGAAAAGTTTTCCCTCTTGTTCCATGAACTGGTCAGCCTGATTAAGGAGGACCTGATTTTTTATAATGACCCGGAATGGGTCACCCTGCTCAGTGAAAGCTACAGCTTTTATCTATCCCAGACCAAGAACTTCCCCTGGGATAACCCGATGGAACTGGTACCGCATGACCTGAAAACTCCCCTGATGGATGTGGCGACAGGGCTTGCCGGGTTCCGCTTGATCCATGACTGGCCAAGCAACTTTCCCCGGTTGATTCTGGCTGACAATATGCCTTTTATCATTAAAGGGCTGATCCATTTTGTAAAACTTTCGGGGAAGCAGAACATCGAAGTCCTGAATGTGGATTTCCCGGACGCTCCGCTTGGCAAACCCTATGGGTGTATTCTTGCCAATAAGTTCCTGCATCATTTGCAAAGAGCAGAGCGTCAGCAATTTCTACGCTGGGCCGAAGAGGTGCTGGAGCCGGGAGGCTCACTGTTGATTCTGGATACCGACTTGGAATGCCAGATTTTAAGACGCGCCAGCGACCCGGAGTACCGCAGTAAACTGACGCACGGTTATGTCGAAACACTGGTGGAGATTGAGGAGAAATTTTGCGAAACTCTGATTCAGGATGTCCGCAAAATCGGTTTCGATGTTTCGCATTTTGATTTTCACGAATATGAAGATGAAACCGATGCCTACAGCCAGTTTCCAGGAGAAAACCTGTCGATAAAATTTGTCGGCCTGGAGATCGTTGCGACCCGACCGGCCGCCCACTAGGCGTGGGGCCGACTAGCAAAAGCATTATTGGCTAACAAAGAGTTGCCTCGGTTTAACAAGCCCTTGCCCAGTTTTTTCAAGCCGAGTTACCCATTGATAGCCAGCAAAAGTTATTGCACACTGGCCCCACGCCTAGTGGATAAGCTTTTGCAGGGTTTTCCATTCGGCTTGGGTGGCGGTGTCGGCTTTTTTTTCCATTTTTCGATAAAGCTGAATGACCTTTTCACCTGCGGGGGTCAGTTTTGCTCCGCCGCCTCCCTTACCCCCGGTGATGCTGGCGACTAGGGGTTTTTTGAAGCACTGGTTCATGGTGTTCACCATATCCCAGGCACGGCGGTAGCTAAGATGGCTCTCTCGTGCCGCCTTGGAGATGGACCCCTCTCGACCAATCGATTCGAGTAAATCGACTTTCCCCGGTCCCAGAGCGATCAAGTCTCCGGAAAGTATGCGGAACCGGGACCGGCAACGGCTTTTCTTTTTCTCTGTCAAATTGCACCTTCCCTATTTTTTAAGACGGACCAGGCCCAGTACATTCGGGATCGGATGGGAATAAGTGTTTTCGTCATGTTCTCTGGACCCTGTGGAATAACTGCCGATGAATTCGTGCTCTTCTTTGCCTGTATTGATGTACAACTGAGCATCTGCTCCGCCTTCCACATACATGGCCTGTTTCAGGTCGATCGGAAGTTTAAGAAGCATATGGATCAAATCGTGGGTGGTGTAAGGCGAGCGGACATGGATGAATAAGATTCGATCCTGCTGGTCCAATCCAATGGCGGCGATGCTCGACATTTTCTTTTGTTGTCCCCACATATTTTTCCCATGACAGGAGACCATGCGAATGCTTTGGACGAGAGTGCTGTACTGCTTTCTGAGCGTGTTAAAATCTTCGCAATCCCGATCAATGATCCGCACTGGGGGCAATTTTTTGTCGTTGGGATTGAAAGCGAGGATGGTTTTATCTTTGGAGACCCAAGTGTTGTTGGTATGTTTCCGGGTTTTCATATAAGAGACACTGGACATCATGTCTTTTTGGTACATGCTTGCATTGATAGCGGCAACCAGTCCATTTCTGTTGACCCAATCTTTTACCGGCCAGCGTTTTTTCGGGTCCTCGGACGAGGCGTTTAGTAGCCGCAGAGAAAAAGAAGCGGTATCGGCCCTCAAAATGCGAATTAACGAGTCGCCGAGAGCAGATTTTTTCGGGGCCGGAAAAATGCCTACATCCAAACCTTTCTCAAGGTTTTTCCAGGCAGAGGGCTCGGCCATCAGGGTTCCCGGGCTGACTGCCAGCGTTATGCAATAGAGTAAACCGATAAATGAAAACTGGCATTTCAAGGGTTTTGGCTCCTGTGTAAATAATACGCGGAAAGAATTATAGCCTGCATTATCCAGGTTGTCCTTGAATTTTTTTTTGTTTTTTTTGCTCTAAGATAGTATTAAAGGGGTCTCTATTTGGTTCGATAATTTTCCGCTCGGTGTCGGCGAGCAAAGAGTTGTCTTGGCTCAAAGAGTCCTTGCTCGGTCGCCCCTGCGGCTAGCAGCCACTAGGCATGGGGCCAACTGGCAACAACTTTTGCTGGCTAGCAAGGAGCTATCTCGGCTTAACGAGTCCTTGCGCAGTCGCCCCTGCGGCTAGCAGTTTCTTGCAGGAGAGGTATGATGGATTTAGTCAAAACTCCGGTATTTGCAGATAACAATTTGTTCAACCTGTACCACCTGAACGAGTTGTACCAGAACATCGCTGTGGAAGTTTCCAGGCGAATGCTGGAAGCTCACCAGATTGATGTTCCCATCACTTCCGGGGTCTGGGGCGGCACCTATCTTATTTGCCATCCTAACGGTTTGGCCAAAAGGCGTATCTGGAGGCTTTATTGTATCGTTAACATTCCGCAAAACTCTCCTTTGGACAAGCATGCCGACATGGAGAGGCTGGTCTCAATTTATTGCGATGTGTTCAAGGAGGCGTTTTCGCCACAGTTGGAATTGAGTCTGAAAATGTGGGGTGGGCGCCTTCCTTACAGTAACTCTGTCAAGCCCAGCCTGACCCTGCATATGGAAGATGCTACCGAAACAGTGAGCTGGCTGAGGACATTCTTCGTTTGGAACCATGTTCCCTGGGAGGAATCGATCATCAGCGATACGGTAAGGATCATCAAGGAATACAAAGAATTTTTTGACCTGAAAAAAGGCCCGGTTGTAAAAGACCCGAAAGATATCAAGTTCCTTCTTCAAGACATTATTATTATCTACCGCACTTTGCAAAATGCCTGCAGTGAAGATTTTCAGGAACATGCCAACGCAATCATCGCGAAAATGACGGAGCATTTTTTGGCAGGTCTGCATGATCGGGGGGACATCATTGACCTTTATGAGATGGTGTTTAAAAACGCGTTGATTTATGGTTTTGAGGAAAGTCTGGAAGCACCCTTTGCGAAAGCCGGCCTCGATATCAGGAATGTGGAGAGCTGGCCGGTGGAAAAAATCAACTGGGTGCCCGATGAGTTGAAGGAAAAGCTCATTCCCCCGATTCAGCAAGTGTTCGCCGGGTTCAAGACAGAGTTGGAAAAAGAAAAGTTGTAAGACTGGGAGAAAGCAGTCAGGCCTTCAAAGCGGAAACAAAATCTTCAAGGCTTTCAAAGACCAGTTCTGCGCCTGCAAAGTCGATATTGCGATTCAAGGCGTTTCGCAAAATGATACAAGGCATCCCCGCCTCCCTGGCCGCATGCAGTCCTTTCAGAGCATCTTCAAGTACAAAACATTCACTGGGCGCGTGCCCCAGCTTTTCTGCGGCGTTTATGAAAATATCAGGATGCGGTTTTTCTCTGGCGGCAGACTCTTTGCCAAGAATAACCGGGAATAGATTTAATGCGCTGGCATTTTCCAGAATATAACGAATGTCTGTGGCCCAGGACCCTGAGGCAATAGCCAGTTTGTGTTTGACCGAAAGAATTTTAGCCATGCTTTGGGCCAAAGGAAACAGTTTGATTTCTCCACTCTGGCAAAAGCGGGAATAGACTTCGAACTTTTGTTTTCTCAGGTCAACCGGGTCCACATCCAGTTTAAGGTTATGGCGTTCGATTTCTCCTGCTATGCCTTTTCCCTTCGAGGTCCACTCCACCCAATATTCTTCCTTGTTCAGGGTGTGCCCGTACCGTTCGAAAACTTCGTTGTAAGCCAGGTAGTGGAAAGGTTCCGAGTCGGCCAGCAATCCGTCAAAATCCAGAATGGCGGCTTTGCAGTCGGTGAGAAGGGAATGCAGCTTGTCTTTTAATGAGGTCGTCATGCGAAGGTTATTCAAGAATTTTTCCGAACCGTTCAAACCGAATCCAGTTATCAATGCGATTCCAGGACCAGTAAATCATAAGTGCCTTGCCACGGATTTTTTTGATATTCAAAAATCCCCAATAGCGGCTGTCCTGACTGTTCTCCCGGTTGTCGCCCATTACAAAGACATGACCTTCCGGAATCAGAACCGGACCGAAATCATCTCTTGGTACCAGGGATTCGTTGGAAGCCGGGTCGGTGTGGCGGGCGTGGGCATCTTCATAAAGTTTGTCATTGATATAAACTTTTTGCTGTCGGACTTGTAGCAAGTCCCCTGGCAGGCCGATCGCACGTTTAATAAAATCCCGTTTTTCATCCTTGGGAAATTTGAAAACGATGATGTCTCCTCTTTCGGGAACGCTGGAAGACAAAATGATATCGTCAAACAGTTTGATATTAAGAAAAGGGATTTCGTTGGGGATATGCGTGCCGTAACTGAATTTGGAAACCAGGATGTGATCGCCGATAAGGAGTGTGTTCTCCATTGAACCGGAGGGGATTTTAAATGCCTGGATTATAAAAGTGCGAATCAATAAGGCGAGAAGCAGGGCGATAAGAATGGCCTCGGTATACTCGCGGGCAACGCTCTTTTTTGGGGCTTCGGACTTTTCATCCAGAGTGTCCTGTTTATTTGTCATCGGTCCTCAACACTGCGAGAAAGGCTTCCTGGGGAATTTCTACGCTACCTACTCGTTTCATTTTTTTCTTACCCTCTTTTTGTTTTTCCAGCAGTTTGCGTTTGCGGGTGATATCGCCACCGTAACATTTTGCCAGTACGTTTTTCCTGAGTGCCTTGATTGTTTCGCGTGCGACGATTTTTCCGCCTATTGCCGCCTGGATTGCCACTTCAAACATTTGCCGGGGTATTTGTTGCTTGAGTTTTTTGGCCAGGTCGCGGCCCAGATAATACACTTTATCTTTGTGCGCGATCAAAGATAAAGCATCGACCAGCTCTCCATTTAAGAGCACGTCCAACTTTACCAGACTCGATGTCCTGAAATCTATGAATTCATAGTCGAATGAAGCGTAACCTTTGGTGCCTGATTTGAGACGGTCATAAAAATCCAGGACTATTTCGTTAAACGGCAGTTCGTATTCCAGTAGTACCGTTTCCGGGTTCATGTATTCCATTTTTTTCTGGACTCCCCTGCGGTCACGGACCAGTGCCATCACTACCCCGATATATTCTTCCGGGACGATGATGGTCCCTAGAACATACGGTTCTTCAAGATGGTCGATATTCTTTTGTTCTTGTAGTTTGGTAGGGTTGTCAATCAGCACTGTTTTCCCATCGCTGGTGATGATTTTGTAAACGACGGTGGGGGCAGTGGTGAGAAGGTCGACTTTGTATTCGCGCTCAATACGCTCCCTCACAATTTCCATGTGCAGTAGCCCGAGAAACCCACATCGAAACCCGAACCCCAAGGCGGTGGAGGTTTCCGCTTCATAAGAAAACGAGGCATCGTTCAGCGTGAGTTTTTTTAACGCATCGCGCAAATCTTCATAGTCATCACCACTGATCGGATACAATCCGCTGAAAACCATGGGTTTGACTTCCTTGTAACCGGGCAGGGGTTTTTCGCAGGGATCTGCGGAAAGGGTAATGGTATCTCCTACCTTGGTCTGGTCCAATTCTTTGATATTGGCGACCAGGTAGCCGACCTCCCCCACCTGGAGCTGGTTGCATTTCTCCAGCTTGGGGTTAGACGTGCCCAGTTCTTCGACGATGAACCGGTTCCCCGTTGCCATCATTATGATTTCGTCACCCGCCTTCAGGCTCCCTTGTTGTATCTTGACCAGAACCATGACTCCCCGGTAGGCGTCATACCAGGCATCAAAGAGCAGGGCCTGTAATTTTTTGGAAGCGTCCCCGGTTGGTGAAGGAACCTGCTGTACCACGGCTTCCATCAACTCATCTATGCCTATTCCCTCCTTGGCGCTGACCAGGACCGCATCGCCGGATTCTATCTGGAGGACATCTTCCAGCTGTTCTTTTATAAACTCAGGGTTTGCGCTGGGTAGATCGATTTTATTAATCACCGGTATGACCGCCAGGTTATGTTGCATGGCGAGATTCAGATTGGCTATGGTCTGTGCCTGAATGCCTTGTGTTGCGTCGATGACCAGCAAAACCCCTTCACAAGCGGCAAGACTGCGGGATACTTCATAGGTGAAATCCACATGGCCGGGAGTATCAATCATGTTGAACGTATAGCCCTGTCCATCGTTGGCTTTATATTTAAGGCGAACTGTTTGGGCCTTGATGGTGATTCCGCGTTCCCGTTCCAAATCCATATTGTCCAATACCTGATCTGTCATTTCCCGTTCAGGGATTGCTGAGGTAGCGAGAATCAGCTTGTCGGCAAGGGTAGACTTGCCGTGATCAATATGGGCAATGATGGAAAAATTTCTTAATCGGTCTTGTTTCATAACTTGTTCAGTGTGGGGCCAGTGTGCGTTATATCTTTCGTCAGCCTTCATGCCCCGAAGGGGTACTAAGGGGCGTGGATGAAGGCCGTGCCACTTTCTCAGTGCGAGCCGTGGGGGAAACCTCAATGTAGTTTGTGGCAACAGGCAGGGGTTCTTCTTTATATTCCTGCAGATACTTCCACCATTCATCAAACCGGATTTTCATGGCATCATAATCTTTAGCGTTGTCAATATCAAGGGCCGCTCCCGGATAGGGAACTTGCAAAGCCATAAAACGGGTTTTCATAATGGTTCCGATTATTTTTTCCAGCTCTTTTTTGGGATTCAATTTGCGAAAATGATCCACTAGGAAATCGAGACTAAAGTTGGCGAAAAACAGACATAATTGCAAGCCGATGTAGTTTTTGTAGTGCCGGGCCTTGTCTTTTCCGAAAAGCGACAATCCAAAAAGCACCAGGTTTTTGAAATTTCTCTGGTAGCGGTACTGGTACATTTTCTGGATATACTCCCGGTTCTCAATACGCAGGGGCTTAACCAGATGCAGATTATTGATGCGGAAGCTGTCTTCTTTTATGTGAAGATAAGCCATTTTTATGCCTTGTTTTCCTTCCTGCGGATAAAAATATTTCAGGTTTTCACGCGAAACCAGCCCCAAAACATGATCGTAACTTTCCATATCCGCGTGAGAAATAAAATACTCCACTTCCTTAGGGGTCATCAGCGGCGCATCGCAGGGGACAACGAGAACTGCTCTGTCGCGGTGAGATTCTGTATTCGGCGCCTCTCCACTTTCATCCTTCAGGGATTGCAGAAAAGTATGCCAGACGTTTTCGTAAAGATTGGTTCTTTGTTCAACAATATGAATACGTTTGGGAGATGTTAAATCAATACGTCCTGAAAGAAATACCTGGTCCAGTTTTTCCTTCGGGCCTACGACATAGATATCCTGAATGGATTCCACCTGTTGCAAAGATTCAACCATGTAATGGATGATGCATTTCCCATTGATGGTCAAAAAAGCTTTATTCAGATGATGGACCTTGTAGCTGGATTTCCCCTCTCCTGCTACCAGAATCGCGTCATATTTTTTTTGGTTGTTCATTGAACCCATACAAGAAGAATCCTCTCCATTTCGATTTCATTATAATACCTTGCGCTCTACAATGAAATTAGTTATACACAGAACTTAATTTCTTTTTCAAAATACCAGATTTCCTGAACATGTCGACTTCTTCAAGCCTCAAGACCACCCCATTGACGCAAATTCATAAAGAACTGGGGGGCAAGCTGGTTCCGTTTGCGGGCTGGCAAATGCCCATTCAGTTTCAAGGGGTCATGCAGGAGCATCAATGCGTTCGTGATGGAGTGGGCATTTTTGATGTCAGCCATATGGGCGAGATCGAAATCCAGGGCCCCTCTGCCAGGGACCTGATTCAGAAGCTGATGACCAATGATATCGACTCAATGCAGGACAATCAGGCGCTTTATACCCTGATGTGCCTGGAACAGGGTGGTGTGGTGGATGATTTGTTGGTCCACCGTTTTTCTGAAGATCATTATTTCCTTTGTGTGAACGCCGCGAATACGGAAAAAGATTTCGCGTGGATTTTAAAAAATGCCGGTTCCTGCGATGCTACGATTCGAAATACCAGCTCGGAAACCGCACAATTCGCAGTGCAGGGGAAAGACTCTGAGGCCCTGCTACAAAAATTATGCGAAACTTCTTTGAATGAGATCAAATACTACCACTTTAAAAAAGCAAAAATACATAATTTTGAAAGCATCATTGCACGCACCGGATACACCGGTGAAGATGGTTTTGAGATTTATATCGATGCAGGTCACGCCGAAACCGTTTTCCGGGCTATCCTCTCTGCGGGTAAGGATTTTAACCTTCAGCCCATTGGTCTTGGAGCCCGAGATACTTTGAGAATGGAAATGGGATATGCCCTCTATGGTAATGAAATCAATGAGGAATCCAGGCCACTGGAGGCGGGGTTGGGCTGGGTCATTAAATTGGGCAAGCAGGACTTCATAGGGAAGGCAGAGCTTGAAAAACAAAAACATGCGGGAAATAGCCGTAAACTGGTAGGCATTCGCCTATTGGGCCGGGGAGTACTGCGTCCGCATTACCGGATTTTAAAAAATGGGGCTCCCGTCGGGGAACTGACCAGCGGAACTTTCTCTCCCTCCTTGAATACAGGGATAGGATTGTGTTATGTATCCTCTGAATGTGCGGAACCTGGAACAAAACTGGATGTGGAAATCAGGCAGACGAGCGTACCGGCTGAGGTCGTCAAGCCGCCTTTTTTACCGACCCGTATCAAAAAAAATTAACTGTTAATTTATCGGAGGCACCATGGAGGTTCCTAAGGATTTATTGTTTACGTTGGAACATGAGTGGATACGCGTTGAAGGTAAGAACGCTGTGATCGGCATCTCTCAATTTGCTCAGGAACAATTGGGCGATATTGTTTTTGTCGAACTGCCGGAAGTGGGGTCCCAGATCGAAAAGGAAAGCCCCTTTGGAGTTGTGGAGTCCGTGAAAACCGTGTCCGACCTTTACGCTCCTGCAAGTGGTAAGGTCACTAAAGTCAATAAGGATTTGGAAACCAATCCGGAAATAGTTAATAGTGGACCCTACGATGCAGGATGGATTGTTGAGATTGAACTTTCCGATGAAAAAGATCTTGAATCTCTTCTCGACCCGGATGCCTACACCGAACAATGCCAAAAGGAGACGGAGTAAAAGCTCCGCTCTTTTTTAACCGAGAGCTTCGCATAATCCAGAGATTCTTCGCTGGCGCTCAGAATGACATTAAGGGACTTTATTTTGTCATGCTGAGCTTGCCGAAGCATCTGGCTTTTTCGATGTGTTGAACTTGCGCCAAGCTCTCCTTCTCAATTCCTGACCTATGCGGTATATCCCCCATACTGAACAAGACATCAAGCTCATGCTTGCCGAAATCGGCGTGCAGAATGTTGAGGCTTTGTTCGACAGCATTCCCGACTCGTTAAAATTGGGAGACACTTTGCTGGGACTGCCTCAAAGTTTGTCCGAAAGCGAGTTGACCGATTATCTGAAACGACTACAGAAAAAAAATGCCACCGCCGAAGATTATTCCGTTTTTCTCGGGGCCGGGGCGTATCACCATTTTTCTCCCGTACTGATTGACCATCTGATTTCCCGGGGGGAATTTGCCACCAGCTATACCCCTTATCAACCGGAAGTCAGTCAGGGAACCCTGCAAGCCATTTACGAATTCCAGACAATGATTTGTCTGTTGACGGGAATGGAGATTGCCAATGCTTCCATGTATGACGGGGCATCTGCCCTTGCTGAAGCCGTGGTGATGTCCAGCCGGATTAACCGGCGCACGGAATTTCTGGTTTCCAGGGCCGTCCACCCCGAATACCGCAAGGTGACTGAAACTTACACACGCGGAAGCAACTTCAGTCTCAAGGAAATCCCTTTCAACGATAAAGGCAAAACCGACCTATCCTTCATCACTCAAAACCTGACAGAGAATACATCCGCCGTTGTTCTGCAATCGCCAAACTTTTTGGGGACGGTTGAAGAGTATGCTTCGTTAAAAGAAACACTGGCGGAAAATGGAACCCTCCTGATAGTTGCCGTGGCAGAAGCTTTGTCGCTTGGCATCCTGCAGGCACCGGGAACGCATGGTGCGGATATCGTGGTAGGGGAAGGGCAGTCATTAGGTTTGCCGGTTTCTTATGGTGGACCTTATGTGGGGTTTTTTGCCACACGGGAAAAATTTCTCAGGCAAATGCCGGGGCGGCTGGCTGGAGAAACGGTGGGCCAGAACGGAAAACGGGCTTATGTCCTGACGTTGTCTACCCGGGAACAGCATATCCGGCGCGAGCGGGCCACATCCAATATCTGCACCAATCAGGGACTGTGTGCCCTGGCCACCGCCATTTTTATGTCTACTCTGGGGAAACAGGGTTTTCGTGAACTGGCTTTGCTGAACCTGAGAAAGGCCGACTATTTAAAAAATCGCCTGGCACATGTGTCCGATTTCAATATCCATTTTTCCACTGATACGTTTAACGAATTTGTCCTCGAATGCCCCCGTCCGGTTGAGGAAGTTTTAAATGCCTTGAAGCAGGAACGCATCATAGGTGGTTATCCACTGGAGTCCAGTTATCCGGACTTGAAAAACTGTCTGCTGATTTGCGTAACGGATCTGAACAGCCGCGAAGAAATGGACCGCCTGGCTGAAACACTGGAAGCTATGTAGCTGTCAACGTAATTATGGTAGTGGGTCAGGTTCGATCTGCAAGCGCAACGATCTCTTCTAGCGTCCAAAAATGGTCGGTGACGCCAGCTTCAATTGCTGGAGTTGTTCTCAAAGCTTTATGGGCCTTCGAAAAGTTATAGTACATAAAGTGTAGAGACACGGCGTAAAGATGGTTTTCGATTTTTTTTGAAAACGTGTTTGTGGGCCCTGCAAAACTCTCTGTCCCTGTTTTTGCTACGAGGTCAACATCCCCTTCAAAAGACTCCGTAGTAGTTTCTAGGCTAGGTGGTGTTAGCTGAATCTGGTGAGCCATGCGCTTGCCTAGGTCACGGATGAATGAATTGCTCGTTTCGGAGCTCCCAGCCCCTACGCACCAAGAAGGGACGAGTTTTGTGTCTGCGCAGACTGCCGTCCATGTCCAAATATCCCTGATTTGATTAAATTTGTCATTTGAGATATTTTTTTGTTTTGCATGAGCAAAAGACCAAATACTGTCCACCCGAATGTGCTTGCAAGGCAGATTGACCATGTGCTCATTTTGGTAGAGAGTTGTGGCGCGGCCTACCTCCACAAGCAGCCTTGCTACAGTATTTTTTGATACTCCGGTCATTCTTGAAGAGCCATGAATGTTATTGCCGTCTACAAGGGAAGAAAGAATTTTGGCGCGCTCTTTTAGCGATTTTCGATTCATGTGAACTATATATATTGCTAGCAATAGCTTGTCAAGCATTTAGGTCAGTTTAACGAATTTATTAATTTATTGAATTGACAATTTGGGTAAGATGGCTTATATTGTGTTCTATGGAGGTTCGATTTGATAATAAAAACCTTGCCATTGTGGAGACCGACTCGGCTCACAAAACAAAGCTACCCCCTGAGGTTGTCTTGTCTGCGCGTCGAAAAATCAGATTTATGCGTGAAGCAAAGGATGTGAGAGATTTGCGAAACTGGAAAAGTTTGCATTTTGAGAAGTTGAGCAATGATCCTGATGGCGAATATTCAATTCGGGCAAATAACCAATGGAGAATAGTTTTCGATATTGATGAAAGTTGCCAGCCAACAGAAATAAATATAAAAGCTATAAAGGATTACCACTAAAAGGAGGCATGACGATGAATGCCACATTTAACAATTTTGCCGAGCCCCCAGGGGTTTTTATTGAGGAGGAATTGGAAGCGCGAGGTTGGCTACAAGCCGACCTTGCTTACATACTCAGTATGTCGGCATCGACCGTGAATCAGATTATTCGTGGCAAATGCGGAATAAATGCTGAAATGGCAAAAGCTTTAAGTGAAGCCTTTGGTACTTCACCCGATCTTTTCTTAAATCTTCAAAAGGCTTGGGAGTTGAGACAAGCTAATGACCCTGATCCGGGCATAGCTAAACGCAGTCTGATGCAATCCAGTTACCCGTTGCGTGAAATGATTAAACGTGGGTGGATTGAAGACGGGACCCCGGAGATTCTGGAATATCAGATTTCGGATTTTTTCGAAAAGGATTCGACTAACAAGACAAGTCCTCTTGCTCATGCGGCAAAGCGCATTGGTTTAAGCGAAGATATACCGCCCGCCCAAAATGCCTGGCTATTTCGTGTCATTAAAATCGCGAAGGAAATGGTGATACCTCGCTACTCCGAAAAGAAACTTAAAGAGACTGTTGCGCAAATAGCCAGCTTCCGGGCAGAGCCAGCGGAAATTAGGCATGTACCTCGTCTGTTAAGTGAATGTGGGGTACGTTTTGTTGTGGTGGAAAAGTTGCCGGGTAGCAAAATAGATGGTGTTTGTACCTGGCTTGACAAGCAATCACCGGTAATAGGAATGACAAACCTACATGACCGAGTTGATAACTTTTGGTTTGTGCTGAGTCATGAGATTTCCCATGTTTTGCACAAGCACGGTCAAGGTGCTGCGATTATTGATGTCGAGACAGGGCATCAGGAGCAAGATATTGTCTCTGAAGAACGCCAGGCAAATAAAGATGCAGCTCAGTTTTGTGTTGACCAACAAAAAATGAACAATTTTTATGCCAGGAAAAAACCATACTTTTATGCACGGGATGTTATTGCGTTTGCCAATAGAGTTGGAGTCCACCCTGGCATTATTGTTGGGCAAATCCAAAAACGTACCGGGGATCATAGGTACTTAAAGGCACATCAAGTTAGTATTAGAGACATACTTTTATCCTCCGCAACGTATGACGGGTGGGGGCATGTTGCACCTGTATATTCATAGGAGATAGTAGAATGACCACCAAAAATGAGCAATTTCAAAAAATTTGGCACCTTTATGAAAAGGATCATGCGCACTTGCCGACATCAGCACGAGAAGCGGTAGAGTGGGGGGTGCAACATGGCTTAGTGGCTTTGCCTGAAATTGACCCAGTAGATGTTTTGGCCGATCAAATGGCGCGAGCTTTGCGAACTGAATACAAAACAGATGAACATGGCCGCAAATATCGCGTCAATCACGCTGTTCGTGTTACCAAGGCAGGGGTTCAGCATACATTTTGGGCAATAATGGGGTTTGCTCCACGGGAATATATGGAGAAGGCCTTTGTTCAAAGACGGGAGCAGATTATAGGTGACTGCTTGCAGTTGAAGACTGATGTGGATGTTTACAACGACCTAAATCGTGATGCTGAGCCAATTCAAATGATTTTGGATTTCACGGATGATGTTGCGGAGCGGCAGGTTTGGCAATCTAAGGGACAGGAGGAAGCAGAACTTAATTTGGTTTGCTCCACCTAGCTTCCGCTGCTTTTCTGGCGATATCGGACCTTTGTTTTTCGGTGAGTGTTTTGGCGCGTGCTTTCGCTCCAAGCCTTCCGGCTTCACGACGTTTAGCTGTTAACTCTGTTTCACCTTCTTCTATTTCCCCTGTAGTAATATCGACAATGGTTTTGGCTAATTGGTTGAAATCGCGGGGGCGTGTTTTTTTCATGCGCTTATTATTGCATACGCATTGAAAATCACCTGGCTTTGACAGGAAAAAAATGATTTGAACTAATCCGTTACCGCAGTTGCTCAAGCAGTTCTTCCGCCGGATAAGTCAGGATTTCTGCCAGGGTAGGGTGGTAATGCGGTATCGCCGCCAGGTCTTTCACCGACCCGCGAAAATGCATGAGGGTGATGAGTTCGTGGATCAGCTCTCCCGCTTCGGGTCCGACAATATGTCCTCCCAGCACTTCTCCAGAAACAGGGTCGCAGAGCAGTTTCACATGCCCGTGTGTTTCGCCAAGACACATCGACTTGCCATGATCGTCAAAAGGATAGGACGCTACCAGGTAAGCAATATTCTCGGCCTGACATTCTTTTTCGCTCAACCCCACACTGGCTACTGCCGGGGCGGTAAACACCACTGAAGATTTGAGACGGTCATCGACCTCGCGCTCATTTTCAGGGTGCACGGCATTGTACCCCGCTACCTCCCCCTGCAAAATGGCGATATGCACCACTTCATGGATTCCATTTACATCGCCGACCGCAAAAATATGCGGCTGGTTGGTTTTCATTTTTGCGTCCACATTAATGCGGCCTTGCTGAGTTTCGACACCGGCGGATTCGAGGTCGAGTCCATCACTGTTCGGTCTTCGCCCAAGAGCCTGCAGGATAACCTGGGCGCAGACACGTTTTTCTTCTCCCTCATGCTGAAAATAAACGGCAGAGCCCTCCTGTTCCTTTTTTGCCCTGAGTATTTTTGTGTCGGTAAAAAGATTCATTCCCTCCTGCCGGAACTGGTGCTCGACAGGTTGGGCAAGGTCTTCATCGCCTTTGGATAAAATATGCGGACTCCTTTGCAGGAGAGTTACCTTGACACCGATGCGCAGTAAAAACTGGGCCAGTTCCACCGCCACGGCTCCGGCACCTAGAACAATGATCGACTCCGGGGCCTCACGCATTTCTAAAACGTCATCGCTGGTGATGAACCCGGTTTCCTTGAGACCGGGAACGGGGTAGTCTGCAATCACGGAACCTGTGGCGATGATGAATGATTTTGCTTTGAGGGTCTTGTCTCCGATGCGGATTTCATGCGGGGAGATGAACTTCGCGCGTTCCTGAATGAGGGTGAAGCGCGGGTCTTTTAGTTGCTCGATGCGATAATCGGCAAATTCTTTAATGAGTTTATTTTTACGGTCGTTGATGGCAGATAGATGAGCACGCGGAGCAACAGCGTGGAGGCCAAACTCCTCGGTCCGGCGCATCAACGCCATAATATCAGACGAACGCAGAATTGCTTTGGTGGGCATGCATCCTTTGAGAATACATAAGCCCCCCAAAGGCCCGGCATCAATGATAGCCACCCGGGCCCCCAGCGCCTGGGCGGTAGTAGCCGAAGCATAACCTGCCGAACCTCCGCCAATAATCGCGACATCAAAATCCATCGACACTGACTTTAGAGAGTCTGGCAGTCTTCAGGGGTGAGATCGAATTCGTTGCCGCATTCTTTAATGAGGTCGCGGGCATTGTTCTCCATAAACTCATCGCCTGTCTGCTTGAAAATATCTGCGGCTTTGACGAGGTGATGAATGGCTTCCTTGCCGGATTTGATGCCATAATACAGCATGGCTATGTTGCTGTGAGCTCGGCCGAACTCCGGGTTGATGCGAATGGCTTCTTTATAATGTTTGAAGGCTTCTTCCATCTCGCCGATGAAATTGCTGACTACGGCCAGGCTGTAATGAACCATGGGAGCCTCTGGTTTTAAGCGCAGAGCTTCCCGAAAAGATTTACTGGCCTCCAGATTCATGCGCAGTTTTCCGTAACGTATTCCCAGGTTAAAATGGGCCAGGAAATAGTCCGGGTCCAGTTCAATGGCCTTTTTATAAGATTCGAAAGTCTTGCGGTCATCACCCAGTTTGCTGAATGCCAGACCATCCTGGAAATATTGTTCCGCAGTTTTTTCCGATTGTTGTTGTGACGACATAAATTTCCTCGATCTTTCTACTGGTAATGGATTAATGACATAATTGAAAATGGATTGATACTTATGCTACCTTATTGCCCCTCGACAATGCAACCCACTCGGCGTGGGGCCAATGTGCAATAACTCTTATTGGCTGGCAAAGAGCTGTCTCGGCTTGATATGAGTCTCCCCCTGATAAGGGGGACTGAGGGGGTTTAAATGAACCCGCAATTTTGTTTTTTTCAGGAAAAGTTATTATGACAATAGAACCAGGAACTGAAGAAGAAAGGCTCATGCTGGGCCAGTGGATCAAAAGAGGCCAGAAGCTCATTGTGGGGACTTCTGCATTGGGCGACTCCTATCTGGACCCCAATGTTAAAAGGGAGGCAGACATCGAGCAAAAATCGCAGGATTATGTCGCGCTTGACCACAAGGTCGCCACAGAACTCCCTCATTTGAAAGGCCGGTTCCGCTGGGACCTGGAAAAATATTACCGCGACCGTTTCGGTCCTTACCTGCCTCAGGATTAATTAAACTCATGTCTCGACTCAAAATTTCAGAAATCAGTGATGCTCCGCCGGAAGGAACCGGGAAACAAATCCACTTCAAACACGATTACACCGAGTACGAATACGTTCTTGCGCTTTTCCAGGTCGAAGGTAAATTTTATTGCCTCACCGATCAGTGCCGTTGTTGCGAAGGGAGCCTGGGAAAAGGTGTGTTGAGAGGAATGTTCGCCTTTTGCAATCAAGATGAATGTGGCTGGAATATTAAAAAAGGCTACTGCAAGTTCAACCACTCCGACACCACTCCCCGCTATAAAGTCGCCATCGATCCGGACGGCCTCTACATCGAAATCTAGCGGAGAACCTCCGCTGGTAATTGGCAATAACTTTTACAGCACTCAAACCGTGTTGGCGGCTTAATAAGCTACCGCTACTTGCCTCCCTCGCTAGAGGGCCACTAGGCGTGGGGCCAGTGCCAGCGTGACGCTGGACCCAGAGAGCAACAGCTTTATCTGGTAGCCGTGATATGCATCCTTAGACCTCGTGCCCCGGAGGGGTAAAAGAGTTATCTCGGCGCAATCGAGCCTTTGCCAGTGGCTTCCCCTGCTAAGGGGCTCGGCCCAAAGTGGTTTTACTCCCCCTTCTACGAAGGGGGCTGGGGGGGATTTGTTTTGCCTTCATGCCCCGAAGGGGCAGGAGGGGTGTCAAAGGTTCCATCAAACTGCAGTTATTTCAATGCTATGGGTATTTCCCCGGATGCTGGATGTTTGACGTTTTTCGCGCTCGCCGAAGTATTTATAACCTCTTGAAAAATTTGACACTTTTCCAGTTTTGGTTATAATGCTTCCTGTTATGAAGATAAAACTCGACACAGATAGTTTCAGCATTATTGGTGAAAGTCCGCAGATTCGCGAGGTTTTTGACATCGTGGGGCGGGCCGCAGGCTCCCAGAGCACGGTGATGATTTATGGAGAAAGCGGAACGGGAAAAGAACTGATTGCCAGGGCTTTGCATTTGAACAGTCCGCGCAAGTCCAAACCCTTCGTCGCTGTCAATTGCGCGGCGATTCCGCATGATTTGTTGGAAAGCGAGTTATTTGGTTATGAAAAAGGCGCGTTCACAGGTGCCGTGAATGCCCGGATGGGTCGGATAGAACTGGCTAATCAGGGAACCATTTTTTTTGATGAAATCGGCGATATGCCGCCGGCCTTGCAGGTGAAACTGCTTCGCGTTCTCGCCGAAAGGGAGATCGATCGTATTGGCAGTGTCAAGTCCACTCCGGTCGATATACGGGTGATTACTGCCACGCACCGGAACCTGGAAACCGCCATTGAGGAAGGACGTTTCCGCGAAGATTTGTATTACAGACTCAACATCATTCCCCTCACTCTCCCCCCTTTGCGGGACCGAAAAACGGACATTCCTCTTTTGGTCAACTATTTTCTCACGCAGTTTAATAATGGTACAGGCAGTTCTAAAACCATCAGCGATGAAGCCATTAACGTATTGGTGAACTATTCCTGGCCGGGTAATATTAGAGAGTTGGCGAATTTCGTGGAACGTATGGTGGTCCTGAGCATTGGTTCTACCATCACTCCGAGAGACCTGCCGGATAAAGTTCTGGGCGAAGTGCCCAGAGAAAAATGGGCACCTTTGGCAAACGATTCCGAGTCGGAAGGAAATCCCGCGCAGATTCTGCAACAGTCGTTAAAGCAATCCTTCCATGTGGGAATTCCCGATGAAGGCATCAACCTGAAAAAACTTGTGGAAGGTTTCGAGAAGGAACTTCTCATCGAAGCACTGGAAAAAACCGGTTGGGTCAAAAACAAGGCGGCCACTCTACTGAGTCTCAACCGTACCACCCTGGTCGAAAAACTCAAAAAACTAAAAATCACCAACCCCTCCTAGGCGCCAGCGTGACGCTGGACCCAGAGAGCAATAGCTCTATCTGGCGAGCAAGGGTTTATGGCGGCTTGATGAGCCCTTGCTAATTCCCACCGGGCGTGGCCCGGTTACTCGATGCGGGCGTTGGCGAGTTCCTGGGCAACTGCGGTGATATCTTTGACAAATTTATCGAAGGCTTTGTCATCATCTTTGTGCTGGGTTTGCTGGCGGATTTGTTCCCCATTGGCGTCAATAACAAGATCCAGGACATTGACCCCGGGAGTCACGTGGTGTTTTCTGATCTCTACTCTGATTTCATTGACTTCCATTGGTTCTTCTCCAAATTAAATGTTGTCTGCATCGTTGATGAGCAACAAGTCTGTCGACAATAATTTTTAATGATGCCTCTCGTATAAGAGGAGAGTATTTAATATCATTTCAGGGTAAGACGGTCAAGGGCTCTTTGACCCACTCCGTGGGAGGGAATGAAAAGGCAACCCCCCTGGTCCCCTTATTCGGGGGGAGATTACATTAAGCCGAGATAACTTATTGCCAGCCAGTGAAAGCGATGGCACGCTGGCCCCACGCCTAGTGGTGGTTAGATGGTGAAGTCTAGTAAACGGGACCGGGTTTGCTCATTCTGGAGTTGTGATGACAGGGCGCGGATGGATGTTTCAAAGCTCAATAACCCCTGTTGCAGGTTGCTGACTTCTTCAGCAAGATCGGTGTCAGCCAGACCGGACTCGCTTCGGGTCAGGTTTTCTACTTGAATATTCAAACTGTTAGCGGTACTGACCAGGCGGTTGCCAACGGCCCCCACTTGCCCTCGGGCGGCATTCAGGGTTTGGGAAGCTTGTTCAAAACTGTCGATTGCCTGCAGAGCACCCTGGGTGGTTGAAATGTCGGCACCGTCAATCCCTAAGGATTGGGTGCTGGTGTCTTCCACCACATTGAGGCTGATTTGGTTATCGGGTCCGGAACCGGCTCCGGCCTGAATATTGACGGGGTCGGCGTTTTGCCCCAACGTACCGTCCAGCAGGTTTCGGCCATTGAACTGAAGGGAACCGGTGAGCCGGTCAATTTCGCTCTGGATTTGGTTAAACTCCTGGTTCAAGGACTGCCTTTGGGAGTCATTCAAGGTACCATTGCTGGACTGTATAGCCAGTTCCCGTCCCCGGTTTACCAGATCGGAGACACCGGCCAATCCGCCTTCTGCGGTGCGGACAAAATTGGTCCCCGATTCTACATTCTTGACAGACTGGGTCAGGGCGCTGATATCTGACTGCAACTGAGCGGATAACGCGCTTGCCGCCGGGTCGGTTCCCGCCCGGTTAAGTTTTCGGCCTGAAGCGATGCGTTCCAAAGAATTCTGCAATCCGGATCGATTGCGGTTGATCGTATTCAGCAACTGGCTGAAAGTTCCGCTTATGGGGTCGACCATTTTGAGCCCTCTGATTTTATGGTTGAGTCCATTTAGGATAAAGCCATATCACCGGCTTGTCAATGTGGGCCTGCCGGTTGCAATGCACTCACGGGCAGATTAGAATTGCACGGAAGGTCATCGCTATCTGCGGCTAACGGAGAGCCTCCGTTGGCAATGAGCAATGTCTTTATTTGGCGGGCAAAGAGTTGTCTCGGCTTCACGGGCCATTGCCACCTGCCTCCACGGCTAGTGGCATGAATTCTATTTGAGGAGAACCAATGAAAATTTCCATCAATGGGGCTGAAGCGGAAGAGTCGTCTTTTCAGGGAGAAACCCTGAAGGAAGTGCTGGACGCGATTTTAAAAGGCCGTCAGGATTCTTATATAAGGAGAATCTGGCTGGAGGGCCAGGAAGTTTCTTCCAATGCTCAGGATACTTTAATGACTTCTATCTCAAGCATTGAATTGCTTGAGTTGGAGCTGGCCTATTTAGAAGACTTGTTGGCCAATAATCTTGGTAACGCAAAGGAGTATCTTGAAAAGCTGATCCCTGGTTTTCAACAGGCCGCAGACTTGTTTCGCATGGGCAATGAGCAAGAGGCGCATAAATTTTACCTGCAAATCCTCGATGGAGTTGACTGGTTCTCCCAGGTTGTCGTGAACATCGTTAAATCCTGGGGGAAAGAGATCGAAGGGCAAAGCCTTGAAGACCGGCAGGAAACGTTGACGGGCCTTATGGCTCAAATGCTGGAAGCCAACCAGAATCAGGACTGGGTCTTGTTGGCTGATTTGCTGGAATATGAAATGATCCCTTATTACGAGGATTGGCGAGAGACGCTTTCCCGCATCAATGTATAGGGAAGGGACGATTTCAGGGTAAATTCATACCGCTTTGTTTTTCAGTGTCTTGCTGGATTCGGGTTGTTTTTTTTCCGAAAACCGGGCCGGAGCTGGATTTTTTTTCAAAAAAACCTAAATTAAAACTAAAGTTTCAGGAACTTTTACCGATAAGAACGGCGTATGCCTCTATCTTGAGTTTGAGGTAGTTATTTTCGGAAGGTGTTCCAGGAATATGGATACTTTCGAGTCTTTTCCCTTATCGAAAAAAAAATCTAAAACTTTAGCAAGGGACTGATTTTTTTACAGGTAGGGGTGAGGCAGGCAGCACCCCCCCCCAAGGATCGGAAATAAAAACAATAAAAAACTGGTTAGAAAGGGACACGCCATGGAAGAAGCTAATTTTCCTTTGGATTCGAGTCAGACCCGTAGCGGATTGCGCGCATTGGCGGAGGCCAGAGAAGAAAGCTCGCGTCCACGTCGTTTGGAAGATAACGAGGATGAGGTTGGGGGTCCTGAAGACAGAGATGATGAAGAGGCTGAGCGGCCTGGTCAGGCTGAACGCACTGTTATCGCGGAAGGGAGGGTTGAACCGCGCCAGAACCCAACCGTAGCGGACAGCGTTTCCGAGGGTCAGGAGGTCGAAATACGGGATCAAACAACGGTTGAGGAGCAGGAAGGTGTCGCTGAAGAAAACCTGGCACCTTTGGAAGTGGCGAGAGAATTAGGTGTTGATCCGCGAGGGGGAGTTCCAAGTCCGGGTGAACGTGTAACCGAGGCATTTGAGTCAGGCAATGACGTGGCAGACCCGGGCCGGATTGAAGAGGTTCAGAGAAGAAGTGAACCCGACAGCACTTCGGAAGGAGCAAGACGTGTCCGTGATGAAGCGTCTACGGTGGAGCGGGAAAACCCGGCAACGCCGTTGAGAGAGCCACCCAGCATTCGTGATTTGGAACCGGACGACAGTGGGGAAAGTCTTGATGAAAGCTTTAATTCCGACCCCCCATCTTCTACGGAAAGGTCTAGAGCCGATTTGCAAAGAGACGAGGCCGGTGCCACTGATACCAAGGTTCAGCAACGTGTTCGGGATGCAAGGGAGACGGAGGAAAGAGATCGGGTCAGAAATGAACCTGCGTTGGAGACACCCGAGCAAGATGTTGAGCCGGTTGAAGAGCCTGTGCAACCGTTACCCGGTTCCGGGTCAAGGGATGAGTCTGATGCAACGGCTGTGGAAACCGAGCGTGGACAGAACGTCAGTGATTTGATTTAAACGATTTGATTTGAACGAACCGGCCCCGCCAGCGACATGCTGTTCGGGCCTTAAAAGGAGCTCATCAAGAGGAGACAAGCTGTAACCGGGATAACCCCATCGTACTTGAATAGGATCTCGAAAATTATTGGCATGGTTTGCGGCCTGGTCCAATATTTCTCGAAGGTTCGGTTTTCAACTTGAAGCCCTTTTAGGGCCTTGTCACTCCAAACTGGCTTTTTGCCTGACGGCGAAAGTCCGTTCGAAGTCTGCACATGGCACCGACGAGGCGGGCGTTTTATTTTTTTTCCGGTTTGAATGGCACGATTCCATTCTTGATGTGTTTATCGACATTTTCGACTAAACACTTTAATGGCGAAACAGGGTTTATTCGCCAGACCGGAAAGAATCGTGCAGATTCTCAACAATGTAAGTTCCACGTTTTTCCCCCTCAATTCGACCAGATCGACCAGTAATGATCTGGATACCCGTATTGCCCGCGACACCTTAAACCAATCCGGCAGTTCTCAGGAAACCAGGCGGGACATCCTGTTTAACTCGGTATTTATCAATGCCAGAAAGGTGCCCACTCTGGCAGATACTGGGCCTTTGGCGGCCTTTAGGGTGAACGATGCCATTTCTCTGCTTTCCCGTCGCTTCGAGGCCAGAAAAATCCCCATTGTGGACGATCTGGCAAAAAAGGAGCGGTTTTCTCTGCTCAAACTTCGTCAGTTGGATGACCTTTCCACCTCCCTGAAAAGCCTTGATAAAACGGTTGCCGAACTGCTTGATGCGGATGCCCTGAACCCTAAAAAAGCTTCTTCAACCCGGTCCGCACTGGTGCAGGCATTTGCAGGGAAGAATGCTCCTCTGGATTCCTTCCGCATTACTCCGGTACGTTTGTCGAGCGGGGCGATTCTGGCCTCCGATGCGCAATCCACCCCCCTGGGAGCCCTGGGCCTGACAGGCAGTTTTTTCATCAATGGCGTGAAAACTACCATTGAATCCACAGACTCGCTGTTCGAGCTGAAAAACAAAATCAATTTTGGCGAAGACCATAACCGTAACGGGATTCTCGATAAAACGGAAGATGTAAACAATAACGGGACGCTGGATGTCATTCACACCGGGCCTGGCGAGTTTGTTCCGGCCATATTCATTGCCGAAGACCTCGATGGCGACGGTGAACTCGACCCGGATGAAGACATCAATGATAACGACTATTTGGACGGAGGAGTTGCGGAGTCCAAGGTCCTTGCGTTGATTCAGAACAAACGGTTGCTCCTGATTGGACTTGCAGGCGGGCGCGACAAAATTGATCTGGTGGATAACGATGATGTGCTTTTGAACCTTGGGTTCTTTGAATTAAACATCAAAGGGTTTCCTGTACAGAAAGAGGTGCAACTTGATACCGGAGGCCTTGTTGGGGTCAATCTGATTGAAGACCCACAAACCGCACAAATCACAATCGACGGGGAAACAGTATCCAGCGACAGTGATGTTTTTTCAGGGGTGATCGAAGATACGGACCTGCTCATTAAAAGTTCATCGGCAAAGACCGCGCAAATAGACATCTTCATTGATGCCGCATCATTTTTTACCCAGATCACAACCCTGTTTGATCAATTCAATAATTCCATTGCCAAAATCAATGACGCTCTGAGTATCTCCGGGACATTTGCGCAAGATGGGGATATTCAGGACATTCGCAACGACCTCACCCTCAAACCCCAGGAAAGAGCGCGCGGGTTGGCTAAACGTAATGAAGATATAGACACACTTCAGGGTGGGCGGGGAAATCCCTTTGCGACAGGCATCAAGGTGGTCAATCCGAAGAAAAACAACCAGCAGGAAGTCGCGATCACCTCTGCGGTCCGGGCGGTCAAATCCGGAATAACCCGGGCTTTTCAAAGTGACAATGAAAACCTTCTGCGCAGGTTGGGTTCCATAGGCATCCGTAGTTTGGCGGACAACACTTTTGTGGTGGATGAAAGAGAATTCCGGCGCGGACTCGAATCCAACACGACGGAAATTTTTGATCTGTTCACCAATACTGAAACCGGAATTCTACCCAGTCTGGCGGAAAGGCTGAGCATCATTTTGCGGGATGAACTGGGTGAGTTGGCCATTGAGGAAAACGAAGTGGTTGTGCAGTCGAGTTCGCCAGAAATCCGGGCAAAAAATTTCCGCAAGTTTACCGAAAACATCAATTTAGAAAACACAATACAAACCCTTATCGCGGTGGCATGAACTTAAATGATGAATAAACAAAAAACAGAAATTGTCAGGCTTCTCAAACATAAGCAGGAAACCTGCGCCCAGCTCCTCCAGAAAATGGGAGAGCAAATGGAAGCCGTCAACAATCAGGATAATTCCCGATTGGCAGTGATTATTGAGGGCAAGGAAGGGTTGATCGCCGGTCTCAACGAAACAGACCAAAAGATTGCCAGCCTGGCTAGTGATCTGGATGAGGCCAGTCGGGAATCGCTGGCCCGTGAATTTGAAGAGCTGGCCCGTCGCATTGAAATCGACCTGGAAAAAATCATCGAACAGGAAACCGTTTGCCAGGGAAAACTCAACATAGTGAAAAACGAGGTGCTGGAAAAGATCAAAAGCGTGAAAGGTGGACAGGTGCTTTTAAAAGGTTACGGAATATCTCCAAGAATCAAACCAAAAATTTCAAAAAACGTTTAACTGAAAGGAAAGGATTATGGACATTTCAATTGTTGTTCCTGCCAGCAGGGTTTTTAAAACCTATCAGGGGCAGGCCCGTATCGCAGAACTGAATAATAAGAATCCGGTCAAACGGGTTCAGGGTCAACGAGACCGGGTCAGTATTTCGGAGGAGGCCAGAGCGGCGTTGACTTCGCACGCCCAGGGGCGGTCTCCAGAAGTAGAGACCAAAAAGGTGGAAGCCGAGTTCGTGCAAACCGAGTTTGTGCAAACCGAGGAGGTTGAGGCGGGATAAGTTGAGGAAAATGCCGGGCCACGCCCGGTGGGAATAGGCTCCACGCCTTCGGTGGTCGCATTAGCACTATTGCCATCGTCTTATTGGGTTTAGCGTCACGTTGGCCCACAGAGGTTCTCTGCACTTTTTTAAACGCCTTAATTCTGGTACTATCCTGCCTTTGGTTTGAGAATATATTTTGCAGGATTGCCCTATGATTTGTGTCCCCATTATTGGACCGTCTGTGTCCAAAGCTCAGGAACAGATCGCATCCGCTTCGGCGGTTGCCGATATTTTAGAACTACGCCTGGACTTGATCGATACTCCCGACCTGAATATTCTGCTCGACTCGGCAAACCTGCCGGTCATCGTGACCAACCGGTCCAAACTGGATGGTGGGCAATTTAAAGGGCCGGATGAAGATCGCTTAAAGTCGCTTCGGGAGGCTCTGAAAGCTGGAGCCGATTACGTGGATATTGAAGTCTCCACGCCCCGGGAACATTTACAACCCTTTCTGGAAGAAGGGGACCCCGCAAGAATCATTCTTTCTTATCACGACTTCTCGCACACACCCGAAGATTTCACTCCGCTTTATGAGGCCATGTGCGAAATGCCGGGAGATATCATCAAAATCGTCACCTACGCCCGGGACCTTGGCGATAACCTGAAAATGTTTGAATTGTTGCAACGCGCCAAGAGAGAGAAGCAAAAGCTAATCGGACTTTGCATGGGAGACCTGGGAGAAATAAGCCGCATCCTTTCTCCGCTGTTTGGCGGATTCCTGACCTTTGGCAGTCTCGAGTCCGGGCAGGAGAGTGCCCCCGGCCAGATTCCGGCAAAAACCCTCAAAGATATTTACCGGATCAATACCGCACGTTCTGATTTTAAGATTTATGGAGTCATTGGAAATCCGGTATCGAAAAGCCAGGGCTATCTGGTCCACAACCGGGCTTTTCAGGAAAAGGGGTCTTCGGACATCTACGTTTCTTTTCTTGTCGATAATGTGGAAAAATTTTTCACCCGCTTTAAGGATTTCTTTAATGGCCTGAGTGTCACCATGCCTGCCAAGGAACAGATCATGCCCCTGCTGGATCGAATCGATGAAACAGCCGGTAAAATCGGCGCAGTCAATACGGTAGTAAAAGAAGGATCAGACTGGGTAGGTTATAACACCGACTGCTCCGGTGCCATTTCAGCCCTCGAAGCCTGTACAACGCTGAAGGACAAAAATGTCCTGATCCTTGGTTCCGGAGGAACCGCAAAGGCCATTGGCTTTGGCGTGAAAGAAAAGGGTGCTCGACTGACGGTCACGTATAAGCACAATAAGGAAAGGGGCGAAAGCCTGGCAAAGGAACTGGACTGCGAACTGATCCACGCGCAGGATGCGGGAACCCGTGCTATAGATGTATTGATCAATTGCTCGCCGGTGGGCATGAGTCCGAAGGTGACTGAGAGTCCGTTCCCGGCAAGAGACTTTAAAAAAGGTATGGTGGTGTTCGACTCGGTTTACAATCCGCTGGAGACGAGGCTTTTACGCGAAGCCAAATCCGCCGGGTGCACGGTCATACCCGGGAGCGAACTGTTCATCAATCAGGCGGCCCGGCAGTTTGAACTCTGGACCGGCCAACCTGCCCCGATCGACATCATGCGCGAGGTATTGATGGAAAAGTTGCAGGGCTAGCCTTGGGGGCGGTAACGGGGTACGTTTGCGTCTACTACCTGCGACCAGGCATCGATGCCGCCGATCAGGTTGTGAACGGTTTTGAATCCGCATTCGATCAACTCCATTGCCGCCCTTTGCGAGCGTTCTCCATGGTGGCAGATCACCACGATTTCTTCTTCATAGATAAATTCCTGCTGTCGGTCCACGACTTCACCTAATGGAAAATTTTCTGACCCATCAATGGCGGCCAGGGAAAATTCCCAGGGTTCCCGAACATCGAGCAGAAAAATATCTTCCCCGTTATCCAGCTTCTTTTTCAGCTCCAGGGGTTGCAGTTGTTTGACGGAGTTCATTGGTGTTTTTACTGAAAGCCAATCATCGGCCAGTAGACCAGAAGGAGAAGGATGTAGCAGACCAGACCCAGCAAGCTGAGGATGCTTCCTGACCAGATCATATCTTTCAAGGTTAAGAACCTTGAAGAATAAGCCAGTGCCGCAGCCGGGGTGGCGATTGGCAAAATGAAGGCAAAGTTGCTGGGTAACAGTACGGTCATGGTGGCCACTACCGGATCGATACCATAGGTCGGCCCCATGCTGATGGCAGTGGGCAGAAGGATGGCGATGACGGCTGAGTTGCTCATAAAAGTGGTGAACAGCGTGGACAACACTGCCATGACCAGCAGGAAAACAGTGCCCGATTCGATCAGCCCCGAAAACAGTTTTTCAGCCAGCCACAACGCCGCCCCCGATTCCGCCATGACCTCTCCCAGGCAGATGGCGCCTCCGTACATGAGAACAATGGCCCAGTTGATGTGAGCTTCTACCATTTTCCAGGTTATGAGATTCAGCACGAACAATAGAACGATGGCAATGATGGCGATGTTGGCGATGCCTAACTTGTCGCCA
>JABIAY010000038.1 GCA_018653085.1 Nitrospina sp.
AAGGACGGTGGGTCACGGTTTTGACCTCGATGCTGGGTATCGGCTGCTTCGGAATTTTGACCGGGGTCATTTTGGGACGGGCCATGCAAAGGAGAATGAAAAAAATGAAAGGCGAAGGCAAGTATACAGGCAAAGGACACTTGATCATTGTTAATGTTCCCTCCTATGCGGAGACAACGGAATTAATGAAAGAGTTGGACCACAGTCCCGATTTTAAGGATATCCCTCGCGTGCTCGTAGCCGCGCATTTACCTAATCAAGATAAAGAGATCCCGCATTTTATATCGAAAAAAATTGACGCATTCATAATGGGTCTGCCTTCCGCCTTGGAAACATTGCAGCGAGCCAACGCGAGCGAGTCAAAAGCGTGCGTTCTCACCTCATCTGCCTCCGACCCGGCGATGGATGATACCAACACTCTGACAGCCGGTCTCATCGAAAAAAACTGGTCGCAAGTCACCACCGTCATGACCTGCAGTCGAGCAGAAACACTGGGTAATCTCAGCACCTTTGGTATTGATGGCGGCATTAGCACCACCGACCTGCAAATGGGACTCTTGGTTCAAGAATTGGAAGACCCAGGCCTGTATAAAGTTTATAGCGAACTGTCAACAAACTCTGGCGGCAACCAAATTTATATCAGCCAATCGTCAGTAGGGTCGTGGGAGGGATATGATAAGGAGTTCAGTTTCGGAAGTTTAAAAGTTGCTATTATTCAACTTGATCTCTCGGTGGAGATTTTGGGCCTCCAAAGGAAAGGAGGAGAAAAGCCGATTCTCAATCCAGAAAATAAAATGATTCTGGCGCCGACCGACCACATCGTTTATATGGCCAGAAAACGTTTCGACTGGAAGAAAAACAACGGCCCAATTCTCAGGCAAATTTATAAAGAGTCCTGTTAGACCGTTGCTTCAAAATGAAAGCAACGATGATAAAATTATGATAGAAATTTTCAAAAAGGGCAGAATTCATGGAATTAGTGGAATCTATGGAATGCTTAAAACTTGCTGATAATAAAGCAGATAAGAGAAACCAGCCTGTTTTCAATACCTTCCTAAAAACGCCAATTTGTAATTCGTAATCAGTAGGTCGGCGGTTCAATTCCGCCCGCTGGCTCCAGCCCACCACGTGGGCAGGGAGTGAAAAACCGGCAACCTCGCCGGGGGGAGTGATGCCGTCTTTGCGAGCAGAGCGCGGCTGTGATAACCACTTCAATAAATTCATGCCCGGCACGGGTAAATCCAGCCTTTGATTTACCTGTTTTATTGTCCGTCATCCTGAGCCTGTCGAAGGATCTCGCGGCCTGCCCTCCCCATAAATTTCATATCCCGTAGGGGTACTGGTATTTCCCTCGCAAAACAGCTAGAATCCGATTGCGGAATTAGAATTTAAGTTGTAGTCAAGAAAGGACTTGACCCCTTTACACAATGAACCAAGGTTTTTGCTTTTTCAAACTTGTGACGCTTAGCGGTTCTGGTCAATAGCGATATGGCTGAGCGAAAGCTCTAGTGATATCTTGTGCTATTGCGTGTTGTCAAAGGGTTCCTGTAGTTATTTTTTGGTCAGGTATATGGCTAGTCCAAATCTCGCTTCAGATATTTGTTGTTATAAAATAAGTGCAGTCACGAGGACTGGATTTTTGATTGCTCTGTTAAAAAATTTTGGTATTTTCAGGAATAACCTGGGGTTTTTCAGTGTTTTTATTAAAGCCCCATAAATAGGTGGACACTGCATTTCAGTCAGTATGGCAATTGTAGGACAGTTGTTATTTTTCTGATTTTGTGTGTGGTTTCTGGGTGCGATATTTGAGCCAGGCAACATATTGATATATCTAACTTTAATTCTTTTGACTTTCAGGTAGGCATCGTTTATTTAGATGAGGTATTTAGTATTTATGACACCGCTGTAGTTTTGTATGAGTTTGGTGAATTTATCAATTAAGGTCTGGGGGAGAGTCGTTATGCAACGCCTTACTGCTTATGTTACCGTTTTCACGGTGCTGTTTTTCATTTTCGGTCTCACTGGCAATGTGTTCAGCGTTGACCTGGGTTTTTCCGGTGTGGCGTATGCGCAAAAAAATAAAGATAGAGATAAGGATGACGATAAGCGTCGACTCAAAGGCAATAAAAGATTGCGTGCTGTGGTGGGTGAGTTGCAAGACCAAATTGCAGACCTGCAAAACCAGATCAATGCCATCCAACTCGTACCAGGCCCACCGGGGTCTCAAGGGATGAAGGGTGATACAGGTGTAGGACTACAGGGAGAACCCGGTCCGGTAGGGCCTCAAGGACCTCGAGGGCTGGAAGGTGTTCAAGGACTGAAGGGAGATGCGGGTGTGCAAGGACTTCAAGGAGAGCCCGGTCCAGTGGGGTCAGCAGGCCCTCAAGGTTTGACAGGTCTTCAGGGAGTTGAAGGGCCAATAGGGTTGACGGGTCTGCAAGGACCACAGGGGGCGCTCGGCCCAGTGGGGCCACAAGGACCTCCCGGTGTGGCAGGGGGCGGTGATAACCTTGACGGTGTTCAGATTACTTATGCAAAAGATACATTGAGGAAGGTAGATATTAATGGTGTTGGGCTGGTAGTTGGGGTTGATAACCCGGTTGTCACTTTGGGTGGGGTGCCGCTTACTGTTCTTTCTTCTACGGAACTCGGACCGCAGTTTTTTCAGGTGATTGTGCAAGTTCCATTCTCGGTTCTCTCGGGAACTCATTTGTTGGAGCTGAGCAATATTCTTGGAAATTCACAATTTAGTGTAACGATAAATCCTCTTGCTCTTGGTACCGCCTGGCATCGGGCCACGGCTTCTGCGCCGTGGACAGAACGGTTTAAAACGGCTTCCGTATCACATGCTGGTAAGCTGTGGGTTTTTGGCGGATTGGCTGGAACGAGCTCAACACCCTCCTATAAAAACGATATCTGGTCTTCAGTAGATGGAGCGACCTGGACTCAGGAACTCTCTACCGCTCCGTGGGCAGCGCGAATGGAACACGCCTCTGTTGTGCATAATGGTAAGATCTGGATCCTCGGAGGCAGAATCGGTAACACTACTTCTGCCAACGATGTCTGGTCTTCGGTGGACGGGGTCACCTGGACCCAGGAACTCGCCACGGCTCCGTGGGCAGAGCGGTATGATCATACCGCTGTGGTGCACAACGGTAAAATGTGGGTAATAGGCGGGTATGCCAATGGCTATAAAAACGATGTCTGGTCTTCGGCGGATGGGATCACCTGGACTCAGGAACTCGCCACAGCTCCGTGGGCCGGGCGGTTTGCTCATACCTCTGTGGTGCATAATGGTAAAATGTGGGTAATGGGTGGGTATGCCAGTGGCCATAAAAACGATGTCTGGTCTTCGGCGGATGGGGTCACCTGGACTCAGGAACTCGCCACAGCTCCGTGGGCAGGGCGGCATGGTCATGCGTCTGTCGCGCTGGGGGGTGAAATCTGGCTGATGGGAGGGCGCATTCCTGCTGGCTCTCAAAATGATGTCTGGTCTTCGGTCGATGGAATCAACTGGACTCAGAAGGTTGTCGCGGCGGGTTGGTCAGGAAGGTACGGGCATGCTTCTGCTGTGCATGCCGGTAATATCGCGATACTGGGGGGCTATGACAGTCATCCGGGTAATTTAGTGAATGACGTTTGGTTTTCGGCTGAAGCTCCCTAGCCCATAAGGGGCACAGCCTTATCGAGTAGAAATATGACATTGCAAAAGCCCCCTCCCTATTTTTGGGAGAGGGCTTTTATTTTGCCTCGTCTCAGGAATCATGACAGCCTCGAAATAGGGTTGCTGTTGATGGCGGATAGTTTTTCGATTTTAGCAAACCTTGAACGTCACCCCGTCATTCCATAATATGTTTTCTCCATGGATCACAAATGTTGGTCGGATGAGGAATAGTGGGCCTTGTGTATTGGAGGATGCTCAAATTGTTGTAAAAAATTGGTTCGCAAAGCGACTGCCTTAAAATGACCCGACCCCAGAAAAGTAGCCCAAATGCTAAGCTAAGACTTTTATAGGGGGGGGAATATTATGACGAGGAAACGATTTAGTGCCGAGCAAATCATTTACCATACAATCCACAAAAAAGGGGTCAACCTTTTCGAGCTAACCCCTTTCAATACAAAGTGGGGCTGGGGAAGGTCGAACTCCCGACCTCTTGAATATCATTCAAGCGTTCTCACAGTAGTATAACTTGGCTACACTTTGTCTACAAAAATTCCCATAAAAAAAGCGATTGTCCAAGAAGGACTAACCGCTTAAAACTTTATAATATAGCCAGTTGTGAAAACCTTACCGTAGTAAAGTTATTTTGCATCCCGGCCTCTCACGCCAAAGTCATAGTAAGCCTAAACCTTAAGGCCTCTTCAGCTATGATAAATTTATGATAGAAATTTCCCACCGAGACGGATTTTATAGAATTGATGGAGCCTGCGGAACCCTTCAAGATACTTGAAAATAAAGCAGATAAGAGAAACCAGCCTGTTTTCAACAGCTTCCTAAAAACGCCAATTTGTAATTCGTAATCAGTAGGCCCTCGGTTCGATCCCGAGACGGCCCACCACCACTACCCGTCAAGTTACCAGCGAGGTTATATTTTCTTCTTTTTATTTTCCTTGGGGGCTTTTTTTACTGAGCTTTTGCCGTCCTCGGTGATTTGCCAGACTTCACCGGAGTTTTTATGGTATGCCCGGATCAATAAATTAGTGCGGGTATTTTGGCGTGGTGAAATTTCGCTCACATAATCTTTGAAATCGCCCCATTTTTTTTCATCGATTTCCATTCCCTTGTCCGAGCAGGTCGCGGACTTTTCCATGATGAACTGGAACTGGCACATTAAAAACGTGCCGATTAAAAATTGCTGTAACTTGTGCTCTATTTCTTCCTCTTTACTGTTGAAGCTGGTTTCTCCTATATCGGGTGCATTGGCTTCTATCACCCCTACCCACTCTCCAAATCCTTCGCCCATCCCTTCGGCCATTTGCTCCATACCTTGTTTCAACCCCCTGATCAGCTCTTCGGCCATTTGCTCCATGCCTTGCTCCATCCCCTGTTCCAGCGAGGTGCCTCCCTTTTTTAAATTTTTGCCTAGACTGGTTTCAGGTTTTTTGATTTTCTGTTTCTTGTTGGTGTGGTGGGGTCTGTGTTCGAGGGGTACTTTGGTGATGTCATCGGTGAAATGCTTGCGACCGTTTTCATCTTTCCATTTATAAAGCACTGCCCATGCTGGACCGGCCCATAAAAAAAGCAGGAAGGGGATAAAAATCCACCTCAATAGGGACTGTCTGTTTTTGGACATGATGATTACACGTTCAATTTTCGTATTCCTGACCCATACCTTCGAATGCCCGGCCCAGTTCTTCGGCGAGCTCCTCCATACTGCGTTCTAATTCTCTGGCGAACTCTTCCTGTTCCATTTGCCCCATTCCCGGAAGCGCTTTTCCGTATCCTGGTTTGGTGCCTTGCTGGTCCCGTGCGGCACTATTCTTTTTTAAAATTTCCCCCAGGCTGGTTTTAGGTTTTTCGGTTTTCTTTCTTGGTTTGGATTTTTTGTTGGTGTAGTGGGGTCTGAATTTTTTGGGGACGTTGGTGATGTCATCGGTAAAATGCAGACGACCGTTTTCATCTTTCCATTTATAAACCGCTCCCCATGCCGGACTGGCCCATAAAAAAAACAGGAAGGGGATAAAAATCCATCTCAACACGGTTTGCCTGTTCCTGGACATGGCGACGCTCGATAAAATTTACGGATAGGTATCATCATTATACACCCACTCCTGCCCGCTTGCTACTCCCTTCGGGGCATAACAGGCTCATGGAAAGTTGGGTATCAAAGATCCGCATTTTTGGTTTTGATTTTCTTGAAAGCAGATACTGCCTGGTCAAGGTGGGCCGTCTCGTGGGCGGCGGAAATCTGGATGCGGATTCGTGCGGTATCTTTGGGTACGACCGGATAACTGAAGGCGATCACGTAGATGCCTTCTTCCAGTAACTGATCGGCCATATTTTTTGCCGCTGACGCATCGCCGATCATGATCGGGATGATGGGGTGGTCGCCGGTCCTGATATCGAATCCCGCCCCGGAAATTGCGGAGCGGAAGTACTTCACGTTGTCGCGAAGTTTATTTATTAATGTCAGGGAACTTGAAATGATATCAATGGCTTTAAGAGTGGTGGCGGTGATGACAGGTGACAAGCTGTTGGAAAACAGGTAAGGGCGTGACCGCTGGCGCAAAAGGTCGACGACCTCTTTCGGTCCACTGGTGAATCCGCCTGAAGCTCCGCCCAATGCCTTGCCAAAGGTTGAAGTGATGATGTCCACGCGCTTCATGACATGTCGGTACTCAACACTGCCGCGTCCGGTGTTGCCGAAAAATCCTGTAGCATGGGAGTCATCGACCATAACCTGTGAACCATAACGGTCTGCCAGATCGCAAATTTCTTCCAACGGAGCGACATCGCCGTCCATGCTGAAAACCCCATCGGTGGCGATGATCCGGTGTCGGTATTTTTGCGCCCTTTTTAACTGGGTTTCCAAATGATCCATGTCGGCATGGTTGTAGCGAAACCGGTTTGCCTTGCAAAGGCGTACCCCGTCAATGATGCTGGCATGGTTCAGCCGATCGCTGATCACAGCGTCCTCTTCTGTCAGCAGGGTTTCAAACAGCCCGCAGTTGGCATCGAAGCAAGAGGAATAGAGGATGGTGTCTTCGGTTTGCAGGAACTCGGAAATCTTTTGCTCCAGTTGTTTGTGGATTTCCTGAGTTCCACAAATGAATCGCACCGAAGCCATGCCGTAACCATATTGTTCCAGAGCGTGGCGGGCAGAGTCGAGAATTTCCGGGTGGTTGGCCAAACCCAGATAATTGTTGGCGCAAAAATTTAGAACGGTTCCTCCCGTGGCAGTGGAAAGATGGACTCCCTGCGGAGACAGCAGTACACGTTCATCCTTATGCAGGCCGGACTCCTGAATCGCTTTCAGTTCGGATTGAAGGTGTGCGTGGAAACTGTCTGTGCTCTTGTCAGTCATGTTTCAATATGATTTTGGGGTGCGCAGTGATGGCTTTTTCAAATTGAGTTTTATCGAAATCCTTGAAAGGGAAAACGGTGTCTTTTCCCTTATTTAAAATGACATCGTAAATTTTGTCTTGCAGGGAATGGCCTCGGGACATCAACAGGTTGCTGGCAATGTACCAGGTCTGGAAAACCTTTCGCCCGACAACGCTGTGCATGGATTTTCCGTGCAGGATGATATCTTGAAAATTTGTCAGGATATAGTCGCCAGAGGAAAGACCGAACAAAATAATATCCCCACCGGCGCGGGTGGAGGCAATCGCCGTATTCAAGGCCTGATTGCTCCCGGACATTTCAAAGGCCACATCAACACCTTCGCCGAAGCATTGCTTTCGAATTTTTTCGGCGATTTCATGGTCCGGTGCGGGGCCGGGCGTTTTTGTCGGATCTGAGGAGACCTTTAATGTTGCGTCCACGCCAAGTTCTTCCGCGATTTTTAGATTGGTTTTTGAGGGATCGACACCAATGATTGTTGACGCGCCCATTGCCCGGGCGACAAGAATGGTGAAGAGCCCGATCGTTCCGCATCCGAACACTGCCACGGTTTTCCCGCGCAGGTCCACCCGACTGCAGGCATGCACCGCGTTCCCCAGAGGTTCCTGAATAGCGGCGACTTCTGGGCGAATTTTATCCAGATCGGTTCGCCACAATTCTTTTGCTGGCAGTTTGACCTGTTCGGCAAAACAGCCATCGGTAGAGATTCCTATGATGAGGTGGTCCGAGCAGACATGGGCATCGCCAATTTTGCACTGGTGGCAACGACCGCAGAAGATGTGGGATTCTGTGGAAACGATGTCGCCCGGCTTGTAGCCGTAATGGTTTTGGGAATAAGAGCCGGCCTCGATAATTTCTCCCAAAAGTTCGTGCCCGCAAATTCTGTAGTCCTTGTTTTCCTGGTTTAGCGAGTCGAAGATCATCTCCTCGAACGCGTGGCGAAACCAGATGCTTTTATCGGAGCCGCAAAATCCGGTGTAAAGGGGTTTGATAATGCATTTGTTGGAATCGGCAGGGCACCGGGTTTCATCAAGCTCCGGTGTGGGCACATCGGTCAGGTTCATTCCCTTTGCGGTTTCCCATTCGTTGATATCCAGAACCAGGGCTTTCATAGTGATTTCTCCTGCTAGCGCTCAGCGGGGTAAGGCTTGCTCAGGTGCAGTACATAGTCCCCTTCATCTTTAGTCAACAGAGGCGGTTTGTCCTCTCCGGTGTCGGTGGGTGGGTGCGGTGTGTCTACGGGTGCAGCAGTTCGGGTTTTAGGAATTACTGACACACGATCTCCGGTCTTCCAGGGTTCGGGTTCACCGGCTTGGCGTTCTATAGCAATGACCAGGACGTGATGGCTTACATTATTCCACCGGGAGTCCTTTTTCCGATTATCTCTTGTGCGCCGTTCCAGGGATTCAGGTGGAGAAAGATTTTCACGGCGTTCCACCATACGGGTATCCCTCACCCTCAAAATGATGCCTTCACTGGAATGAGATGGTCTGACGTTTTGAGGCGAACCGAGCCCTCCATTGGTAGGAAGGGTCCAGTAAGGAGAATTGATCCGGCTTACTTGTTTTTCCGGTTCCGGTTCCTTATTACGGTCTATCGGTGCACTCAGCATGATTTTTCTCGCAATCAGGTTTTAGAATGAATAGGTCCCATATATATAGGATATTCCCTCTAATTAATATATTCCTCTACGGATGCATAATCCATTAATTAATAAAGTTTTACCTTGAATTTGCCATAATTCGGGGGCCTTATGGAATTTTTTGATCTGATTATGATCTAAGACTTAAAAGAGTTAAGATGGGCGAAATATAAACTTGGCTGGAACTTTCTGCCTGACACATTTTGTTAGTTATGGAACCGATCCTTGAAATTGCCAGAAAACTGGGGCTGACCGAATCCGACCTCATTCCCTATGGAACGGATAAAGCCAAGGTTCGCCTTGAGGTGCTGGAAAAATTTCCCGCAAGAGGGAAACTGGTTTTGGTATCGGCCATCACTCCTACTCCGGCAGGAGAAGGAAAAACCACCACGACTATTGGTCTCGGTCAGGCGATGGCCCGGCTCAATAAATCGGTTTGTCTGGCACTCAGGGAACCTTCTCTGGGACCCTGCCTGGGTATGAAGGGTGGGGCTACTGGTGGCGGGTTGAGCGAGGTTTTACCAAGAGAAGATATCAACTTGCACTTCACCGGCGATTTTCATGCCGTGACCTCCGCCCATAATTTGTTGTCCGCGATGTTGGATAACAAGATTTATCATGAAGGCGTGTCGGACATAGACCCGAGGCGTATCATCTGGCGGCGCGTTATGGATATGAATGATCGTGCCCTGCGCAATATTGTTGTCGGACTGGGAGGCATTTTGCAGGGTGTTCCCCGGGAATCGGGGTTTGATATCACTGCCGCTTCTGAAATCATGGCGATTTTATGCCTTGCGGAAAGTTATGAGGATCTCAAGTCCCGCCTGGAAAATATTCTGGTCGCCTTCACGCATCAAGGAAAGCCCATCACCGCAAAATCGTTAAATACTGCGGGAGCGATGATGGCACTTTTGAAAGATGCCCTGCTCCCCAATCTGGTACAAACCACCGAGGGCGTACCGGCGTTTATTCATGGAGGGCCTTTTGCAAACATCGCCCATGGTTGCAACTCAGTTCTGGCAACCAAAATGGCTTTGGCTCTTTCCGACTGGACGATCACGGAGGCGGGGTTTGGTTTCGATCTGGGGGCGGAAAAGTTTTTCGATATCAAGTGTAAGGGAGCAGGACTCGATACCGCAGCGGTGGTCCTGGTTGCGACTTGCCGGGCGCTGAAGTCTCATGGTGGTGTTGAAAAGTCCGACCTTGAAAAACCAAATCCCGAGGCTGTGCAAAAGGGACTGCCCAACCTGGATCGGCACGTGGAAAATATCAAACA
>JABIAY010000045.1 GCA_018653085.1 Nitrospina sp.
AAGACCCGGCACCAGGGTCACCGTTTGCAATCCAGATAAACCGGTAAATGAATTCGAGGCTTCCAGATCATAAAGCCCTGCGTAGCCTACGGGATCAAAAATGACCGGAGTATTCAGAAACGTGATCGTATTCCCTGATGCAGTGTAGGTATCTGTAAAAGTTGTAGACGTGTTGCCAGAAGCATCAACCTGGAATTGGGTGCGAGAATTTCCTATATCCAACGTATAATTCCCCGGAGCGGCCAAATCTACCGCTTGTTTTCCTTTATTAATACCAGTCTGCCCTTGAATAATCCATTGTCCCAGATAATCCACAGGGTCAATAGTTATAATAGTTGCCCAAGCAGGACTGGCGAGGAATATAGATAGCACCAGCCCACAGAAAACATTTTTCAAATGTTTTGTAAACTTCATGGTTATCTCCCTGTCATGGTGCTTTAGAGGTGGGTATGGAACTGCCTGACTTTCAAGCAATATCAACCAAACTATAGCAATAGCTAAAAATGTTTACAAGTTCAATCCATTTACCGTCCTAGTAAGGATATTACTAGGGGTACTAATACTCCACCTTTATCAGGCAGAGGCCTTCGGGTGGGGCGGTGGGACCAGCGGCTTGACGATCGCAGGCTTCGAGAATGGTCTTCACTTCTTTGGCGGGAATTTTTTTCTTCCCTACATACACCAGAGTTCCTACAAAATTACGCACCATATGCTTTAAAAATCCCTTGCCCTCAACTTCAAAGATCAGGAAGCCGTCCTGCTTGAAAAGTTCAACACGCTCCATGGTCCGTATAGGGGATTTCGCATTGCAGTTGCCGGCGCGGAACGAGGTGAAGTCGTGCTCTCCTTCGAGATATTTCGCGGCTCTTCGCATAGCCGCAAAATCCAGCTCATGCGGAATGAACCAGGAACGGCGGAAATTAAGCGCCGAGGGGTAGTCCCGATTCAATATGGTATAGCGGTAAAGTTTGCGTTTGGCGGAACCCCGGGCGTTGAACGCCATCGGAACTTTACGCACTTCCCTAATAGTGATGTCATGGGGGAGAAGACTGTTCAAAGCCAGTTGGAGCTGGGCAGGCCTCATTTTGGATTCGGTCTCAAAATGGGCTGGCAGTCCTTCGGCATGCACACCGGCATCGGTTCGACCGGAGCTTAGAACAGTTGTTGGAGTATTCGTGATTCGACTCAGGGCCTTTTCCACCAATTCCTGAATGGACAGGGCATTGGTTTGCATCTGCCAGCCGTGGTAGGCCGTGCCTTCGTACTCTATAAGGAGAAGATATTTCTTTTTCATTCCACTCTGCGCATAAAAATGAAAAACGCGTTGCACCTGCTCAACGCGTTTTTCCTCTTTTTTGGGCCCGTCCTTCGCACCGCTCGGGACCGTTCACACTTATGTGCGAACTCTGAATTTGGTCTTACGAAACATTTTAGGCGGACTATCAGCTTCTATACCGACCTCCTTTGTTAGGTGGGTCTCAAATCCCTCTAGCAACAATATAGTCCCCCTGCCCAGTTTCGCAACATTTATGAAGGTAAAAAATAATTTTTCTACGGACACATTAAAACAACATTTATCGCAATAAAATCAATTAATTATAAAAGAAAACCCTGGAATAAGGTTTAACTGTTGCGATGAGCAAATCATCCTGCGTCCGGGTGATTCCTACATAAACCATGTTACGGCTCTCTTCCCTTTTAATGGGATAGTTCTCCTCATCGGGTTCTATCAAAGCAACGGAATCGAATTCCAGACCTTTGACCTGATGGATATTGGTCACCATGATACCGGGCTCAAAAGAAAACTGGTCACGGTGCCCCAGACGAACTTCTCCTGGCAAAAACTCTTCCAGCTCTTCCTTTAATTCCATTGCCTGTTTCGGATAGCGACAAATGAGTGCGATGAGCTTATAAGGGTCGGCCTTGACCAGACGGTTTGCCCAATCCACCAGATGGTCCAGCATGCCATCCCTGTCCTCGGCCTTGTGCCATTCCGGATCAGAGCCTGCCCTGCCCTCAACCTTTTTCGGATCTCCCGCCACTTTATGCGCCAAAGTCATAATGGGAACCGTGCACCGGAAAGAAACCTCGAGACGGATAATGGAATCCTCTTCCATTCCCAGGTTTTCCACCACCTTATCCCAGCCGATGAACTTTCTTGCCGACAGAATCTTCTGGGCCACATCGCCAACAATGGTTATCTGGCGTTTATCGCTGACGGCATTCATCATGATGGCAAACTCAACCGGACCGAAATCCTGAGCCTCATCAATCACTAGATGATCCAAAGTAGTCACTCCGCCCGATCCATCCGGCAGTCCGCCATTTTTAAGCTGAATGAGGCGCAGAACCAGGGACATATCAAAATAGTCCAGGTTATTCTTCGCTCGATTTTTTTCCGTCAGCCTTTTCAGGTAATCCAGATGAGAATCAAGCTTGGGGTCAGGGAGAAGGTAGCCTTTCAGATGCTCGGAGTCATGCAGAAGATTGTAAATATCCTGAATATAGTCTTCCATATCGAAGATTTTACCCTTCAGGAATTCCAGGCATTTATCCTTGTCATATTTCGGCATGCTGGACTCTTTAACGTCATGAGTGAAGTCTTTGAGGCGGGGCAATACCGCTGTATCCCCAGCCCATGACTTCAGAAGTCCGGGCCATTTTTTAAATGTCTCTTTCACTTCCGCATCCAAAACACGGTTTTGTTTTTCCACCCACCCTTCCAGAGCCTGCAGAATTTCTTCGGAAAACTTTATTTCCTCAACAAATGAAGGAAGATTGAGAAACTTGAAAAAAGGCCGTCCGCGAACCGCATTGCGAATGATGGACAATGCCCAACCATTGAACGTTGAGGTTTCCACTCCCTCAATGCCCATCGAGGGCAAGGTAGCGCAAACATAAACCTGCAAGGATTTGTTCATGACCAGCACACGGGTGTTTTTCGCCTGGGCAAACGAATTATTTTCATGCAGAAGCCAGGCCAACCGATGTAAAGCAACGGTGGTTTTACCGGACCCCGCCGACCCCTGAATAATGACAGGCCGTTCCGGATCGCTGGTGATCAGTTCAAACTGGTCTTTGGTGATTAAAGAAAGAATACTCGGCAGGCGTTTTTCTGTTGATCCAATGCCTCTGGAACGGTGCGCGGCGACTTCATCCTCGACATCGAGTTTTTCCCAACCCGCTTCGTTTCTTCGGAACATGCCTTCCGGGGCATCGATCTGCACCAGCTGACCGCTTTCAACCCGGTAGGACCGGCGTAATTGAATGTGACCAGAACGCTCCCTTTGGTTGATAACTTCGTAGAACTCTTCTTCCTGCTTGTAATTGAAATATAACCCGGCAATGGGACCGTTTCGCCAGTCCACAATACCCGCTTCGATATTGCTTTTTTTCCCGATCAGAAAAGACACTTCACTGCCGTCTTCCTCCTTCGTGCAAACCCTGCCGAAATAAGGTTCCTGAATCAATTCATACAGGGCCTTGTCACTATTTTTCCTGATGTCCAAAATATGGTGGGCCACAGCCTCATCCGAGACCAGAGGTTGCCTTTCTTCATGGTTCCATTCATTGACCACCTGACGGGTCAACTCACGGGCCGCTACGTTGGCATTAATTTTCGCCGCCTGGACCTGAGGGAGCTGTCGGCATAACGACTCCAAAGTGCTTTCGAGAAGCCGCTCTTCCTCTTCAATAAACCGCTTGTCTTCTTCTGTCAACAACATGCTCTATTTTCCCCAAAGTCAAAAAACCCCGTGCCATGTGCAAGGGCTAAACTTGTTAAGATAAATGAGACGAACCTCAAGGGTCAACCTAAAACTACAAAACAGACAAAAATATCTTGAAGTCCGCCTGCTTTCCGCAAGAAAGCCTTTAAAACGCTAGGCTTTTACTTTATGATGATTGATCTAATCCCAACGATAATCAGTCCCTCCCAAGGGGATATTTAAGGAGTTCTGCATGAAAACTTATGAGGATCTGGTAGGAGATGGCGGATCCGACATCATCGGACAAGTGACCGAGTTAGGGGAAAAGCTACGCTCCCGTCTCGATAAAATTAAATACAAAGTCGCTTTGATGAGCGGCAAAGGCGGTGTAGGTAAAAGTTCCATCACAGCTAATATTGCTTCCTGTCTTGCCGACCGGGGCAACAAGGTCGGAATTCTCGATGCCGACCTGAACGGACCCAGCATCGGCCACCTTTTAGGAGTCGGCAACGACGCCAAACTGGAAATGAAAGACGATGGCCTCGATCCCGGCATCGGTCATCAGGGCATCCGCATCATGTCGATGGATATGCTTTTAAAAACCGCCGACACACCAGTCATGTGGACCGATGCAGACGATGCCACAGCATCCTGGGTCAGCGTCATGGAGTCCACTGCCATCCGCGAACTGTTGGCAGACACCAACTGGGGCGAGTTGGACTACCTTCTCATCGACATGCCACCGGGCAGTGACCGCATCGACAACATCCGGTCCCTTATCCCTGAACTGGAAGGCGTGGTGGAGATCACCATCCCCTCCCCGCTTTCCCAGCATATCGTGACCAAATCGATCACCAAGAACAACAAAATGGGCGTGCCCATCATTGGATTGATCGAGAACATGGCAACCTACGTCTGCCCGCATTGCGATAAAGAAGGCAAATTGTTTGACGGGGAAGACGTGCACAAACTAAGCGAAAGACAAGAGATTCCCTATATCGGCAAAATTCCGTTTGATACCCGTGTATCACGGAGCCAGTCGGGAAATTTGTTTTATAAAGAGTTCAAAGATTCCGTTACCGGTCAAGCCATCGCGGAGGCCGTGGACAATATTCAAAAATTTACCAGCAAATAATTTGCTCGAACAGGAGACGTAATGAAATTCCTTTGTATCCCTTGTGATGTCAAGATGGAAACACAAACTGAAGGTATCATGCCGGAAGAAAATGCCAATCTTGCGATGAGATTTAAATGTAAAAAGTGTGGGCACAGCATCGCCATGCTGACCAATAAATTTGAAACCGAGTTTGTCAGCAAACTGGGTGTCGAGATGGGCGGCGCAACAGATGTCAGCAAAGCCCCGATGGCGGCAGTCAGCTCCTCTTTGTCTCAGGCTAAAGAAGAATTGAAAGCGACCAACCCAGAAGATGATCTCATATGGACCGAAGAAGCTCAGGAAAGAATCAAAAAGGTTCCCTTCTTTGTCCGTGGCATGGCCAAGAAAACCGTCATCAACTTCGCTGTGGAAAAAGGCATCACTACCATCGACGCCAAAGTCATGGACGAAGTCCGCGAAAAAGTCGGCATGTAGCCCACTAGGCGTGGGGCCGGTACTGCATTGCCCACAGAGCAAAGACACCCTCAAGCGCAATACTCTAATAACTCCCCCTGATAAGGGGGATTGAGGGGGTTGGTAGGTCAGTACTGTATTGCCCCCTCGTTGAACCAGTTTAAATAATTCCTCTCCCCTGGAGGGAGAGGCAAGGCGTAGCCGCGGTGAGGGGGAAATGAAAACCACTTCCCAATATGCCCCAAAGAAACTCAGAAACAAGTCCAACGATGCAGTTCTGGAAGAGGTTCTACGCTTATTGGACCAAAAAAATCCCCCCCCATCCCAACCTTCTCCCTCCAGGGGAGAAGTAAAACCCTTGGAGAGTTGACCCATGACAGATAGAGAACCTGAAGGCGATCTTTTATTGCGCACCCTGGCAATGCCAGCGGACACCAACTCAAACGGTGACATATTTGGCGGCTGGATCATGTCGCAGATGGATATCGGTGGGGGCATCCTGGCAAAGGAAATAGCCAAGGGTCGAGTCGTTACGGTTAAAGTGGATGGGATGTCCTTTTACAAACCGGTCAACGTCGGGCATGTAGTTTGCTGTTATGGAAAGTGTACCAAGATTGGCAACTCTTCACTAACCATTAAGCTGGAAGTGTGGGTCAAGCCGGTACTGGATGAACTGGAGGACGAACGTTATTGCGTGACCGAAGCGGTTTTCACCTATGTCGCAATCGACCAACAAGGCAAGTCTAGAAAAATAGAAAAATGAATAAGACCGAATTCAACAACTCCTCTCCCCTCGAGGGAGAGGCAAGGCGTAGCCGCGGTGAGGGGGAAATGAAAAACCCACCCTCCGCCGAATAGCGAGGGGTGGGCTAAGTTTGTTTTCTAGTTACTAGTCAATCTCCTCTACTTGGCAAAGCACCCATTTACCGTAATTGAAGCAACAGTGTATGCTCTAGGATAATTGACAAATAGAAAAGGCACTGAAGAAGATTGTAAAGTGCATGGGTAACCATGCCCCTGTGATCCATCGCTTCTTGAGCAGGTTGCCGGAATAACACTATTAAATGTTTCAGCCCCTGCAGGCCAATTGTTTCCTATAACGGCCGAATTATTTACAGGCACAGGATTACTTGGCCCACTCCAATAGGCTTTAATACAAACCAAATTATTTCCTAATGTGAAGTAGGTTCCTTCGCGTTGAGTCCAACCTGCCCTCAAATCTGTTAAGACAAAATTGAATACATCAACAGTACCCGCAGGTCCCTGTGGTCCGGTGTCACCCTGAGGGCCCTGAAATCCAACTTGCCCCTGCAGACCTGTATCACCCTGCGGTCCGGTTGCACCCGCTACACCTTGAAGGCCTGTATTCCCTTGAGGGCCAGCAGGACCCGTTGCGCCTTGTGGTCCCGTAGCACCATCAGCACCTGGCAAACCCTGCGGCCCTTGTGCCCCAGTGTCACCTTTCGGTCCCTCTAACAATTCAATTGTGTCGATTTGACTTTGCAGATCGGTGGTTTGTGTTTCCAAAGCGTCAACCCTGTGCCGAATCCCTTTTTTCTTACCTTTGTCATTATCTTTGTCCTTGTCTTTTGCGAAGGCAACAGAGGTAAAAGCAGAATCATTTATCACTAGCCCTGCTCCCAACTGCACAAACAAGAACAGAAACGTGATTCCAAATATAAAAACAGATCGTTTAAGAACAGGTAACATGACTTTTCTCCCCTAGGTTGAAAGTCCTTAAATTGAACAAAATATTGAATGCTTGCCCACCCCACGCCAGACGGCTTGGGGATGGGCTATTTTATAAAGTTTCTAAGTCTTTAAGGCAACACCGGTTGACTCAAAAGTTGAGTAATTTCAGTGTAGCTCAATGCTCGGTTCCAGATCGCCACGTCATCCATGAGGCCATTAAAGAACTCCGAGGTCCCTGGCGTGTAAGAGCCAATGGTGAGGTCATGCGTGCTCGAAAGCGGACCATCAGCGATAGCCAGTGTTCCCCCAGAAACGCCATTTATATACATAGTAATAACAGTCGGTGTTTTGACTACCGTCACCAGATTCCATTGACCTCCCACAGGGGCAATCGAAGAAATCAAGTTCTGCCCAGGCTGGCCCGAAGGTTTGAACTCGAAGTTATAGGTGTTTGAAATAATCCTGAGGTCAAATCCGTTTTCATCGTTGGTGATGATTCGATGCACACCAGTGGTCGTATTCGCCCACACCCAGGCAGAAAGGGTAAAGGACGAACCTGCACCAAAAGTGAAAGCCTGATTATTTGCTACGCGAATGTAATCACCATTGCCATCGAAACTTCCCGACTGACCGAATTTTACATTCGATGCGGTCGTCGTGACATCACCGTTGGGAGTGCCGTGGATACCACTCACAGAATGGTCAAGGAAATCTCCATCCATAGGCCAGTAACCTACCAGGCCCGTTGTGAGAGTCACAGGATTTTCAAGTTCCTCGACTTGAAGAACAAATGTAGAATTCCACCCAGTGTATGTACTTCCCCCAGATCCTCCTATTGGTGTAACCCTAACGCTGAGGGTGTGGGCTCCTGTGGAAACACCAGCCAAAAAGCCTAAGACCGTAGATTGTCGATGAATATTTTGAGTACCAGACGAATCATAGTTGTGTATTGAAGTAATTATATTAGTACCAACACCGTCCAAAAAAATCTTCCATTGAACAGACTTTCCCTGACCAAATACTTCAAAATTGTCTGAATAAGTCACTCTTAATAAAGAACTCGCATTTTCTTTATAAAAACCTAAAACTCTCCCATTGATGAACCCGTTACTTGTTCCATCTCCTATATTTACTCCAGTGACATAATGGAGTTTTGGTGTACCGGGAATACCTTGAGGACCTGTTGCACCATCAGCTCCATCGGCACCATCCGCTCCCGCAGAACCCGTTGCACCTACTGGACCTTGAGGGCCTGTCGCACCATCAGCACCAGTTGAACCTGTGTCTCCCTGCGCTCCGGTTGCACCCGCTACACCTTGAGGGCCTGTGTCACCTTGAGGACCAGCAGGACCTGTTGCGCCTGTGGCACCCACTGCGCCATCAGCACCTTGCGGCCCTGTCGGGCCTTGTGGTCCGGTATCGCCTTTCGGTCCCTCTAACAATTCAATTGTATCAATCTGGTTTTGCAGATCGGTGGTTTGTGTTTCCAAAGCGTCAACCCTGTGCCGAATCCCTTTTTTCTTACCTTTGTCGTCATCTTTATCCTTATCTTTTTTCTTCTGCGCAAACGCAATGCTTGTAAAAGCAGAATCATTTATCACTAGCCCTGCTCCCAGTTGCACGA
>JABIAY010000036.1 GCA_018653085.1 Nitrospina sp.
CGGTCTAAAACTTTGTCCGTGATACCGCGTCCATTGAAATAGGCTCTGACCTTTGCGGACAATCCGCTTTCAGTCGAGTACTGAGGCTTGTTCACCTGCCTGGGTTTATACCCATTCCCATTGTGGACATTCCCGTTTTTTAATCCCCCGCTCCATTCGCAATGCCAACAATTCCAAACCTCATCATCAATATTTACTGACAAACAAGGGTCATATTTCTTTTTCCGGGTGTGGCTACACTTCGGGCAAGGAATTTTTACCTGACCTGAAATCTTCCCCTTGGTATCAATACCGTGGTCGTAAAAAGTCTTGTTCATACAACCAGCCTCCCGCTTGAAGAACTGTTATGGTCTGCCTGGGAGCGGTAGCCGTTGCCATTGCTGGCAAAACTTTTCAAGGCAATGGCTTCATCCAAAAACTTTTCTAGGCCGTTTTTCCTGGAGAGAAATTCGTTTAAGGTCCACCGATGGGTAAAATAGTGGTCTGAGCTATCAAGAATCTTTTTATAAACCCTGATTGCCTGAATAATCTCTTCTACGGTGAAGTGTTCTAGGCAGGATTTAATGGCAGACTGAAACTTATTAAAGACCCTGTGCTGGACTATGTTTTGCTCATTCCAGAATTCAAAAATCCTATATATATCTTTAATACTTTCTTTAGTACTTTCTTTGGAAGTACCATTATTGGAACTACAGGCATGGTTACCGTTTTGTTTTGAGTCACTTGAAGAAGTCACATTTTTGATACCTCTTGACAAATCTGATACTTCTCCTTGCGTAATCTGATACTTCTCCTGACCAGATTTGATACTTCTTATTGGCCTGAATTTTGTTATCTGGATACCTAGACCATCACCTAAACGAGTCAACTCCACATACCCTCCAGACCGCAATTGTTTCATCCACCTTTTGAGAGTAGGCACAGGGATGCCCATATGCTCTGACATGGTTTGGTATTTGCGGAACAGATAACCCTTGTCTCTGTCGGCAAAGATATGCAGATACAAGTAAAGAGGCAATGATGGCCCCATGGCTTTTATGTGCTTGCCACGGGGATCTGTTATCAGGCCATTGCGAATAGGAGCCCACCACTCTTTTATGGTGTCGTCACTCATACCGGAACCCCCGCCAAACAGAGCGGATCATCAAGGCAAGCCAGTACCGGAGGCCTGTTTCGCCGTGGAAGTGACCAGCGACCAAAATGTCCACCGTCCAAGCCTTTAGGATGCTCACACTGACCACCTTTCAGAATCTAGGCGATTGGCAATCCTGCCCGCCAACTCCGAAATAAAGCCTAAATCTTGGCCAGCAATTTTTTTAAGTAGAAATTCGTCAAACTTTCCGTTAAATTGTCTGGGCCTGTTAAAAAATTGTTTATCCCGTCTCAAGTTTTGTGAGCCTCGCCTGCCAGCGGGGCTTTTCACGTTCGGCTTCATGTCTTTTCCCTTTCAAGGTTAAAATTAAACATCATTGCTTGTCCTCACTGGGTTCTCAGTCACCCACTTTTCAAACGTATCTACAGCGTAAAGACAATATTTCCCCCTGCGGAAATACGGTGGTCCCTGCTTTTTCATCGCAAGGTCCTCGAGTACCCTCGGCGGAACACCAAAAAGCTTTTCACTGTCCGGCCTCTTGAAATAGAGAGGGCGCACCTGCGGTAGCTCCTTTAGAGCCTTTTGGATTGCCGCTTCCTCTGCCGTAAGAGTTTGTTTCTTGTTGAGCATTAAACCGCCACGCCCTCTGAAAAGAGTTCAGCTACAGTTTTTTTTAAGGCTTTTGCAATTTTATTTTTCTGATCTTCTGTTGGCCGGTAATGTTCATTGACGATCGCTGAAAAAGTCGCGGGGTGCATGTCCGCCTTACGAGCAATCTCAAAACCCTTTAAGTCTGAATCAATACCGGCAAGCTTTAAACTTCGATTACACATTTAGATCCTCCTAATTTATTGGGCGATTTAGGGCATAAAAAAAACCGCGCGACCCATTAAGGGCCAACGCGGTTTAATTGTTCCAATACCGTAAAAAGGTTATTTGATTTTTCTGGGCATACAAAAAGGCCGTTACTTGGGCCTGCTTTACCACTCACCTCTAACTTAAAATATTTGTTTGCTTCGACCACAACACTCGCCCAACATAGGGTACATACATTCCAAGATAGCGTGACCTGCAAAACTTAAGGTCTTTCGCTTCCTGTCCCTGTTTAACCTCGATGGGTGTTGAGTGTGGCCACTTGGCCCTCGGTTTAGGTCGTTCCGATAAACGTTCGGTTTTACGCTCCGATAAGCTATGGGCGTTAGCCCCACGGTTTTAAAGTTACCGGGAAACTTACTGTCTCACACCTACATATAGAGACTTTAAAATATCAATACACTCCCTAGAATTCGCTACAGCATCTAGCGATAATACTTTTTAGCAATAATATATTATTCGCGTCAAGTAAAAAGTGGGCCCTGATAGTTATTTCTTTTTAATTTTCACTACCTTTCCAGCCTTCGTTTCATCCTGCACCATTCGTTCGGCCGCTTCCCTTTCATGTGATGGGCAAAGGTGAGCATACCGCAACGTCATTTCAATTTTCTTATGGCCCATGAGTTTTTGCAGAGTTGCAAGATGAGTCCCAGACATTGCCGACCAACTGGCAAAGGTATGCCGGGTTGTGTGGAATACAACTCTGTCCCGTGGGTCTGTCACACCTTTATTAAATTCCAGCTTTTCTATGGCCCGGTCAAATGCGTTTGAAACTTCCTTTATTTTTTCGCCCTTCGTGCTCTTAAAAATTAGAGAGTTCTTATTAAAACCCTCTGCCTTTCGCCTGGTCAGCATTTCTCTGAGTGGTAGCGTGACATACGCCGCTCGATTAAGAACCCCTTTCGGGTCTTTGATGGTGATCACCCCATACTCCAAATCAATATCTCTCCACAGAAGGGAAAAAATTTCATCTGCCCGGAGTCCTGCATAGATACCAAGCAGGGTTATATCGTGAAGTTGGGTATTTTTTTCATCGAGGTAGCTCAGAAGCTTGCTGGCTTCCTTCCTTGAAAAAAACCGCAATCGGCGATTATCTGGGATTTGCAAGAATTTCTTATGAACCTTGGCGGTTTCGGTGACTGGATTGGTACCGCTGTAGATCCCCCAACTTGGGGCCTTATTGAACATCTGCCTGACAAGGGTAAGGCAATGCTGGATGGTTTTGGGAGAAAGAGGTTTCTTGCCCGGAGTTTTTTTCTTTTTAAGCTCCCTTTTAAAGCCTTCCAGCGTGAGCGTGTGAATATCCTTAACTGGGATGTCCCCGAGAAATGGCTTCAAATGATTTCTGTACCGAGACTCGTCAGCCTTATAGCTTGCGGGTTTTTCATCCTCTGCCCATTCAATGTACCGATCCCCCAAAACATGGAAGGGAACGTTTTCCATGGCCTCAGCGACCTTTTCAGCCTCCTCTTCTTCCCTACGCTCTTTTTCCAGAGCCGTCTTTTCCTTCAACGACTGATAGGCACCCTCGCCCGTCTTTATGCTGGAAACAATCTTTCCTCTAAGGTTTGAGCAATATTGGGCGGTGATACCCTGGCTCTCCCATCCTACTGTTTCTGTCTTACGCTTGCCTTCCACCTTATACCGGATTGTGTAGCATCTATCGGGCTTCCACTTTTTCGGCTTCTTCTTGCCCTTCGCAATGGATTTCCCATCAATGCCCCTAACGTCACTCTCCCAATACCGGACCCCAGAGAAATTTGTTTCTACCCAATTGACCACCAAGACCCCCTCTCGCCCATTTGCCCCCCATTTGCCCCCTTTTTCGGGGCTATGTGTAGGCAGACAGGGATTAACAGGAAAACCAAGCTACGGGCTTATCAGGCCTTCAAATAGCCTCACAAGGCTATCCGTAGGCGTTAAGGGTACTATAAGGGGTGGTGAAAAAGGAGTCAAGGGAAATCGGTTGAATGGGCTCATAACCCAAAGGTCGTCAGTTCAAATCTGGCCCCCGCTACCAATAAAACAAAGGCTTAGAGGGGTTTCCCTTCTAAGCCTTTTTTGGTAATGCTTTCTTTTTGCTTTCCTTTTCAAATCTTGGACTTAAAAACCCAAAGGTTTCCAGTTCAAATCTGTCCCCCCTACCAAATAAAATAGGGGTACGGCAGTAGCCGTGACCCTCTTTTTTTATCCTCAACTTTTTTATATACTGATACCGCTTCGTCTTCAAGCTCCCTAGAAGTGGCACACGAAAACAGGTTCAATATGTACTCCGCATTAAAATGTGTTGCTCTTACTATGAATATAAAACTTTTAGAAAAACATTGAAGTAGGCAGAGGGAAGAAATTATGGCGAATGATTTTAGTCTTTTTAAGTTTGATGGGGATTCAACAGGACCCTTTTTTAAATTAGTTCAAAGGTTTTTCGACCCAATGTACGTTAGAAAAATGGCCCAAGCTAAAGCGGATGCAGATATGGTTTTGTTGGATTCAGAAATAGAATTAAACGAGAAGCGAAACCGGACTTTTAACCGTTTTATGCAGGAGGAAGAGAAAAAACAAACTAATATTGATAATATTTTATTAGAAGCAGGTCCCATGCTTAATGACAACGCAAAGCCTGAAGACATAGAAAATGACTGGATAGCTAATGCTAATGAAAAGATGAAAAATGTATCAGAGAAAGATATGCGAAACCTATGGGCAAAACTCCTAGCAGGAGAAGCAAATCAACCCCTCTCTTTTTCCAAAAGAACTGTTAACTTTGTCGGAGATTTAGAAAAATCAGATGCTGAATTATTCACTAAATTCTGTTCTTTCACAATTCAGTCAGGTGGCTTTCTTCCCGTGATTTACAAACATACAGACAATGTTTATAATTCAAACGGAATTTACTTTGACACCTTAGAACATTTAGATGCCATTGGCCTAATAAAATTTCAGCATATCAGTAATTTTCAAAAAATGGGGCATCCAAAAACTGTTAACTGGTTTTATTTTGGCAAACCTTTTCTTATAGAATATAAGAATGAAACAGACAATAAGTTTAATTTCGGCCATGCGAACTTGACTAAAATAGGAAATGAATTAGCTCCCATAGCAGGGAGCAAACCAATACACGGGTTTTTTGAACATCTAATAATAAATTGGAAAAAATTAGGTTACAAAATTACTGACTTGGCAACAGGAGAAATTTTTACTCCTCGATAACAAGAAAAAGCAGGAACATGAATTGTTCATGCTCTGCCCTTTCTCAGGAATATTGCTTTCTTTTTGCTTTCTTTTTTCCAGAAAAAGCCAGAAATAGCCAGAAAAGCTAAATTTTAAATTGCTTATTTTATAAGGCTTTAGTCGTCTGTGTTTCTGGTAATTTTGGTATATTTGCGTTCTCATAACCCAAAGGTCGTCAGTTCAAATCTGGCCCCCGCTACCAATAAAAAAAGGGTCTACGGCAAACACCGTAGACCCTTTTTCTTTTACTGTCAATTCAGGTCCACTTTGGGGGGGCTAATATTTCTTATGCAGAAAGGACATTATCACCGCCAAAGCAACGATAATGCCAATTATTGTTTCCCAATTTTGGAACATGATCGACCCTTCTTCCGGCTAATAACTTCCCAATACCTGCTCCTTGAAGGAAAAAAAATACCAGAGCATGCAAAGGGAAAATGGCTCCCAAACTTCAAAAGGGGGACTGAACCTCAAACCATTTCACAGCACACTCTGGCTCAATTGGGAGGACTGCCCTCCCCGTCCTACATGGTAAATCTGGTGCCTGCGTCTCTGTCTGTCAAGTGAGGTTGGGAATAATATCTGGTATAATACGATCTTAAATACAGGACACCCCGTTAGGATATGGAGGAAAAAAAATGGAACAGCGAAGAGAACGTGACAGAAGACAAGGGGACAGGAGGACGGAAGATAGTCCCGTTCAGATAAGTACCCGTAGCACAGATAGAAGAAGCGGAGAGCGAAGAAACTAGTAAAACATAAGGGAACCCTACTAAGGCGTTGGTTCGTCCAGTGCCTTTTTTTATTGAATACGGGCGATACGGGTTTGAGCTAATTTCCGGACATAATGGATCAGTTGCCAAACTTGAGTATCATTCAAATGGTTCTTGAAAGAAGGCATACCGGTGCCAGGAGACCCATTTTTTATAATCCAGAAGAGTTGACCATCCGGCACCCCGTTAATTGTCTGGGCACAGGTAAAGTTCCTGGGAGGAGGTGTCAGCCCTACCGCCATCATTCCTTTTCCATCCCCACTAGTTCCATGGCAATTCTTGCAAGCCAGAGGCTTGGCCTTTTCCTCAAAAAGACCTTTTCCTTCCAAAATATTCTCTATGGTAGGCTTTAACGGATTAACTCTGTTGTAAAGTTCCCTGGGGGCTTGTTTGGTATTACGTGGCTGAGGACAAGCCGCCCAAAGTGGAGTAGAGAACCAAATCATCAACAAAAGGAAACATAAAGCGACCACTCCAATTTTAACGCGAGGTTGTGTTTTCATCTTTTTCTCTTCATCTGCACTCATCAAAAGAACCCTTTTATTTACCTAAAGAGCAATATGAGTCCTGTTTACGAAAACATCAATACCATCTACTTGTAATCTGGCTCCTGCTAACAAATAAAAAAAGGGTCTACGGCGAACACCGTAGGCCCTTTTTGGTCTTTTATTAATTTCTGGTGTACAGACTGATCGTCCGCAGGAAACTAATTAAAAGTCCCCCTTCTTTTACCTCCGCCCTTGCATTGGCCTGAGACAGTTTTGTGGCAATTTGTATCACGGTTTTGGATAGGGCAAGAACTTGACTTTGGGTCTTAAGGTCTTTATATATGGGCTGTAGAGCCTGTAGTTTTTTTTGTTGTGGTGAGTGCAACCGTTGAGTCAAATCAAGCTTTCATCTCTTTCCCGCTTTCCAATCCGTCAGCTTTCCTAATGTGACCTGTTATGTCTAAATTCATAAAGCTGGCTTTTCTCATTATAGGTTGCCTGCTTTTAGGATGGGCCATCAACGCAGTGGACCTGATAAGTGTTGGAGCCCTTCTTAAAAAACTGGGTGGGGGCTTTCTGGTCGTCATCCTTCTCTACGCAGGGGTTACCTGGTTGGACACCCTTTCCTGGAAATGCAATTTTCGCCCTGAAGAAACTCAACACTTTACGGATGGGAAATTATGGCGGATTCGGCAGATCGGTGAGGCCTATAACATGATCACTCCCTTCGCAACATTAGGGGGGGAGCCGCTGAAAGCTCAACTTTTAAAGGAACATCAGGGGATCAGTTTAAAACAAGCCATTTCTTCACAAATCATCTCCAAAACCACTTTTCTAACAGGACTCATCCTGTTCTTCATCCCCGGGATAACCATGATCATGAACTCATCGAAAGTTTCAGAGGAGTTCAAAACAATCAGCCTTGTTGGAATGGGAACACTTTCTACCTGTATTTTTCTGTTTTTCGTTTTTCAGGTTACGGGAATCCTGGGCAAACTCTGCCACTGGTTTGGTCAAAAAACCAGCAGGCCCAACCTGAAACATAATCTAAAAAAACTCGAACATTTAAATGAGCTGTTCTCAGGTTTCTATGGCAAATATCCGGTGAGGGTGGTCAAGGCTGTGATTTTGGCTTTTCTTGGGTGGGTATTGGGTCTCGGGCAAATGTACGCAATCCTTTATTTTCTTGGTTTTCCGGTCAGCTTTTACGATCTTTGGGTTATGGAAGCGTTGGCCCAATTGGTAAAAATTGGCAGTTTCATGATCCCTTTGAGCCTGGGTGCCCTGGAGGGCGGTTTGATTTTGATATTCACGGCGTTGGGTTACCCCGCAAATCTGGGCTTGGCTGTTTCGCTTGTAGCAAGGATGAAAGATCTGGTCTGGGTGGGACTGGGGCTGGCATTGGATGGCAAAATGACCTTCACCGCTAAGCGCGGGGCCAACGAGCAATAACCCTCGCTGGCTAACGTGACGCTCTTCTCGGCTTAACGATCTCTTTGTATCGGCCTCCCCTGCCAAGGGGCGGTCAATGACCGATGACAACTAGCAACAAGGCTACGCCTTGAAAAAATATACAATGACTCTACTGGCGAGCAACCGTTCTTCTCGGCTTAACAAGCTCTTACTCATTCCCACCGGGCGTGGCCCGGCTAGAAATTGTCTCGGGAAACTCCTCGGTCGCGCCCTCTTCCACCTGGCGTGTGACCCAGAGATGTGGTGAAGACATCTCCCTGCTGAACCAGACCGTCGTGTGCAGTCCGAATGGTTCCAATCCGGTTCTCTTTAATCTCTAAAGCTGCTTCGTCAATCAGGTCCTCTTCCTTTTTAGCGGCTTCCGTCTTTTTAGGCTTAGTGCCTTGGTCTTCGCTTGCGCCTTCTGAAGATTCGGCTGGTTCTGTAGCCACGGTTTCACTCTCAGCTTCCAGCTCTTCAGCCTCTGCCTCTTTCATGGAGCTTTTAAAGTTTTTTATGCTCCTTCCAAAGGCGGAACCAATCTCCGGAAGTTTGCCAGCTCCAAAAATGATCATAATAATGACCAAAATTATCATTAACTCAGGAAAACCTATTCCCATCATAAGCTCTTTCTCCTTTTGGCTAATCTGATTGAGACGTCAGTCTATCAAAACAAGCTCTGAATTGACAGAGTTTTACTGCCCGGCCATACGACCGGGCAGCACCCATAGAGCGGGTAATACTCTATACTTCCTCCTGATTAAAGGAGTCCCGGGGGACCTAGTGTCCCAAATGTCCGTTCAAAATAGGGGAGCTTAGAATCGCTTTATTCCCCTTGGCGAGATCTTTTGCTTTTTTAAAATGCTTGGTCGCCGCTCCATGGTCTCCCATTTTATCCAGAGCAACCGCTTCATTAAAGTGTATTTCCGCTATAGAACTGTCTTCCGCGGCGGCTTCCTTAAAATGTTTCAATGCCTCCTCTGCATGGCCCATCCCCCAATGCTTGATTCCTGCTTTATTATGCATATCAGCACCGGCATTAGACCCTGCGGGAAGTGCCATCGGACCCTCTCCAGCAACAGCTGTGAGTGGCAAGGAAATTAAAACCAAGGCAAATAAAACTGAGATTACTGTTCGCATATCACAACTCCCTTAATGTTGAATTTACAATCACCTCAAAAACTTAAATGGTATGAACCCAATTTAACATATTTATAGATCCAAATTGAATAGCGAATTGATGTCGTTATATTTGACCCGGAACGGCAATAAGTCTATGATGAGTCCATTAGCAAAGTATTGTATTTAATGATTTTTCTCGTTTGAATCTCTTTTTATGCCCCAGGACCAAACCCTAGACTTTGACAAGCTGGTCTCCGATAGGATCGAAAGGGGAGTTGCGAATGTCAGCCTTTGCCTGGAAAACAAAAAACTGGGCGATGATGAAGTAATCCGCCTGGCAGAAATGGAGGTTTTAGCCGAGCTGACCCATCTGGACCTGGGAGAAAACAATATCAGCGACAAAGGTTTGTCGGTGCTTTGTAATTCCCCTTCCACAAAAAACCTGAAAGTATTAAATTTGAAATCCAATAATATTACTGAAGTAGGAGCTCAGTCTTTAGCCCAGGCAACGAACCTCTCCCAACTGGAACAGTTGATTTTAAAGTTCAACCGTATTGGAGAACAGGGGGCAAAATATCTTGCGCAATCGGAAACTCTTGTAAACCTGACCACGCTGGATCTTTTTCGCAACCGGATTGGCGATGCAGGTGCAAAAGCCATCAAATCCTCAAAAATTTTCAGAAGGGTGAGCCGTCTCAGGCTCGACTGAATATCAAATGGACCTATCAAGAGCCTATCCACGTAGCCCAAAAGAAGAAATGGCCGGTTTGGTGCATTTAGCACGCATGATCGACAAAGCCCAGGCCTTTAAACAAGGCCAGATGGCGGACTATATCTATCCCTCCCCGCTCGATAAAATCATCCTGAATTTCCTGCGTATTGACTCGGATGTCTTTGCAGCTAAAGCCATGGAAAGCAGCGATGAAGAAATTCGTACATGGGCCGAGGAAACGCTTAAAGGTAAAAAACCCGAAGAGCTCGAATTCATCAATGACCAGATTCTTAAACGACGACCAGACTCTGAAGATCGACTGAAATATTTTTACCAAACCCGCGACAGGATTGATCCTTCAAGAGCCGATGTCGAAACCTGGGTCGACCTTTTGGACTTGGAGGAAGGCCGCCTGCCAAAAAAATAATTTTATTCCCGACACTTTTCACGCATGGTATTACTGCCTGTTTTGGTCCAACTATCCCCCGCTTGCCGCTATAACAATTGATCATGAAAAAATCACTGGAAAACCAAAAGCCCATCACATTTAAAAAGAAAAAGAAACGTTCCAAACTTGGAAAGATTCTAATCGTCACGTTTTATTCCCTCACCCTTTTTTGTTTGATCGCAGGTTTTGCCGGGGCAAGCTTTATATATTTCCACTATTCCCAGGACCTGCCGGATGTCCGTGAATTAAAAAATTATCATCCCAGCACCATCACCCAGATTTATTCGGACGGGGACGAGAAGGTCGCCGAGTTTTATATAGAAAAGCGCATCATGGTTCCGCTTGAAGATATTCCTCTGGCCTTGAAACAGGCCACTCTGGCGGTTGAGGACTCCAACTTCTACTACCACCTGGGCATTGACCCTAAAGCTATTTTCAGGGCCTTTATCACCAACATGAAAGCCGGACGTGTGGTGGAGGGCGGGAGCACTATTACCCAGCAATTATCCAAAACGTTATTTTTATCCCGCGAACGCACATTACCTCGAAAAATCAGGGAAGCCATATTATCCGTCAGGCTGGAACTGGTTTTCACCAAGGATGAGATTCTCGAAATGTATCTTAACCAAATTTATTACGGGCATGGCAGTTACGGCGTGGAGGCCGCCGCCCGCACCTATTTTGGCAGGGGTGTTGCGGATATTACTATAGCGGAATGTGCGATGATCGCCAGCCTTCCAAAGGCTCCCAACCACTACTCACCGTATAAGGACCCGAAACGCGCGCGCAAAAGAAGAAATCACACCATTCGTAGAATGTCCTATCTTTCTTTCATCACCAAGAGCGAAGGGGAAAGTGCTCTGAACGAGGAGTTTCACCTGGGTGAAGTTACAAGCATGCTCAACAGAGCTCCTTATTTTGTTGAACATATACGGCAGTTCCTTGAAGAGAAGTATGGCAGTAGCAAGCTTTATCGCGGCGGTTTAAAAGTTTATACCACTCTCGATATGGATCTACAGGAATCCGCCCAGAAATCTGTCATAAAGCATTTAAGAATCGCTGATAAACGATATGGCTATCGAGGCGCATTAGACAATTGGGATCTATCCAGAGGAGAATTATCCATTCAGGAAGCCTTGATAAAAATGAACCGCTTTAAAGAGGGTGAAGGCATCACAGCGGGTAAGATTATAAAGGGGGTTGTGGTTTCGGTAAATGAAAAACAAGTATCGGTTTTTTTGGGACCTGATGAAGGAACCATCGACATTCGCGATATGAATTGGGCAAGGCCACCCAATACACGGCTGGACGGAAGATGGGCAAGAATCAAAAGGCCGAGCGAAGCTCTGCACCCAGGAGATTTAATTTTGGTAAAACCACTAAGGATTCTTGAAGGCAGTCTGGGCTGGGCACTGGCCTTGGAACAAGAGCCCGATGTGGAAGGCAGTCTGGTAAGCCTGGACCCGAAAACAGGTCAAGTCAAGGCTATGGTTGGAGGTTATTCCTTCGCCAAAAGCCAGTTTAACCGGGCCGTGCAGGCTATTCGGCAACCGGGCTCCGCATTCAAACCCATTATCTATGCGGCCGCAGTCAAGGAGGGTTTTTCCCCGGCCAGCATCATCATAGACTCCCCGATAATATTCAAGGAAAAGGAAGATGCCTTTGATAAATGGAAACCTGTAAATTTCGAGGAAAAATTTTACGGGCCAACGTCACTACGCACCGCCCTCACCCACTCTCGCAATGTGGTGACCGTCAAGCTCATGCAAAATATCGGTATCAAGGGAACTATCAAACTGGCAAAAAGCCTGGGCATCACCTCCAATATGGAAAGAAACCTGTCCATATCGCTGGGGTCATCGGGGTTAACACTATTCGAACTCACTTCCGCCTATTCAGCATTTGCAAATAATGGAACCCTGATCAAACCCCGCTCAATCAGGAGTATTCAAAACCGTAAAGGAGAAATCCTATATACCGCTAAACCCGAAATTACCCAGCCGATTTCCCCAGGCGTTGCTTATACCATCACAAGCTTATTGCAAAGCGTTGTGGAACACGGAACCGGAAAAAAGGTTAAGGTGCTCAATCGACCTGTGGCAGGAAAAACAGGAACTACCAATAATTTCGTGGATGCCTGGTTCATGGGCTATACACCGGAGCTTGTAACCGGGGTTTGGGTCGGCAAGGATAAAGACGAACCTCTGGGGAGAAATGAAACGGGATCCCGGGCCGCCATACCCATATGGTTGCAATTCATGCAGGAGGCTCTTGCCAACAAACCTGTCACTAATTTCCAAATGCCCAGCGAGATTCAATATTTAAAGATCCTCCCGGAAACCGGAGAGATCACTTCATTTGGCGAGCCCGGTTCACAGTTTGAAATTTTCCTGCAAGACCATCTCCCCGACAACGTACAACCTTTCCCTGAGAGTTTCCCGGAAGACACATTCCTGAATTAATCGGAGCATATGCCACCCCAAAAACCCCCGCAGGGGTAGAAGCGAGATGCTTCGACAAGCTCAGCATGACAAATCAAACCCCACAGGGTCGTCGTCGCGAGCCGCAAAGCGGCGTGGCGATCCAGAGTTTCGCTGGATTGCTTCGCTTCCCTCGCAAAGACGGGTTATGCAAAGGTCTCCTGCCAAGGGGAATGGAGGGGGTTGCTTTACCATTGCCACCGGCGGCTACGCCGGTCACACTGGTTAATTTTCCTGAACAATTTTTTTTCTTTTTATTGTCAGCGCAAAAATATTTTTTTCGGAGTCGCCGGAAGGAAGCAAAGTAGTCTTTCCGGTAACTCCCGGAAAGTTTTTAACAGTTTTCAAGTTTTCCCGCATCTTGATCCTGCTATCTGCGCCAGCCCGAATAATTTTTATAAATATATTTGCGGCATCAAAAGCCTGGGCTGACAGGTAAACAGGTTCTTCACCAAAATTAGTTTTGAATTTTTCAACAAACTGCCGGACTTCCGACTGGTGAGAGCCGGGATAGTAACCATCGACAAAATAGACTGTCTTCAAATGTTTTCCTCCCATCTTGACCAACTCAGGGGAGTTCCAGCCATTGGTGCCCAGCAGGACAACATTGCTGATATTATAAAAAGCCAGTTGGGGAATTATCAGGCCGACTTTATCGTAGACTCCAGGAATAAAAATCGCGTCATAACTCAATTCCAGAGACACTTTTAGTTTTTCGACATCATTCTCTGACCAATGCCCCATATCAACAATTGGCCGTGACAATAAAGATGTATCACTAAAGTCCTCCACTTTACCATCGTTCAAAAATATTTCGCGGGCAACCTTTACCAACTCATCATCCTCAACACCGCCTAACTGCAAAATCTGATTCTTAAAATCATTCTGGGAACGCTCGTAACCGGAAACCGTAACCACTTCCCCTCCCAAGGCTTCCACTTCGCGGATGAAGGTATCTTTCAACTCCAAACCAAAAGGTTCAAAAGGATGAAGAACAGCAAACCTTCTCAAATGGAGAGTATTAATGGAATACTCCGCCAGGAATTTAGCCTGAATCTCCCGGGTCAAAGCATTGCGAAATATATAAGGATTCTTATCCACCAGACCCTGAGTTGATGCTGTGGGTGAAAATATGGGGATTTGATATTGCCGGGCAACTTCACCGGCGATTTTCACTTCATCACTCAATAGAGGGCCGATAACGCCCACCACATTAGGCAACCCGGCCAATTCGGTCAGGGCTCGCTTAACCGAAAGAGATCCTGAGTCCCTCACCTCCAGCCCCAGCTTTTCCCTGTATTGAAAAGGAAGCTGGTTCACTGCAAGCTGAATTCCCTGCAACACCCTTTGTCCCGTCAGTGCCAGTTTGCCGGTCAGCGGAAGAACCACTCCAATTTTGATGTTAGCCTCGGTGTCTTCCTTAATTGAGATCAACCAGTTTTGCACTTCAGCCTTACGGGAATGTTTGGGAAAGATTTTAATAAATTTCTCAATGCTTGCCACGTAGTTGGCAATATCCCCCGTCTCCCTGAAAAACGAAATTTGCCGCAATATTAAAAGGTCCACCGGAAAATCGTTGCCGACTTTTTGAATCAGTGCTGAAACCTGGGCAATCCCAAGTTTTTCGTTAATCAGGTTCGCCGCAACCTCGACAGCCTGTTTACGGACTTTCTTATCCTCAATCTGGACAAGAACCTTTTTTAATTTAGAAAAAGCCTTCTCATAATTCATCCGGCTCCCATCAATCTCGGCCAGACGAACCATAACTTCCCATTTACGCTTTTTATCCGGCGATGATCGCAAAACTACTTTAAACAAGGCTTCTGCACGATCATAGTCCGCCAATTCATAGTGACAGACGGCTATGTTAAATCTTGCCGAATTTGCCAGAAGGGAAGCAGGAAACTTTTGCAAAAGAATTTGGTAGAACCGGACTGCCGTGGAATAAGAACGATTGGACTGATCTATTCGACCCAGACGAAACAAGGCCAGATAACTTCTTTTCCCTGAGGGGTTACGGGACAAGTAGTCATGATAAAGTGGCTTGGCGGCAAAAAAATCTCCTGAATGAAACAAGTACTCGGCCTGCAAAAAAGGATCACTCGGCAAAGCAGGCCTGGTTTGCTCCAGGCTGTTTTCTTCTGAGCTTTTTTCTTGAGGCTCTGCATAGGCCAGCCCACAAACCACAAGAACAAGTATGAAATTAATTGTCAGTGTTTTCATCAATCGTTAAGAGATATCCTTACTCTTTATCTTTAGGCTTACCCTTTAATTTATGTTTTTCAATCCGGTATCTCATTGAACGAAAACTGAGATTCAATTTTTCCGCCGCTTTATTAATAATGCCATCAGAACGCAACAAGGCATTGGTTATCATTTTCTTTTCAATTTGATCCAGGGTTTTTTCAAGATCAATATTACTTTGATCCAGTTCAGGCACCTGGATTTTACCGGGAGATAATTGTCCGAGAAGCTCATCTGGCAAACTGGTTTTGCGAATCCTGTTCTCTGTCTCGAGAACAACGGCCCTTTCAATGACATTTTCCAATTCTCTTACGTTGCCCGGCCATGAATGCTGTTCAAATACTTTCAAGGCATCCGGGTCTATGCCTTGAATATAGGTTTTAGCATGCCGGGCATTATATTTATTGATAAAAAAATCTACTAAATCCGGAATATCTTCTCTACGGTCCCTTAAAGGGGGAAGGTGAATAGGAATGACATTCAACCGATAATATAAATCCTCACGGAAGGATTTCTGTTCTACCAAATCTGAAAGGTTGCTGTTTGTCGCCGCAATGATTCTTAAGTCCACCGGAATGGACTGGGTGCCTCCCAATCGCATGATTTCGTGTTCCTGCAAAACCCGCAACAGTTTTACCTGGGTCGACAAGGGGGCGTCACCCACTTCATCAAGAAAAAACGAACCCTTACTTGCGGATTCCATCAGCCCGAGCTTCAAGGAGTCTGCACTGGTGAAGGCTCCTTTTTCATGCCCGAACAATTCACTTTCAAGAAGGTTTTCCGGCATGGCTCCACAATTGATGGATACAAAAGGGTAGTTCTGCCTATAACCGTTAAAATGGATGGCTTTTGCGATGAGTTCTTTTCCTGTACCACTTTCGCCTGTGATTAAAATAGTAGCATTGCTTTGGGCAACTTTATCCACCAGGTCAAAAATTTTCTGTATCGCTCTGGACTTCCCTATTATATTTGCAAGCTGAAAGCGGTCATTTAATGCGGTCTTTAAAAAACGGTTTTCCTCAGTAAGCTTTTTCTTCTCTAAAGCGTTCTTGACGATCAGTTGGATGTCTTCGATTTTGAATGGCTTGGAGATATAATCGTAGGCACCCTTTTTCATGGCGGTCACGGCTGTTTCGGCAGAAGCGTAAGCCGTCATCATCACAACAGGTGTATCGGGAAGAATTTTTCGGGCCGCATCCAAAACATCTATGCCATTGGAGCGCCCCATGCGGATATCAGTCAGAATCAAATCGAAAACGTTTTCACGGATCAGCTTGATGGCCTTTTCGGCACTGGGTGCGGTAACAACCTGATACCCTTCCTCCTCAAGCATGATAACCAGGAAGTCCCGCAAGCTTTTTTCATCATCCACAATCAGAATGGAACTCATATCTATAATTTTATCTCCATTCCTACCTGCAAATCAACCGTCGGCGAACCGCCGAAGGGGTATCACGCTGGCCTAGCGCCCACTCCCGTGGGAGGGAACTGGGCAAGAGCTTGATTGCGCCGAGACAACTCTCTGCTCGCCTAACAAAGCGACGGCACACTGGCCCCACGCCTAGTGGAAGGTTTCGGCGTAGAGTTTCAGTCGCAGGGCATTGAGTTTTATGAACCCTTCTGCGTCATCCTGATTGTAGCCATGACTTTCTTCGAAGCTCGCTATATTCTGGTTGTACAGCGATTTTTCAGCTTTTCGACCTACCACAGTACAATTGCCCTTATACAGTTTCAGCCGGACCTCCCCGGTAACATTGACCTGGGCCTGGTCAACCATTTTCTGAGCCAACTCCCTTTCAGGAGAAAACCAGAAACCGTTGTAAATCATTTTGGCATAGGAGGGAATCAGGGAGTCACGCAGAAAAGTAACCTCCCGGTCCAGAGTAATGGATTCAATCGCCCGGTGAGCCTCGTGCAGAATCGTTCCACCCGGCGTTTCGTATACCCCTCGTGACTTCATCCCCACAAAACGGTTCTCGACAATATCAATACGGCCGATTGCATTTTCTCCCCCGAGCTGATTGAGACGCTCCAGCAAGGTTGCAGGACTCATCTTTTCTCCGTTAACAGCAACCGGATTTCCCTGTTCGTAGGTAATCTCTACAACGGTTGTTTTATCGGGGGCCGCCTCCGGGGAAACCGACAATAAAAACATATCGTCATGAGGCTCATACCAGGGGTCCTCCAGCACGCCTCCCTCGTAACTGATGTGAAACATATTGCGATCGGTACTATACGGTTTGTCCTTGGTAACAGGAACGGGAATCCCGTGCTCCACCGCATAGTCGATCAACGCCGTTCGGGAAGTGAGGTCCCATTCACGCCAGGGAGCGATGATCTTTATTTCGGGATTAAGCATATGGTAAGCCAGCTCAAAGCGGACCTGATCATTCCCCTTGCCCGTCGAACCATGCGACACTCCATCCGCTCCTTCCATATTCGCAATGCGAATCTGCTCCTTGGCAATCAAGGGCCGGGCAATGGAGGTCCCCAAAAGATAGTTGTGCTCATAAAATGCATTGGCCCTCAGCATGGGAAAAATAAAATCCTTAACAAATTCCTCGCGCAGGTCTTCGATATAAACCTTGCTGGCTCCAGTTGCCAGGGCTTTCTCTCGAACCGGATCCAACTCCTGCCCCTGCCCTACATCGGCAGCAAAAGCAATGATTTCACAATCATATTTTTCCTTCAGCCATTTGATAATGACAGAGGTATCCAGTCCACCTGAATAGGCCAACACAATTTTCTTCGCTTTATTTCCCATGACTGCTTTCTTTCAAGGTTTTAAAATTTAAGATCCAAATAATCATCAATAAATATTGCCCATGGCATATTGTGCGGCCCCCAGTAACGGAGCGGTTTCATCCATCACCACTTTTACAGGAATTTGAGAGAGAACATTTTCAAACCTGCCCTTAGCAAGAAACGCTTCCATAAAACTCCCTTCTTTTAACAAGGGAACAACTTTAGGAGCAATGCCTCCGCCTAAATAAATCCCTCCCACCGACAAATATTGTAACGCCAGGTTCCCCGCCAAAGCTCCATACAGGGAAACAAATAATTCCAGAGTTTTCTCACAAATCGGAGAAGTTTTTGCGATAGCCCTTTCAACCACAGGCACAGGAGAATCGAATAGCTCAACCTCTTCCTCACCGACAACCGACTTGAAAAATTCATAAACATCCAACAAGCCAGGCCCCGATAATACGCGCTCTATGCTGACCCTTGAATACTTTTTTTGCAGAAAAAATAAAAGCTCTGCTTCCACACTGCTCCGGGGAGAAAAATCGCAATGCCCCCCCTCGGAATCCATAACAATATATTTACCATTTCTCTCTGGAATCAGGAAGGCCTGCCCCAAACCTGTGCCAGCCGAAACCACAGAAATTCTTCCTTCGCTCACCGGAGCCCCGGCTTGAATCACCGTAAAATCTTCAGGACTCAAAAATGGAATCGAGCATGCCGTAGCGGCCAAATCGTTGATCAGCCAGACCGCATCTATGCCCAAATATTTTTTTAAGCGTTCTACCTCAACCTGCCAGGAAAGGTTGGTCAAACGGCATTCCCCGTTACTGATGGGACCCGCCACACCAAAACACGCTTTTTCAACCTTTGACTCGTTGCCCTTTAAAAAGTCATCCAGTATTTTCTCGATACCGGAAAAATTCTGGCTCTCATAACGTTTTTCCGTTATTCGTGTTGCCTCATCAAAAAGTGCCAGGTTGACCTTGGTTCCCCCGATATCACCGGCTAATATCATTTCTATTTAAGAAATGACCGGATTCGTTCATCCAATGCATTTTGGTCTTTAGTGAAAGACTGTAACGCCGACTGCGTCATCAAGTCATCCAATGCGATAGATTCAGGCCAGGCAGTCAGGTCCGGAATTTTTCCATGGTCCTGGATTTTCTGCAAGTCCTCATCGCTGAAAGGATGAAACAAATTGACACCCCGGGAAATTTCGTCCAGTTCCTCTCCCTGCATGGAATCCAGGTCTTCTCTGGCAACCAGAGCATCGACAAAGTTCTTGAACTCGTCTGACAATTCCCAAAGCTCTGAAAAACGTTTCGCCAGAGAGTGCTGTGGGTCAATCCCCGGTTCAATGGAATCATCAATATGGGAAACCACCTGATCCTGAGATTTTCCGGATTCCTGAAACTCTTTTATGGCCTTGGGCGGAATGGTCAACACATCCAGTCCAGCTAGAAAAGCCACCTGCTCACCGTTTCTTATACTGGCGGCAATCAATCGCGATTCCACTTCTTTATGATTTTCCCGTGCAGACAACAATGCCCGCTGAGTCGCCAAAGTCACTTTCTCCCCTACCAGTTCTCCTGTTCCGGCTTTATGGTCGATAATCACCTGGTTCAACCTGCCCAAAAACACATTCACAAAATCAGGATTACCCAAACGTGCCGCCAGATAGTTTTGCCGCACCGAAAAACCCAAAGTAAAATTGATGGGAACGCCTTCCTGCCTTAAAGTGCGAACCGCCAAATAGCCTTCAGGAGTCAAAGGCACTTTGACAGTGAAATATTCAGGACACACCTTGTAATACCTGCGGCCAAAATGCAGGGTGCGCTCTATACTTCGGGACACAGCCGGATGCAATTCCACACTGACTTTCACCTTGAAAGCCTGGACCAGACGCAGAGCAATCTTACAATTGATCACGAACCCCACCTCCAGGATCATTTCCTCTTCAGACAAATCCAAACCCTCCTGCCGGATTTTCTGGATGGTGTCTTCAATGACCTGGTCCATAACCCCGCTTTGTACCACCTGATTGGCCAGAGTGTTATTGGTGGTCAAAGCCGTGAGTTCGTCCTTCCATATCTCCTGGGCTTTTTCCAACTCGCCGGTATCAATCCACACCTCGGTGCCAAGGGCTTTCAATCTGGCTAATAAAGCATCCGATTCACTCTTGGGCGACTCCCCTTCAATCTTTTCAAATGCCAGTCCATGCAAAACCTCATCCAGCTTTTGGCTCACAATAGCCATGTATTTATCCTTTCTAAAGTCCCGGTTTACCCAGGAGTTTGAACATATTTTTCTTATAAAACTCAACACCCGGCTGATCAAAAGGGTTGACCCCATTCAAATAGCCGGTCATCGCCACAGCCCTTTCAAAAAAATAAATAAGCTGACCCAGGGAGGCGGGCGAACGATCCTTAATTTTTAATGTCATGTTGGGAACGCCCCCTTCTTTATGAGCAGAAGCGGTTCCCAGCCAGGCTTTCTCATTAACCGTATCCAGCGTTTCACCGGCGAGATAGTTTAAACCGTCCGCATCATTTTGAAAAGTAGGTATTTTCAACTGCCGCCGGGAAGACTCGAGAATTAAAAACGTCTCAAAAATGTTTCGACTGCCCTCTTGAATCCATTGGCCCATGGAATGCAGATCAGAAGTGAACTCTACAGACGCAGGGAATATGCCTTTTAATTGCTTGCCTTCGCTTTCACCGGCCAATTGTTTCCACCACTGGGCCAGATAATGAAAGGCAGGTTGGAATGTCGCCAGAATCTCAGTGGTTTTTCCCTTCTGGTAAAGCAGTTGACGGATCGCCGCATAACGGTAAGCGTCATTCTGCTCCAGAGAACCGGTAGAGTACAGTTTTTCACCCTGTCTGGCTCCTTCCATCAGTTCCTGAATATCGATCCCAGCCACCGCCATGGGGAAAAGTCCCACAGGAGTTAACACAGAATACCGGCCTCCCACATCATCCGGAATCACAAAAGTTTTGTAACCCAAATCATCGGCGAGACTTTTAAGAGCCCCCCGACTCGCATCCGTGGTGACGACAATCCGGTCTCTGGCTCCATCGGCCCCATACTTTTTTTCAACCATCTCTTTTAGCAGGCGGAAGGCAATAGCCGGTTCCGTTGTGGTGCCAGACTTGGAAATCACGTTGAGACAGACATCCCGGCCCGATATCAGGTCAAAAAGGTCCGCGTGGTAATCCGAACTGATATTCTGCCCGGCAAAATAGATTTCCGGTCCGCCCTGCCCCTGATTGGAAAAAGAAGAGTTCAGGAAAGAAATCCCCGCCCGGGTACCCAGATAAGACCCACCGATGCCCACAACGATAAAAGCTTCACAACGGTCACGTATGGAACGCGCAGTGGTTTCGATCTCAGTCGCTGTGCTAACGGAAAAACGTGAAGGCAGGTGCAACCAGCCCAGGTAGTCCGCTCCCGCACCCGTGCCCTGCTCCAACTGATCGTGGCACAGGCTGACCCGTTCGCTGTTTATTTCCTGTTCGGAAACAGAGAGGTTTTTGCAATCAAGAGAAAGGTTCGACATGCTGGATGGGCTCTACTTATGCAGTTTACTGAACTTGGACCCCTCAAGGGTCAAATTATACATCAGGCCTTTCTGACCAAACACAAACGCTACGATAGGATCCTTAACATTGGTGGTATCCAGAGAGTCCCCCATACCCAGCGAGATTAACGCCACAGAACCATCTACTCCGGCTTTCCAGCCATCACTATTTCTGAAGGCCTTCAAAGCAGACTCTTTGGTAAAGACCAGGATGATGGATTTTGTCTGGGCACCCAGTTGAAACCCTATCGAAGCCGCCATGGTGCTGTAGTATTCAACCGTCTTGCCGCCAATCTGCATAGCCCCTTCCCCATATTCCCCACCAATGCCGAATCCGGCTTTGATGACCTGGGGGAAAATCAGCACTCCCTTGGCTTTTTTCATAAAGCCCTCTGCGCCGGGAACTTCCTTATTAAATCGCTCCAGAGTGACTTCTACACTCACATCTATCTCTCTGGCAGTTGCGGAAAAAGCCATGCCGGCGGAACACAGTAAAACCAGCCCAATCAAAATGCATTGAGCGGAACGGGAAACCAACCTCAGTTTGGAAAAATTATTAGGAAACATTTAAAACCCTTTCAGATCAGGATTGCTAAATATATTTCTGAGAATCTCACCTGAAAATATTAACAGAACTGGCAACATTTAGAAAATCAAGGTAAGCCCACAACCTAGAAATTACATTCGATATCTATCTATAAACTGATAAATAGCATGACTTTTACAAAAATGAATAAAAAACAATCAAAATAAAATCTTTACAAACTAACAACCCCTGTTAATATAACTATAACAAGGCATACCAAGTAACCCTGACATTTTAGGAGGTGCCATATGTTTTACGAAACCAAAGTTTTGGATGCTTATGGGAACCTGAAAAAGATTATCTCAACCCAGGAGCTACACGCCCGACACTGGAAAACATTTCAACAGCTAGAGGAAAGAAAAGCCTTTCGTCCGAAGACAACATTCCTGAAAAAAAATAAGGGGAAAAAAGGCGAAGGCTTATTGGCGGCTCACTTAAAAAAAGCCAGTTAATACAAGTTTATAGCAGAATTCCGGCAAAAATAAAAGCCACCACTAGGCGTGGGGCCAGCACTGCATTACCCGTCAAGCAAGCAACGCCATCAAGCGCAATACTTTTATATCCCCTCCCTTCATAGGGAGGGGTTTGGGGAGGGTTTGATTTTTACTTGGAGCAGATCAGAGTTTTCCCCAAACCAGAACAAACAAAGCCAACCCTCCCTCAGTCCCTCCCTATGAAGGGAGGGGAAATTTACTTTATACAGGCTATCTGCCACCGGTCGCTGGCCGGTTTAAAATATCGTGAATAAACCGGTTCGTGGCTTTCAGCACATGTGGTTTCTCCAGGTGGGATTTCATATCTGCAGGCAGACGCAGGGTGAAGGTGGAACCAACCCCCAGTTCGCTTTCCCCATGCAGATTACCACCCATCACCAGAACCAGTCGATGAGTGATAGCCAGCAGTAACGCATTGGCACCAAATCCGCTCGAAAGCGCCTCATCGGCCTGAGTATATCCTTTAAACAGATTTTCCAGAACCTTCGGGTCGATACCCGCACCGGTATCTTGCACAGCGAATGTCAGCCAGTCCATTTCGCCCACCGTTTTCCGGCTTACTTTAAGCACTATCTTGCCGTTTTCGACGTTATCTAATAGATTGAACAAGACCCGTTCCACCCTGCCCCGGTCGCCATTCATTTCGCCCGGTGAGCCGGGAAGTTCAACCATCAACGTATTGCCTGATTTTTCAGCTGAAGACCTGAACTTCTCCGCCACTTCCTCCACCATGTCAGCAACGGAAAACAACGAGTGCTCCAAATCAGAGTGCCCGGATTCGATTTTCGACAGGTCAATAATTTCTTCGACCCATTTCATCAACTGACTGCTGGCTTTGCGGATTTTACTCACATCGGCTGTCAGGTTATCCAGACCTTGGTCCTCCAGTTCTTCCTGAACCATTTCGCTGTAACCGATGATGTGATTGAGAGGAGTTCTCAGCTCATGGCTGAGGTTGGCGAGAAAAACGGATTTGCTCAGGCTGGAAGTTTCGGCCTCGCGTTTATCGAGAGCCAACTGCTGGTTGGTTTTTTCCAGCTCTGATGTGCGGACAGCGACCTGCTTCTGGAGGGATTTTTGGTCAGTCTTTTCACCGCGCTTTTCGGTTTCTTCCAGCACGGTGTTGATCAAATCTATCAGCGGGTCGCAGTCCTTATCCCCAACTTTACTGATTCGTTCGGAATAGTCCCTATGCTCAATGATTTTTTCAAGAGCTTTTCGAATTCGCTCTGTGTCCACGATCCTACTCTGTCAGCCCTTTTTCGGCGAGCCAGCGTTCCGCTTCCAGGGATGCGGCGCAACCGGTGCCTGCGGCGGTGATGGCCTGCCTGTATTTATGGTCATGCACATCTCCGGCGGCAAAGACTCCTTCGATATTGGTTTCCTGGGTTCCCGCTCTCACCTTAATATAACCGGCATCGTCCAGATCCAACTGTCCGTTGAAGATAGACGTATTGGGAGTATGACCAATGGCGTAAAAAAGTCCTGCGACTTCGATTTCTCGCTCTTCCTGAGTCTTGACATTTTTCAGACGCGCGCCGGTCAAATAATCCGCGCCGATGGCATCTTCCAGAACGGTGTCCCAGATGATTTCCAGTTTCGGATTTTTGAGTGCCCGCTCCCGCATGATCTTGGAAGCGCGAAGCTCATCGCGCCGGTGCACCAGATAAACTACAGAACCAAACTTTGCCAGATAAGTGGCTTCTTCCACCGCCGTATCCCCTCCGCCGATAACCATCAGCGGCTGGTTGCGAAACATGGGAAGCGCACCATCACAAACAGCACAGGCCGACATGCCGTTGTTCCACATTTTTTCTTCATTGGGGACTCCCATCCGCTTCGCCGTCGCCCCGGTGGAAATGATCACCGAATGCGCACGCACTTCGCGGTTCTCGGATTTCAAAACAAAAGGCCGTTGGCTGAAATCGGCAGAGGTCACATCTTCCTGCACCATTTCGGTGCCGAAACGCTCGGACTGCTTGCGGAACAACTGCATCAACTCCGGCCCGCCAATTCCTTCGGGAAATCCCGGATAATTTTCAACTTCGGTGGTGGTGGTCAACTGTCCACCTGCTGAGCCGCCCATCATATAACCTTCAAACATAAAAGGGCTGAGATTTGCCCTGGCAGAATAAATCGCGGCGGTATGCCCGGCAGGCCCCGAACCGACTATGACAACATTCTTAACGTCTGACATAACTTCCTCTACTTTTCTATTTTTATACAGCGAAACCCTACATCGCTATATCTCAATTCGGGATCTTTTTTGACCCTATCGGAGGTTCTTAAATAATGGCCGGGAGAATTCCACGACCCTCCGCGTACCACTTTGTTCTTCTCTTTGCTTGCCTCATACCAATCTTGAGTCCACTCATAGACATTGCCCATCATATCGTAGAGACCGTTGGAATTAGCTGTAAACTTTCCCGTATCTTCCGGAGCGCCTGTGCCATAAGGCTGAGCAAAATAGGCTCCGCCCAGTTTTTTACCTTGTGCCGCCGCCTCCCATTGCGCCTCGGTTGGGAGTTCTCCTCCCCGCCAGGCACAGTAAGTTCGCGCATCTTCCCAGCTTACGAACACAACCGGTTGACGCGGTTTATTAAAATCCTTCGGGCGGTCTTCATGCAGTACCGCCGGTTCACAAACTCCGGCGATAAAACATTCCCGGTAATCGGCATTACTGACTTCATATTTATCGATCCAGAACGGACCTATCTTCACCTTACGGAGAGCTTCGTCATTACACCAGTCGGCATTACTTTGTTCTTCTTCGCAATAATAACTTCCCAGATTATATTCACCGCCCGGGATTAAAACCTGTGAGTCGCCAGACTCTGCATGGATGGCAACTGGCAGGACATTTAAATACGCAAAGAAAGCGATTCCCGGCAAGATATGCTTGAATCGGTGGGAGATCATGATTCTATTTTTTCCAAAATTGCTTTTCGCACAGCTTCATAATCGGCGGCCAGTTCAACCGGAGAAAATGCGTGGTCCGACTGGATTCCTTCTATCTGATTCGTATGGTAGTTAAAAAGAAAGTCGGTGAATTTTAATCCGTTAGCAGTGGAAATCACCACCACACGGTCACTCTTCTTGATATCACCACGCTCAACCAGTTTTTCAAGTACTGCCAGAGCCACTCCGGTATGCGGACAACAGAGCAGTCCGGTTTTATTGGCCTTGCCAACCGCATTAGCCAACTCGCTTTCTGATGCCTCTTCAACGATACCATCGAAAGTCTGAAGAGCGCGGATAGCTTTTTTATAACTGACCGGGTCTCCAATCTGAATGGCACTTGCCAGGGTTTTTTTCGCCTGGATGGATTCGAATGTTTTAAATCCATTTTTAAAGCTACGGTAAAGCGGGTCCGCCATTTGCGCCTGAGCGCAGACCAGACGAGGGAGCTTGTCGATCAGCCCCAAATCATAGAACATCTGGAATCCTTTACCGATCGCGCTGACATTGCCCAGGTTACCGCCAGGGACGATTACAAAGTCGGGTACTTTCCAATTGAACTGCTGGACTATTTCAAAGCTAATGGTTTTTTGGCCTTCAATCCTCAGAGAGTTCATGGAGTTTGCCAGGTAAATATCATTTTTCTGGCAAACCTCTTGCACCAGTTTCATGCACCCGTCAAAATCGGTATCAAGAGATAAAGTGAGCACGCCATGTGTGATGGGTTGAATCAACTGTGTCAACGAGACTTTATCTTTCGGCAAAAACACAATGGCAGGAATATCGGCAAGCGCACAATAGGCGGCCAGTGCGGCAGAAGTGTCCCCGGTTGATGCACAGGCCACCGCCTTGATATTTTTTCCCTTGGCAATCATTTGTTTGACCATGGAGACCAACACGGTCATTCCCAAATCTTTGAAAGACCCGGTATGCGCCATGCCACATTGCTTGACCCATAGATCATCAAGACCAATCTGGTGACCCAGCCTCTCGGCCCAGAAAAGGTTCGTACCCCCTTCATAAGTAGATACAATATTATCGTTTTCCACAGTGGGGCAGACCAACTCCCTTTTCCCCCACACGGCACTGCCATAAGGCCATTCATTACGCCGGTACCGGCTCTCAAACAGGGTTTTCCATTTTTCAGGTGATCGCTGTTTCAGCAGCTCCATATCGTGTTGCACTTCCAGAAGTTCATTACACTTCTTGCAACGATAAACGATATCGGTCAGATCATACCGGTTTTGGCAATCCGGATTAATACATTGAAACCAGGCTTTAAATTCCATTTCTATTTTTCCACACGAATCAAATTTGGTTTTTCACAGACTACATCCAGTTGTTCTATTTCCTTCAAAGCAGACTGAATATTTTTCTCGCTGGCTTTATGACACATCATCACCAACGGCACCCCTTCGCCACTGCCTGCCCGCCCTCGCTGGATCATGGACTCTATGCTGATAGAATGGGTCCCTAGTATTCCAGATAGTTTGGAAAGAACGCCCGGTTTATCCAGCACACTGAAACGCAGGAAATATTCCGACTCAACCTCACTAATATCTTTCAAGGGGATCGCTTTGATTTCTTCACTTTGGAAAGACCCGGCAGGAACTCTTTCTCCCACTCCCGAGAGGATGTTCCGGGCAATCTCCACGACATCTCCCACCACCGCACTGCCAGTAGGTAAAGCCCCTGCCCCGTGACCAATCAGGATATTTTCATCCATCAAATCATCGCAGACACGAATGGCGTTTAACGCTCCATTGACATTAGCCATCGGGTGTGCGACCGGAATCATTGCGGGATGGACCCGAATATCGATTGCCTGTCCATCATATTTGGATATGGCAAGCAGTTTGATCCGATAGCCAAACTCCCGAGCGCATTCGATATCCTCCGAGGTGATATCCGAAATACCGGAAACCGTTATATCGTCAAACTCCACAGGAGTTCCATAAGCCAGGCGTGTCAGCACCGCTATTTTGTGGGCGGAATCAATTCCTTCAATATCAAAAGTCGGGTCCGCTTCGGCAAAACCTTTTTCCTGCGCTTCTTTCAATGCGGTATCGAAGTCGCAATTCTCATCCGACATTTTGCTGAGGATATAATTTGCTGTCCCATTCACGATACCTTCCATGGACTGGATGCGGTTGGCGACAAACGCCTCACGAACCGAACGAATTATAGGGATGGCTCCCCCAATAGAAGCTTCGAACCCTACGGACAAACCTTTTTGAGCAACCGCTGAAAATATTTCATCCCCATGTTTAGCCAGCAGGGCCTTGTTTGCCGTCACCACATGTTTTCCCCGATCAATGGCCTGAAGAAGAAATTTTTTGGCTGGCTCGTAACCACCGATCAATTCGATGACCACATCAATATCAGGGTGGTCGATCACCTCATCAGCAGAAGTCGTCAACACATCGGGGCCAAGTTTGATTCCCCGGTCGGTAGTAATATCCAGGTCAGCCACTTTAACCAGTTCCACCCCGGCTCCCAACCGCTTTTTTATAACCTCACTGTTTTCCGTAAGGATTTTAGCGACACCGGCACCTATAGTGCCAAAGCCGATCATTCCCACCTTAATAGTTTTCATCGTTTACTCAATTCCGTTAAAAAATCTCTCGAATTCCGCGAACCGCCTGTCGAATTCTATGTTCATTTTCGACCAGCGAGAACCGTACAAAGTGGTCCCCGCCTTCTCCAAATCCGATTCCAGGCGCAACAGCCACTTTGGCTTTTTCCAGAAGTAATTTACAAAACTCCAGGGACCCCATTTTCTTGAATCGGTCCGGGATTTCCGCCCAGACCATCATGGTCGCTTTCGGCGGTGTCACTTCCCATCCGATTCGATTCAGCGATTCGCACAGGACATCCCGCCGTTGTTGGTAAGTATCGCGGATTTCTTCCACACAGTCACGCGGACCATTCAGAGCTACCGTAGCCGCTATCTGGATCGGTTGAAACATGCCGTAGTCCTGATAACTTTTGATGCGCGCCAGAGCATGAATGATTTCAGAATTTCCGACTGCGAAACCTACACGCCACCCCGGCATATTATAACTTTTTGACAAACTAAAAAACTCAATTCCCACTTCTTTCGCCCCTGGAACCTGCAAGAAACTGGGAGCACGATAACCGTCAAAAACGATGTCCCCGTAAGCAAAGTCGTGGATCACAATCAGGTCATGTTCTTTGGCAAAGTCCACCACCTTCTCAAAGAAATCAATATCCACCACCTGAGTCGTGGGGTTGTGGGGGAAGTTGATGACCATTGCCTTTGGCCTCGGCCAGTTACTCTTGAAGGCATCGAGAAGGGACTCAAAGAAATCCACATCGGGGTTAAGAGGTACATGAATGACATCAGCGTTGGCCAAAATAAAAGCATATGTATGAATCGGATAAGTAGGTGTTGGCACCAGAACCGAGTCGCCGGGGCTGGTGATCGCCATAGCCAGGTGGGCAATGCCTTCTTTAGAACCAATCGTTGCAATCGCTTCGGAATTCGGGTCCAGGTCGACATCGTGGTTGCGCTTGTACCAGTCGGTGATAGCGAGGCGCAATTTGTAAATGCCTCTGGAAAGCGAATAGCGGTGGTTGGCTTCCTTCTGCGCAGATTCAATCAGCTTGTCGACAATATGGTTGGGGGTCGGCATATCCGGATTCCCCAGACCAAAGTCGATGATATCTTCCCCGCGCCGACGGGCCTCATATTTGAGCTCGTTGACAATGCCCAAAACATAAGGTGGAAGGCGCTGAATTCTGGAAAATTCTCTCATGATTTCAAAATGTTAAGGGAGTTGGTCCGATTGCCCGCGTAACATAACATAATTTGTAAAACCCGGCAAACCTAAACCCCGCATGGTCGTCTTCGCGAGCCGCAAAGCGGCGTGGCGATCCAGAGTTGCTGGGTTTACCCCTGCGGGGCACGAGAGTTCAGGTGAGATGTCACGCCTTCACGGATCCTGTGCTGAGCGTAGCCGAAGTATTCGCAATGACGGCTTATGCAAAGTTCTCCCGTCAACGACAAAAGGAATACTTTAATTTTTTTTCATCCACCACTATAATCACCCAAGTTCAGTTATTTTTTGGTTTTCGTAAAAAAGGGATTCATCCAAATTAATGGAATTTTTTCAGATTATTTTATTGAGCGTCATTCAAGGGCTCACAGAATTCCTGCCTATTTCCAGTTCCGGGCATTTGATTCTGGCCCCCATGATCTTCAATTTTGAGGATCAGGGTCAGGCTCTGGATGCCATTTTGCATTTAGGTACCCTTCTGGCAATGATAATCTTCTTCCGCAAGGACTTGGCAGGTTTAGCGATGAGTTTATTTGACCGCCAGAAATCGCCGGAAACACATCATCTGGCATGGTGTATCCTCGTTGCCTCCATCCCCGCAGGAATGATAGGCCTGTTTGGGGGAGAATGGATTGAAGCCAACCTGAGGAGTCCCACTTTTGTCGGGGGCAACCTTTTTTTCTGGTCCCTCATATTCATCGCGGCGGATCGCTATCGTTCAAAAAATACAAACCCGGAGACAGAGTTGAATCGGCTCAGTCTACGGCAAATTCTGTTTATCGGGTGCGCCCAGGCCATTGCCCTTTTGCCGGGAACCTCACGGTCTGGCATCACTATTGTTGCGGGACTTTTCAGTAACCTCTCGCACACTTCGGCAACCCGATTTTCTTTTCTGCTGGGAACTCCGATTATTTTTGCGGCCGGAATGCACAAACTGGTGCAGTTCACATCGCAACCCGAGCACACCTACTCCAACCTCCACCTGTTAATAGGGCTGGGAATAAGCTTCCTGGTCGGCTTACTGGCTATTCAGCTTCTGCTCAAGATCGTTGAGAAAGCAGGTCTGCTACCCTTTATCATTTATAGATTACTTCTCGCAGGCGGGATTTTTCTTTACTATTGAGGAGAGGAGTTCTTCCAACATCAAGGCAAAAAAAAGCCGACCCGGAAAAACCAGGTCGGCTTTAATTTTAAAACTTGAAGATTTTAACCACAGCTTACGCTAATGTTGGTCGTACCGGTGTTGGTGATTCTAACTTCGCCACTGATGTCTCCAATGGAGTCGCCACGGCTGAAATTGCTTTGCCCACCTAAAACTACTTTAGTTTGTCCCATGGAGTGTTTGCTCTTCATTTTGACATAAGAATTGCCTGCCGCTCCACCACCGTCAGTGGGAAAACCCTGATGAGCACTCGGGCTCAAGCTTATCGGGACCGTGGTGAAATTTGAAGATTTCCAGACCGAAGCATTTGCTTCACCCCGGTCAACTGCTCCGCCACCTGTATTTTCCAAGGTGATGGAACCAGCATTGGTGCATTTAGTCATCGCACCCGGTGCCAACGATCCTGCAAATGCAGAACTTGCAAGGCAAAAAGATGCTACAGCAACCAGTAGTACAACAGCGAGTTTTTTCATTGTAAATCCTCCCTTACCCTAGTTAACAAACGTTCACCTACTAATATTCTAAATGAGGCGATTCCGAGGAACGGCCTCCTCCCTTTATTAGTGAACTTTTTATGCAACTTTTTCAAACAACGTTGCAGTGTCTGAACTCCCAGCGATTGAAGTTTTTCGACACTTTCATCAAATCCATAAAGTAGGATATTTCCTACCACAACAAGGCGCAGATTCAATGTTTCAAAGAAGTATACTTATGGGCAAAAACATGTCAATGCTTATTTCCACATGACAAAAAAAAACCTTTAAAATCAACATGTTATAGATATTATTTCCTGAGCCCACCCAGACAAAACTCGTCAATTCCCACAATATTTATAGGGAAAGGTCCTATAGTGAATAATCCGAGACACCTATAATTTCGCGTAAAATTTCCCACCAACCATTTTCTCCTCCATCAACCCTGCAAACTTTCATCGGTTATCACTGCACCTGAAGGCAGGATCAAAGGCTTTTTCAATCCGTTCAAGTGCACTTTACCTTTAAGGGAAGCCGTTCCTTCAAAACGGACCTCTCCATCTATTTTCAATTCCTCCAAATTAATAAGGTCTGGAATGATGGGCAAACTGTTTTGAAAGTTTTCTATATTTTGCAGGAACTCTCCCAGTTCTATTTTGGGCAAATGTTTTTTTTGCGGACTCATTTTTAACTGGCCCTTGTTCAAAGTGAAAAGGTTGGAACGCAGTAATAACAAATCATCTGTTTTTTTAACCGGCAAAAACCGGTCACGCGAAACGGTGAGACCGACAGCCCCCTCAAAACATTCCAAAGCAGAACCTATGGCGGTTTCAAGTTGCACGGCAGGAGTTTCCCCGACATTTTTCCGGTTCACCAGCACAGTTAATTCCAGAGGCCCCTGACTCAGCCTGTCCTTCAAGGCAACCAGATTAATCCAGATATTATTGGTATTGAATACCTTGAATTTTTTCTGGTCGCAAAACTCGTCAACCTTATCATCGGGAACACGGGCAATCTCCAATAGCTTGAGTTTTCCATCCTGCTGGTAGAGTGTCCCTCCCTTGACATCCGCTGGAGTCTTGGCAGTCATTTCCATTAAGAAGGGAATATTGCACTCATCCATATAATTCAGGATGACAGGATCCACAGTGGCCCCAAGGTTATCGGCATTGGAAATAAAGAGAATTTCTCTGCCCGCATCCAACAGCCGTTGCAAGATTCCCTGTTGCCAGATACATTGATAAAAATCTCCATGTCCCGGAGGATAGTAGGCCTGATCTCCGTATTCATCAGGGGTGAGCGGACTTAGACTGTCAGCATGCAAGCGAGGAAATTTGTTTTGCTGAAAACCGATTATCTCCGCAGAAGTTTTAAGACCGCTTAAATGCACCTGGGTTTCTTCATGCGTGTAGAAACTGTTCATCAAGAGCAGGGGAATTTTTTGCCCCCATTTCCGATTCAGGCTTTCGATCTGCTCCAGAATCAAATCCAGAAAAGATTTATTGTCCCGCACCTCAATCAGGGACTTGGGTCCCGCACAACCCATACTGGTTCCCATACCACCATTGAGCTTACCCACAACAAGCTTGGACAGTTGGTGTGTCGTCTTTGAATCATCCGGGGATGGCAAGCCGGAAAAATCCGGCAGACTTGCAGAGTCGGGAGTCGCTATTGAATGCCAATCCTGAATTTTAGACGGCCCCTGGCGAAACTGGCTGATCATCTGCCAGTAAGCATCCCGTTGCGGGCCTTCAAGATATCGGCCCAACGCACTCCATAAAAAATCTTTATCTTCTGACATAGAAAAATCCTAAAGTTGCAATATCTTTACCTTACGGGCAAACACTCTCTTGGTTTTACGGGTCATTGCTCACTGCCACCGGCGGCTACGCCGGCGCCTAGTGGAGCTCCTCTTCCAGTTTCTTGATCAGGACAGGGGAATCCGGGGCCACCTCACTCAAAAAGCTGGCTACGGGGATGCCATTTTTCCCAACCAGAAATTTATGAAAGTTCCACTGCGCCTCATTTTTCTCAGGAACCTGCATTCTTTTTACCCGGTATAACACCCACTTTGCCAGCGCGAATATTTTCGACCGCATGCCCCTTCCCTGAGGCTCTAATCTACGGCCATATAAATATTGATAAAGAGGATTTTTTTTAGGGCCCAGAACCGACACCTTGCTGAAAAGGTCAAATGTCACGGGGTAAGTTTTCTGGCAAAAATCTTTAATTTCCTCATCGGACCCCGGTTCCTGAGCACCAAAATCATTGCTGGGAAAAGCCAGAATACTCAGGCCCTGGTCCCGGTATTTTTCATAGAGTTTTTGCAGGCCCGAATACTGGGGGGTGAACCCGCATTCAGAAGCCACATTGACAACCAGCAAAACCCTGCCCTGAAATTTAGAAAGTTTGATGGCTTCTCCGGTAATGGTTTGGGCTGTAAAATCATAAATCTTTTTATCCAAGGGTTGCAGATCCCCTAATTGAAAGTTAGAAGCAGAAAACTGACTATACATTGAGGTATAATGAACTGTGCAATCTTTTAAAAAGGCGCATTTCAAATGCTGGTTTTCAAAAACAATCTTTATGACATCCAGTCCCTTGGCAAACCGACCCCTTGCCCGGACCCGGACTACGACTCCTGTTTTGACCCTCCCCATTTTATTGAAGTAGCCCTCAATCAGGAAGAGGAAATTTTGTCATTCATTGAGCACCAGCCTCAGATGTACTGGAGAGAAGATTTTCAGCAGTTCTACCCCCATGCGGGAAGAATCAATTCCCTGCATTCTCTTAAAGAAATCCTGAGAATTTTAAAGTTCGGATTAAACGAGAAATCATGCTGGCATCATATGAACAGTTACCATTTTTGTTTTTTATATGATGTGTTAGTACGTTTTTCTTTTAACTACAACCATGACAGTTTACAGGACAAATTGTCATACCTTCCTGAGTTAAAGGGCAAATCAGTATACCTTGGCAGTTTTATCAGCACCTATTTCTTTAATCGCGCGTTTCTGATAGAACCCGAGCATTTCAATTCCTTCAAACCGGAGGATAAAATCGAGTACGACTGCCCCTGCCTGTTTAGCGTGATCAACGGCCTCACACCGACACGAGAAGAAATAGCCCTGAAAGAATCCAAAGATTATCCTTACACGGTTTTTGTTTGATCTGTCTGCAGATTGTTCCGCAAAACCCCGGTTTCAGCGCAAGTTGATCCCTGTCATGTTGCATGTTACAATGCGACATGATCGAGAACTTTCGCCACAGAGGTTTAAAAAGGCTCTACGAAAAAGGCGACAAAAGCCGATTAAGACCAGACATTGCAGACAAGGCCGAGCTTTATTTATCAGTTCTTGATAGTGCTGAGAAGCTAGAGGAGCTGGATATTACAGGGTTCAATTTTCACCGCCTCACAGGCGACATGCGTGGTTTTTACAGTGTTTTTGTCTCAAGAAACCACAGGATTGTCTTCCGATTTGAAGATGGAAGAGCTTTCGATATTGACTTGGTAGACTACCATTAGGAGGAAATTATCATGGCGATGAAAAATCCCGTTCATCCGGGAAAAATGATAAAGCATTGCATAGAGTCTTCAGGATTAAATGTTACAGAAGCCGCAAAAGGTTTAGGCGTAACCCGGCAAACACTCTCGCGGGTGATCAACACCAAAACCTCTCTATCAGCAGAAATGGCTATTCGTGCCTCCAAGGCTTTTGGCAGTACGCCAGAACATTGGCTCAGGATGCAAATGGCCTATGACATGGCCCGTATGCGCGATAAGGCGGCTAGAATAAAGGTAAAACGTTTTCCAGAGGCCTCTGCCGTTTCTTAAACCGAAGGATAATATCCGGACTGAGCAAAGAATTATTCTGACCATACTGCAAGCTCATTTCCGTTTGGGTCACGGAAATGGAATCTTTTGCCACCGGGAAACTCAAAGACAGGCTTTGATATTTCTCCGCCAGCCTTTATCACGCACTCTAATTTTTGATTCAGGTCATTGGCGTATAAGACAACTAGAATGCCTGAACTTGATACCTGGGCATCCCCTTCTCCATTAAAGCCACCATCAACACTTGCACCAGAAAAACTGATGTAATTTGGCCCCCAGTCGGTAAACTCCCATTCAAAGACCTCGTTATAGAATTTTTTTGTCTCGGCATTTTTAACCAGAGGTAATTCAATATAATTAATACTATTGTCTTTATTACTCATGAAACTTCCCTTTTCATTTAAAATGGAAAATATAGGCCCATATTGATTAAGATAAACATTTTATCAGCCTTGCAGTAAAGGAAAAATTCATTGCTCCCTGTTGTCACAGCAGAACAAATGCAGGCCATCGACCGGCATGCCATTGATGATCTTGGAATTCCCGGTATCACTCTCATGGAGAATGCCGGCATTGGAGTTGTCCATGAATTACAAACACGCTTTCCTGATCTATCGCTCAAAAAGGTTTTCATATTTTGCGGTAAAGGCAATAACGGCGGAGATGGTTTTGTCGTTGCCCGGCACCTGTCCGGCCTGGGCTCCGAAGTTCGGGTCCTGTTAGCCGGCAAATTGTCGGAGCTGAAAGGAGACGCAGAAGTCAACGCCACCTCCGCACAAAATATTGGCATTCAGGTTGACGAGTTGACCCCTGATAATTTGAACCAGCATGACCCTGAACTGCGCCATTGCAATATCATCATCGATGCCGTTTTTGGTACGGGGCTAAATAAACCGGTCACCGGCTTCATGGAAAAGGTCATAGATAAAATCAACCAGTTTGAAAAGTTTGTGGTCTCAGTGGATATCAATTCCGGTGTGGACTCAGATAGCGGCCAGTTAATAGGACCTCATGTTAAATCCGCTTTGACCCTTGCCCTTGCCTGTTGGAAACAAAGCCATTTACTCCATCCTTCTGCCGGTGTCATGCAGGAAACCCGGCTCATCGATATTGGCATTCCGGACAAATCCCATGAGGGGCAGGACATCCGCATCCATCTATGCGAAGAGGAAGACATAAAATCCTGGTTTCAGAAACGCGATCCCAATAGCCACAAAGGCGATTATGGCCATGTCCTGGTTCTGGCAGGTTCCCAGGGTAAGGAGGGCGCGGCGGGAATGACTGCCCTGGCGGTTTTGCGGTCCGGAGCCGGCTTATGCACCCTGGCTCTACCCGACTCCTGCCAGAAGGCGGCTCACCCTATGGAAGTAATGACCGTGCCACTGCCTGAAACTGCCAACGGCACACTGGCCTTGAGCGCGAAAGAATCTATTCTGGAACTTCTCAAGGAAAAATCTGCACTGGCCATCGGCCCTGGAATCACCACTGACCCTGAAACCGTTGCTCTGATCGGTGAAATATTGCCACTGATTCAATGTCCGCTGGTACTCGATGCGGATGCCCTGAACGCAATATCAGCGCATAAGGACTGGTTGGGAACGTTGCCGGACAAAACGGTTCTCACCCCGCACCCTAAAGAAATGTCCCGTTTAACCGGAGTGCCAACACAGGAAATTCAAAATAATCGCATGACCATCGCCGCAAAATTTGCCAGCGAGCACTCTTTAACTCTGGTTCTAAAAGGTTCTCCAAGCCTGATCGCCTCAGCCGATGGAACTGTGGTCATCAATCCCACAGGCAATGCCGGCATGGCAACAGGCGGATCGGGAGACGTTTTAACCGGAATCATTGCGGGACTCATGGCTCAAGGTCTGGCCCCCTGCCCGGCCGCCATTGCGGGTTCCTATATACACGGTCAAGCAGGAGATCACTTTGCTGAGACTGAAAGCCAAACCACCCTGATTGCCGGTGATTTATTAAGGTGTCTGCCGGAAACCCTGAAACGCATACTTCCATAGAGAATGAAAAAAATATCGAATAGTCCTGAAGAAACCCTGGAATTAGGAAAATCACTCGGCATCTCTTTGGGTGCCGGTGACATCATCCTTCTGTTTGGGGATCTCGGTGCAGGCAAAACCTGCTTTACCCAGGGAATCTGTTACGGTTTGGAACTGGACAAGGCTTCCTACATTCGCAGTCCCACTTTCACCTTGATCAATGAGTACCAAGGCAAACTTCCCATTTACCATATCGACCTGTACCGGATCGAAACCCAGGAGGAAATCTTTTCTCTGGGCCTTGAGGAAATTTTATATAACCAAGGGGTAACGATCATCGAGTGGGCGGAAAAACTGCGTTCACCCAAAAAACCAGACAAACTCATCCTGAACATTCAGGACAGATTAGAAATAAATATAAAAATCACCAGCGATTCCCAGCGAGAATTCACCTTCAATCCGGTTTTTTCGGAACCGCGATCCTTCCCTGATTTCACTTTACTTTAGGGGTATGGTATGGCATCATTGCCCCCATGGTATGCCATTTGCATAAACGCTTAATGCTTTATAAATTAATTATTTAAATGATCAACACGATCAGAATAGCTTTATTGTTAGTGGCCTTCAGCGTAATCGGAGCGGCGGGGTTTTATTTTCTTAAAAACCTCGGCACTTCTGTCGAGATGGGTAACATCCGAGTCAAGGTGATGGAAAAGGGCATTGATGTTGAAATTGAGAATTTCAAGATCAGCCACGAAGTCAAGGGTGTCAAGGAGTGGGAACTCAAAGCTGATTTTGCGCAAATCAACAACGAGGAAAACTTAACAACGATGCAAAATGTAGAAATGATTCTCCACAAAGGCGAAAACAAGAGATATGTCATTGTTGCGGATTCGGGAATCTATAAAGAAACAACCAAGGACGTTGATTTGACAGGTCACGTAAAATTTGTGGGTGCACCGGATATTTTGATGGATCGGTTGAGCACCAACTCTAAAAAAAACAGCGCAGTGGAACAGCATGAAAATTAAATTAACCGGATTAATTATTTTTGCCATCTGGGTATTTGTGGCCTTGCCTGCCACAGCTCAAGACAAAACACCTGCGAAAGAAGCTCCGCCGGGCAAACCAGCAGTGAAGACAAAGTCCAAAAAGAGCAAAGAACCTATAGAAATCACCTCTGAGCGTATGCGGTCTGAAAACGGAGGAGTAAAAATAGTTTTTTCGGGCAACGTAGTGAGTTATCAGGGCGACCTGAAAATCACTTCTGACATTATGGAGATCTATAATACTGAGGACAAAAAGGAAACTGAAGAGATTGTGGCCATTGGCAATGTTGTCATTACCCGGTGTTTAAAAAGGGCTATCGGAGACCGGGCAGTCTATTTGGACAAATTGCAAAAGATAATTTTAACGGGTGCCCCCCATGCCACCGCATGGGAAGAGGACAATATGATTGAAGGTCGGGAGCTGATTTTTCTCATGGAGCAAGACCGGTTTATCGCCAATGAAAAGGTGCGCATGAAAATCTACCCAAAGGATGAGGAAAACGACCCTAAAGAAAAAAGCCCGAAAAAAAAGTCTCCGCCAACCGATCAACCTTGTTCCTCTAAATAAAAAAGTGGCTGGCCTAAGATCCGAAAATCTGATCAAGTCATACCGGACTCGAAAAGTAGTCAATAAGGTAAGTATTGAAGTCAATCAAGGCGAAATTGTGGGCCTGCTCGGTCCAAACGGTGCAGGCAAAACCACTACCTTTTACATGGTTGTGGGGCTGACCCGCCCTGATGACGGTAAAGTTTTGTTAAATGATGAGGACGTCACCTGTTTTCCCATGCATGAACGTGCCAAAAGAGGAATAAGTTATTTGCCACAGGAACCTTCGGTTTTCAGGAAATTGACGGTGGAGGAAAATATCATTGCGGTTCTGGAGACCCAGAAACTCTCCGGCTTTGACTGCAAAAAAAAGGCCCGCTCACTTCTTCGTGAGCTCAATATTCTCCACATAAAAGACTCCAAAGCTTATTCACTTTCGGGGGGCGAACGAAGACGTGTGGAAATCAGTCGGGCTTTGGCCACATCCCCGGTATTTATTCTCCTGGATGAGCCTTTTGCAGGTATCGACCCTATTGCCGTGGCGGATATTCAATCCATTATTTCCCAGTTAAAAAAGAAGGGCATTGGCGTTTTGATCACCGATCATAATGTCCGGGAAACCTTGAGTATCACTGATCGTGCTTACATTATCAACGCTGGGGAAATCATCTCATCGGGAAAACCGATAGACGTTGCCCAGGATGAAAAAGTAAAACAGATTTATCTGGGCAACCAGTTTTCATTTTAGGCCGGGAGCGAGCATTTATGGCGATGGAAATGAAAATGAATTTGAACTTGAAGATGGGCCAGAAGCTGGTCATGACGCCCATGCTTCAACAGGCCATCAAGCTCCTGCCTTTGGCAAGACTGGAACTTGCTCAATTGATAAGGCAAGAAATTATAGAAAATCCGGTTCTGGAAGAGTTGTTGGAAGAAGAGAATGAAAGTGAACAGGAAAATAGCCAGGAAGAAAAAGGACCGAATGAGGATACCCCGCCCGACAATGAACAGAGCTCAGACTCTCAGGATCAGGAAATCGACTGGGACAGTTATTTTCAAGGCAACATAGATCAGGGCATGTCCGTCGAAAGCTATACTGAAAAACCCTCTATTGAATCTACATACAAAAAAGAAGCTAATTTGGCCGACCACCTCATGTGGCAACTGGATTTATCTGTTGACTCTGAAGAGGATAAATTTATCGGGTCATGCATCATAGGTAATATTCAGAATGACGGATATCTTTGCACCGAGCTGCAGGAGATTGCTGAAATTTGCAACACTGAAGAAAAAAATGTACTGAGGGTTCTAAACATTATACAAACTTTTGAACCCACCGGAGTTGCCGCCCGATCCTTGAAAGAATGCCTGGTAAACCAAGCCCGTGTCCTTACAGATAAAAATCCCTATGTAGAAACACTCATCGAAAATTATCTGGAACGACTGGAGGACAGGTTCCTGCCAAAAATCGCCTCTGAATTGAAAGTTGATTTAGAGGAAGTTTTAGACGCCTTGAAAATCATCAGGGATTTATGCCCCAAACCCGGACTGTTATTCAGTTCCGAAAGGGTCGACTATGTTGTCCCGGACCTTGTTGTAATTAAAACGGATGAGGGCTACGATGTGGTTTTAAATGATGATGGGGTTCCTGGCCTGAAGATCAGTCCTTACTACCACAACCTGTTAAAGACCACTAAAGAGGGGCAAACCAAGGAATACCTGGAAGACAAATACCGGTCTGCCTTATGGCTGATTAAAAGCATAGACCAACGAAGACAGACTATCTATAAAGTCGGGAAAAGTATCGTAAAACTGCAAAAAAACTTTTTGGATGATGGTTTATCCTATTTGGAGCCCATGGTCCTGAAAGATGTGGCCAAAGATATTGAAATGCATGAGTCAACTGTAAGCAGAATCACCACAAACAAATACATAGATACTCCGCAGGGAATTTTTGAGCTTAAATTCTTTTTCCATAGTGGCATCAAATCCTATATGGGAAATGCCATGTCCTCCATTCGTGTAAAAAACATGATAAAGGAAATCATCAAGGAGGAAGACGGAAGCTCCCCATTAACAGACGATCAAATGGTTGAGGCGTTAATGAGGAAAAATGCTAAAATAGCACGAAGGACTATCACAAAGTATCGAAAGGAACTGAATATTCCACCTGCAAGTAAAAGAAAAAAATGGTTTTAATTTCCCCTGCCATATAGTAATTTATGCTCCTTTTAGTGGGCCCTAATCAAAATATATTGTTTGACGTTTTTCTTGGAGAACTCGATGAAACTAACTGTAACTGGACGAAACATTGATATCACAGATGGCATCCGCGAACATTTGGAAAACAAAATGGATAAAACCATCAAGGAACTGGGTGAAAAAGCAGATGTCCATGTAGCGCTTCATGTAGAGAAGCACCGGCATTTTGCTGAAATCACAGTAAAAACAAAGGGATCTACAGTGCATAGTCAGGACGAGACCGATGACCTCTATGCTTCGATGGATAATGCCCTGCTAAAAATTGAAAAACAGTTAAGAAAACAGAAAGAAAAAGCTCAGGACCTTAGACTCAAAAAAGGCTCACAGTCCAAACTGGAAAACCAGGACTGAACCGACCTCACCCTTAATTCGCTCCCAATGAAATGAAAATAGATGACATTTTAAAAAAGGACTCCATTATTGCCAATCTGGCCGGAGTCAATAAGGGGGAGATTCTCCGTGAAATAACCGATTTCCTGCAAAAACAGGGTTTAATCAAGGATAAGGAAACCTTACTTAATACACTGATGGAAAGGGAAAAACTGGGAAGCACCGGGATTGGTGAAAATGTAGCCATTCCGCACGGAAAATCTGACGAACTTTCCCAGATCATTACTGTCTTTGGGCGTTCCCTGCAGGGGGTGGATTTTGAATCCCTCGATCAAAAGCCTGTCCATTTCGTATGCATGGTCATTGCACCCTCTAATTCAACAGGACAACATTTAAAAGCTTTGGCCCGCATTTCAAGACTTTTTAAAAACCAGGATTTGCGTGAAGGCATTTTAAAATTACAAGATGCCAACCAAATCTATTCACTTCTCCTTGAAGCAGACTCTAAATTTATATAATTGACCATGAAAGGCATTGCCGTATCAACAGGGGTCGCCATCGGGAAAGCATATCTGCTTGACTCAACCAAGTTCTGTATCCTCAAGCACCAGTTGAGCGAACTTGAAGCAGAAAAGGAGGTTGATCGCTTTCGCGAAGCAATTGAAAAAACCAAGCTCCAAATGACGGATATAAAAAAGCGCGCTAAAAAAGTCGCCGATAAATATGCAGTTATTTTAGATACTTACAGCCTGCTTCTTGATGACGATATTCTGGTTAACGATACCATCGAAAATATCAAAAAATACAAGACCAATGCAGAGTGGGCTCTGACACAAACCTTAAATAACTTTCTAAAACTATTCGACAACATCAACGATGAATACTTGAAAGGGAAAAAGGACGATCTTGACCTGCTGGTTCAGACAATCCTGAGAAATCTCATTGGTCATTCCCAGGAGTCTCTGTCTGATATTCAGGAGCCCGTAATTATTGTGACCCACTCCCTGAGCCCTTCAGACACCATCATGATGCCCAGAAACTTTGTCAAGGGCATGGCCACCGAGGCAGGAGGAAAAACATCCCATGTTGGCATATTTGCTGCGGCTTTAGGAATCCCTGCCATCACCGGAATCAAGGGGCTCACTTCAAATATTAATTCCGGAGATCAAATTATTGTTGATGGCATTGATGGCGAAGTCATCATTGGCCCCTCCAGCGAAACGTTACAACATTACGCTAAAAAGCAGGAGAACTACCGCAAATACGAAGAAAGGTTATTAGCCAATATCCATCAGCCGGCAGAAACGCTTGATGGACACCAGGTTAAACTCTTGGCTAATATCGAATCCAGTCAGGAAATAAAAAGCCTGCATAAATTCGGGGCCGAGGGGGTAGGACTTTACCGCACGGAATTTCTTTATTTGGCGGCATCAGTCCTGCCGGAGGAAAGAGAGCTCTATGAAAATTTTAAACTGGTTGTCCAGGAAATGGATTCCAAGCCCGTTGTTATCCGTACCATGGATATCGGAATGGACAAACAGTTTGGCAATGTCAGAAACGACGATGAAGACAACCCTGCCCTGGGCCTTAGAGGTATTCGTTTATCCCTGGCCAAGCCCCAGTTATTGACAGACCAGGCAAAGGGAATCTTGCGGGCAAGTTTATATGGGGATGTGAAAATTCTCTACCCCATGGTCTCTTCGGTGACGGAAATAATTCAGGCCAATAAAATTCTGGAAGACGCAAAAAATGATTTAAGAAAAGATCAGATTCCATTTAATGAGAACCTTGAGGTGGGGGCCATGATAGAAACCCCGGCCGCCGCCATCTGCATTGATCATATTCTCAAGGAAGTTGACTTCATCAGCATTGGCACTAACGACTTAATCCAGTATCTTCTGGCAGTAGATCGAGTGAATGAAAACGTTGCCCACCTTTATCAACCCTTTCATCCTTCAGTATTAAGATCGCTGAAAAATATTATCCAGTCTGCTGAAAATGCAGGCAAAAAGGTTTCAATTTGTGGCGAGTTGGGAGGAGACCCAATGGCAACAATGCTTTTATTGGGCCTGGGAAAACTGGATGATTTGAGCATGGAACCCCACTCGATTCCAAAGGTGAAAAAAATCATTCGCACCATTCGGCTTGATGAAGCACGGCAGTTGGCCGATAATGTTTTAGAGATGAGTTCCCCGGACGAAATAACTTCTTTCATTACGAATGAAATGAGAGTTCGATTTCCAGAGGATTTTGACCGGGACCTCAGTTTTGAAGAAAAATCAAGCTCTACCTGAAAACGAATTGCACAATAAAACTAATATTTGTTTAATTTTTTAACCTTCCAATTAAAAGGGAAATCTTAATGAATCCAGGTAATTATTTATTCACTTCAGAGTCAGTTTCGGAAGGACATCCCGACAAGATAGCGGACCAGGTTTCCGACTCTATTTTGGACGCAATACTAGCGCAGGACCCGAAAGCAAGAGTTGCGTGTGAAACAATGATCACTACCGGCTTCGCTGTGATTGCCGGGGAAATTTCCACTAAATGTTATGTGGAAATTCCTAAAATTGTCAGGAACACCATAAAAAATATCGGGTTCTCTCACTCCGATATGGGCTTTGATTTTGAGACCTGCGGCGTAATGGTCGCGCTGGATGAACAGTCTGGAGATATCGCACAGGGAGTCGATGATGATAAACGCGAGCAAGGTGCCGGGGATCAGGGAATGATGTTCGGTTATGCCAGCGACGAAACCTCGGAACTGATGCCCATGCCCATTATGTATGCACACAAACTGGTGCGCAAACTCGCCGAAGTAAGAAAAAAAGGAACACTCCCCTATTTGAGACCCGACAGCAAATCACAGGTTTCGGTCAGGTATGAAAATAATAAACCTGTCTGTATTGAAACGGTTGTCATTTCGACACAACATGCTCCCAAAGTCTCCACCAAGCAAATCAGGGCCGATATCAACGAGCTTGTAATCCAAAAGGTTATCCCAAAAAAATTGCAGCACAAAAAGATGAAAGTCCATATCAACCCGACAGGACGCTTTGTAATTGGCGGCCCGCATGGCGACTGTGGCTTAACGGGAAGAAAAATTATTGTGGATACCTACGGTGGCTTCTCACGACATGGTGGAGGAGCCTTTTCGGGAAAAGACCCGTCCAAGGTCGACCGCTCTGCCGCTTATATGGCCCGATATATAGCCAAGAACATGGTTGCGGCTAAAGTGGCCCATCGATGCGAAGTTCAACTCGCCTACGCCATTGGAGTCGCCGATCCCGTTTCAGTTTGTGTGGAAACTTTCGGAACCCATAATGTTGACCCGGAAATTCTCGAAGATTTGGTCCGGTCCCACTTCAATCTCAAACCCGCAGGCATTGTTAAAACGCTGGACCTTCTAAAACCCCGTTACCTGGCAACTGCGGCTTATGGGCATTTTGGCAGAAAAGAAAACTCTTTTACGTGGGAAAAAACAGATAAAGCCAAAGCTATCAGAAAGGATGCGGGATTATAAAAAGGAAGGAACTGGACGGTTTTACCGGGGTGTTGGCGGCTGATTTCAGGCCGCGCCCCCGAAAACCACTTCTTTAATTTTATCGCTTAAGTTTTCCGGCTTAACAGGTTTTACCAGATATTCTTTAATGCCTGCCTGAACGGCCTCAACGACCTTGCCGCGTTCTTTTTCCGCAGTGATCAGCAAAAAGGGAATTTCACTCCATTTCTGGTTTTTACTCAGCTCTTTATAAAAATCCAGCCCATCCATATTGGGCATATGCCAGTCAGAAATAATAAGATCAAAAGGCTTTCGCCCGAGCTCTTCTAACGCTATCTCTCCATCTGCGCTCAAGACCACATTCGTGTAACCCAGCTTTTTCAGTGTTCGACGCAGGAACAACCGGGTCGTCAAAAGGTCTTCGACAATTAAAATATTGATGTCATAGTTCATACTCAAACCTATATCACTCCAAGGCGCACCGCCAGCTATTTTACCTTTACTTTACAAATTTACTCTATCACAATCCCAAAAACAAGGCAAACTCATTGTTTTTCAATTATTTCACGGATAATCAACCGGTTGAAGCCCGTCTCGCAACCCCTAAAAATGCGCTCCCGGCATAGACATCCTCAATGTGCTGGACCGAGAAACCCGCCTCTTCCATTTCCTGAGAGAGCCCCTCCCGTGTATAAGCCTGCCATTTCCCCGAAGTGAGCTGATTTTGTATAAACCGCAACCCTACAGCTTTGGTGAAAGGATAAACCAGATATTGCTTAATAAGGCTGGCTAAAACTCCCTGCCGCTCCCGGACCAGCCGGATGCTTTGTTCGATAATGGCATCCGCGTCATAATCCACTGAAGGATTGGCGAGAATAAGAATACCCTCCGCTTTCATGACAGCTCTCAAGTTTTTCAAAGCCAACTGCCTTAACTCGCTAGATGCGAGGGTATAAAGTGAGAAATGTCCTACGACCACATCAAACTTTTGCCCATCCACAGGCAAAGGGGAAGTTAAATCGGACTGGAAACAGGAAACCCGGTCAGAAACCCCCAGTTCCTGTGCACGTAGCAACGTTCGGTCCACTCCCGATTTCAGCAGATCAGTTCCGGTATAAACTACATGTGCGGCAAGAAACCGCAAGAGAAGTCCGGAACCGCAACCGGCATCCAGCAGAGTGAAGGATTTCCCTTCCGGCAAAAAGGCAACCACACGTCGCATGGATTCAAAATAGGACTCCGGAGACAAGCGGTCATACAATTTGGACTGAAACCCCACCGACCAATAATTTTTGCTGTAAAATTTTCCCATACATTGCCTACAGATTAAAAATTCAACCGCTTGTCAGTCACCGGGCAAAAGAATATAATCATTGCCGTAACCCTAATGGAGTATCACCCGATGGCAAAAAAACCTTTTATCAACAAACATGGGTTTGTCGAATACCCATTTCTACATGATCAACGCAAACAAAAAAACTGGTGGTTTTATAACCTGATGGAAGACTACCTCAAACGCCGGGCCAAACACAGTATAGGCCCCACGTATACCCGAGACGATTGCGAGGAAGATTTCAAAAAGATCCTCGCCGAAACCAACCTGAAATTCTATGTCCTGCTCCCTTCAGGAATGGGAATGGAGTTCAAGCTGATCGGAAAATACAAAACCCCCGAGCTCATCGAAATCGAAGACCCGGTTCCTTATATCACCGAAAAATATGGTGGTGGAAAATACAAGGTCAATATCTATCACGATGGGACCTTCTGTGGCACAGAAAACTACAAAGCTCACGGCGATCCCAAATGGGTTGAGATAGAAGAGGACAATCCCACAGGCTGAAAAATTGCCCTACACCTATGGATGACATCAAGCTTATTTATTTTTCGGATTGTCCAAATTATGAGTCGGCAAAAAACCTTTTATTAAACTCAGGTTGCGACTTTGAAGAAGTGAACCAAAGCGACCTTTCTGACAACCATCCCTTCAAACATTACACCTCACCTGCAATTTTAAAAAATGGGGAACTGATTATCGGTGAGAAAGCGGATTCCGGAGGCTGCTCCATCCAATTGCCCAGTCCTGCGGAGCTAAAAATGAAATTAGGACTATAAGAAGATCAATCCAGTTCTTCTTCCGGATTGCGCGGCTTCTGAATGGTGGGGACACTGAACTTGAGGCTCGATGGCAAAGTGGAAGCTTTTTTTCCGTAGGCGATATTCCCGCTTTCCCCCTCCAGCCCAATATAGATATTATCGTTTTTGACCTTTACCGGATAGGTCGGGATAAACAACTCCGGATTCTGCATATTTGCGCCGTCTGCCAATTGAAAACGCCATTCATGGTTCGGACAAATCACAATGCCTTCTTCAATACGCCCTTCTCCTAAAGGCGAACCTCTATGCGGACACTTGTTGGCAATGGCATAATATTTTCCCTTATAGTTAAAAAGAGCGATCTCATCCTCGCCTGCTGATATGATCGCGGACTTGCCAATAGGGAGGTCCTCCTCACTCATAATCTTTACGTATTTCATAAATTTTAGCTCTCGGCCTCTTTTTCAGGTGCCTCGCCTTCCTTATAAAATTTAAACTCGCAGTTGGAGTAGATAAAGTTCATCGCTTTCTGCCCCACTATCTTCGTCGTGGTCTGACTCAACGAGTCTGGGTTGGACATAATCCGTTTCTGAATATCTTCCACCTTCTGTTTCGTCTGTTTGGCAAGCAGTTCATATTCGCCCTCCATATCCTGCTGGGTCACATGAATATTTTCGGCGGCGGCAACAGCTTCCAGCATCATATAGCCGGTGGTATTAAAAATGGCTTTTTCTCTCCATTCTTTTGTCGCTTTCTCAGGCTCAAACCCGGAGTCCTCCAGCTTCATTCCTGACTGGGCAATTTGATACTTCATGCCCTCAATCATGAATTTCAATTCCCTCTCTATCAAGGAATCCGGCGGAGGTGTCTCGGCATCTTTGACCAGGATATTAAAAATGTCTTCCTTGATTTTCAGTTCCTCCTCCTGGTCTTTGTGATTTTGCAGGTCAATCTTGATGGCCCGGCGAAGTTCCTCAACGGTATCACATCCTTCCCGTTGGGCAATTTCATCGGTCAACTCAGGAAGATAGAGTTTTCTTATTTTTTTAATTTTAATTTTAAAGGTAGCCCGATCATCTTCCTGCTTTTCTTCAGGAGCTCCCGGAATAGGAAAACTGACCCGGCGTAGTTTCTGGTTCCAGTCGGCGGGAAGAACAACCTTAATCTCGAAATCCTCATCCTGAGTATGCCCAATCAATTGATCCTCAAACCCGGGAAGCATTTTCTTTTCACCCACTCGCAGTTCAAAATCCTTTGCACTGCCATTTTCCAGTTCCTCCCCACCCATGGTCCCGTCAAAATCCACAGTAAGGATGTCCCCATCCTCAACCGCATGATCCGCAGGCATTTCTTCCACTGAGCCCTGATGGCTGAGAACTTTTACCAGAGTTTCCTCAATGTCCTCATCCTTGACAACAGCTTCCTTCTTATTGAATTTAAGACCCCTGTAATCCTTAACTTTCAACTCCGGTTTGATATCGAGAATGACGGCAAACTTCAAAGGCTCATCTTTTTTAACATTCTGCATCCCCGCATGGTCAATCTCCGGCTGACCCGTGGGTCTGAGCCCGGATTTATGCAATGCCTCCTCATAATATTCCTGCATCAACTCCTGAAACATATCCCCCAGAGACTGCATGGGGACCTGTTTCTCAAGCACTTTCTGCGGAATCTTTCCTGGTCGAAACCCAGGTATCTTGGCCTGGCGGTTCAACACTTTATAGGCGGCATCCACCCGCTTGCTCACCACCTCTTCCGGGATGGTGATATTGATCTTTCGTTTTAACCCTTCAAGCTCTTCAACATCAAATTCCATTTTTAGACCCTTTTAAATATTTCCTGCCGGAAAAAAACTGTTATTCATTTCCTCAAGGCGTAGCCTTGTTTCACGCTGGCCCCACGCCTAGTGGGAACTTATCAAGAATCATCTGGTCGATTTCTTTTTTCAGTTGGCCCAGTATTTCCTCGTAGGAATAAGAGCCCAGGGTTTCCGTTCCCTTTTTCAGATTCACCCGGGTCGGCCCGCACCAAAGTCCCAGATCCGCATCATCGGTTTCTCCCGGACCATTAACTCGGCACCCCATCACCGCGATGGTCAGCTTATACTTTTCCGCATATTCCGTCATTTTACGCACATCCTGCGCCAAATCGACAAATTTATCGTTCTCCACCCGGGAACAACTGGGACAGGCAATGATATTCAACCCTTCGAGAAAATTCTCGGGAACAGAGCGGAAGCGGCCTTCCTCAATATCCTTAAGGATTTCTCGACCAACCTGAATTTCCTGCCCCTTATCCTCGTTTGGCAAAGTCAGGGAAACGCGAATCGTATCGCCAATTCCCGCTGAAATCAACTGTTCAAGAGCAATACGGGTTTTAATGATGCCTTCAGGGGGAAGCCCGGCCTCCGTCACTCCCAGATGCAAAGGAACATCCGGGCGTTCTTTGGAAAACCTCTGATTCGCCTCAATCACCTTCTGAGACTCAGAATCCTTAAGCGAAACGCAATAATTCTCAAATCCCATCTCATCGAGCATCTGGCAATGATCGACTGCGGAACGGACCATGGCCTCTACCGAATCGTCCTTATAACGTTCTTTATAGTCCGGGTCCACCGAACCGCAGTTGACTCCGATGCGAATCGCGCAGTCATTTTCTTTCGCCGCTTTGACAATGAACTCCACCTTCTCCCGAATGGTCTTTTCTTTTTCCAAATGGAACAGGTGCCCCGGATTGTAGCGAATCTTGTTCACCAGAGGCGCAACGATGGGTGCCAGCTTATAATTTTCCTGCAGGTCCACCGACCACACACTATCGGGAAATTGTTGCCGCAAAGCTCTGAGGGCTTCCACATCCTGCTCACTGTCCACAGCAATGCGAATGACATCGGCCTTAGCCGCTTCCAGAATCTCTATCTGCCTGGCCGTGGCTTCCAGGTTCTGGGTTTGGGTCGCCGCCATGCTTTGCACAGCAATGGGAGCAGAACCACCAATTTCAACTTTTCCTATATGTATTTTCCGTGTTTTTCTGGGTTTCATATTTTTCGTGTTTCTGTAGGGATATTCCCCTTTCATGGCACTGGGCTTGAAAAGGTCCAAAGGTAGAGATTAACAAATAAAGGGTTCCAGAACAAGACACCCTTATAATTGCCAGGCCGCCGTATTTTCCTGATTTTGCGCGCGATCAAGGGGGAAGGGGTTTTCCGTATTATCAAAGTCCGGCAAATTATGCACTGCCGTTTGCATGGATTGAAGGTATAAGTTTTCAAAACCCAGTTCCTGCGCCATAGAAATGGCACGTTCATACTCCGTAGGGGTAACTTCCCTATTTAAAGTGGACCGGGCTTTATAAACCGGGCGGTACTGACTCATCAGGCTTAAGGAAACGCTCGGCGACATTTCGAGGGCGATAAAACACAGGGTCTCCCAGGTTCCGGCAAGGTCTTCAGGCAATAACAGATGCCGAACCAACAACCCGTGTAAGGCCAGACCATCCTCCCCCAGGACCAAAGGCCCTACCTGCCGATACATCTCCAGAACGGCTTGACGGGAAAATTCCGCATAATCCTGAATATGCGAAACCTCTTTTGCCGTAGCAGAATGCGCGTATTTCAAATCCGGCAGGTAAATATCCACCACGCCATCCAGAAGCTTCAAGGTCGGCAGAGCATCATAGGCGTTGCTGTTATAAACAATAGGAATTTTTAGACCCATATCCCGCGCCAGTAACAGACTTTTTAAAAGTCCCGGCACAACATGCGATGGCGACACCCAGCCGATAAAATGCGCCCCCTGCTCCTGCAAACGCACCATCTGTTTGGCAGTGGATTGATAGGTTCGCTCAATGGCAGGTGCCTCTTTTTCCCATTGCTGGGAAATCTGAAAATTCTGGCAGTAATCACAACGCATATTGCACGCAGTGATAAACAGATTGCCCACCCCGCCTGTCCCCACCAACGGCGGTTCCTCGCCAAAATGCAGGACGCTGGATGAAACCCTTAATGTATCGGTCTGACCGCAAAATCCGGTTTGCCCCTGAGTCCGGTCCACCTGGCAGGCATGCGGACACACCCGGCAGTCCCGATAAATCTCATAGGCCTGATTGGCACGCGATTCCAATTCAGACCGGCTCAATTCAAGATAACGTGCAGACAATTTTAGTGTTTCCCATTTTAGGAATGTTAATATAGTAAAAATTCAAACTAACACTACCTCTATATATCATGACGAAAATTCTTTCATCCTTCATCACCGTACTGCTACTTGCCCAATCTGTTACCGCAACCCCTCATCACGGGCTTTCATTATATGGCCCCGAGGACCTGAAATACAAACCCGGGCAGAGCTATAAATACGCCAACCCCAATGCCCCAAAAGGCGGGAACCTGGTTCTGTCCGATTTTGGCGCGTTCACCAAACTGAACCCGGCCTCGCTCAAAGGTGTGACGGCCCCCAGTATCGGACAATTGGTGTTTCAAACTGCCATGGACAGTTCCGTAGAGGATGACGAACCCTTTTCGCAATACGGCAACCTGGTAGAGAAAGTCGAACTCGCCGAAGACCGGCTTTCCATGACCTATTACCTTTATAAACAGGCGCGATTTTCGGATGGACATGCCCTGACTGCCGATGATTTTGTTTTCTCATTCAGCCTTATTAAGGACCCCGAGTACCATCCCATATATAAAGAGTATTTCAAGGATATCAAATCCATTGAAAAAATCGATGCTCATACCGTCCGCTACCACTTCGCTCTCTACAACCAGGAACTCCCCCTGATAACAGGACAGATGCTGATTTTCCCAAAACATATTTATGGTGGCAAAGGAAAATCCTTCGGCGCGGACTTCGATGATATCGCCATCGCCAGCGGACCCTACACAGTCGAAAAATACGAGTACGGGAAATACATTACTTTCAAGCGTAATCCCGGTTGGTGGGGCAAGGATATCGCCATCAACAAGGGACGGTACAATTTCGATCGTGTCACATTCAGAATCTACCTCGACCCGGTTGCCCAGCGTGAAGCGTTCAAGGGTGGAGAGTTCGATATGCAGTTGATAAACAGCTCGCGCGACTGGGCACTGGACTATAAAGGCAACTTTGTTAAAAAAGGTTATTACCTGCGCGAAGAATTTCCGCACACCCGGGTCGCCGGCATGCAGGGATTTGCCATGAACATGAGGAACGAAACTTTCAAGTCCCGCAAGGTCCGGGCCGCCATCGCTATGGCATTCGATTTTGAATGGAGCAACAAAAATTTATTTTATGGGCAATACACCCGCAACGAATGTTATTTCGACAACAATCCTGAAATGAAAGCCCAGGGCCTGCCCCAGGGTGAAGTCAAAACCCTGCTTCTTGAACTGCGCGAGAAATATAAAAGTCATGTTCCCAAAACGGCGCTCACCAAACCGGTAGGCGCACCGGGGCAAGGCCAGTCTGCCGCCAAAAATATTCAGATCGCCAACGCTTTGTTGGATTCCGCCGGATGGAAAACAGGTTCCGATGGCATTCGCGTAAAAGGCAAAAACCGACTGCAGTTTGAACTTCTTCTGGCCGGACCCGGATTCCAACGCATTGCCGAACCCTACAAAAACAATTTAAAAAGGATCGGCGTTCATCTGGATATCAAGGTCGTACAAATTGCGGAATATGAAGAACGCCTGAGAAATTTCAAATTCGGCATGATCGTTGCGGGTTATCCCCAAAGCCGCTCCCCCGGTAACGAGCAACGTTATATGTGGGGAAGCGAAGCCGCCGAGACTCCGGGAACCCGGAATTATATGGGCATCAAAAATCCCGCTCTCGATGAACTGATCGAAAGGATCATTAAAGCGAAAACCCGCAAAGAACTGATCGTCAATATTCAGGCCCTTGATCGGATTCTCACGCATCAGTTTTATATGGTTTCACATTGGTATATTGCCTATGATAGAGCGGTATTTTGGAACAAATTCAGCCGTCCGAAAATCAATCCCTCGCAAAGCTCCATTGCCAATAACATCCTGGAATGGTGGTGGTGGGATGAGAAAAAAGTCCAGAAACTGAAAGACGCACGAGCACAAGGAAAGTCTCTCCATTAAAAAACATGCATTTCCCCAACAGGTCTGAATAGCTCCATGACCGCTTACATCATACGCCGGCTTTTATTGATGTTTCCCACCTTGATCGGGATCGTTACGATCACTTTCATCGCCACACAATTTGTTCCCGGAGGCCCGATAGACCAGATGAAATCCCTTTTAAAGGGCCACGGTAGCGCCTTGACCGAGGCCGGCGGTGGAGCCTTGACCGGTCCCGGAGGAAAACCTGGAGAAATAGATCCCAAACATATGGAGCAGTTGAAAAAAATCTATCATCTCGACAGGCCACTCTGGGAAAGGTATCTGCGCACTTTTTTGTGGTACTCCCCTGAGGATAAAGACGCGCCCTTCACGGAAAGTTTTTTCGACTATGATAACTGGGAAGGTTTTCTGGTTTTTAAATTTGGCAACTCTTTTTACCGCAATAAATCCGTTCTCGCACTCATCAAGGAAAAATTACCGGTCTCCGCATCACTGGGTGTCACCAGCTTTTTCTTGACCTACATCATCTGCATTATTCTGGGCATCGCCAAAGCTGTAAAACATGGAACCCGTTTTGATACCGCGACCAGTCTGATCATTCTGATCGGTTACAGCGTGCCGGGCTTTGTGCTGGCAATTTTCATCATCGTTCTGTTTGGTCCGGGAGATGGCGCCATCGCTCATCTTATACCGATCTCAGGCCTGACCTCTGCAGGGGCCTTCGGTTACGAATCATGGACCTTCTGGGAAAAGTTGACCGATTACCTTCACCATCTGGCGGCTCCCTTATTGTGCTATGTACTGGGCGGATTCGCCACGCTGACCCTGCTGACTAAAAACGCTTTTCTGGAAGAAATGCGCAAACAATATGTGCTGACTGCAAGAGCCAAGGGCCTGCCGGAAAAACGCGTGCTCTTTAAACATGTACTGAAAAATTCTCTCATTCCCCTGGTGACCGGATTCCCCATCGCCTTTCTTGCCATGTTTTTCAGCGGTTCGTTATTGCTGGAACAAATTTTCACTCTCGACGGGTTGGGACTCCTCTCCTATCAGGCGGTGATTCAGAGAGATTATCCCATTGTGCTCGGAACCCTGTTTATTTTCTCGCTCATGGCATTGGTCGGCCAACTGTTGACCGACCTGTCCTACGTTTTAATTGACAGAAGAATTTCTTTTGATGAGTCCCAGGGTTGAAAATGCTGAAACTGAATAAAGAAATGAAGGTCAAACTCGATATTTTCAAAAAGGATAAACGCTCCTTTTACAGCTTTTTGATTCTGGCTTTTCTTTTCATAGCAACCCTTCCTGCCGAACTGATCTGCAATGTGCGGCCCATTATGATCGTTGTGGAAGGCAAACCGTTTTTCCCTATCACCGTCACTTACAGCGAGAAAGACTTTGGCGGGTCCCTGCCAAGCGAACCGGATTATAAATCGGCCCGGTTCCTCAGTATTTTGAATGGAGTGCCGGAAGCACCACAGGCAGAGACAAAGGACGCATTTGACCTGGGGATGGATGACTTCGAAGACGAGGCTTTCAGTATTGGACTGGACGATTTTGAAGACAGTGGGGAATCGATTACTCCACCTGCCGAAAGCGCACCCCTCCTCTCGCCAAGAGAGACATGGACCCTTTGGCCTCCGGTGCGCTACGACTACAAATATATTCCTACCGAATCCAATACCGGCAACGTTGTACTGGCCGCGCCCTATCGCACTCTTACCCCTAACGGTAAAGCCTTCATCGCGTCCTCCTGGGGAGATGGACATTACCTCGGCACCGATGACCGGGGTCGGGACGTGCTGGCACGTTTGATTTACGGCTTCCGCATTTCCATGATCTTTGGAGCTTCGCTGGCTATCACCGGCACTTTGATCGGATGCCTGATTGGCGGGGCTCAGGGATTTTTTGGTGGATGGGTGGACCTTGTCGGTCAGCGTATGACGGAAATCTGGGGATCAATTCCCCGTCTGTATATTTTGATAATTTTGAGTTCCTTTTTGGTTCCCTCGGCGTTACTGCTGTTTTTGATTTTAAATCTCACCGCCTGGATGGGGATTGCCGCCTATATTCGTGCGGAATTTTTAAAAATTCGCAACTTTGAGTTTGTTAAAGCGGCTAAAGGATTGGGAGTCTCTAATTTCACCATTATGCGCAAGCATATCCTGCCGAACGCATTAACCCCTGTTGTCACTTTTTTTCCTTTTGAAGTCACCGCAGGAATCCTCGCGTTGGTGAGTCTGGATTTTCTGAATCTTGGCGTGCCCAGTCCCGCTCCCAGCATAGGGGAACTACTGTCACAGGGGAAAAATAATCTACAGGCATTGTGGATATTACTGCCGACCTTCACATCACTCACTTTGATGATCACACTACTAACATTTGTCGGAGAAGGCATTCGCAACGCCTTCGACCCGAGGAAAACGCTTTAAAAATGCTTTTATCGGTTAAAAATCTCGCCACACATTTCCATGCAGGGCCAGGGAAAATCGCCCGGGCGGTGGATGGCATCTCTTTTGATCTGGAACAGGGGAAAACCCTGGCACTTGTTGGGGAGTCCGGTTGCGGAAAAACCCAGACCGCATTTTCAATCATCCGGCTGGTCGCCGAGAACGGTTATCATCCAACAGGGGAAATTCAGTTTCAGGGGCAGGACCTGTTCCAGTTAGAGCCTGAGGAAATGCGAAACCTGCGGGGCAACGATATCGCCATGATTTTTCAGGAACCGATGACCTCGCTGAATCCCTTGTTCCGCATCGGCAATCAGCTTGAAGAACCTTTGAAGCAACATTTGAAAATTGCCAAAGGGGAATCCCGGAAGCGGGCAATAGAGCTTCTCGACCGGGTGGGAATTCCTGATCCGCATAAACGCATTGATGATTTCCCGCACCAGCTTTCAGGAGGTATGAAACAAAGGGTCATGATTGCCATGGCTCTGGCCTGTGAGCCCAAATTGCTCATCGCCGATGAACCCACCACCGCTCTGGATGTCACCATTCAGGCCCAGGTCCTGAGCCTGATGAGTGATCTGCAGAAACAAACCGGCATGGCTATCCTGCTGATCACCCACGACATGGGAATCGTCAACCAGATAGCTGATGACTTGTGCATCATGTATGGAGGGCGCGTGGCGGAGTATGGTCGCCGGGAAGAAATTTTCAACAACAGGACCCACCCCTATACACAAAGGCTTTTCAGTTCCATTCCCAAACTTGAAAAAACCGATATATTACTGGACACCATTCCAGGCTCGGTCCCTTCCGCTACCGAGTATGGCGAAGGATGCAGGTTTGCCGACCGCTGTTCTGAAGTCATGGACATTTGCCATGCACAAGAGAGCAAAGTCCACCGCATCAGCGATAAACATCAAACGGTTTGCCACTTAATAGATAAGGGAACGCCCCGCAAACAGAGCGGCAAAACCATCCCCCTGCCCGTTCGCAAGCTCGACACCAAACCGCTTGTCAGGATACGGAATTTGAAAACCTTTTTTCCTATCCGCAAGGGTGTGTTTCTTCGCGTGGCAAATCATATCCGCGCAGTGGACCATATCAATCTGGATATCGCCAATGGGGCGACTGTGGCTCTGGTGGGGGAATCCGGTTGCGGGAAAACCACTCTGGGCGAATCCATCCTGCAATTGATTCCCGATGCAAAAGGAGAAGTGTTTTTCAACGATCAAAATATCATGGAACTGAAAGGCGAAACTTTGAAACGGTTTCGCAAACATTTGCAGATTGTGTTTCAGGACCCTTTTGGTTCCCTGCAACCTCGAATGACCATCGAAAGAATTGTAGGAGAAGGACTGGAGGTGCACCAGCCTGAACTCACGCCTGATGAAAGGACAAAAAAAATCGCCCGGGTTTTAGAGGAGGTGGGACTGAGAGAATCCATAATGGAACGTTATCCACATGAGTTTTCCGGTGGTCAGCGGCAACGCATCGCCATTGCCCGCGCCTTGATACTGGAACCGGAGTTTCTGGTTCTGGATGAACCCACAAGTGCCTTGGATGTATCGGTACAGGCCCAGGTTCTCAACCTGCTAAAGGAATTGCAAGCACGACACCAACTGACCTATCTTTTCATCAGTCACAATCTCAGCGTGGTACGTTATATGGCGGACACGATAGCCATCATGTATCTGGGGAAAATTGTAGAGCAGGCGCCAGTCGATGATCTCTTCAAGAATCCCCGCCACCCTTATACAAAATCACTGCTCGATTCGGTTCCCACGTTGGAAACCCGCAAACCCTTCAAGCCCTTGTTAGGAGATGTACCCTCCCCGCTCAACCCTCCAACGGGTTGCCACTTTCATCCCCGTTGTCCTATTTACCTGAACGAAGAACAAGGCTCGACCTTGGCAAAAAAATGCACCGGTCAATATCCTGAAAAATTTGGGGATGATAGTTCTTTCGTTTCCTGCCACCATTACAGCCCTCCACAACAGGCTGAACGTGATATCCCGCCGAAATAACTCCTACAATGCATTGAAAAAAAAGACCGTCTAAATCACACAACATTTCTGTTTTTCAGCCTTTTAAAAAAGCCCCAACAAACAATTTGAATTATATAGGCTTATACATTCCAGCTTTACAGCTCTACCGGGCCGGGCTATAGTTTCCATCCATTCTGGAACCGGTTTACTCTAACGGGCGAGTCTCATGAAAAAGACATTGGCTATTCTAGTGAGCATGTTTTTTTTCGTTGCCAGTTCTTCGGCAGTGTCGCAG
>JABIAY010000031.1 GCA_018653085.1 Nitrospina sp.
TCTTGATGGCATGATCAAAAGAGGCATTGAAGAAAAAGGTTCGATAGCGGCAAAAACCCAGATCGATATTGCTTCCCTGTCGACTTCATTATTTGCGCAATCCGTTGCCCTGACCGGAATTGAAGTCGCCAACCCGGACAACAATATGGAGAACCTGCTCCAGTTTGAGAACCTGTCTTTGGATCTGGATGGAACCCAGGCCATCTCCCGGAAAATAATCATCGATGAACTGCAGGCCCACGGCATAAGGTTAAACCAGAAACGAACCCAACCCGCAGAGGGTGTTGAATCCGGTCAGAAAGACGGACAGGCAGACTCCGCCAGCCAAACTGGCCTTCCCGGACTGGGTGGGCTGGACGGGCTGAGCATGAAATCTCCGGAAGAAATCCTCAAGTCCGAAAAACTGGAGACTCTGGAAGCCGGGAACCGGGCAAAAAAAATCATCGATGATTTAAAAACCAAATGGGAAAACAAGACCGATCTCATTCCCAATGCTCTGGAAGAAACCAAAAAAAAGTTGGCGGAGCTACAAAATAAAGTCAAAGGAGGAAACCTTGCAGACATCCCTAATGCTCTAAAAGAATTCGAAACCCTGCAAAAAGATATCCAGAGTCAAATCGATCGCATTACCTCGATGAAATCCGAATTGGAAAAAGATGTGCAAATGGCGAAACAGCAGGTTGCCGAGTTAAAAAATCTTCCGCAAAAAGATTTTGAGCGATTGAAAAATAAATACTCAATGAACCCGGAAGGCGGCAAAAATATTCTCGGCTCAATGCTGGAAGGCCCTTTGAAAGAAAAACTAGACAAAGCCTGGAAAGCCTACAAAATGATCAGCCCCTACCTGAACCGGGGCAAAAGCCCGGAAGAACAGGAATACGTTCGCGGCAAGGGAATAGATATCTCGTTTGCCAAGGCTTCGCCCTATCCTGATTTTCTGCTCAGACATGGCAACCTGTCTTTAATCCTCTTCGACACAGAAGTAAAAGGGGAAGTGAAGGATTTATCGGACAATCAGAAAGTATATGGAAAACCCGCACAGATGAATTTTCACTCGAGCAAAAACGAAGTGTTTGATTCTTTTGCTCTGGATGCCGTGATGGACAAAACTGGCCCACAGTCACAAGACAAGCTGGCTCTGGATGTTCAGGGACTCAGCCTGAAAAACACCGGAACTCCAGAGCTAAAAGGTGGGACTGCAAAAATTACCGGACAATTAACCATCACCGATGAAAACAATTTAAACGGGAATTTCAAAGCCGCGCTGAACAGCGTTTCACTTTCCATCCCCAAGCAAGAAGGCAACGAGCTGGCAAACACCATCGCCCAGTCGCTATCAACGATTGACCGGATAAATATTTCTGTCGGAATCAGTGGAACGATAGAAAGTTATCAGTTGGATATTAAATCGAACCTTTCGGAAATCATCTCTAAAGCCATCAAGAATGTCATTGGAGATAAAATGAAAGGCTTTGAAAGCTCCCTGATGTCTGCCATCCAGTCTCAAACCGGGGATGTCCTCTCCGGTGCTGACGGTTCACTCTCAGGCCTGCTGGGTCAAAACAAAATTTTAAGTGATAGCGACTCCGCTTACGGTGGGCTGTTGGGCGAGGCTCAAGGCGGCGCAGACGGTTTGGGAAAATCTAAGGGCCTGCCGTCCCTTCCCGGCGGATTCAAACTTCCCTTCTAGATAACTTCCACCAACAACTTGCCCGTTTTTTTTACATACTCAAAAAATCTCCCCTGACGCAACGAAATATCCACACAAATATTCGGTTTAGCCATACGGAGTACTCTGTCCGGTCTGTTGCGATAAGCAGGCAAAATTTACTTGATTGTAACAACTGCTTACAACTTCATAGTGATATAATTTTAAGATTACAGAAACTTTGATTAAGAACACGAACAGTGCGAGGAAAAGAAATTTGGAAATTCTAGTTGTCGATGACAGGGTTGAGTTTCGTCAGCTTCTTAGTCGAATTCTCAAAGAGCTAGGACCAGATTTTAAGGTCGAAGAGGTCGAAGATGGGGCCACTGCCATTAACCTGGTAAAGGTTAAAAAATTCGACTGCGTGTTGCTGGACTATATTCTTGGAGACAGCACGGGTACTGGAATTCTCAAGAAGATCCGGGAAGTCCAACCCGAAATCCCGATCGTCATTGTCACCGCTCACGATAATCTTGCACTGGCCAAATCACTTGACAAGGCAGGAGCCTCCGGTTTCATCTCCAAAAGCGACTTATCCCCAGCCACACTCGCTAAGACCCTCCAGGAAGTCGTGAGAAGCGAACGACCGGAAAGACAGGAAGAAAGAGTCGATGAAAAGAGCACTTTGGCAATTGGGGATTTGAAAGGAATGAAGGTTTTGGTTGTGGATGACACCCCCGCCAACATCGGCATCGTCAAGAACATCTTGTCCGAGACCAAGCTGAACATCTCCTTTGCCCCGAACGGTGAAGTGGCACTCGACCTTGCCACTAAGAACCCTCCCGATTTGATCTTACTGGACATCATGATGCCGGGGATTGATGGGTTTGAAACTTGCCGACAACTTAAAGCCAATATAGAGACCCAGGACATCCCGATAATTTTTATTTCCGCCAGAAATGACACCGAGGATTTTGTCAAAGGATTTTCGCTTGGGGCGGTGGACTACATAAGCAAACCCTTTCGCGAAGAAGAGGTGTTGGCCCGAGTCCATACGCATTTACAGCTACGCAAGTTGTCCCAAACAAAAGACCTGTCCATAGAGAATTTGAGTTCCGAAGTGGCGAGTAAAAACAAAGGGCTGGAGCAAGTCAACAAGGAGCTCCTGCTTGCCTATGAGCAACTGGAAGAACGCGTTGAGGATGCAACCAGTGATGCCAGGGAAAAAGGGCAATACCTTGAAAATATTTCCAATCACATGTTGGATGGACTCATCACCATTAGCCCCCTGGGAGCAATACAATCATTCAACCCTGCCGCCGAGAAGCTATTTGGATATTCAGCCTCCGAGGTATTTGGGAAAAACGTCAACATGTTGATGCCGGAACCCTATAAAAGCGAGCACGATGGCTATCTGCAAAAATATTTAAACACAGGAAAATCAAAGATCATTGGCATAGGGCGGGAAGTGGTCGGACTGAGAAAAGATGGTTCGACTTTTCCGTTGGATCTGGGTGTGTCGGTAATGGCGTCCGGGGATAACCTGACTTTCATTGGTACTGTGCGAGATATTTCGATACAAAAAAGAGCAGAGGAAATTTTAATCCAAAGTGAGGCCCGTTTCCGAGCCATCCTTGACAATGCACTGGACGCGATTATTACCATCAACGAAAAAGGAATTATCGAAACATTCAATCCTTCCGCAGGACGCATATTTGGATATGAAAGCCATGAAGTGATTGGAGAAAAAGTAAATATATTAATGCCGGAACCCTATAGAAGCGAGCATGATCAATATATGGAACGGTATTTGAAAACGAAAATAGCAAGAATTATTGGGACCACCATAGAGATTTCCGGAATGCGAAAAAACGGCGAAGAGTTCCCACTGAGCTTTTCATTAAGCGAAGCAACAGAGGACCATCGAATCACTTTCACCGGAATCATAAGAGATGTCACACAGCAAAAGAAGGCGGAGGCTGAGATCATTAAGGCTAGAGAAGAAGCCGAGCGAGCCAACCATGCTAAATCAGAATTTTTATCCAGCATGAGTCATGAACTCAGAACTCCCTTAAACGCCATCATGGGGTTTTCTCAATTATTAACGCTGACTCCAAAAGACATGACTCCCGATCAGCTGGAAAATATTAAGAGGATTACCAACTCAGGGGAACATTTGCTTGAGCTCATCAATGAAGTTCTTGATCTTGCAAGAGTCGAGTCTGGTCAAGTGAGCATGTCTATTGAACCCCTACCAATAGGGGCATTGCTTGATGACCTGATGTTGTTGGCAAGCCCGCTGGCAATAGACCGCGGAATCAATATAAGCTATATGCGAAATGAGTGTTCAGACCGGTTTATCCTGGCCGACAAAACAAGGTTGAAACAGGTGCTCCTGAATTTAATCTCTAATGCCATCAAATATAATAAAGATAGAGGCGCGGTCAAGATCACACTCGACGAAGCTCCTGAAAACCTTTTGCGAATATCAGTAACAGATACCGGGCTCGGAATCCCGGAAGAACAACAGGAAGAATTGTTTGAAGCCTTTAATAGACTGGGGGCCGATCAAACTGAAATTGAGGGAACAGGCATTGGTCTTAATATAACTAAAAAACTGGTTGAGTTGATGAACGGGACCATAGGCCTTGACAGCACCCCAGGCCAGGGAAGTTGTTTTTATGTCGAACTACCCTTCTCCGAAGCACATCACAAAGAGGAGAAAGAACGGGTTGAAACTCCACAAGCACCTCGAGTCACCTCACCTGAAACCAGGTATTTTGATATTCTTTACGTAGAGGACAACTCTGCCAACCTGGAGTTGGTCAAGCAGATTCTCATGGTTCGGGAAAATATTAATATGTTTTCAGCACCCGATGCCAGCCTGGGAATTGACCTTGCCATCAGTCATCAGCCGGATCTCATCTTGATGGACATCAACCTGCCAGGGATGAGTGGCATAGAGGCCTTTAAAATACTCAGAAATACTCCCGATACTTCTCAAATTCCTGTCATTGCAGTCAGTGCTAATGCAATGGAGAGGGATATCAGGAAAGCCATGGCGACTGGGTTTGTGGACTATATTGCCAAACCCTTCAACGTCCCACAGTTTTTGGAAAAAATTGACAAGGTGATGAGTGAGGACCGGAAATCTCCCACCAAACAAAAAACTAAAGGCCTGTGTGTCGCCAAAAAGGCTCTAGTGGTGGAGGATATCGAAGACATGGGGGTGCTGGTACAGCAATATTTGTTAAAAATGGGATTTAAAGATATTACTTACGTAAAAACTGTCAAGGAAGGCATCCAAAAATTGTCCGAGGACAGTTTCGACCTTATTTTGCTGGACTGGTTCCTGGATGAAGATAAGGGGTCAGCTATAGTAGAGCATTTAGAAAACGAAAAACAATTAGATGATGCACCCCTGATAATTGTTACCAGCTATCAAGCTGGATGTGAAGAAGCTGCGGATTTGGGCATAAAAAACCACTTGGTAAAACCCTTTGGTTACGAAATATTCAGAAACTGCGTGGTTCGCGTCCTCGAGGAGCATTGAGTTCCGGAAAAAGTCTTTTAACGGGGATGATCAAATAAATTGGGTGGGCAGGCAAACATTCTCTCGACTTAACAAGTCATTGTCCAGGTCTCTCTCACAGGAATGGTCCAAGCGTTAAGAAGATGCTCGTTCAATGGCTTTTTTTATAAGCCCGGCGGCATGTTCTGCATCTTCCCAACCCTCCAGTTCAACCCATTTCCCTGCTTCTAAATCTTTGTAGTGAGCAAAAAAATGAGAAATCTGGTTCAGCAGGATTTCAGGCAAGTCGGAATATTGTTTTACTTCTGCGTAATAAGGGTTCAAGGCATCAACCGGAACAGCTAGAATTTTTTCATCCTGCCCTTTTTCATCCTTCATTTCCAGAACCCCGACAGGTCGGCAACGGACAATGCAACCGGATAAAAACTCTACAGGGGAGGCCACCAGAATATCAATGGGGTCACCGTCTTCAGAAAGCGTATGAGGCACAAACCCATAATTACAGGGGTAGCGCATTGAAGTATGCATAACGCGGTCTACATACAACGCACCGGACTCTTTATCCATTTCGTATTTCACCGGCTCCCGACCAAAAGGGACTTCGATGATAACGTTAATATCCCAGGGCGGTGCTTCACCTATCGGTATTTTATCAATATTCATAGCAGATCACTCACTCCCGTGATAGGGAATTGGTCGATGTCCATAAAGCTAACGGGTAGTGGTGCCGAGGGCCGGAATCGAACCGGCACGAGGTTACCCTCGAGGGATTTTAAGTCCCTTGCGTCTACCAATTCCGCCACCCCGGCTTGGGTTTTTTATCTCTGGAAAAAGTTCCGGCGTGAAATGGGGGCCGCCGGAGTCTGTGCGAGAGGAATATTAGCAGTTTCCATTATAAATTCCAACTGCCAACATGGTTAAATATTATTATTCCGGGGAGGGCTTTCTGCCTCACACCCTGACAGGCTGGACGAGGGGACGTTTAATCACTGCGGTTTGCAAATAGCGTTGTTCTTCTCAAAGATCCCAATCAAATCCCGCGTTCTCTTCTTCCCCTCCTTCAATCGTTAAAAGTGCAATTTCGGCCTTGAGGTCGGCAACAACCAGAGTCAACCCTTCAAGCCGCTCAATGAGGACCCCCTTGCGCAGCCGACAAAATACTTTGTTGGTCCCTGCATCAAAAGACTGGACCATACTCTTTTCTATCCTGAATACCACGACATCATTCCGGGCAATGACATTGGTCTGACGAAGGGCGTTCTCCGTCATAGAAACCGTCCCGAAAACAGCACCGTACTTTAACTTCGCCAGCTCAGAGTTGGGGTTCTGGTTCCGGGTAACAATCGCTTTTCCCTTAAGCAGAATATAAATAGGTGTGTCAGTCTCTCCCTGCTGAATAATGTAGTCACCCTCTTTGTAATGCAAAAAATTGTCTTCATTTTCTGCCATTTTATCCAGTTCCTGACCTTCAATATCTTTGAAAAACTGGATTTCCTCCATAAGCTTTAATCGTTCTTGTTTTGTCATGGTTTTATCCTGAAGTTTTTTGGGGCTCATCTTCCGATTCCGATAAAAGACTGCGCAACCGTTCTTTGCAATGATCGTTTTTAGTAATCTGGACCACAATATCTTCGTTGATAGAAAAATTATTAAAATGGTTTTTATTGAAATAATGGTTAAACACCGACCACAGACTGTATATGTCGTAGAACTCGTTATAAATCGATAAAATACTCGTCATATTCCCCACGCTCCTGAGATCTACCCCTCTGTAGACCGCAAACAACTGCATCGCAAGGTCATAAAGCAACTGGCAAAGTTCTTCAGTGGCTATTTTAATAAAAACGAATTTATTGACATTACCTGCCAGCGAAGGACTGTCAGAGTTAAGCACCAGAATAGCTTTGCTGACCACCTTCAGTCTGGGGCTGATCTCTGGCCATATATTAGGGTTTTGCAATCTACTACCCAGCTTGTTCCGGTTTGCCCTCTGCATGATCAAGTTGTGGAAGAGGGTGTAGACAGTTTTTAAATACTGTATTTTTTTGGGGTAATAAATTCGGGTGTTTTTTTCTATTTCCTGGTCATAGGATTTTATCAACGCGTAGAACCTTTTTTCATCTATCGGCTCATCACCCTGAAATTTTCGGGTCATCAGGGAAAGATCCTGAAACAGCAACTGCTTGTTCTCAACCGGGTACCAGAAATCTATTTCCTGAATAATGATATTGACCCTTTCCAGGTTTTTCCTGCCAAACTTTTGTTCGTGATGCGGAGTGATCTCTATGGTGATATCCTCCGCCTCCTTCTGCTGTAAAACGATGTTAAAGTTCTTCTCCATCAAACTGCTAAAAATCATTGGCAGACGATCAAAAGGCATGGTTTTAAATTCAATCTGCTTCCTGACTTCGTCAATAATGTCTTCAAACCTTTTCAGGTCGGCTTCTTCTTCAAAGGTCTTTTCTAAATCCTTAACCGTTTGCTCAAAAGCTTCATCGTGATAATAAATTAAAGTGACTTTTAATTTATTGATTTCCTCCAGCAGTGGGGTGAGCTCTTTGAACCTCTCATGGAAAGAATATTTTTTGCTGATTTTCTGATAAACCAAATTGATGCAAGTATCAATCTCAAAAAGCTCACCCATTTTGGTGATCCTTTGCGGGAGCTTATTTATTCGGTCCAACAATTTTCTAAAATCTGATTCCATCACCCGCTTTGACAAAAAATCAACAGCGGCTTTTAAATATCTCTGGTAGCAGAAATTAATCTCTCCATATTCCGTTGGGCAGTTTTCATAAAACTGGTACTTTGAAAACATTCCTCCGTGAATTCTCAAGTCATCGTAGCCGCGAATCCGGGTTCCCTCTTTTTCGTAGCCTTCTGTAAATTCAGTGAGAGAAATTTTGTTTTCTTCCAATTGTGTCATCAACGCTTCCAGTTCCGGTATTATGGATTCCTGGGTCTTGGAAGGAATCCGGTAATGCTTGGTGAGAAGATCTATTTCGTTTCTCATGTTGGGAGTGATAAATTGGAACAGTTCCGAAATAGCATCCAGGGCCTTGAATAAATTCTGATTGATCGCATTCAATTTGCATTCGTATTGCTCATCAGCAATGGTTTCCGTTATGGACCGGATACCCCCAAGGATCAGGTTGACTTTCTGCAGGCGGGCAAAATATTTTGGGTGATTACTATTTACCGCTTCCGGATCGGTCTTGTCCTGGACCAGGCCCTTGATCTCTGATAGATTTTGTTTGTGGGAGGAAACCAGCTTGAGAATTCGGGCCCTTTCCTTTTCCGGGTCCGTGCCATCAGTAATTATTTCTGATGCATTCTTCACCCTGTCTTTAAAAAGACTTAACAGGTGCTCCGATTCCTTAATCTCTTCATTCAGGGAGAGTAAATTTCTTGATGAAATCATGGCTTATGGTAGTGCGGTTTCAATAACAGTGTGCGCAATTAATCTTAGCAAATTACTGGGAATAGCATATCCTATATATTCTACAGATATTTTCATTTCCTGTAAATTAAATTTTGTGACCAAAACGATTTAGCCATCACGAAGGAGAGGGTTTTTTGAGGGATCCTAAACGAATATTGCAGAAACTTCTGGGGCCGGAAATGGAAGTCGAGCCTTTTGCGGGAACAGGCGAACCTCTGGAACAAACCGTCGAAACACTGCGTGACGTGGTCAAGTGCCGAAAAATCCGTGAATTTGCGCTGGATCATTTCGGTTTCGACCTGGCCATTTCACCTGAGGTCTTTTACAGCCTGCTGGATATCCCGCAAATCAATTACATTGAAACCACAAAAAGGGATCTGGAAGTGGAAACGGTTTCTTTAAAAGAAAACCGTGAACCTGATGACCCCGTCACCATCAGTAATCTGAATTCAGTATTGCGGGAACTTTATGCAAGTCTTTTCCTGATCAAGGAACGACTCGACATCCCCAATGCCGTCTTAATAAGAGAAATACACCCGGAACATATTGACCGGGTCCAGCAACTCGCTAAAACCATCTCTGTCTTGCACGGCAATTTGACAGGTTACCTGCTCACCGGTTGGAAAGCAGGTCGCATCGAAAAAGAATTCATGTCTCTTTTCCCAAAGTCGGCCAAGGCGCACCCTCTTAGAAGTACCTTCCCCCTCATTGAGCATGAACTTGAACTGTATCGCGAAGTTCTTAAAGTACAGAAAAAGTGGGAGCCGCTACAACTCGATCTGTTCGCCGTACTCCGCAAAGAAGACGGACTGTCTCAGCTTCTCGAAAATATTCAGGAATTGGGCAACCGGTTGTGGCAGATCATTTACCAAAGTTCTGACATACGGCAATGTGTGGACCTGGCGGGAATCGACTTCGGAGACATCTGGCCCCTGTTCGATAACGACAAAATAAACCTGAACCCCTTAGGCTAGCCCACTCCCGTGGGGTGGAACTGGCAATAGCTTTTTCAGCCGAGACAACTCTTTGCTCGCCAAATAAAGCGACGGCACATTGTACCCCTGCGGGGCAGGAAAGCTGAGGAAGAGTATCACCGCCACCCGCCTAGTGGTTAGTTTTTGACTTGGAAGCCTTCGACTTTGTCTAGTAGCAGGTGTTTGACATTAGACATTTTTTGCGCTTCCCGGAGGGCATCTTTTCCCTCTTCTTTGATCCGGTTGAGGCGCAAATCGAGACGAACAAGGTTGGTGAAAAGAGGGAGGAATTTCGCCAAAACAATTGCCCCTTCATCGGTAATCTCATTATCCGTAATGACCAGGTTCTGCAAACTCAAAAGGTTGTCTGAAACCGCGAGATACTTCATCCCTTCGTTGCCAATCCGGTTATAAAACAAGTTCAGCGAGGTCAGGTTAACCAGCACTTCAGACTGGGCAAGATATTTCACCCCTTTGGCACCACATAAATTGGTTCCAAAAGCCAGGTTTGTTAAAGGCCGCAAAAACTCCATCCGGGCGATGTCTTTGGCCCCATACTCCTTCAAATAAACAGCAGTAAGATCAAGGGTAAGCCCATCCTTGCTCAAGTGCGTTCGGATAATTGACTCTGTTTCAGCCAGAATCCTTTCCTGACCCATAGAGGTCTTGTTGCCAGCGTAATCCATAATTCCTATTCTCCAACAATATTTCCAGGCACCCGGTACGTAAACCCCGCACCAGACTGAATTCCTGACATGAGTTGATACTAACCTTTAACGATGCCCCGATTATACACTCTAACAAGGGGCCAGGTCCAAGGGAAACTAGTAAGGGCTTGATTGCTCCGAGCCCACTCCCGTGGGAGGGTGTTATATCCCTATCCAAAAACTTCATGCCCCAGAGGGGTAAATATGGCAAAGACTCTTTGAGCCGAGATAACTCTTTGCTCGCCAGCGAATTGCAGGCTTATGCAAACCCCCTTTATCCCCCTTATCAGGGGGAATCATTAAAGTGGTGCGCTTGAGGGCTTAGTCTGCTTGACGGGCAATGCAGTACTGGCCCCACGCCGAGTGGCCCCTTAGCAGGGGAGGCAGATAGCAATGACTCGTTGAGCCGAGAAAAACGGTTGCCGGCCAAATAAAGCGACGGCACATTGGCCCCGCGCCTAGCGGATTTTCTTGGATATTTGGCTGGAAATATTTTAGAATGCGCTATAAACCTCAATTCAGGGAGTGGATGGCATGGCTGGATTATACCGAACCGAGACCGAAATGAGTCTGGGCAATAACGTGATCGTGACGCAAATGACCCAGGCAATAAACTGGGCACGAAAATATTCGTTTTTTATCTATCCTTTCATCACCGCGTGTTGCGGAATGGAGTTCATGTCCGTGGCCGGTCCCCGGTACGACCTCGACCGAATGGGTGCGGCATTCCCGCGGTTTTCACCACGGCAAGCCGATCTGCTCATGGTAGTGGGTACCATCAGCCACAAACAGGCCCCTATTCTTACCAAGGTCTATAACCAGATGACCGAACCTAAATGGGTAGTCGCCTATGGGGTATGTACGGTTTCAGGCGGATTCTACGACAACTACTCCACCGTGATGGGAATCGATACCCTCATCCCGGTCGATGTCTATATTCCCGGATGTCCACCAAGACCCGAAATGGTGATCGACGCCTTAATGAAATTGCAGGACAAAGTTCAGGCGGAAACCCTGGAAGACCACGTTAAAGGTCCCGCTCTCGTCACCCCCGCCAGCAAACTCTAGCCACTAGGCGTGGGGCCAGTACTGCATTGCCCGTCAAGCAGACCGAGCCCTCAAGCGCAATACTTTAATATTCCTCCCCTTGATAAGGGGCCCTTGCCCGGTTCTCTCCCCTGCGGACATACGGAACCATCAAGCCAAAGGGAATGATCCATTTCAGGATATAAGACAGCGTTTCAAAATAATACCTCTCCGGATAGTGGCGGCTTAATTTACTTACAGAATTCCCTTCCTTCCCGTAAATATCCACAAGCACCTGAATCGTTGGAGAGTCATAACCCTTCCGCTGATAAAATGGCCTGACGATCTCCGGTTGTTTTTCAATTTCATTGATGTTGTGTTCAATCACCACCCCGTAGTCACCGTCCAGTATCCACCACTCAGCTTTTTTCTCATCCACCTGGGCCGTAACCACCACATGGCCTTTCAGGCCAACCATTTTGGCAGGTATGTTTTTTTCTTTTAAGATTTGGGAAATAATAATTGCGTGCTGAGAACATAACCCCGCACTTCGTTCAACAGCTTTTTTATAATCAAAAAATTCCCATTTCCCAAACCAGTCTGGAATCAAATATCCCAGGCCGAATAGAATGAAGTTTTCATAAAAGGGGATGCGAAAATTATATTTATGGGTTCCAGAATCGCCCCAGTAATGAACGATGGCCAAATTTACCGCTTCATTTAATTTACTGGCATAGATTTTTCGGTTCGCCAGATCCTGATCGACAATTGAAAAAAACCGCTTATCCGAAAGGAGAACATCATTTTTAAAGCGTCCTTTTTCTTCGGTGTAGACATCCGGATTTTTCAGGGAGATAAAAAATCCGGCGATGTTGGCTACCAACAAAAAAATTCCCATCATCAATAATATCTTTTTTGCCTGGGCGTTCAATAAAGCACTCATGGCAAAATTTTTAAACGCTCTCGGGTTGTTTTTTCAAATTCCATCGGGAATAGATTTCAGCATTCGCAGAGCCCCTTCTTTTTCAATCGGAGTAAGTTTGGGAGAGTCTGCCATTTTCGCGATATCACGACGTTTCTCTTCAACAAACAACTTTAGATCCTTCTCATCCGGCACCACCAGTTTTACTTCTCCGTTTGCTCCGATGAATCGTTTTTTTAAAAACCGGAAATAGATTCCCAACTGGGTTGCCGAATCCTTCAATCGTAAATGATAGCTCATTGCCATCAATGCCTCCCGCTTGCGATCTATACGATAACCCAGCCGGGTGTTATCGAGCTTGTTGAACTGTCTCTCAAAAATGGCAAACGCTTTATCCAATTCCGAGGGACCAATATCCAGTGGCGGGAGGGGCAGAATTTTCACCGCCGCGATGTCGAGCAATAGCGAAACAGCATGGGTCTGTTCCCCAAGATAAGCGGACTCCAAAGGGTACTCCCGGTTCAGGCGAGACACTTCCCTTAGCACCGGCTCCAGTTTTTCTACTGCTGTGGCCACCCGATTCAACGCGTCGTCTTCAAAAGGCATTAAAAACCACTGCACCTCTCTGGGAACAATCATATCCTCTCCGAGAACATTCGTTGCCTCTTTAACCTCACGGGCAAAAAACCGATTGAGGATATCGGGAAAATCCGTAATAAAAAAAGCCGTTATCGTATCCGCAAAATAAGGGAAATTCAAAAACAGGAACCTGGGGTCGGCACGAATATTCAATCCATACGCTTCCAGTTCATTGGTAATACCCAGAAACGGCTGGGTCAGATGCAGAGACTCATGCAGGTGAGTGGCGTTCCCATACACCCGACTGTCCACCAGAATCGCGGCAGGGGAAATGCGGATCGTGTCAAAAGTGGTGTGCGCAAACTGACCGGGCCGCAACCATTCATCCGACCAGGACTGGATGATGAATTGTTTTAATGGGGGCGGATCGGGAAAAATAGAGGAAAGGCGAACCAGCGAATTTCGCATCCGGTCGACAGACAGATCCAGCAGTTGTTCGGCCTGATGGCACTCTCCGCAACCATGAGTTTCGAATCCGGGAATCGTGAATACGGTTTCTTCACTTTCCGGCAGGAGTTTTATTTTTTTGGAAGGACCAACATTTTCATGAAATTTTTTCGGCAGGTGAAGTTGAATCAGCCGGTTCAGTTCACCTAAGCCCACCACTGCCCGTGGGGGGAGCTTGCTAATATCGGACAGAAGTTTCTGGTTTAAGTTCGATGTTTCTCTCTTTGGATCTACCGCTTCCTCCGCCTGCAACGGGGAGGCAAGAAATACAAGAGAAACAAAAAAAACCAGGATGCAGACCTTTTTTCTCAAGGCGTTGGTTTCTTAACGTTGAAACGTTGCCAGACACTGATCACCTTGCGTCCGTTTCTGTCTTCCTTAGCTCCATCCCAGACAGCAAATGCCACCAGTGCCGGGTCGATGCGCTGGGCAAAGTCCACATCCCATTTACCGGTTTTTGGCATATCACGGATAAAAACAATGGTCCAGATTCCGTCCTTCCATTCACCCTGGCCTTCCACATTCTGATTTTCCGGCGGCTGTGGCGTGACCGTGCCGAACCCTTCAGCATTCATTTCTTCAACGGGGTTTTCGCCGGTGGCGTTTAAGCGATACACAGGATTTGACATGATGCCGCCATAGATCAGCGCATCCATGTCCACCCCACCGCCGGCATATTCCAGGTCGTCCTCAGCTTCGAGTGCTTCGTCCAAACCGGCTTTCCAATGCCAGATGTTAACCGGTTTGTTGCGGTTACCCATCCCGAAAAACGGTTCATTGTGACCATGGGTATGAAGCGTTACCGCCCCCAATGCAAATTGCACCGCCACCCCATCACGAAATATATCCGAATGCAGTTCAGAAAACGCGTCATGAGTCGGGTCCTCCCACTGCAAGCGTATCGCCAGTTGCTCGCCATTATTCACCGAAGCCACATTAATGAACTCCACCGCTTCCCGCCTGGCGGATAAGGGACGCAATACCAGGCTTGTGCTGGCCACGCCTTCCCAGACCGGACTAAAAGGATCGGCATTCAGCTCCACGCCAACAGGCAACGAATAAATATCCGTTTCAAATTCCGCCTCTTTAAATTCCTTCACAGACTTTGAGCGAATATAATGCACCAACGCCCAACGGTCTTCTTCCGGAATATGAATGTACGAACCCATAGGCGTTCCATCCAATCCAGAGGTGAGGGTTCTAAAAAGA
>JABIAY010000029.1 GCA_018653085.1 Nitrospina sp.
AGTCAACTCCTCGCTCGCCAGCAAAAGCTATTGCACGCTGGCCCCACGCCGAGTGGTGGGGAAGGTTAGGGAGAAGGTGGTGCCTTTCCCTTCCTGGGTGGAGACATCGATCTTTCCTCCGTATTTCAACACCAGTTGATGGACGATGTTCAGTCCCAGGCCGGTTCCCTTCCCCTGTTCCTTGGTGGTAAAGAATGGATCATAAATTTTCGACAGATATTCTTTTGGAATGCCCGGCCCCGTATCTACAATTTGCGCGAGAACATTTCCATTCTTCTTTTCTGTCGAGATTTTCAGTTCGCCTTTGCCCTCCATCGCCTGCACCGCGTTTGTCAGCAGGTTGATAAAAATCTGCTGAATTTCCTCCGGCTTCGCCTGAAGAGGGGGTAGCTCGGAATATTTTTTATCCAGTTTAATGTCATTGTTATAAGAAGTAAGAATTGCAATATCAACAGCCGCATCGATGCGCTCGTTGAGATTCACTTCCTTTTCTTCCGTCGACATTGCCGAACGCACGTAACCTGACATATTGAGGATAATCGATGACATGTCTTTAGAGCGGGCAAAAACTTTGTGGGCATATTTTTGAATTTTATCCGGATCCTTTTCCTCAATAATGGCTTCGGCAAAACCCATGATTGAAACCAGCGGATTATTTAATTCGTGGGCAATACCTGCGGTGAGCGTACCCAGTCCTGACAGCTTTTCCGCCATAGCCAGTTGGTCGTGCAACTCCACATCTTCCGTGACATCCCTTAAAAGAAGTCCCAACCGTTTACCACTGTCGTCATGAATGACAACATCAAAAACCTGAAAAGCGAAAACCTTTCCATCCAGCTTCACGGTTTGTTTCATACTTTGCAGGGAGGGAGATTCCTTAGGGGCCAGAGGATCCCGAGCCGTGTAACATTGTATGGTCTGACTCCCCAGTGTTCGGGAGGAAATGGGAACCACTTCGCTATAAAAGTTGAGCAACACATCCTGTAAAACCTTCCAGGCTGGGGTGGACTCAAGCCCCAAGTCAATTAGAGAATGGCCCTGAAGTTGGTCGGCAGTTTGCCGGACAACCTTCTCAAACGCCCCATTCACATATTCGATTTTCAGGTTAGGATCAAAGATAGCCACCGCATCGGGAACACTCCTGAGAATGCTGTCGGTGTATTCCTTGAGATAAAGAACCTCCTCGGTTTTTTTGAGCACCTGGTTTTCCAACCCTGAAAAAGATTTTTGCAGTAAATCGTTCATCAGGTTCACTTCAGTGGCTAGCGCCTCAAGCTCGTCTCCGGTTTTAATTTCCAGTGCCTCAACTTTTTCCCCTCTGCCAATACGCTCTGCGGCTTTCTGAAGTCTGCGAATCGGCTGTACAATTTTCTTTGCCGCCAGAGAACCCATGCCCCCGATCAACAAGACGGAAACCACCCCGGCCATGGAAATCCATGAAAAGAGTTTTTGCATGGGAGCAAACAGTTCATCCGAGGCCTGCCACGCAAAGGTGTACCAGGTTTTCCCGTCAGACCCTGAAATCCATTTCCGGGTCTGTTCCAGAGGCGAGAACCCGATGATGGAAAGCTCTTCACCGCCATGACCATCCCCCATAGTTTTAACCCAATCCGGATTTTTCCCCGTAACACTCCTCACCAGAACCGGGTCGGGCAACACAAATCCCGTTGGCAATATAGGGCAATCGAGTACCATCCCCCTTGAGTCGATCAACATGACGTGGCCCGTCTCGCCAAAAGTAATCGGCTCCATATAACCGGAAAAAAATTCCTTCGTTTCAAACACATGGTGTAGAACCCCGATGGTTTTTTCTTTTTCATCCAGGATCGGAAAAGCAAAGGGCATCAGGAAGGATTGGGTCTTTTCGTTGAAAGTAACCGGCCCTATATAAACAAAATCTTTGCCGCCAGTGAGAGTTTTTTCCCATTCCGGTTTTCCCGTATGGAGAAATTCAGGAAAGTCATTGACGCTTGCCCTGAGAACCCCGAATGCATCGGTGATATACAAGGCTCGTGTTGCAAGGGCAGATGGAGTCTTTCTTTTCTGAAAACCTTGCAGTACCGTTTCTGCCGCAAGAAGGGGTTGGGCTGAACTGGGGTTTCTGCTCTGCTCCTGAATATTTTTTTGCCGAGTTACGGGGTCAAGGAGAGTCTGGTTAAAATCCTGAATGACAGACTTAATAATGGGGTGAGCCGCATGGCGGATATTTTTTGAAATCTCACCCTCAATCAATAAATCTATCTTGGTAGAGGTTTCATAAGCCAAAGCCTTGAAGCTGGCTCCGATCACTCCCTGAAGGGACTTCGTCCCCTGCAAATAGGAAAGGATCATAGCCAGCACCAAAGGCAAGGCCCCAACCCCTAGCATTGTCCAGATCAGTTTATTTTTTAATCCGGTCCTTATGCCCCCCTTTTCCCCGGAACTTTCTCTGAGGACAGGGGAGTCGCTGTGAGCGGTATCCATAGAGTAGACCCCTTGTTATGGATACGCGGTTCAGACATAATCAAAATCTTGCGGAGCCGCCAGCGTTTCTTCAACTTTGGCCAGCAGCTTTACCTTCTCAATAGGCTTGACCATATAATCCTTCACACCTTTTTTTAACAAAGAAACGGCCAGGTCCGAGTCCGGATAGCCCGTGACCACAATGACCGGAATGGAAGGCGCATTCTGCTTCAAATAATCGATGGCCTCAATGCCATTGACCTTTGGCATTCTGATATCACAAATAATCAGTCCAACCTGAAGCAGGTTGGAACCCGACTTCATCATATTGACTGCTTCTTCACCATCTAAAGCTTCAATCACATTGTAGTTAGCCGACTCCAAATGAAGCCTTAACACCTCTCGCACTTCTGCTTCATCATCTATGATAAGAATTTTACCTTTGACGCTGGACGCTTCATCTATAAGGGACATGATGACCTCCGACTCAAGGATTAGAAACAAAGTTCATTGTTTGGGAAATTCCCGTAGGCTGACTTTTCACAAAAAAATGAACTCAACCCTAACTTTAAGGGAATATAATTCCCCAAAACGGATCCCGCCATAGTTCCCAATATGAATTTTTTTTCATTAACGAATTTCAGGCGCGAAATGCGGAGTGATGAATCGTCTTTAAACTCTTGATTACAGGAGGAAAAAAGGGGAGCGTGAGGGCTCGGGAAAAGACCTTATGCCCCGCTCAGGGCACAAGATCTTTTTTTCTCTTAGTTGCCCTTGAAGGTGGAACGGACATAAGCGATGACATCTGCCAGGCTTTGTGGAGGTAAAGTCATGCCCCAGTCCGGCATATTCGGAGATTTGCCGACACTCTTACCACCGTAATAAATCAGATTATACAAATAATCCGCAGGGTAATCAGAAAGCGGCAGGTCAGCATGAACTGCGGGTTTTGGGTCCAGTCCTTTGGCTCCCGGCCCATCCCCTTTCCCTTCTGGTCCATGGCATTGCACACAGTATTCTTTATAAACTTTGGCTCCACGCCCTGCATCCGCTTTTTTGAAGGTCTTTGAATTCCACGGTTCATAGAATTTAAAATCTTTCACACCAAGAGTCATGACATAACCGATAATGTGGCGTGCCTTGCGGGCGCTGATATCAGCCAGGTATTCGCCACTGTGCGGAGTGAAATCCTGAGGGTTTTCCGCGAACCGGCTCCACCAGTCCAACGTGTAGCGATTGCCTGCGTCATGGAGGTTTGCGCTGATCGGGCCGCCTATACTTTTTCCCTCATCATCCTTGATCTGGTGGCAACCCAGGCAGGAGTATTCGCGAAAAATATCAGCCCCTAAACTCGCCTCCATTTCCGTAAAGGTGGATAGGTCGACAAAACTTTTTTTAACCCGAGGGTCAAGGTAGGTCTTTTCCATATAGTCGGCAATCACGACGGCTTCTTCCTGTGTCAAAATCATATGCTTTCTGGAAAAGTGGAAACTTTTGTCCCATCGATAACTATTGGGGTAAAGGTTTTCCTCCTGACCCACCAACCAGCGGATCAACCAGGGGCGCTGGAATTTCACGCCACTCCACATTAAATCGGGTGCTTTCAGATCAAACTTTGATTTCGGTTTGCCTTCAAACCGGTGACAGTTTTTGCACTGACTGTTAATTATTTTTTCGGCGAATCCATCATCCCCCGCCCACAAGACTGAAGGCGATGACATTAAAATAAACAACAAAACCGCGAATCCTCTAACCATTAATCGTCCCATAACTTTTCTCCTGTCACGCTTTCAGAAACTTTCTTATAAATAAAATCAACTGCCAGATTTCCTCGGGCTTCAAGGTGGACTTATGGGCTGGCATTGCCGTACCGCGTGATCCGTTCTGGATAATCCAGAATAACTGGCCGTCCGGTAGACCCTCCATTGCGTCCGCACAGGTAAAGTTTCTCGGCGGCGGTTCCAACCTTCTGGCCAAACTGCCATTGCCATTTCCCCTGGCCCCATGGCACAACTTGCAGGCGGTGGGCTTGGCATCCTGATTAAAAAGTCGTCTTCCCTCAGCGATGTTTTCGGCAGTGGGCGGAACCGGGTTTTTCTTTTTGAGGTAGCGGCCCGGAGCTTTTCGAGTTGTGCGATTTTGTGGACAGATCCCGGAAACCCGCTGTACCTGAAACGATCCATCCGCAGGTTCCGCCATACCTTCTTTCACATCGCCAGCTAACAATATCGCAAAGGCCAACCCAACAATACGAACCATCTCTTACTGACGCTTGGGTTGCGAAAACTTACGCAGATAATGAATGATCTGCCAGATTTCCCGGTCCTTGAGATTTTTAAAAGGCGGCATACCCGTTCCCTGAGAACCATTGCGAATGACCCAGAACAACTGGCCATCGGAAATTTCTTTCATCGTTTCTTCGCAGGTGAAATTTCTCGGTGCAGGGTTCAGTCCCTGCGCCATAATGCCCAATCCATTGCCATTCACGCCATGACAAATTTTGCAGGCCACCGGTTGCACCTCCACTTGAAACAAAGACTCTCCGGAATAAAGAACTTCCCGACTGGGTTTGAGAGGGTTGGCCTGGTTGCGAATGTCATCGGGGGCCTGAACCGTAAACCGGCCCTGTGGACAAATGCCCTGTCCTGCAAAGCCTTGCCCGTGATGCCCCTGATGGTGACGCGAATTAAACCGACGCCCATGACCCAAAGGCGGTCCCGCCCACACCTCGGCAATAAACCCGAACAGTAAGAACCCCAGGATCATTCCCACTATGCTTTTCCTGCTACGGCTGAAGCCCAGTCTCATTATTGAATTCCGCTGTTAAAAAATTCTGGTTTTTAAAGGGCCTGCCGATAGCAAAAACTCGTCAAGCCGAGATGATTCTTTGTCACGTTGTTTCTCAGAATGACAAACCAAACCCCACAGAGTCGTCATCGCGAGCCGCAAAGCGGCGTGGCGATCCAGAGTTTCGCTGGATTGCTTCGCTCTACCCCTTCGGGGCATGAAAGCTAAGGTTAAACATCACACGCTCGCAAAGACGGGCTATGCAAAGCCCCCCTTATCAGGGGGCGGAACAACCAAAGTATTACCCTTCCGGGGCACGAAGTCTTTGGAAAAATATCACGTGCGCTTGAGTACCCTGCAAGCTTTACGGGCAATGCGGTACTGGCCCTACGCCTAGTGGATAAATGTGCGGATGAAGTGGATCACACTCCAGCCTTCTTCTTCACTGATGACTTTTCCCACACGAACCGGCATCTCTGTTCCCGCGCTCCCGTTCCTCAACACCCACATGATTTCGCCATCGGTCCGGATTTCCTGCCATTTCGGGTCGGTGAAATTTCTTGGCGAGTGGCCGGGAAGTTTCTTTCCCTTTCCATTTTCGCTGTGGCAGGTGACACACTCGCCTTTGCCAAAATAGATTTTTCGACCTGTTTCTATCCTTTCAGGAGTCGCGGGATAAGGGTTATCCATGTCCTGAAGTTCTTCTAATAGTTCAGCAGGAACCCTTGGCTCATAGATATCCGAGTGAAACGCGCCTGCCATGCCCCCCCAACCAAGCAAAAGAACAAAGGCAACTATCAGGATTAAATTAATCGCTCGCATCATATTGATACATTTTTAACAAAATTCAGGAGAGGATGCCACCCCCCTGCCCCAGCGAAAGTTTTTTCTCGCGATTATAGCTGACCGTGCGCTCAAGTTTTCTTTACTTCTCAAACGACCGAACGTACAAAACCACATGCCAGGCTTCTTCTTCGGTCAGCACCAAGGGAATGAATGGGGCCATGGCGGTTCCGGGGCTGCCATTTTTCAAAATCCATAATAGCTCCCCATCGGCACGCACTTTCTGCCAGGATTTGTCGGTAAAATTTCTTGGTAGTTTTCCCCGTAACCCCGGAATATTTTGCAGACCCTTACCATCTTTTCCATGGCAGGTCACACAAAAGGCCTTACCGTGAAATATTGCTTTGCCCTTTGCAATATTCTCATGAGTGGAAGGGAACGGATTGACCCACGTTCTCGCTTCCTCAATCTGTTCTGCGGGGACACGAGGTTTCAGGACTTCCGGGTCTGCGGCTTCACCCCCCCTGGGCCAGAAACCCAGACACAGCGCAAAAAAGATCCATAGCCTCATTTTAGTCCCAATCATAACCGTACTCTCGGTGTCGTAATGTTTTTATGAAACACAGGGAGGACGGGTCAACGTCCTCCCTGTGTCCGTTATTCAGTTCGGAAAACGTGACCCAGAGATGTGGGCACTGTCACAGTCCCATCTGGTATCACTTGATCCTTGCCCCATAGGTGGAAGATCACGCCGTCTGTTTTGCCAGCGGCTTCCGCAAGGGCTTGCACTTCCTTTGGATCTTCAATATCAAGAATTGTAACCCGCCCCGTATCGATCTCAACCTGATGATCGTGAAAAGCCCGGTTCCATTGGATAAGTGGCACGTTTTTTCTCGCGAGATCCTTGGCGATAAAATATTCAACCGCCACGAGCCTGGCATCAGGAGCGGTAGTTTTAAATAGCATGCACTGAAGAATTTCCCCTTTCTGAATTCCTTTGCAATAATGGTGGTAGGGTCCACCCACGGTGCCATCGGCCATCATATGCGGTGCTTGTACGTGAATGGTGTATCCATCGGCGGGTCCGTTACCACCACTCATAGCCGGGGTGGCTAGAAATCCCAAGCCCACCAGGCCTATGATACTCGTCATCACAATCGACTTAATTGTACGTTTCATTGCTGTCTCCTTATAATCAATAAATAGAATTAACAGTTAGTACTACAATGTTTAACGTCCAAAACATTTTAGGTATCTTTCTGTTCCAGACGTGCTATCAGGTAAAAACTACCCATAGCAAGTACAAGCAATGCCAAAATAAACCACCAGGCAGAAATGCCTGTCAAAGAGGGAAGAGTCGCTTTCCCGAAATTTCCTATACTTAAAATATTTATCTTTATCCATGGATAAGCTTCTGCGTATAAACCGGCCCCTACAAGCATACCCAATACCCCCGGGATAGCGTGCCGGGAACCTTCACCAATGGCCGCTACTGCGGTTCCGGGGCAATAACCCAAAGCAGCCATTCCCACACCAAAAATCAGCCCACCCAGGGCGTTTCCAAGAAGGGCTGTGGTCTTGACATGCAGGTCAATGTCTAATCCCAAAGACCGCATGCCATATATGCCAACACTGCCCACTACTATTGCCGTCAACATTATTTTCAGAACGGTAAAATCTTTTAACAGGAACTGACCAACAATCACGCTGTAGCGGGTCACACCGCCTTTTTGCAGTAAGAAACCAAACAAAAATCCGGTGACACCACCCATCAAAATCGTGGACGGGTTTGCAAAAAAAGTTTCAAACATGATCTCTACCTCCCTTGCCATACAACAACCAGGCGGTAACAACCCCGGAAACAAATAAACAAAGAAAAAATATCCAGGAAGATACCGCTAACTGAAGCCCCCCTGAAATCCCGTGCCCCGAGGTACAACCTCCGGCCAGACGCGCTCCGAAAATCACAACGACCCCTGCCAAGAAGGCTCCTGTGAAACGGAGCCACTTTGAGGGGCCAAACCGACATTGCCAAAGATTCGGAACGTCTTCATGAATACGGGTGGCAGAAAGAAGAGAGGCGCAAAACGCGCCGACAACCAACATAACCACTAACGCGAACTGCCATTCGAAAACAGGATTAGGTTCGGCAAGAGTGCCAAGATATTTTGCAAAATAAGAATTTGATTCAACGTGGGCTTCGGACACCAGGCTTTCAACAGCTCCTGCGGCCCGGACCATAGTGGTGGAAACACCCAAAGCTTTATTCATCAAAGCAAAGGTAACCCAGGAAAGTAACCCGATTCCTGTTCCCACCGTATAGGGAGACCAACGCGCCTTTTTAAATATTAAGATCATTTTCTTCTTCCCTTCCCAAGGATTCCTGGTTACAGCTTTGAGGGCTTACAGTTATTGATGCCAAACAGAGAGTAGGCCGGGCAATTTCCCACCAATCCCGTTCCCAGCGGTATCAATCCGATAATGCCCAGAGTCATTCCCTGGGTACCTGCTATTACGACCCCAACAACGATCAAAATTATTCCAAAAGCTATCCTTAATGCTCGATCCGTTTTCCCAATATTGCAAGTCATGATTTTCTTGCCTCCCTAAAAAAGTTTTTCTGCCAGTTTGACTTAGGATCCAGAGCTGTCATCACCCAGAACCCGTGAAAGATATTGGCCTGAGGTTTTTTAGCAACCCGCTAATAAGGCAAAAGTGTCGGTATCTGGGCATCCAGTCGCATCCTCATCTCTCTGGATATTTTTTTAACTTTCCCCTGAACCGGATTCAGGCCCGGCTCCTGCCCATTGATCTTTTCCCAGTATTTGCGGCTCAACTCCTGCCCGGAAAGTATTTTTTTCAGTTTTCCCCTGGCATTAAAAATACGAACTTCATAAAACATGATCCACCTCCTTGATGACATGCCGATGGGTTAAAAGGCCAATTGTTGCGGATTTTCCTTATGCTTTTCGCTCAGTCGGCTTAAAATTTTCACAATCAATTCAAACTCCAGTGATTTATTAAGAACAAAGTCAGCCCCCGCTACTTTCAGATAATCCTCAATATTGGTATAAGGTTGCTCCGTCAAAATCATCATGGTGGGCTTCTTTTTAACGGATCGCATTTCCTTCATGACATCCAAGACAGCTCCATCCAGCAGATACAAATCCATCACCAGCACATCCGGTTGCAGGCAACGGACGGATTCGATGATCTCTTTTACTTTTATCAGCGTAATTATCGAATCCACTCCGGCAATGCTTTGAGTCATCTGAAATATACGATCCAATATGCCTTTAGAATTATCTATTGCCAGCAGCACTTTCATCAGATCTGCCTCCTTAACTTCATTCATCATGATAAGTATGGGGGGTGAACTGAAAATAAAATATCGCTACAACTGGGGTTTTAAGAGTCGTTTAATGCGGATTTAGTGTGTCGTAGATATTCGACATGGAGAGGGAGGGGAAGGATCAGCGGGATTTGTACCCTGCAGAAATTTATTCTATGAGCTTGTTTTTAAGCGCGTAATGGATGAGTTCTGCATTGGACTTCAGGTTCATCTTTTCCAGAATACGTGACCGGTGGGTGCTCACCGTGGTGACGCCTACCGAAAGTTCTTCCGCGATATCCTTCAAAGATTTTCCTGACGCAATAGAACAGAAGACCTGAAATTCCCTGGGAGAAAGGGTTTCGTGCGGAGACTTATCTCCATCCTTTCCCAATTCATCGACCAGTTTTTCAGCCATTTCCGGACTGATAAATTTTCCGCCGCTTGCAACTTTGCGGATCGCCTGCACCAGTTGATCCGGGGCTCCGGCTTTGGTCAAATATGCCGAGGCACCCGCCTTGAGAAATCGCATGCCATACATATCCTCTGAATGGATACTCAATATTATGATTGGCAATTTTGGATACAGGCTTTTCAACTGCGGAATCACCTCCCAGCCGCTCTTTACAGGCATTTCAATATCCATGACTACGACATCAGGAAGCTGGGCTTTAACTTTTTCCAGAACCTCATTGCCATTTGCCGCCTCATCGATGACAGAAATATCTGCAGTCTTGGACAATATCTGCTTGATGCCTTGCCGCACAACAGCATGGTCATCGGCGACCAGCACTTTGATCACATCCGATTTAGGGGTCTGTTTCATGATTCAAGTGGGACTTTCACCACAACCTTCGTTCCTTTACCCGCCTCCCCCAGAAACTCAACCTCTCCACCCAGAAAAAGAACCCGCTCACGAATTCCTATCAGTCCGAGAGACTGCGAATCCTCAATTTTGCCCGGAGGCATGCCTTTACCATTGTCTTCAATTTCCAGAATAAACTTGTTGTCCTGCTGACGAAATCTTACCTTGACCCTGTCTGCCTCGGCATGTCGCACAACATTAGTCAGCGTTTCCTGAAAAATCCTGAACAAGTCTGTGGTCAACTCCTTATTATCCAATGGGACATGCGCACAATTGAGATCAAACTGAAGGTTCGTTCTTTTCTCATATTCTTTAGCTTGCCAGGCAATCGCCTCACACAGCCCAAAAATATCCAATATCTGGGGACGCAATTCCGTAGATATCCGCTGAACCGAAGTAATCGTTGAGTCGATGAGACCCGACATGGACTGGATTCGTTCCTGCGGTTCAGGTTGGTTAGAAGGCAACTCTTCCTTCAAGCAAACCAGGTCCATTTTAAGCGCCGTTAACGACTGTCCCAGTTCATCATGCACTTCCCTGGCGATTCGGGTTTTTTCCTCCTCCCGGATGTTTTGCAGATGGTTACCCAGGTTGCGCAATTGTTCGCGAATTATTGTTAACTCGCGCTCCGCATGAGTCCTTTCCGCAACCTCTTTCTCTAGCGTAGTGCTGACCTGTTTTAAATCCGCAGTTCGTTCCGCCACCAGCACTTCCAAATGATTTCGATAATTTTTCAGTTCTTCTTCAATCAGGCTATTCTCGATCGCGTTGGCCACCAACCCGCCAATCGAAAGAAGCACTTCCTGACTATGCTGGTACCAGGCGGGGTGCGTGTTGGTGTACAGGAACATCACCCCCAAGAACTTTTCCCCTGTTTTAAGCGGAACAATATAATGACCATGAGCCTGCATGCCTTCATATTTTCGTTCATGCCGGGCATCGGTAAAACAACTTTCACTCATCAACAGCTGACCCGACTCGGCCACCCTTCCGCAGAGGCAGTCGCCATAGGGAACCACTTTTTCCTTTTCCAGAAATTCATCCGTAAACTTGCCTAACATGCAATACAAGTTGAGAACTTTTTTCTCAGGGTCAGCGAGAAAAATACCCGCCTTTTTTTCAACCTTCAACTCATTGAATCCGGTCAGAACCTCTAAAACATCCTCCAACATATTCTTCAGCCCTTTGGAAGAATGCAGAACACGGGCCACCTCATGGAGAACTTCGTATTCCTCGGTCAGAATCCGGGATTGAGGATCAGTCGGATTTGTCGGCATAAGCGTTATTCCAAAAGAAAAGAAGCTGTTTTAAAGACTTCCTAATATTCAGTCTCTTTTGGCAATATTACAAGTCATAATTTTATTGCCCTCCCTAAACTCGTAGGTTGCATGGGAGGTTGCAAATCACCCCAGCCCCTTGTGATATTTCTTCGTTAGCCCTCATGCCCCGGAGGGGTACTTTGAAAAAGAAGGGAGGACGCTACTCTCTTGCCTTATTAAAAATAAATAAAGGGCTCCGCTCAACAGGGAAAGGTCTGTTTTTTAAAGCTCTATGATTAAAATTTCGTTTCAAAAGATGAATTTTCAAGGATTCCCACGGAAAATTTGAAACCTGATTCCTTCCTGACAACTCTAACCTATTAAGTATTTAAAACTGGACCCGGCCCGTTGAGCTTGTCGGCTGGAAAATGCGATTTAAACCTCGACACCCTATTGAATGAAATTCATACATAACTAATCTTCCCTGGAGGCAAAATATGTACAGAGATAAAGTCAAAACTATTAATCCCCTCGTGAAAAACTTTCAGAACCCTTTTCAAAAAAGGCAACAACCATGGGTTGTATTTGCGATTTCCATCTTCACCGTTCTTTTATTTTCAGGAACCGTATCGGTCAATGGGAGCTCGGCGGGTGAAATATGGGTTGCTAATATGAAGGGAGCCAATGTCCAGATCATAGATAGCGATTCCAATCAGGTCGTTAAGACCATTGCTACCGGTGCCGGTGCTCATAACGTTACATTCAGTCCCGATGGCAAGCTGGCCTACATCTCCAACCTGGGCACGAACAGCATCACCATCATAGACGCTGTATCGAAAGAGAAACTGGCCGATGTCGTGACAGATACCAAGGCCCACGATGTGGCCGTCTCTCCCGATGGAAAAACCGCCGTCGCATGCAACGTAGGGGCGGGCACCATCACCTTCATCGATGTCGCATCGAAAAAAGCTACTCATACTATGGCCACCGGCAAAAAAGCCATCACCGCAGTTTTCTCTCACGATGGAAATACGTTGTATGTGGTCAACGCAGGGGCTGCAAATATTTCGCTGGTGGATGTGAAAACCAAAAAGGTTATCCAAACCCGACAGGGTGCTAAAGGTGCTATGGCTATCAAACCAACGCGAGATTGGAATCAGTTCTGGCTCACCGCTCCGGCAGATAACAAACTATTATTGCTGAACTCACGCACCGGTGCGTTGGAAACTTCTATCGATGTTCCGGGAGAACCGCATGGACTGGTCCACAGTCCGGATGGAAAAACCGTCTATGTTGGACAACGCAAACTGGGCCAGATAGCGATGATCGACACAGCCAGCCGGAAGATTACTAAAACCACGGCTCTGGGCCAGCGTCCAGATATGATAGACATCAGCTCAGACGGCAAAACGCTTTATGTGGCGATTCGGGATGAAAACAAACTGGCAGTCGTTTCTGCCGTCGATCTCAGCCTCACTATGAAAGTTGATACTGATGGCGAAACACACGGAGTGGCTTATCGGGATTAAGACGCTAAACAGGTTCCGGCCCAGCACGGGTATTTCATGCCCCGCATGGGGTACTTCGTGGAAGGGGGAGTTTCAATGGACCCCCCTTTGAGAAAGAGGGGGTTAAAAACTCAACCCCCTCAATCCCCCTTGTCAGGGGGAAGGTCATTAAAGTATTGCGCTTGAGTGTTCGGTCCTCTATTCGGGTAATGCAGTGCTGGCCCCACGCCTAGCCCACTCCCGTGGGGGGGGGGGAATATAGCAATTACTTTTTAAGCCGAGACAACTCTTGCTCGCCAAATAAAGCGATGCTAGTTGCTACCGGTCACCGGTCGGACTAGTCGCAGGAAGGCATCGATGCCGGATATTTTATCCTGATAAGTCTGGCCGCCTTCATCTTTGAAGGAAACCGTTATGGCTTTACTGCTTTTTTCTTCACTGGTCCAGGTGCTCCAACCCGCGCCTGTCGGAAACATGCTGTCGATAAAAATTTTATCGCCATCCTTGTCCATGTTACGTTTACGCCGGTCATACAAAGTGGCGGCTTCTTCAGGAGTAGGCAAACGCCAGTCATCGTAGCCACCGAACTTTTTGTGATTCATGCGCTGGGCATACTCGTTTGCCGTATACCAGTTGACCCATTTGGTTTCTCTTTGCCAGTAGTCCTGGGTCATCCAGAGCAACCCGGTTTTTCGGTCCAGGGTGGTGCCCACCGCATAATTGGCAAACCGTTTGTCGACAGATTCGGCTATCGGTTTCTGACTCGCTCGGCCCTCCGCGAAAATATTAGTGCTAAAGAACAGAGCCAAAAAAATAATGACGACTCCTGTTCCTATGGTATTGCGTGATAACATACTCCCGCTCCGTTTAAGGAAAAACATATTGTAGAATGTACTGATTCTACCTGCTCGCAAAACTCAAGTAAACGGGAAATCCCCTTGAACCGGTTTTCGGCTTCCGGTAGACTGATCACTGAACTTCTTTGAGGTCCTCCCCATGAAATCTTTTCGCGACCCTAAACACATTTTAGCTTTAATCACGCTGTTCCTCCTGGTTTCCAGCAGTGTTGCGTTTGCTCACTCCAAAGACAAGGACCGGTGGGATAATAAATATGATACTGAGGTTTATTTGTTCGGTGAGAAACCCATTCCTTTCCTGGTGGAAAATGCTCACCTGCTCCCGAAAGGCAAAGTTCTGGATATCGCTATGGGCGAAGGCCGGAACGGGGTTTATCTTGCTACTCAGGGATTCGATGTTCTCGGCCTGGATATTTCCGCAACGGGTCTCAAAAAAGCCCATAGACTGGCGGAAAAAAACAACGTCACCATTGAGACCCGGGTGGTTGATCTCGAAAGTTTTACACTGGCACCCAACAGCTATGACGTGATCCTTTGCACCTATTATATGCAGAGAAACCTTTTCAAACAGTTCCAGTCTGCCCTGAAACCCGGTGGCATGATCGTTGTTGAGACTTATAATGTCGACTACCTGAAATATGCCCGGTTCAGCCGAAAATGGGCGCTCGACACCAACGAACTGCTTGATATTTTCAAAGGCATGCGAGTCATCCGTTATCAGGATTATGATGACGGCAAAGAAGCCTATTCCAGCATCATCGCCGAAAAAACTTCTCCTTAAGTGAATCCAGTCGAACGATTATTCATTACCCTGGCCAACCTGTTTCCCGTCTGGGTACTGACTGGCGCCGGACTCGCGCTCTGGAAACCGGAAACAGCCACATGGTTTCAACCTGGCTGGATGCCGTATTTTCTCGGTCTCATCATGCTGAGCATGGGACTGACCCTGAGCTTTGAAGATTTTGCCCGCGTCCTCAAACTGCCCAAATCCATTTTGCTCGGTGTCGGACTGCAATACACCATCATGCCGGGCCTTGGCTATGCACTGGCACTGGCTTTCAACCTGCCCATCGATTTTGTTATCGGACTCGTCCTGGTCGCCTGTTGTCCCGGCGGAACCGCGTCCAATGTTGTCTGTTTCATTGCCCGAACCCATGTCGCTCTTTCGGTCAGCCTGACCACCTGCTCGACCCTTCTGGCTGTTCTGCTCACTCCCTTTCTGACTACATGGTGGGTAGAATCCATTTCTCTGGAGCTGACCGGATTAAAAGTCGATGTCGATACGCTGGGACTATTACTCAAAACTTTGAAAGTGGTCATCCTCCCCGTTTTGCTCGGAATTTTTCTGAACCACTTTTTCCACCGCTGGGTTAGAAAAGTGGAAGCCTACACACCCTTTATCGCCGTGCTTTCCATTGTGTTCATTGTGGACTTTATACTGGCTGATAAAAAATCCGCCATACTGGAAATCGGTGCTTCATTAATAGTTGCCGTGCTCTTGCTTCATCTGTTTGGATTTATATTGGGGTATGTGTTGTCCCGTCTGCTCAAGTTTGCCGAGCGGGACGCTCAAACCGTGTCGATTGAGGTAGGGATGCAAAACTCCGGTCTTGCGACCGAACTGGCAAGGAGCAATTTTTCCGCATACGGTTTAGCGACTGTCCCCGGTGCCATCTCCGCCCTCACCCATTGCATATTAGGCAGTATCGCCGCCGGCCTTTGCCGCTGGCGAAATACGGAAAAATAGCAAAAGAAAACAATTTAAATTTATTTTTCCCCGATAAATAATAGATAGTTGCCTGTGGACCAAGGCAACACTTTGCTAAGTAGGAATGCTAAAATTTCAGCAAGGCCATTCGTCTGCCCTTTGGAGTCTTTATGAAAACACTCGCAACAAAGATAAAAGTTAAAGCTATGCGAAAGGGCTTTTTCAAAATTAATTTTGAACCCTGATTGCATTAAAATATTTCTCATTTCATCCCGACCGTGGAGCTTAAAATAGGTCGGCTGATCTTCTTTTGGAGCGAGCGGCGGTTTACCGGCTAATTTTCGTACTAGAGGGATTCGTTTCAGTTTATGCAGAAAGTTTTGTTCATCATAAACAAAGCGGGTAAAAAAATTATCTGCAGGCACCATCATAAAGATAAGTCCGCCTGGCTTTAAAACCCTGTAGGCTTCATTTATTGCTTGCTGGGGTCCTTGAGGAAAATGTTCCACCACTCCATATGAAAGGTAAGCACCAAAAGTAGACTCCTGAAAGGGAAGAACATGGACATCGGATTGAGCCAGTTTTACTGTAGCCTTATAAGCCTTGACCCTTGTTAAGGCTGGCAACACATAATCAACCCCAATAATTCTATAGTTCTTTTTTTCAAAATACAGGAGCTTAGGGCCCAGACCGCAACCTGCCTCCAATATCAGTTCGTTTCGTGGAAGAAACTTTTCCAGGTAGCCAAATTCCTCGCGAGCACGAGGATAGTCGTTGGTTTCAAGTAGAGTTTCTACAGAGGTATTTCCCCACTCCTCTTCGAACTCACGCTTAACTTCCTTTTCTATTGTTTCAAAATCCATTAAGAAACCTCACAATCATAATCTATAACCTACTACGGTTTTTGGGGTCATAGCCCCGAAAAACCCAGGTCGCCCCCTCCACAGCTCACATCAAGCACGCGGGCTCCAGAAGAAATACGTTTGGCAATTTGCTGGTATTTGGTCATTGTCAAAACATTTCCCAGGTGAGAACCTGCTCGGCAGAGATTGCTATCTTGGAAGATTTTCCAAGCACACTACCCAACTCGCCAGGGGGAATGCCGGTTCCCGGACGCTTGCAGGCCAGCATTGCAGGTTCAAGCGGTGTTCCAGCGGGAATATCGACACGGGCCACCAGACTGCGCCGGGCGGACTGCCTGACCGGGATTTCTGATTCCTGAATTTCCTTTTTCCCTTCACCTAGAATTTTTGCGACATTAAGGAGTTCTGATTTCAACTGGCGAAGGCCATCCGGCTCCATGGAAATCGACTGATCCACACCGGGCAGATTGCGATCAAGAGTAAAATGTTTTTCGATGAGCACCGCGCCCAAAGATGCCGCAACCACGGCGGACAGATTATCCAAAGTATGATCAGACAACCCCACCGGTAATTTAAACTGACTGCGCATCCCAGCCATACAAGCCAGGTTCATCTCCTCATACCGGGAAGGATAATTAGACACACAATGAAGGAGAATGACGGAGCTTGCCTTTCGTAACGCATGCAGAGCCTCGCCAATTTCTTTATCGTTACCCATTCCCGTCGAGAGCACCACCGGCAAACCGCTTTCGGCCGCTCTTTCCAGAAAGGGCATGTAGGTCAAATCCGGGGAAGCAATTTTTAGTGCCGGCATTCCGAGTTCCACCAGCATATCCAGTGACGCCTCATCGAAAGGAGTAGAAAACAGCGGGACACTTAATTTGTCGGCGTAAGCAATGAGAACTTCGTAATCCGCTCGGGAAAGTTCGTAGCGTTGAAAAAATTCATAGAATGGGATTTCACTGCCCGGATTATCCGGATCATCGACCAGCAAGGATTTTGAAATCATCTCGCTGGCCACAAATGTTTGCAGTTTCACCGCATCGGCACCATTTTTAGCGGCGGACTCAATCATGCGTTTTGCCAGTTCCACATCGCCGTTATGGTTGAAGCCGATTTCCGCTACGAGAAACGCGGGATGCCTCGCTCCTAAAAGTTTGCCGCAAAATTCAAAGTTGTCTTGATTACTCATTAATTCCATTCCTTAACATAAGAGGTCACAAGTTTTTATCGGATATTCTCAGCATTTCCTCAACCCCCTAGCGGGGGAGGCTGTGATAGCCCCATCATTATTATCATGCCCCGAAGGGGTACACTGGGCAATAACTCGTTGAGCCGCCAATACTCTTTGCTCGCCTGACCGAGCTATTGCCCGTTGCCCCTGCGGCTAGCAGTGGCGGACGAAGCTGTTTATCCAAGTGGGCACTTTAGGGTGAATCGCTGAAAGTACCTGTACTTGCGTTTCGGTAAACGGTTTTACAATCGCCAAAAGAATGATGAAACCTGATGCGTAGATCACTGCCGTCAACAAAATCTGGTCCCAGAAAAATATTGCGAATGTTTGCGCGGGAACCACCGCCAACAACGAAAACAACAGGCATTTCCCGATGGTCGGCAAAACCGGGAAAACATCCATCTGTTTCTGGATTACAAAAAGCTGACGGGAAACTATATAGACCATCGCCAAACCTGTACCCGCAACAGCACCCATCTCCTGATAAAGCGGGATCAGAACCAGATTCAGTCCGATATTTATCAGACTGCCTTCAACAGTCACGCGGACCACTGTATCGCGACGGTGAAGAATGAACAGCGTGGAGGTGACAAAGTCCATTCCTGCAATGGTGGCGAGCCCAAAGAAAAGAATATAAAACGTCAGCACCTTGCCTGCCTGCAGGAACTGTTCTCCATAAACAAAATGAATCAGGGATTCCGCATTGCAACCGGCAAACACAAAAATCGGCACGGTAAGAAAACTGGCGAATCCGACAATCTGACACCAGACGCGGGACAAGCCTTCGGCCGATTCCCTGGTATAGGTTTCAGAAAGAATGGACAGAGCCAGCGGCCCCACCCCCACCATGACAAAAGCCAGCATTCCGCCCAGTCCTGTGGCGAGGTGGTAAAACCCTATACCCGCCGGTTCCACCTGAAAATAGTTCATCAGCAAAATATCGCTCTGCGTGATCAATCCGAAACTCAACAGGGTCATGAAGTAAGAAGCCTGGGCCAAAGGGCGCATCTCCTGCCAGTCAGGAGCCTGGGTTTCTCCTTTAAGACTCTTCCAGGACAATCCGAAGTAAATCAGGATATTGATCGCAGTGGAAAGGGTGTAGGCATAGAGCACACCAAAAATTCCATAATCCAGATAAATAAAAATACCCAGGAAACATAAATTTAAAAACGCGCAGACCGTTTCCGACAAGGTCACCGTTTTATATTCCAGACGTGTCATGAACAACGTGCTGAAAATAGAGTTCAGAGTGATGATGAAAAAATAAGCTATGAGGGCAGACCGGTACTCCATCAGTTCCGGCATCCGTATAAAATCGAGGTAATGAGGCAAGCCCACATAAAGGACCGCTCCAAATGCCAGAGTGGTCATGGCACGAACCGTCAGGATTTTTTGCACCAGATACCTGCCCTGCCGTCCGGTAGGATCTTCCACCATCAATTCAGGGAGCTTTTTATTGATCAGGGTTTCCAGTCCAAACTGGTTAAGCAGGCGCACAAAGGAAGGGATGACCAGCAAAGTAGCATAAATTCCCAGTCGTTCTTTTCCCAGATAACGGGTAAGAAGAATCGAAACGCCAAAAAGCAGAATCTGCACGCAGACCTTACCAAAAACGTTCCAGGAAATATTGGATATGAACCGTTGAAAGGATGACAAGGCGAGGACCTTTAGCAAGCGGGCTGGTAGCCACCAGGGCACTGAGTAACTGGATATGCAATAAAGGTGCAAATTACTTCGCACAAACTGCGTCTACACCTAGCAGTTTAACATGGCATATTATACACTAGTCTCCTCAATTTTTTTTAGAACCCATTTAAGGAGAACACCCTTGCAGTACAAAGTATTCATTGCAGCAGAATTTGAAGGTTTGACTGAAGAGGCTCACAAAGAGATTGCCGAACGGCTGGAAGAACACGGGATGGAAAAAATCCCTACAGTGAGTTCCGCATGGGAGTATGCCTGCGAAGCAGAGGATGAAACCGATGCCAAAGACAAGGCCATTCAGGAGCTTGTTAATGTGGTCCGGACTTATCCCTGCGAAATGCGGCTTGTCGTTCAGGCCGGGACATCACAAATTCTGCGCCGGAAGAAAAAATTTGATCTCTGAACATTTGAGAACCTATTGCAATCCTCGTATAATAGTGCCGTTCCAGAAAATATTAGCAATTCACGGTCCGGCCCGGCAACAAGCTCGTTATTTGGGGCCTGCGGAGCGAGACGAAGCCGTTTCAGGTTTCCAGAGAGGTAGCGGATGAATATCATTTTAAACAGTTACTGCAATCTAAGCTGCAATTACTGTTTTGCGGACGAGTACATGGAAGAAACGGTAAAGACACCAGGAAAATCCATGGAATACGAGTATTTCCAAAATGAGTTTCTGCCAAAAATCAAAAACGCGCCCATCATCAATTTCATGGGCGGGGAACCCACCCTGCACCCCCGGTTCAACGAAATTTTTCAAAATACTTATGACCGCATTCTGCCTTACTCCCATCTCAGCGTGTTCACCAATGGGTTGATGCCAGAAAAGGTTTTGGACCTGCTACTAAAAATCGCCAGCTCAGGCGGTGCCCAGAGCAAACAAATCGTTTTTGCCATTCTATTAAACTGGCAAACGATGGAAAATATTTCAGAAAAAAACCACGAACGGTGCAAAGAAGTCGCCGAGCGTATGTTGCGGGTCAACGGCTACAGCGTCACCTTCAGCATCAATCTA
>JABIAY010000027.1 GCA_018653085.1 Nitrospina sp.
ACTCCCTTTACGACATACTGCGAGTCAGTCGTTAATTTAATCTTGCAGGGATCCTGAAGTTGTTTCAGGGCAACGATGGCGGCGGTCATCTCCATAATATTGTTGGTGGTTTGTGGATGGCCTCCCTTTATTTCCTGCTCATCACCATTTTGCCGGATGATGCACCCGTATCCGCCAGGGCCCGGGTTGCCTTTGCATCCCCCATCGGTAAATATTTCAACTTGATTCATGATTTGGATTTTGACCTGAGAGGGATTGGTGTTTCATTTTAGTAGGGGGCCAGTTAACTTATCGTGTCACTATAACACATTCTTTTTATTGGAGAAATTTGATTTTTACAATTTTTGTCGATTCTTCGAAAGGAGTGGATGAAAAGCTGTGATAAATTGTTTCCTATCGATAGAAGCCCTTAAGGTTTCGACTGCGGGAGGGGGACATGGAAAAATCAGAAATTTCGACAGGGAAAACGGACGCGATCAAGGTTTCTTTTCAATGTGTGGATGCGATTGAGATCAGCCTTTGTATTGAAAAGGAAGGTCTGCTTTTTTACGAGTCGGCAGGAAAGAGGATTCAGGACCCTTTGGTCCGGGATATGTTTTCCCGTTTAGCCGATGAGGAAAGAGAGCATATCCAGACCTTGCAGGAAAAAGCCCGGTTTTTGCAGCCAGCCATAGCGAGCCGAAACCAGCCCAAAGAGCGTTTGCAACATTTTATTGGCGAAGAATTGAAGGGTAAAATTTTTCCTGCCGGGGAAGATCTTTCTTCTCAAAATATTCATAGTGACAAGCAGGCTCTCGAACTGGGAATTGAATCGGAAAAAAGATCCATCGAAATGTTGCAAGGACTGCTGGAAAAGGAAAGAAAGCTGGATGTGAAGGCCATCTTTTCCCATTTACTGGTAGAAGAAAAAAAGCATCTGTCTTTATTGCAGGATTTAAAAAAACAACTCTAATTCACCTGTCTCGGGTTGGGGTGAGGCTTCTGCCCCTGCTGGTGTAGGCGGAATTGCAGGAATTGCCGCGATTTTTCAGGGGGTTAGGGTATTTTAGCCCCAGAAGAACCCATTAGTAGGGTGGTTTAGGGGGATTTGATCCTGATGCCGGGGAGGTTGTGGGTCCGGCTGAATTTCAGGATTTTGGGATTATATTTAGACCCGGAGCGGAGCCGGGATATACTGGACCAACCGGAAGTTGATAGTGGCCTAAGCTGTTTTAGTTATTAAGGTTTGACAACTTTTTGGGGCTGGTTTATTATTGAACTCTTTTTCAAACTTAACGACGAAGGATTATAGAATGAGCCACTATGAGGTCAAAGCTGGGCCGGAGGCATTTTTACCTCCTGCGGCCGCGTCAATGGGAAACGTTTTGCCCGATCCCGGGGAAGCGCATATTGGAGGTAAAGTTGTGCCTGAGGACGAGGCATATGAAAAAGCTGCCAGAATGGTTTTAGGGGCCAAAGTGCCAACTATTTTTCCGGGGCCTTTGGTTCTCTGGAAATGGAACGATCATGTGGCCGAAAAAGCCAAGGCGATCCGTGAACTGGCACTTGAAGCTCCGATGCGGATAATCCCGATGGCTGACTATAGACCCAAGTACCCTAAGATTCAACAGGAGGTTGAGATCAATCCCAACCATCCCAATTTGACCATTTGGCATAACAAAATCGACGTTTGTATTTTTATCGGAGTGCACTGCCACATGGCTAACTTATCTCTGAAGATTATCCGCGGCGGAACGGATTGTTATACAATAGCAATGTGTGCCATGGCTGGGCATGAAGACGCTTGTCTTTCTTTCCGTGACGCAGACCTGACTATGATAAATAAGCTTAAGGCTACGATAAAAAAGTTGAAATCTGAGGGCGTGGAATCTCAGGCGATTCCTTTTACTCAATTTGTAATGGGCCGGTCCGGAACTATTGTCGCACCTGCGTAAACATATAAGCAAAATATCAGTACTGGAAGAAATTTTTTGATCATTTCAAAGCACTCTTTATACGGGAGTTAATTTTATGAATAAACAAGTTGAGCTTAAAAACAAGGGAATCGTAGCTTCGAAGCATGTGAAGCTGGGCCAGAAAAACCAAAAGGGCCAGACTTATACGGATATCAACGATATCTTCTACAAGGCAGAACAAACGCCTAACTTTTTAACAGGTAGTGAAGTTATTCGTGCGGCTATCAAGGTGGCCAGCGTCGGGACTTCAGTTGCCTACCCCATCACTCCTCAGAGTGAAGCGGCTGCCCTGATTGGCGAGTTGTACGCTGAAGGCTATGTGGATGAGTATTTCCGCGGTGAGAGTGAATTTGCGGTTATGGGTCAATGTGCGGGAGCGGCCTTTGGTGGTCACCGTGTTTTTACCACCACGGCGGGACCGGGTACTTTGCGGGCTATGGAAAACTTCCCCATGTGGGCGGGCTCTAGGTTGCCGATTCAGGTTTGTGTGACTTGCCGGGGAATCAACTCTCCTCTCAGCATTCAACCGGATACTTTGGAAATGCATTATCTGCTTGAGACGGGAATGCTGGTTTGGCACGCCGAAACAGCTCAAGATTTATTTGATTTTATTTTGAAGGGTTTCATTGTTGCAGAGCAGCCTGATGTCCACGTCCCCATTGCGGTATGTTGTGACGGCTTCTTCGTGACTCATACCAAAGATACGGTTGATCTTCCGCCGGATGATATATGCTTGACCCCCTATGATCCGTACAGAAATCCACAACCGGTTATGGATATGGAGTCCGCACCGATCCGTATGATGCGCGACCCGTTTGTTATGAAATCCAATTACATCAGTTATGCCACCCACGCTTCCTGGCAACAGGAAATCAAGGCGGCAGTTGAGCGTTCCCGCAAGCACACCATTCCTCTTCTGGATGGTTTGATTGACGAAGAAAATACAGACCGTGAGATTCTTATTGTCGGTTCCGGAACTGCAGTATCGCAAAGTCGGGAAGCTATCCGGCTTCTGGAAGAAGAAGGCATCAAGGTGGGGCTGATCAAAATTAAAACCATTCGTCCCTTCCCAACTGAAGAAATCAGGCGGGCAACCAAGAACGCCAAGCATATCTTTGTTCCGGAATTTAATCTGGCTGGCTGGCTGGCACGTGAAATAAAGGCCATCCTTCCGGACAACGAGAGGGTTTATGTCGGACCGCATGTTGCAGGCGGCATGACCATGCCTTCAGAAGTTATTGTTGAAGAGATCAAAAAGCATTTGGGGATGGAAGTAGCTACTCGAGGGACCCTTGGCTAGATCAATTAAAATTAATTAAGTCTTTCCCATACGGGAATTAAATTTAAGGGGAATTTTGTATGAGTAAGGAAAAGATCGTTTTATGTGAAGACCTGGCTGATGTCATGCCGCCGGAGTATCAGGAGCTGGTGGAATCAGCTACTTTTGGTGATCAGGATCGCGGATGGAAGGACATTGGTTCCTCCAAAGAGTTGATCGAGCAGCATTCTTTATGCGCGGGTTGTCCTGAGTCTATCGCTTTCCGTTACATTCTAGCCAGTTTGCCGGCTCCCGAAAATACCGTATTTGTTGGTTCCACGGGTTGTACCAGTCTGGTGTTTCCACATGTCGCGGTACAAAACATTCACTCTTTGTTTGGTAACCAGAATGCCATTGCTTCAGGTCTGAAACGGACATTGAAGTCACGTTTTCCAGATGTTGAAAAGGATGTTGTCGTTCTGGCGGGTGATGGTGCAACCGTTGATATTGGGTTGGATATGACCATGCAGTCCTGGTTTCGTCAGGAAAAGTTCACCACCATTTGTTTTGATAATGAACTCTATGCAAATACCGGTGGTCAGGAAAGTGGCTTGATGCAGAAAGGCTTTGTTGCCAAGATGGCTCCGAAAGGTAAGAACTTCGAGAAAGTACGCCTGGCGGAAATTGCCCGGGAAGCGGGTTGTGCCTATGTGGCTGTTTTGACCGTCAGTAAACCCAACCGGGTGGAACAGGCGATTAAAAATGCTGTGCTTGTGGCGCGGGAAGTAGGCCCCACGTTTGTTCAGCTTTATACTCCATGTATTTTAGAGATTGGCAAGCAGAGCATGGAGGGTCTGGATGAAATGAAAGATGCTGAAAGCATTGGAGGGCGCTTTGTCCAAAAAGAGTACATCACCGATGAAGCCCAGAAACTTCTGGATTCCATCAAAGAAGAAACCAAGGCTAGAAAAAAAGCGGCTAAAGCAGCTAAATAGCCGGTTAACGCTTAAGATATAGGAGTGGAAATACTATGAGCAGGATGAATATCCGAATTTCCGGTTTGGGAGGGCAGGGGGCGGTAACAGCCGCACACCTTCTGGCCATGGCGGCAAACAAAGATAAAAAGTTTTCGATTTCAAATCCGTTCTTTGGTGCTGAAAAGAGGGGCGCGCCTGCTGAAAGTTATTGCCGAATTGGAAGTGAGCGTATCTATGATCGCGGTGAATTGGTATTTCCCGATATCATCATGGTGTTCCACCCTCAGGTTATTACCATGCAGAAAAGTTATACGGCACCCTTTTATTCCGGCATCAAGGAAAATGGTTTGATCATTGTTAATACCAGTGCGGATCTTCTTTCTGATGAAGATCATAAAAGGCTGAAAGACCTCAATGTTGCGTTGCTCAATCATGATGCGACTAAGCTGGCTCTGGAAATCGGCAAGACCGAACTCTCTACCAATATGGCGATGATCGGGGCTTGTATGGGGGTTACCAACATTGTAACCCTTAAGGCCATGGAGGGTGCTCTTCAGGACCGCTTTGGAAAAAGATATGTGGCATCTGGTGGTACAGCGACTCTTGATGAGGCGATCAAAAAGAAATATGCCAAAAAAGAGCAACTATTGCAGGCAAATATGGACACCATTGTTAAGGGCCACGAAATCGCTACTGAGTGGGCCAAGACGCAGGATCTGCAATTGGTAGAAGTCTGATAGATTTAAGATCCGATCAGTCGGTTGTGTGTTTTAACCTTTTTTAAACGAGGAGAACTTTCGAGTGTATAACGTTGCCTGGGTAGATAATGAAAAATGTATTGCGCAAAAAGGTTGCCGACTGTGCATCATGTATTGTCCTGAAGCGGACACTATTATGCTGGATGCGACTACTCAAAAGGCCATAGTGATCGAACCTCGTTGCAAGGGATGTGACCTTTGTAAGGTGGTTTGCAGTACGCATAATGCCATCACTATGTTCCCTGTTGATCCGACTACAGGTAAAGTTATTAAGGGTGGCGAGGCAGGTGAGGCGGCGGCTCTGGGCCAGGCTTACGCTGGTTAGGCACTCGAAACAGTCTTAAACCCATGGCCTTCTGGGTCATGGGTTTTTTTTTGCCCTGTAGAGGCAGAATTTTTTAGAACCTGGGCCCATTTCTCTCATCTAATCTACAGGGCAATTGGCCCGAGACCTTTTTAAAACCTTGGTGAGGAACAACGGATGGTTGATACTTTTCAGAAAGAAGTCCAGTGTACGCTCTGCCCGGAGACGTTTGAGCCTGTGATCGAACCCGATGAGGGGGAAAGTTCCTATCCGATCTATTGCTCCTCATGTGCGCAATGTCTTATTGTGACTCGCGCCAACCCGGTTCGAGTGGCCTTTCGTGAAGTGCTGGGGCTAAAAAGTGAAGCTTTGGCACTGGCTTTTCAAAGTGCTCTGGCACCTTGTTCCTGCGGCAGTGAATTTAGCCATGATGCGGGACGGCGGTGCTCTAAATGTCTCTATAAGATTGAGAGAGAAACTCGCCTGGCCAATAACTTAAAGGAAACGGGCGCAGATTTCCTGTGTCCCTGGAATATGGATGAGCTAAAAAAATCTGAGGCAAAATTTTTCGAATACATTTTCCAAAAAGTGGAGTCCAAAGAAGAAAATCTGCAGCAGTTGATCGAACGGTTCGAATCAGGCGAGATGGATGCAGAAGCTTATATGGAAGGCTTGGACTCGTTGCAATTCAGGGAGTCGAGACAAGTCTCTGTCATCCAGGCCTGGGCAATGATTCTTGGGTCAAATATGGCTTTCCGCGCCGCTGAAGAGCATGGCTTGGTTGACCGATATGGGTCGAGAATCCTGGTCAGCATTGCCACCGCGTTGGAAATTAGCGAAGGAAAGGCT
>JABIAY010000047.1 GCA_018653085.1 Nitrospina sp.
ATTAATGGTTGGGTAGATTTCTTTTAACAAATCACCCTTGGCAAACACATAATTTTTTGCGCGCCTGTAGCTCAGCTGGATAGAGCAACGGACTTCTAATCCGTAGGTCGTAGGTTCGAATCCTACCAGGCGTACCATATAAAGCTGTTTGTTCTTTGGGGTCAGTTTTTCAGGTGGGCGTTCAGGGGGTTCTATTTCTTATTGTATTCCCTCATCCATTCCCCCGCCTCTCTAAAGGCTTTGTTGATTTGATCGGGAGTCATTTTCTTCCGTAAAAGATCCCTGCCTATGCTCCCTTCTTCAACTCCATTTGCCCCTGCAATAGCGGACCACTTGAGGGCTTGCACATAATCCCGAGCAACACCCATACCCCTGGCATACAACCCGGCAAGTAACCATTGGGCCTGGGCATTCCCCTGTTCCGCCAATGGCTCAAACTTTTCAAATGCAGTCCTGTAGTCGCCTTTCCTGTATGCATTCTCCCCATCCTGAAAATCCCCTGCATAAACAGGAGCAGAGACAAGAACCAACATCAGGAGTACGGGAATCAATCGTTTCATCTTTTTCATTACTCCATCGAGTTATGAGCTTCCTACTACCATCATACCGGATAACTCTTTGCTCAGGGTGGGATATCGTGGGGCGTGAAGGTTAGGGGTCCTTTTCAGATAATGAAAAATCAATATGCCATTGCACAGAAAGAAGCTCTGTATGGGTAATTGTGCCGTCTCGGTGTTCGGAGACCTGGTAAGTGGCTCTAATGCTAACATCGTCATCGAGCCACCATGTTTTTTCCACGCCTAATTCTTCGAAGTCTCTGTTTGTATAAATAGAGTCTCCTTTTCTCGGAATAAATTGACTGCTTCCGCCGCTCCAAATCCTGACATAAAAATCAGTGTCCCAGTGGGTGGTAAAAAATTTAAAGAGCAGGCCATTATCTTCTGATGTGACGGTAGGAGCATTAGTCACCGGGGTCTTGTCGTAGGAATTGATATAGTGGACTGTGAAACCGGTCTTTTGCGAGTTCCATTTTTTTACGTAGGGTTCGCGGGACTCCTCAAACCTGTTTTCGGAGAAGCTATAGCCCATACCCAAAGCATAGGTGAAGTTGTTTTCTACAGGGCCCCCAGAGTTATCTTGTCCGCCAAAATGGACCCATAAAACCTGAAGATCGAACATAAAATTTCCGGGCATCCATTGGGTGTAATTTCCTAAAGTGAATTTTTCCCTTCTGGTGCTGGTTTCATTAAGCTCCCAGTCGAGCCAGGAATCCTGCCGGAGTGTTCGAGTGTCCGCTTGAATTTGAAATCCATGTTCTGCGAGATCGGTGAACTCCAGGTCATCATCAAAAACAGCATCCAGTAGAGGGTGTTCCCGGTTCAGCGTTCCCGCTGTAAATCTCCAGCCTGGCAAGTAATCGACATGGAGCGAAATTACCGGTTCGCCTTCGCTGATTCCATCATCCTGACCAAAAGGCAGGTCCATCAAACCGCCCAACTCGATATTGATGCCTTTTTTAATGTTGTATTGAAAGGCGGGTTTCAGGATGGTTCCGGTGAGGGTTTTCCCAGCCGAAATTCTAAAAGGGGCGCGAACAGGAACGGGTTCACGCTCCAGGTTTTTGAAGAAGGTTTTGGTGTCTACCGTAAACCTTAACGACTTGGAGAATGCCTGTCCTGGCTGGTGCCCCCAAAAGAAAAGGAGGGCCAGCATTCCCCAAATAGGAAGTTTTGCAGGGCAAAGTCTGCTATCAATCACAAATTAAACCCTCTAAAGGGGAGATCCGGTTATTCGATAAGTTTTCCTGTACCGGTTCTTATCGGAAGGACCCGAACAATCCTTAAGTCCCAATGAAACAATGGTTATTGCGTGAAATAGAGCAAATAAAAGGTTCCGGGACGGACACCTGAGGTCGGTTTTAACAGGCGGATTTCCCCTGAAGATCGGCACGGACAAGGCAGGGCTCGCCAATTACTCCATGGGAGATTGGAACACAAGTTGATTGCCTTTAGGCTCAAGCCATTTACAAATTCTTATTTTCCAAAAACTTGTTTTAATAAGTCCGTAGCCCTTGCCTGAGGATTGGTCCTGATATTTTTTTCTTCTTCTCCTAGCATCACAAACAGGCCAGAAATAGCTTTGTCAGTCACATAATTATCCAAATCCAGTGACTGTGCCGATGCAAACGGAATGGAGGAAAATTGCCCCATCATCTCCTTATACGCTGAGGTTACCCCCACCTTATTAACCATTTCGCTGACAGTTGGCTTAAAAGCTCCAAAAATTTTATCGAAGGTTTTTTCTTTTAAATAATCTGTAGCCGCTGTATCCCCACCCTCCAATATATTTTTGGCATCGTCGAAAGTCATTTGCTTTATTGAGCTCAACAAAAATTCTTTTGCTTTCGGTGATGCCGCTTCCGCCGCTCGATTCATGCTCAAGACAAAATCATCCACGGGTTTTTGCAAACCAATCCTTCCCAGCATGTCCGCCACATTTTGAATCTTTTCCGGCATGGGTATTTTAATTTTTGGATTCCCAACATAGCCATCAAGCCTGGAGGTAAAATCGATGGATTTCCCAACACCTATTTCCAGCGCTTCTTTCAGCCCTGAGATAATCGAGTCCTCAGAAAGACTCGTCCCCATTTCGCTCAAGGGCTTATCCTGAGACAAAGAATCCATACCCTTTTTCATCAAACTATCAAAGAATTGAGCATTCCCCGTGCCCGGATTAAAAATAAAAATTAATATCGCAAAAATTAAAATAAATTTATATCTCATGCAACTTACCTCCCATTGCCATGTACCCATTGAATAACTACCCACACCATGTTTTCTTTCCGTCATTATTTTTCTTGATGCTCACCCATCCACTCTTCTGCCAATCTCAAAGCTTCTTCAATTTCTTCTTCAGACAGGTACTCCTCTACTTTTTCATTGTCTATATTCGCGTAACCATTTTCAGCGGCAAGGTGAAACCACATTTTCGCCTGAATATAATCTTTTTCTACCCCTTCCCCGTTAACATGGGCCACGCCCAAACTAAACTGGGCAAGAGCATACTGCTGTTCGGCGGCCCGCCCATACCAGTTAACGGCTTCCGCGAAATCCTGTTTGATCCCTTCACCCTTGTGATACATCACCCCCAAATTGTATTGACCTACAACTTGGCCCTGTTCCGCCGCCTTACGGTACCATCCGGCGGCTTTCCCCATATCCTGAATCGCTCCACGACCCTTATCAAATATTTCCCCAATAATAACTTGAGCCTCTGGGTTTCCCTTTTTGGCATGAGATATTAGTTTGTCATAGGCTTTTCGATAATCACTATTTTTATAAGCTTTCATCCCCTCTTCAAAGCTATCCGAACAAGCGGTAACAAAAAGCAAAATTAAAATTTGAACACTAATAATTTGAAGCAGGTTTACTGGTTTGCTATTCATTCGCGGCACCTTTTCTTCCATCATTATAGCGAACTGCTATTCCCGCCTCAATCAGCCAGGCGTTTTTGCTTTTTGCGTCTTTTTATAGATCACAGGTGTTAAAGCCAGAAGACCGAGCAGGGTCAAGGCACCCATCGCGCCCGGCGAGGCGATGTCGGAGATAGATCGCAGGCTTGCCAGATGACTCCCGGCATTGGCATAGATCCAGGTGGCCGGCAGTTTACCCAGCAGGGTCCCCAGCATGAACATCTTCCACGAAACCTGACTCGCCCCCATAGCGATGTTGACCAGAAAAAACGGGAAAAGCGGGACCAGTCGCAAGACCAGTATGTAATGGATATCGTTTTCGCAAAGACCTGCCTGGACAGACTGGAGTCTTTCGCCAAATTTTTCTTCCACCCAGTCCTTAAGAATATATCGGGCCACGAAAAAAGCCAGCACCGCCCCCAGCGTCGAACCCAGACTCACTAACAACGGACCCAGCGGCAGACCGAACACAGCCCCGGAACAAACACTGAGAAGCGTAGCACCGGGAAGCAGAAACAATCCTATCAGCAGAAACAGCGCAACAAATCCCGTCATCACTGTCAAGTTGTTAGCCTGATAGAATATATCCAGCCGACTCTGATTATCTTTAAGCCAGTCCAGATGCAGGAAGTCTCCCGCACCAAAAAAATAAAACAGGCTGGTACCCAGAAGAATCACGCCCAGCCCTACGCCTTTCTTGTTCATCCTGGTTTCCTGGTTGATCGAAACATTAATTTTTCTTTTCAAGCAGTGAGCGGGCAAGTTCCAGGTTTTTTCGCGCATCGGTATAATTCGGATCAATACTCAGGGCCTTTTCAAAATGTACCATGGCTTCTTCAAGCCTACCTTGCCTGGCAAGAGTACTCCCAAGATTGTTGTGGGCCTTGGCGAAACCGGGGTCAAAGGTTATCGCCTGCTGGTAGTGAAGGAGAGCTCCCGCAATATCCCCTCGCTGGACCAGTAGAATGGCAAGGTTGTTATGCGCCTGGGAAAAATCGGCTTTGATAGCAAGGGCTTTTTGGTATTGCACAATGGCTTCTTTGGACCGACTCTCCCGACCTAGCGCAACCCCAAGGTTAAAATGCGCCTCGGCATAATCGCCCTTGAAGCGTATCGCCTCGTCATAATAAGCGATAGACTCTTTTACTTTTCCCTTCTTTCCCAGCGCGTTGGCAAGGTTGTTATAAGCTTCGGCATAGCCGGCCTCAATGCTTATCGCCTGCTGGTAATGTTCGATGGCTTCATCGTATCTCTTCAGTTCACTGAGGGCATGCCCAAGGTTGTTATGGGCCTTGGAATAGTGAGGATTGATTTTTATCGCTTGCCGGTATTGCGTGACCGCCTCTTCGTACCGTTTCTCGCTGGCCAGGGCATGCCCGAGGTTGTTGTAGACAATAACAAAGCTGGGTGTCTGGTTTTCTGTCACTAAAATGGCATGTTCAAAAAGCGTGATGCCATTTTTCCAGTGGCTCACCTGAGCCCAGGTTAACGCAACAAGGACGAATATCCCTCCCAGAATGGGCAGAAGTTTTTGTCTGCTGTTTTTCACCCGTTCCGCAAGTCCCCAGGAGAGAGCAATAAAAATTCCTATCAGGGGAACATACATATATCGGTCGGCCATGGCCTGCTCCCCGACTTGCACAATGCCGATCACCGGCACCAGGGTTCCCAGATACCAGAACCACCCGACCGAGAGATAAGGCCGGGTTGCCCTCACCACCCATGTGGTGACCCCCATTAGCACCAGCCCACACACCAGTACTTTCCATACTGGCAATGCGTCTCCGGGGTGGGGATAAAATACGGACAGACCACTGGGCCATACCATTTTCCCTAAATATTCCACATAGGAAACCAGGGCGTTGGCTGTGCTGGTATACAGGGAACTGAACTCGGTGGACCGCATCGCACCGCCACCTTTTTGCACGATGTAGGTGATGACGCTCGCTCCAATCACCAGTATGAAAAGCGGGATTTTTTCAATCAGTAGTGGCTTAATGGTTTTCATGTCTCCCCACCGCTTCAAGGGCCAGAAGTCCAGCAGGATCAGCGTGAAAGGCAGAGTCACCAGCATGGGTTTTGACATAAGGCCAAGAGCCAGAAAGAAAACTACCAGCAGGTAGTTTCCGACTTTTTTCTTTTCCACATAACCGGCATAGGCCCACAAGGTCAGGAACCAGAAAAACGTGCTGAGCACGTTTTTACGTTCCGCGATCCACGCCACCGATTCGACATTGAGCGGGTGAACCGCGAACAAGACCGCCACGAGTCCACTTCGCCAAAGTGCTCCGGTCATTTTCAAAAGAGCACCGAACAATAAAAGGGTATTGGCAATATGAAAGAGCAAGTTGGTCAGGTGATGACCAGAAGGATCCGGCCCATAAACATCGAAGTCGAGCATATGCGACAACCAGGTCATAGGATGCCAGTTGGAAGCATAAGACTCGGTGAAAGCCCAGACCACACCTTCACGGGTCAACCCTTTAGTGATATGCGGGTTCTCTGTGACATAACGGGTATCATCAAAATTAAGGAACCCGTGGTCCAGCACCTGCGAGTAGACCAAAAAGGTGACGATCACCAGAAATAGATTGATTACAATTCGCATAAGATTATTTTTATCGGAGAAGCGAGCGGGCAAGCTCCAGGTTTTTTCGCGCATCGATATAATTTGGGTCAATGCTCAGGGCTTTCTTAAAATGCACCATGGCTTCTTCAAACCTGCCTTGCCCAGCCAGGGCACTCCCCAGATTATTGTGAGCTTTGGCAAAACCGGGGTAAAAGGTTATTGCCTGCTGATAATGTTCAATGGCTCCGGAAAAATCTCCCTGCCGGGCCAACAGGATAGCGAGACTATTATGCGCCTGGAATAAATCAGGATTGATCTCAAGGGCTTTTTGGTATTGTTCGATGGCCTCCTCAAACTGACCCAATCCGCTCAGCGCAATTCCCAGGTTATTATACGCTTCGGCATAGTCGCTCTTAAAGCGTATCGCCTCGTTATAATAAGCGATAGACTCTTTTATTTTTCCCTTCTTCCCCAGCGCGTTGGCAAGATTGTTATAGGCTTCGACATAGTTGCTCTTAATATTTATCGCCTGCCGGTAATGTTCGATGGCTTCGTCGTACCTCTTCAGTTCACTGAGGACGTCTCCGCGTTGGGTGTAGGCGATGGCTTTGGAGTGTTTGCGCTCATCCAACACCAGCCAGTAACCCAGAAAAGTTACTACAACCACCAGGAACAGACTGCTCACGGTTCGCATAAGGTTTTCGCTCATATCTTCCTTTTATAAATGAGCAGGTGATATCTGGACTGAGGGAGATATCCTCGTTCGTCCCACTTGTAAATGGTCTCCTCATGGGAAAGGATATCGACCACTCCGGAGATTTCATATTCGCTGTTCAAATAATCCTGAGCCCAGTCCTTCAACGTCGGTGAAGAACCCGGGGACACCCAGAAACCAGAAAGATTCACCACCACAATGAATTTTGGCTGGGCTTCTTCAATCTCTTGCATCATCTCGGCCTGCATTTGACGGGCATAAGTGTGTTTTTCCATCAGAGGGTACATATAAAGATGCCGTGTTGCGGACTTCCTTTGTGAATAAAAATGGATTTGCGGCTCGGACCCCAAAACAGCGATCTTGTCAGTCTTTTGCGAATGGTCACGAATGTATTGCGCAACCTCAAGGGACTCCGGAAAAGCATTCAAACCGTATATCAATCGAGTCGCCTTGATAACCGGCAGAGTGAAGAAAAATTCCTTCTGCATCAAAACAGAAAGCCCTAAAGCCAAAGTCAGGATTGCCACAGGGACTACGGTTTTAAGTCGGGGAGATGAGATGCTGACCAGGCTCGCAAAACCTGCGCCGGCAAGCAGGGAAAGAGCAGGCGCCCATAACAAAAAATAATGTGGCCTGAAATAAAGCCCGGGAGTGATGGCTAAAAACGAGCACACAAAGAATCCAATCAAAAATAAATATTCCTGCCCGACCTCCTTTCTCCAGGCCATTGATGCCAGCCCCAGCAAGGATAACCACAGAATCGGAAAATTGGACTCTAAAATCTGCGCGAAATTATATTTGAAATTTGCAAAACCAGAATCCGGTGAAGTCATGGCAACGTATTCCGTAGCGTACTGAACTGTGCAGAACCAGAAATCAGAAAAATTTCCGGTAACCCCATAGAGCAACGCTATAAAAATAACCGGTGCCAAACCGCCTGCCGCAAACAGCCCACAACCGAGAAAAGGTTTTTTGAACAACTGAGGTTGGGTGACAACCCTGAAACCGAGATACATCACTCCAAACAAACAAAAAAAGATGGCATGCTGTTTTATCAGCAGGGCACATCCCAGTAGGAGTCCGCTAAAGAAGAATCGTGCGGGTCGATCCTGGGCCGTCCTCAGTAATAAAATACCTCCTATGGCAGGAAGCAGGACAAAGTGTTCCGAATTTGCCCAAACACCCTGCAGGGCGGGACTCAAAGTCAAAACACCAAAGCTAACCCCTGCCGCAACGCCTGCGGACAGACCCAACAAATTCCTCCCCAGCAAAAACAGAAGAAACGCCGTGGCAAGGTTCACAAATAATAAGGACAGATGAATGGCAACAGGGCTCTGACCAAAAATTGCCAGGACTCCAGCATACGCAAAATAGATACCGGGGAACTTCATACTATGGGCTTCGGTGTAAGGCAGGATTCCCTGGAGCAACTGCTGGGCCATATACGCGTATTCCCCTTCATCGCGTTCAAGCGGCAGACCCAAAAGCCGGAGCCGGACCAAAACGACCCCTGCCAGGAAAATTCCAGCCGTTAACAGGAAGCAAGTCTTTTGGGGGTTTATTCTGGGTTGCATGGGCTTTTTCTTGTAGTGCAGAAATTCATTTGCAGAGCGAGACTTGGGAAGAATCCGCACAACAGTATACTTATCTAGCGACAAGTTTCCCATTTTTCCCACCTGCAAAATACGGCTTTTTGGAAGCATCTATTTTTTATTTGGATCTCCAATATCATAGAACAATACCCCAAACTCAAAAAAAATTAGATACTCGGTAAAAAAACAAGTAGTTACACAAATTTATCCACAGTGAGTCCAGGTAACCAATAAACTGTGTTTCGTCAAGAACTATAGATTCAGGCTAAATAAGTTGGGTTCTAGCGGACTCTATGCTAATATTGGCGACAGGAAGGGTTGGCAGAGTAGATGATTGTTTTTTTTGAAAGCCGTCTGGATGAAATCGAGTCGCAAATTTATGGGTTTTATTGTCCCAACCGTCTGAGCACAACCTCGGATGGTTTTTTTTGCACCGAACACGACCAGAATGCCAGCCTAATTTAAATTTGGGAACTCTGATTTTCGGTGCAGAAAAAAGGTTCCCACTAATTTGCAGGAGAGTATCTAGCATGGCTCAAGGAAAAGTAAAGTGGTTTAACGAAAGCAAAGGTTATGGTTTTATCGAGTCCGATGATGGGGAAGATTGTTTTGTTCATTTTTCAGAAATTCAAAGCGATGGCTTCAAAACTCTCCACGAAGGCCAGGCCGTGGAATTTGAAAAAACCATGGGCCAAAAAGGACCCCAGGCTTCAAAAGTTATTCCCAAATAAAACAAACGTAAATGTCTTTCTCCGGCAGAGTTTTTGCTCTGCCGGTCAGGTTTGACCACCAATCCACCGCGCACGTAACCCATTGAAATGAGGGCATTTAATGCATGAAGTAAAAGTTTATGATAGTTCAGGAAAGTTGAAAAAAGTAATTTCCGTTAAAGCCCTAACCAAAAGGTCTGACCAGCAAATCAATTCCCCCTCCTTGTATATCAAGAAAGGGCGTAAGGCAAAACCTTCCGTCAAAGTATTAGATAATAAGGACCTCAAGTCCGCTCAAGCACAATAAGATTTGGGGCTCCTTTCGCATAGATATCAGTAAGCGAAGGAGCCCCACTGTTTTATCCAGAACGCCCCCGTCTCAATCCGCACGCCAATTCTGCCGCGAAAATCTGTTTTTCACAGGCCGGCCCCTTTTCTGATCTGATTTTTATGATGGATCAACACCTTGTTATTGATACAATAACGCCATGCCTTTGAAAATCGCATTGATCAATATGCCCTTCGGGTTTCATATCTACCCGTCCATCCAATTGGGAACACTCTCGACCTTGCTGAAAACCCACGGTTGCGAGGTAAAAAGCCACTACCTGAACCTTCATTTTGCACATCAGCTCGGCCTGCCGGTTTACAACCAACTCTGTGAAAAAAGGTTCCTGATTGGCGAATGGCTATTTTCGCACCCTCTGTTTGGGGACAATGCCAGGAATCAGGATTATATAAACCATTTCAATCCGCATATTGAAGAGGTTTGCCGTTCCATTGAACGCCCCAAGGAGTATCTAGTCGATGTAAAAACCAAAATGGTTCCCGAATTTCTTCAATGGTCCCGGGATGCCTGCGACTGGGGAGCCTTTGATGTCGTGGGCTTTTCCTCGACATTCAACCAAAACGTTGCCAGCCTGACCCTGGCTAAATTGATCAAGGAAAAATACCCCCATGTAAAAATCCTGTTTGGCGGGTCCAATTTTGAATCCGATATGGGATTGGAATATTTTCGCGTGTTTCCATGGATCGATTACGTTGTGCCTGGGGAAGCGGAAGATATATTGCCACAACTGGTCAAATACTTTGAGCACGGAGGGCCTGTTCCACGGGGTGTGGTTCACCGCTGTGAAGGAGAAGTGCTCTATGAGAAACCCGAGGCTATGTTCGGCAGCTTTGAGGATTACGCGGCTCCTGATTACGACGAGTTTTTCGACCAGTTGCGGGAAATCGACCCTCAATCTTCTTTACTGGAAAACCCGGTAATACTTTATGAAACGGCGCGAGGTTGCTGGTGGGGAGAGAAACATCACTGTACTTTTTGCGGCTTGAACGCCAGCACCATGAAATTTCGGGCCAAATCCATCAAGCAGGTCCACACCGACCTCGCCCAGCTTTCAAAAAAATACGACTCCTTTCGCTTCCGCCTGGTCGATAACATCCTGGAAATGAAATATGTCGATGGGGTTTTTGGCGAGCTGGCTGAAAACAACTATGACCTGCATTTTTTTATAGAAGTCAAAAGCAACCTGACCAAAAAACAAATCAAAACTCTGGCAGAGGGCGGAGCAAAAGTGATTCAGCCAGGAATCGAGAGTTTCAGCCTGAATCAATTGCGGCAAATGGATAAGGGCGTCCGGCCCCTGCAGAATATTCTCTGCATGAAATGGGCAATGTACTATGGCATTGAAATCAACTGGAACATCCTGATCGGGTTTCCCGGCGAGGCCGATGACGATTATCGACAGCAAATCGACCTGATCAAACTACTGTTTCATCTGCCACCGCCCGAGTGTGTCGGCAACCTGTGGCTCGAAAGGTTCAGCCCCTATTTCATGCGACCGGAAGAATACGGAATAAAAATCACGGCACCGGGAGAGGCCTACCCCTACGTTTACGACCATCCTGATGTTGACCACTTAAAAATCGCTTATGATTTTGAATTTGAAACCAGCAACAACATTGACCCGAAACTGAAGCAGGAATTATTTCAAACAGCTGAAGAGTGGAAACAAAGGCACCAGTCGGAACAACTACCTTTCCTGATTTTTACCAAGTCCATGGATTTCGTGACTGTTTATGACGGCAGGTCGCTGGAATCCGTCAAAACCAGGCTGGAAGGACCGCATGCATGGGCATTCATTTTTTGCAATGAGGCACCCAAATCCCTGGAACATATTCACGAACATCTCAGGCAGAAAATTGGGCAAGAGCCGGAAGAGGGTCTGACAGAAAACACCATCGCGTTTCTTGAAGAAAAGGGATTCCTATACGGAGAACGCGGCAAATACCTGAATCTGGCACTTCCGCATAACGCCAATCTTTAGTTGCTGGACTTAAAGGAAAGCGGCCATGGCGGCATCGAACTGCTCGTAAATCTCCTCTTCAAACTTTTCGATCGGCAACTCAGAAAACCCTAACTCTTTAAGAATTTTCGGTTTGACCGGATTAGCAATCGCCTCACCGCTGGTTCCGAGGTTCATTTCATCGACCATACTATCGGCCACATGGATGATCATGGCAATCAAGGGATGGTCTTTCGCTTTTTTGGGTCGGTGATGATAATACACGGGCTCATAAAGCAGTGAGGGCAGACCCCAGCCTCTGAGCAATCCCCCGCCGACTTTGGCATGGGTGGCACCAAAAATTTCCAGCTCGACATTAAATAAATTTTCTTTTTTATCTTTGCAACGCGCTAATATTTTTTCCGCTTCTTCCGGAAATTTTTTGTAAATAATAAGACTTCCAATATCATGAAGCATCCCCGCCAGATAATAACTCTCCAGATTGCTCTCGCCATGCCAGTCGGCAATGATCTTCGCCGTTACCCCGCAGGCAATCGAGTGCTTCCAGAAAAGATCCATGCTCACCAGATGTTCAGGAATATCGGGGAATTGCTCCGTTACCGATGTCGCCAGAACCAGTTCCGTTAGTTGTTCCGTGCCGATAACTCCCAAAGCATGGGTGATGGTATCGACCTCACTCTCCAGCCCGTAAAAGGAGCTGTTGACAATTTTCAACAAACGCGCGGCGAGGGCAGGATCACCCCCGATAATTGCGGAAAACTCCTTGAAAGAACTCATCGGGTCTTCAAGCGTTTTCTTCAACTTGATATATACATGTGGAGGCGAAACCACCCAGTCTTTAATCGCCTCCTGAATGTCTACTGCCATATCAACCTTCCTTTCATGCCACGACCCTGAATTTGTACCCTTGCCTCCGAATTGTCAATATTTTCTTGACCGTCCCCTCAATCCGCCTTTCCACCCAGGGGAAATCGCCACTCTTTAACCAGCACCGGGGCACCCTGTGGATCGAGGTAGCCCTCCACAATCATCATCTGGCGTTCATCATCACCACGCACCACCACTTGCTGGCCCTTATCCATGTCAGGCTTGTCGGGCACCAGAGAAACACCTGAAGGAAGAAAGGGCATTCCTGTCTTTTGAATCATTTTTTCTTCCTCCCGGCTAAACTCTCCTCCTCCTTCAACAGGCGGCCATATCGCCGAACCTATCGGAGAGAATACCCATGCGACAAACTGCTCCGGCCTTCCCTCGGGGTGAATGTACGTGAATGCCGAACGTTGCAACTGATGCTCGGCCGACATATAACGCACAACGCGGATCGCCTTGTTCAATTCAGGATACTCCTTGGATCCATAATCCATGTACAACAAGGGCAAAACCATCATTATACCCAATGCGACCCATACATATAATTTCCCAAAATGTTTCATAAAAGGTCCACTAAAATTGCCTCTAAACCCTTATGGGGTTTTTGGAATTAAACCCTTCTCCAGTGCTATAATATAGCCTATAAGGTAGGTTAATTGGCAAATCCCTTCTGTCAAAAGCGGAAACATCATGAATTCGTCAGAAAACTTCAACACACTTCCGGTAACGCTGCTTGCCGGTTTTCTAGGTTCCGGAAAAACCACGCTCCTGAATTATATTCTAAAGCAAAATCATGGAAAACGAATCGCCGTAATCGAAAATGAATTCGGGGAAATAAGCATTGATTCTGAATTTGTTATCGGAGCCGATGAGGATATATTTGAAATGAGTAACGGTTGCATCTGTTGCTCCATCCGTGGCGATCTGATTGAAACCCTGAACCGACTTTTGAAGCGACAGCAAAAATTTGATTATATCTTGATTGAAAGCACCGGTCTTGCCAGTTCCGGCCCGATCGCCCAGGCCTTCCTGGTTGAAGATGAAGTCTCTAAATCCTTATCCCTGGATGGAATTGTTACGCTGGTTGACGCAAAACATATCTCGAACAATTTGAATGAGCAGGAAGTCGTCTGGGAGCAAATCGCTTTTGCCAACGTCATTCTTTTGAACAAGGCTGACCTGGTAACCGAACCGGAAATGGAAAAACTGGAGAAACAGATACATCAGATCAACCCCACAGCAAAAACCCATAAAACCACCAATGCGGTAGTTGACTTGAATCAAATATTAGATATTGGTGGATTCGATCTAAAAACTGCATTAGAGACAGCTACCTTCGACACACACCACCACGAAACCGATGAGGAAATTTCTTCGGTCTCGCTTTCTTTTCCGGGTCATGTCGACCCGGACCGCCTAAATCTGTGGCTCCAAATGCTACTGATCCAGGAGGGCATGAATGTCTTTCGGGCTAAAGGAATTTTGAATGTTGAAGGTTCTTCAGAACGATACCTTTTTCAAAGTGTTTATATGATGTTTGAGGGCCGGTTTGATAAGCCCTGGGGGTCAAACTCCCCTCTTAACAAAATGGTGTTCATCGGCCAGAACCTGAATTCCCAGAGGCTGGAAGAAAGCCTGAAAAACTTTGCGGCGGCCTGATGGTTGCGATTGCCCCCTTTTAAATTTATAAACACTCATGGCAGAAGAAACCCAACCAGAATCTGGTGAGTCCCAGGAACTTGAACTCAGCGAAGCAGAGGTCAAAGAACTTAAACGCCTGGAAGCCAAGAAAAATGCCGAGCAAAAAAAGGTGCTCGACTCCAAGGACAATCTTTTTGGGGCGGTTCTGGCTGATTTGGATCTGGCAGGGCTGGATTTACACGATGCTAAAATGGCAAAGGCAAACCTCAACAACACAAACCTGAGCGGGGCCAATTTGAGTAATGCGAATTTCATCGAAGCGGACCTGACAGAAGCCAACCTGTCAAGGGCCGACCTGCATGATGCCTATTTTGCCGACGGCCAATTGATCGCAACGGATTTTACCGAAGCAGACCTTCGCTGGGCAGATTTTAGTTGGGCCGTTGTAAGCGAAGCCACATTCAATGAAGCAAACTTGATGGAAGCCGACTTTACCGAAGCCACCTTGGCCGCCTCCGACTTTACCAAGGCCAATATGACAGGCGCAAATTTTGATCAGGCAAACCTGATTGATGCCCGCTTGAACGGAGTCGACCTATCCAAGGTGCTGAACCTCACCCCGGAACAAGTCGAGTCCGCCGAAATCGACAGGGCCACCGAATTTCCGCCCTATCTCGAAGTAACCTGGGAAGGAAAGGATGACTTCAAGGTGAAAAAAGTGATTGAGAAAAAAACCAAGCGAAAAAAAGCTAAAAAATAAATAGCCCTCGCCACAACAGGGTCTTGCTCTAAAGAAACCCTTCCTGTCAACTCTGCCCTCCTTCAAACTCAATTTCGCCATCTGCTCCGACTGCGTAGCTTATCTCTATCGGGCGGCAACAGACTTCGCAGTCCTCTATATATTCCTGGTTCGAAATCGATAAGTCCACGAGGACAGAAATGGTCTCGCCGCAATGGGGACAGTTAAAAAATTGCTCGTACTGTTCCATACCCACTATTCCTGCATACGAAAATCTTTAGAAAAATAGGCAACCAGGTCTTTCACCGAAAGGATTCCCACTATTTTTTCCTCCTCCGTAACCACAAGATGTCTAATCTTGTTTTTATGCATAAAACGGTTCGCCTCCTCCACCGGCAGATAACAGTCCAGTGAAAGGATAGGGCTGGTCATGATTTCCGAAACCAGCGTGGCTTCAGCATCCAAGCCCTTTCCAAGTACCTTGCGAGTCAGGTCCGTTTCAGTCGCAATACCTACATACTCTTCAAATTCTTTCACCAGCACAGATCCAATGTTGTGCGCCACCATGAACTGGGCGGCTTCCTGAACAGAAGATTCTAAATCTATACTCAGAATGGGAGATATCATATAATCGGCTATTTCATCCATGTTTCTCTCCTTCTTTTGCAAAGTTTTAAGATCATGAAGAAGCTGATCGCTGTCCATAATTCTTGGATGCCCGGTGAGTGCCGGAGATTCACTCATCCACACTTTTTTATGGTGCTAAAATATTTTGAAAACTGAGGAAGCAAACGACAGGAAAAGGCGAGATACAACTCATGGAATGTAAAGGAGTTATTGATTCATCGGATTTTTGCTATAAAATCCATGCGTCAACAGGAAAACCCCTGACCTGGAAAAAAGTCCATGCCACATGAGCTAAATGTCGTTTTAGTGGAACCGGAAATTCCCATGAATACAGGAACGATTGGGAGGTTGTGCCTTGCAACCCAAAGCACCCTGCACCTGATAGAACCGCTGGGGTTCGAAATCAGCGACAGCCAGCTTAAACGGGCAGGTCTGGATTACTGGAAACATGTAAATGTCAAAACCTATCCCAACCTTGAAACGTTTCTACAGAAAATCCCTCAATCCGCCCAAAAGATATTTTTCTCCACCAAAGGGGAGAAAGATCTTTTCCAGCATAAATTCCAACCGGGGGCCTATCTGTTTTTTGGCAGTGAAACCCGCGGGCTCCCGCAAAACCTCATTCAGTCAAACAAGGAGCAGACATATCGCGTTCCCCAGTACGATGACCGGGGGCGGTCTATCAATATCGCCAACACTGTGAGCATAGTCATTTATGAGGCCATCCGGCAACTGGGAGTCTAAGCCGCAAACCTTTTTTTTATCTCAAAGACCGAGGTCACCCAACTCATCTTCTTCAAATAACTCCATCAGGGAATTACTGGAATCGTCTTGAAACTGTTCCTGGTCTTTTCGGTCAATATATACGTTCACCTGCCTTAAGTGTTCCGCTGAAAGGTTGCACAGAACCAATCGTTCCATGACAGTTTCCTTTTGGTATTCATTCAGTAACCTGCCAATGCAATTGTGAAGAAACGGCGTCAGGATTGACTCCACCCCTTGAAAATCCAACTCCACCGGGTTGCGTTGCTTAAATTCTTCAGCAAGCATCTGATACACCTTCTGCCCATCATCGATGGATGTGCAGTGAGGTCCCACATGTTCTGATAGCCTGATCTTCATCGTTCACCTTTTTCTTCGAATTTAGAAAATAACCCGCTGTTCTCCTTATGGTACCCCCCTCGTAAATTGCTGCAATGATTTTATTGTTTTTGCATGAAATCTGCGTGCGAGGGTCAAATTCGCGCCCATTTTACCGATAAGTTGTTATAATTAAAGATACCTCCAATAATTCAATATTTTACGTAAATACGATGCACAACGCCGCTTTACAAAAAAGCCCAGGCCGTTCGGCTGTTCCCTGTGTGGCAGTTGGAACTTGTTTCATCGGAATCCTGCTTTTGCAATGCTTCCTTCTCTTTACCCCTGCTCAGGCGCAGGATTTCAAGCCCGAAAAATTTGACAAAAGTCTCCTTAACGATTCGTTGCAAGAACAGGAAATCCTGCGGGAAGAAATGGTTCTAGAACAGGAAATTCTGCGGGAAGAAATGGAACAAATTCGCATAGAGATGCAACGCATCATGGAGGAAATAAAGGTAGCGATGAAAGCAGAGGCTCTGAAATTGAAAGCCGAACTGCAAGGACTGCAACAGGAAACCAAGTCCATTCAGGAAGAAATACTGGGAATCATGGAAAAGTCCAAAAATGATTTTCTCGCAGGCAAAGAAGAAATGCGCAAAGAACTGAAAAAAATGCGCATGGAAGCAAAGACCATGACTAAAGAGATAAAACAAGTTCTTCAGAGCCAAAAAGCAATCTGGCAACAGGAAACTACAGCACTTAAAGATTCTCTGGTCGAGGCCCGGGGGGAAATGAACTCTGCCAAAGCGGACTCGAAAGAAGTACTGCAATCGAGCCGTGCGGCCTTCAGCGATTTTCAAAAGGAGAAAAGTATAACCATGGCTGATTCCCGAACCGAATCGGGCGCGGCAATGTTTGAAGCCGGAAGCATCTTCAAAAAAAGTCAACAGGATTACAAGCAGGCCTCCAAAAATATTGCCGAGGAACTCAAGGCCGACATGCAGGAAACCCGGAGAGCCATGAAAAGAAGGACGAGAACTCAAAGGCGGGATTCTAAAAATGTCCAGGGGGAAGTACTGGCGGCCTTGAAGATAGCTAAAAATAAAAGGGTCGCTGAATTAAGACATGATTCGACCCGGAAGAAATTACGCAAGAAAAAAAAATGTCCGGTCCACACAAAAGCAAATCAAGAAAAGAGAACGGATCAAAAAAACCGAGAAACGTCAAGCTGTTGTGCGCAAGTCCAAGTCTAAAGTCGTGGACCGCAAAAGAACAGAAAAGCGCAAGACCGAACGCAAAAAAATCCAAAGAAAATCCACCGTAAAAAAGAAAAAAGTAAAAAAACAGCTGGCCAGAAAAACAACCCAAAAACGAGTTGTTAAAAAGCAGACTGCGCAACGACCTCAGCCAGCCGTCAAGAAAAAGTTGCCTGCACAAATCCCTCAAGACAAGCAGGAAAAAACACAAGAGGAGACCGCAGAAACGTTGGAAGGGAATTTCAGCAATAGGCTGGATGAAAGGAAAAAAAAGAAAACTGAAAAAAAACCGAAGCAGAAAAAAATTGTGGAAGATAAAACTGAAGTGGTCGTAGCTTCCCTGCCAGACACCTCGGTCGAAACGACCGAAGAATCTACACAGGAAACACTCTCCCGGTTCAGTAAAAACATTTCAAGCTTGAAGAGTAATTTAAAAAATACAAGCGGCAATCCAGAGGCTTTACTGTCAAAACTAGGGGATGCCTATTTGGAAGCCCAGCGTTTCATGGATTCGCAAAAGGAAAATGAGGAAAGGCAAAACCTACTCGAACTCTCCAGTAACGGAGGCCTGCTTTTGGGAAGTTACGAGCAGGCCGCCTGGGCATACAAGCTGGCCCTGAATTTCAATCGCAAAAATGCCAAAACCCACCTCAAAATCGGGAGAATTTATGATGAAATGGGGGATGGGCGAAACGCACTCATGTACGCAAAATTGGCGCACCAAATCTTCAAAAGAAACGATAATTCAGGCCAAATGAAAGAAACACAGTCCTTCATAGATTTACTGGCCGCAAAATATGAAAACAAATCTGGAAAAAAAGTGGTGCATAAAGGATAATATATCTTCTATAGTGGCTGTGCCTTTTCAGCTGGCTCCATATTATCGACTTAGAGGTGTGAGTTGGACAAAAATCCTATTCTGGAATTCATTGAGCGGTTGCCCTTTTTCCAGGAATTTTCAGACGAGGAAAAAGCCAAGCTGGTAAACACCTCTGGAATTTTTGAAAAATACAAGGATGGGGAAACCATCATCTCGGAAGGAGACAGCGGGTCCGCTCTATTCGTGGTCCTGACCGGATCCATTCGAATTACCAAGTCAACCTTGGCCCCTGTTCGGGACGGGCATATTTCCCTTCAGGAACCAGAAGAAATTACCATCGCGGAACTAAAAGCCGGATCAATTTTCGGCGAGGTTTCGTTGATCAGCAATCGCCCCAGAAATACCAACGCCCTTGCCGACTCCCAGCAAGTTGTGGTCATGAAAATCACCCAGGAAATCATAGACAAATTCAATCTGGTAATTCAAAAGAAATTTCAAGCACAGTTGATCCTGACCCTCGTTCAAAGGTTGGATGATATGAATACCAAATATATTAAATTAAAATCCAGCCTCCAGAAGGACTGAAAAAAACTCCCGTCTAACTGCGCACCCCCCTTCCTTTTCCCGGCTTTTCCCCTCATTTTTATAACCGCAAAATCCATCCCCGCACATCCCAATATACGTTATAATCCGCTTAACGCATGAAAACCAAAACTCCGAATCACATAAAGACCCATCCCTCAAAACCGAAAGCCATATTGGTGGGGGTTAGTATGCCCTCCTCACCGTCTGCTGAAATTTCGCTGGAGGAACTGGCAGGTCTCGCCACCACCGCCCAATATAATCCGGTTGCCACATTAACTCAGCGCCTGACGGATATTAACCCCAAAACCTTTGTGGGTAGCGGAAAAGTGGAAGAGATCAGATTGGCCGTTAAACACCATAGCCCTGAAGCAGTCATTTTTGACGAGGAACTTTCGCCCCGGCAGAACCGGGAGCTGGAAAATATCTTCAAGTGCAGGGTAATGGACCGACCCTGGGTCATTCTGGAAATCTTCAGCGATCACGCCCGAACCCGGGAAGCGAAAACTCAGGTTGAACTGGCAAAGATGAAGTATGCGCTTCCCCGCCTTACCGGGATGTGGGGACACCTTTCCCGGCAACGTGGTGGAATTGGCATGAAAGACGTAGGGGAAACGCAGATCCAGTTGGACCGCCGAATGATCCGCAATGAAATCCACAAGCTGGAAAAAAAGCTCGTTCAAATTGACAAGGAAAAGAAGACTCAGCGAAAAAATCGATCAGGAACTTATAAGGTAGCATTGGTCGGTTACACCAACGCGGGAAAATCCAGCTTGATGAATTGCCTGACAGGTGCCGACACGCTGGTCGAGGACAAACTCTTCGCAACCCTGGATGCGACCGTGCGCAAGATCAAGAAAAATTTTCCATACCCGGTATTGCTATCAGATACCGTAGGGTTGATCAACAAACTACCTCATGATCTGGTCGCTTCGTTTAAGAGCACCCTGGATGAGGTCCGTGATGCCAATTTGTTGATCCATGTCGTGGACCTCAGTCACCCTGAATATATCGAACAAATGCGCACCGCCGATGATCTTCTCCGGGAAATGAGCGCAGACGACATCGACATTGTCATCGCCTTTAATAAAGTTGACAGCTTGCCCGACATCGAAATTCTGGACCGGGCTCTTCATGCTTTTCCTTCTTCGGTTGGCATTTCCTGCCAAACGGGACAAGGCATTGACTCGCTCCGCCAACAAATCATCTATCACTACGAGAAAAAACTAGCCCCTTACCGTCTAGAACTTGATCACTCCCAGGCCATTCTCGTTCAGGAAATAAGGAAAGTCGCCCTGATATTAAAAGAGGATTACAACCCCGATGGCATCGTATTAAGCTTAAGACTTTCTCTGGAGGCAAAAGCCAAGTTGGAATCTATTTTAAAACGGTCTCTGAAAACCGCGTCAGAATAACAGACCGTTCTTTCAAAGAACAATCAGCTTCGCGTGGCTGGCTGAGAGCTGCTTTTTCCCGTGCGGAGCCTTGAAAAACACTTCCAGCCTCAAATCTTCTTCGCTTCCTGAAAGGTTGAGCACAATTCCCGATCCAAACTTCGCGTGCAAGACTTTTGTCCCAATCGAATAACCACCCTCTTCTTTTTCCTGGCAAGACATGGAGGGAATGGATTGTCCAAAGTTATCGTTAAATTTTGGGGCAAGCTCACCGGCGAACCCGCTGGACTCCCGGATCATAACTTCATCGGGAATGGCAAGTAAAAAATCTGAAGGCTGGTAGTTAAAGATGGTGCCATAAACTCTCCTACTCCGCGCATGGGTGACGAACAGTTTTTTTCGGGCTCGGGTAAAACCTACATAACACAACCTTCTCTCTTCTTCATATTCTTCCGGATCCGACATGGAACTGGCATGAGGGAGAAGTCCATTTTCCATGCCTACCACAAATACGGAAGAAAATTCCAACCCCTTGCAGGTATGCAGGGTCATTAACGGAAGAACCCCCCGCTCATCATCAAAGTTGTCCAGGTCGGCCACCAGCGAAGCCGAATCCAGGAACTCCTGCAAGCTCCCCTCTCCACTCTCCACCGACTGTTCCACAGCGGAAAACAATTCATTCAGGTTTTCGATGCGCCCTTTACTCTCGTGAGTATTCTCCGCCTCCAACATTTCTCCATATCCCGACCGGTCTATCACCTCTTGCAAAAGCTCCAGCGGATTGCCCTGCCGAAAAGTGGCGGCCAGGTGATCCATGATTTCCAGAAATTGAGTGATCTTCCTGCCCGCAGCAGAGGCTGTCATTTTCCGTTGTTCGTTATCACGCAAACCCTCCAGAAGCGTCAAACCTTTCTCCTGGCAATAAGCCTCCACTTTTTCCACCGAGGTCTTGCCAATTCCTCGAGCAGGAACATTTAATATTCGTTTTAAAGAAACCGAGTCGTTCGGATTCAAAACCACCCGCATATATGCCAGAACATCCTTGATTTCTTTTCTCTCGTAAAAACGCAATCCCCCTATAACCTGATAAGGCAACCCGTTTCGCCGCAACACATCTTCCATTACACGGGATTGCGCATTGGTACGGTAAAGAATCGCCATTTCATTGAAACTAAAACCTTCATCACGGTTCAATGTCAGGATTTTTTCGCAAACAAAATCAGCCTCATCGATTTCATCTTTAGCCTTGTAGCATAACACCGGCGAGCCCTTTTCATTTTGCGTCCATAATGTTTTGTCTCTCCGGTTGCTATTTTCCTTCACCACACTCCCCGCCGCGCTTAAAATATTTTGTGTGGAACGATAATTTTCCTCAAGCTTGATCACTGTGGTTCCGGGAAAATCACTTTCAAACTTCAAAATATTTTCTATATTTGCCCCTCTCCACCGATAAATACTCTGATCGTCATCACCCACGACACAAATATTTTTATGGGACTCCGACAACAAACGCACCAGCTTGTACTGCGCCGCGTTGGTATCCTGAAACTCATCCACCAGAATATAGCGAAACTTATCGTTGTAATAAGTCCGTAAAGAAGGCACCTCCTGAAAAAGTCGGACCGCAAAAATCAGCAAATCATCAAAATCCAAAGCGTTATTTTTTTTCAGGGCAGACTGGTAAACAGGATAAAGACCTGCCGCCTTGAACTGGTGCCCATACGGCATCGCATCCTGTTGCACATCTTCGGGCATCAAAAAATCATTCTTAAATCCACTGATGTGATTGAGGAGAGTTTTAGGCGGAAACGCGTCCGAACTGATTTGCGCCGCCTTCATGCACTGTTTGACCAGGGTCAGTTGATCCTGAGCATCATAGATAACAAAATCATTGGAGAAACCCAATTCCGAAATATGCCTTCGCAGGATTCTCAGGCAAAAAGAATGGAAGGTGCTAACCCAGGGAAAAGCTCCGCGAAGATCCAGCATGTTTCGAACACGCTCCTTCATCTCCCCTGCCGCCTTGTTGGTAAATGTGATGGCCAGGATACTTTCCGGAGACACGCCCTTCGCCTTGATAAGGTGGGCAATTCGGCAGGTGATGACACGTGTTTTCCCCGAGCCTGCCCCTGCCACCAACATCAACGGCCCCTCACTATGTTGCACAGCCTGCAACTGCTGGGGATTTAAATTTTCAAGATCCATGAATATTCTTTAGTGCTAGAAGGATGTTGCCACTTTAGGCAAGGTTTTCCCAAGTCACAGAAGCCAGTGCTTCAACAAATGTCGGGGAGAGGTTTAACGATTCGGTGCGGTGTAAATTCAATTTACGCTCTTTGGCATATTTATTAAATTCTATATCAATATCAAATAAAATTTCTACATGATCGCAAACAAAACCGACCGGGACGATTAAAACCGTTTTCGCTCCCCGTCTCGCGATCTTATCCAAAACCGATTCTACAGTAGGCCCCAACCAGGGAATCGGTATCATGCCCTGGCTCTGGTAAGCTTTGAACCAGTATCTCGGTTGCACACGTTCCACAAGCCTGTTAATGGTTTTGTCAAACTCTTCTGCATAAGGATCGCCAAACTCCAGAGACTCGGACGGAATACTATGTGCCGTGAAAATCGTGTAAACCGACTCTTTAGCATTCGGCCCCAGTTTTTCAAGAGCTCCCCGGTATTTTTCTTCAAGCGCGTCAATCAGAAGCGGGTGATCCGCCCAACTACCAATGTAGCGTACATCCATATCTTCAGCATCGCAGTTTTTCAACGCTTCTTTAAAAACCTTGAAGTACAAGCGTGTGCTCCAGGTACTGAATTGTGGAGCCATGCAAAGTGCCACCACCCTTTTTACTCCATCGTCCTTCATCCTTTTTACTTCGTCACGGATGTAAGGACTCCAGTTACGCATTCCGCAATAGACCTTGAACTGTGGACCCTGCTGGTTGAGAAAAGTTTCCAGCCGAGCGCAAAGCTCCTGGGTAATTTCCCGCAAGGGGGATTTCCCGCCGATCTGCTCATAGCGGTGGCGAATTATTTGGATAGTCTCTGGAGTGGACTCCGTTCCGCCTCGGATGTTCCTCAAATATTCCGGAATATCATCGGTGGACTCGGGAGCCCCATGCGCCATAAGGAAAACACCGGTCAGTGGCTCGGTGGTTGAAAAATCATTCATGCTGGTATTCATGAACCATTTCCACTACAGCTTTGACATGCTCTACAGGGGTGTGTTGCAAAATCCCATGTCCCAAATTGAAGATATGGCCTCTTCCCCCAGCACGCTTGAGGATATCATGGACCCTATCTTGAATCACCGGCAGGGGAGCAAAAAGCGTTACCGGGTCGAGATTGCCCTGGACTGGCTGGTCACTTCCCAAAATAGCCCGAGCTGTATCTATTTCAATTCTCCAGTCAAAGCTGAGAACATCTCCGCCAGCCTTTTGCACCGTGTCCAATAACGTGGAGGTCCCGGTGCTGAAATTAATGATAGGGACTCCGACATCTTTCAGTCCATCAAAAACACGCTTGGTATAAGGAAGAATATATTTTTCGTAATCGTGAGGGCTGAGGCATCCGACCCAACTGTCGAATATCTGGAGAGCCTGAGCCCCTGCGGAAACTTGCATCTTCAAGTAATCCACCAACATGATGCAAACCTTATCCATCAACATCTCCCAAACATCCGGAGATTCATACATCATCAACTTGGTGGTTTTAAATTCCCGTGACTTTCCCCCCTCTATCATATAACTGCATAGAGTAAATGGTGCCCCGGCAAAACCGATCAAGGGAATATTAATTTCCTTTCTCACCAAACGAATCGCATCGGCAACAAAACCCAGTTGTTCCTCCACGTTTACCGGTAACAGGCCCTCGACAGCCTTTCTGTCCTTAACCGGACGAGGAATCATGGGACCATCACCCGCGACAAACTCCAAACCCGTCCCCATCGGTTCCAAGGGAAGAAGAATATCAGCAAAAATTATAGCCGCATCCACCCCCAGCACATCCAGAGGTTGCAATGTAACTTCACAAGCCAATTCCGGGGTCTTGCACATTTCCAGAAAGGTGTGTTTTTCTTTGAGGTCCCGGTAAACTTTCATATACCGACCCGCCTGGCGCATGAACCAAACAGGAGTTTTATCAACCGGTTCGCCCCGGCAAGCCTTTATAAAACGTGAATTTTCCATAAACCTATTCAAAAAAAGGGGGATAAATTTTACTGATTATAGGACGGGAGCCTATGCAGGATCAACGGTTTGTTTTGATTGTTCGCTGGAATCCGCTTTATGGGCCTAATTCCACCTTCATAGTCCGGTAGATTTTATAAAGGGCTCGGGTTTGCTCCCCGGAAAGGTCAAAAATCTGTTTCTTCAGGCCCTTCATCCTCAACTGCCGAGAAAAAAACTGGTACTGCTTCTGGGTCAGAAAATATTCGCCCTCTTGTGGCGAGGTTTCCAGGTATCGCTTCCAGTGAAGCACTGCCAAAACCGGATTCCCTGCGGACAGGTAAAAATCCCCCAGGCTTTTATTCAATTTCGGACTATCCTCTTTGACCAGCAAAGCATCATAATAAGAATCCAGTGCCTTTTCTTTATCGTTCAAATTCTCGTATGCCACCCCCTGCTCAACGAGGAGACCAGCATCGGAAGCATTGAACGCATTCAGTTTTTTATATTCCTCCAATGCCGCCGACCATTTACCTTCAAAAAGATATTTTTGGGCTTTTTCAGCAGAAGTTTTTACCCAGTCGCTTTTATCGGCCAGCAAACTTTCCAGCCGGCGAATCTCATTCTTCACATGCTGAGCAATACCCGGATCCTTTTCCATGGGCAGTGCCATTTTTAAGGCCGCCAATAGCCTGCCGGGGTCACTGTTGTTTTTATAATAAATCTGGATAAGGGTCCGTAGCGGGACAACATCTCTTTTATCTGCAATCCGGCTGATTTGAAGATGCCGGATCGCCGAGCTGGTATTGTTGCGCCCCACTTCGAAATCGGAATACATCCGGTATAACTCGGAATCGAACGGGTCGATGGAAAAAGCATACCTCAATACTTTATCTGCGGTTTCATCTTGTTGCTGAATTAAATAAAAACCGTAGAGTTTGTAAACAGAAGCCAGCGTTGTATTGGTCACTCCCCAATCGGAATTTACTTTTCTCTCCGATTCCAGACATTTAATTCCATAAGTCTCTGCTTTATCCACATCAAACGATTTCTCTTCCAGCATATAGGCATGACTCCAATTGCAATAATCTACATAACGAATCTTGGTTTGGTCCTCTGGAGCCCGCAACCCATAGAACAAAACCAGAAAGACCAAAACAAATACTGCAATGGATTTGAATTGCCTTTGGTTCCACCAGGTGCAGGCTCTGCCCACCGCATAGGCGGCAAACAGGATCAAAAACGGCGCGGAGGGAATTCGAAAGCGGGCCACCACATGAAAGAGAACCACTGAAAGAATCAGGCATGCCAGATAAGCATACAGGAGAAATATTTTTTCCCTGTTCCGGATTGCCAGCACAACCCCCATCAGCCCTAAAGCAGAAAACAGGGAGAAGTGGCTCAACAAAAAAGGCAATACTCTGGAGTTTTCCAGATAAAGATAAGTGGAAAGGTTGGATGCCCCCTCCAGGTCGTTGAAATAAAAATACACCTTACGCCAGAGCATTTGCAAAAACCCGATGGGGTCGCTCATGATCTGCTGAAAAATGAAAGACGCGGGAGAAAGATTTTCCATCTGATGCTCTTTCTGGAAGCGAATCAAAAGATTCGAGTCAAACCCCACACCAGAATAATCAATAAAATTTCCCGGCAGAAACGCAGTGGCTCCGCTGGAATCAAAAAACACAAACCTCCCATGAACGAGATAACACTGGACCAGCAACGGAATAAACGAAAGAAACAAGGGAATCAAAAATATCCCCCAGCCTCTCATTCGCTCCTCTGGCCCCCAACCTTTGAAGACAAATCTATGAATATAAAAAATAACAAAAGGCAGACACAGAAAAGTATTAGGGCGTGATTGAAAAAATAGAGACAGGGCCAGGGCGCAACCTATCAGCATCAATGAGGTAGGAGATTCGCGTAAACAGATCAGCGCATAAAACGAGAGAATTCCCAAAAAGGTAATGAAGGCGGCACGAAGAATGATCCCTTCATATATGATTTCTGTGGAGTAAAAGGCAAAACCGATAAATGCCAAAAGACCCACACGAACATCAAACAGCCTTTTCCCTATCAAGAATATTAGAACCGCGCCCAGAGCCCCCAGTATAAATTGCAGGCCGTAGACCACATAAAAATTTCTGCCAAATATAAAATAAAGGCTTCCCAGAAAATACTTATAAAGGGGGGAATAGCTGTTATTGGGTGACCGGGCCAACACATCACCCGCCGCAAAATTCAACGCGCCCTGATCAAAGTTGAAATGATCATAAACAGGAAGGACGATATCAAAATAAGGCAGCTGGGAAAGCTCAACAAAATAAAGAACACGAACAGCCAGAGCAATCAGGAAAAGTCCGGAAAGAACTAAAAGGGGTCGAGGGTAAGTTTGCACCATAATGGGAAACACCAAACCTATGATGAAGTTGACATACGCTTACGAGGTGGCAAATCGAGCCACCACTCTTTCCAGCTCTTCGAGGACAATATCTTCCTTCTCATTATTTAATTTTTCCTGAATAGCAGGAAGGATTTCGAGCCCTGAAAGTTCGCCCAGAGCCCAGACCGCGTGCGCCCGGATCAAGGGTTCCTCGTCATCCAGCACCTTGAGCAGAGGAGGTATGGCCTGCGGATTGCCGGAATTGCCCAGGGCAACGGCAACATTTCTCAGCAGTCCCCTTCGTTTTATCCGCTTGATCGGGCTTCCCTTGAACCTTCGGCTGAACATTTCTCCAGTGATCTGAATCAAGTCAATCAAGTTGAGCGTGTCCTGCTTGTTTTGAAAGTCCGGCTCATCGGTTTTAACCGCATGAGAATTCCACGGGCAAACTATCTGGCAGTCATCGCAACCGTAAATTCTATTGCCAATTGCTTTTCTATACTCAACGGGTATGACTCCTTTCAACTCAATAGTGAGGTAGGAAATACACCGGTTTGAATCCAGAACATAGGGGGCGATGATGGCCTTTGTCGGGCAGATATCTATACAACTCCGGCAGGTGCCGCAATGATCCTCAACAGGCTGGGATTGAGGAAGGACCACATCGGTCAGTATTTCAGAAAGAAAGTACCAGGACCCCACACCCTGGGTGAGAAGATTGGTATGCTTGCCAATCCAGCCCAAGCCCGCTTGTTGGGCCAAAGGCTTTTCGAGCAGGGGGCCCGTGTCTACATAAATCCGGGTTCTGCATCCCTCAAACTTCGCCTGGATTTTTTCCTCCATCTGTCGCAAACGCGGCGTGATGGTATCGTGGTAATCCTTGTTTAAAGCGTAGATGGAAATATCCGCAATATCACGATGCTCGACATAGCTCATATCCTTTTCCATTGCATAGTAATTGGTGCGAAAACAGAGAATGCTTTTTACACCCTCCAGCACAAGATGAGGATTTTTCCGCTTCTCCTCACCACGCCGCATATAGGCCATTTCGCCGGCATAACCTTCATCCAGCCATTCCCCGAACCTCTCACCAGCTGGGCCCAGTTCAGGATGAGCCACCCCGAATCCATCAAAACCCAGGCTTTCCGCAAAAGCTTTAAGCTCGGCCAACTGCTCTTGTTTTTCTAAAAGATTCATAAACTTAAGGAAGTTGATTCAATTCATGGATTCTGATATTCTCAAACTACTCAACGGACTTAATAAGTCGAAAAATTTTTTGCTGGCCAGATGGAGTTATTGCTCTCTGGGTCCAGCACCATGCTGGCGCCGAGTGGTTAAACGGGAAAGTTCTTATGACGAATAAAACGGGTTACGCATCGGATCCATTTTACCTCAGGCATGAAACTGAACCGCACCCCGAAAACCCCGGTCGATTAACAGCCATTCAGAACCGGCTGGAGTCCTCTGAATTTTACAACAACCTCACTCCAATACAACCCCGCAAAGCCACTGTGGAAGAAATTAGCCGGGTGCATGATGCCGGCTATGTCGCAAGCGTTAAGCAGAGTTGCGTGGACGAGGTACGTAATTTGGACGGCGATACGGTAATCTCTTCCGACTCCTATGATGCGGCACTTTTAAGCGCCGGGGCAGGAATGAGTGCCATTGATCAACTCATCGATGGTAGTATCCATAACGCCTTTTGCGCTGTGCGCCCACCGGGGCACCATGCCGAGCAAGACCATGCAATGGGGTTCTGCCTGTTCAACAATGTGGCAATAGCCGCCCGATACGCGCAAAAAATAAAAGGACTGAACAAGATTTTTATTTTCGATTGGGACGTGCATCATGGCAACGGCACCCAGCACTCGTTTTATAATGACCCATCCATTTATTACGGTAGCGCGCATCAATACCCGTTTTATCCCGGCACAGGGGCGGCAGGAGAAACCGGTACTGGAGATGGGCTGGGCACCACATTGAACCTTCCAATGGATGCCTACGCAGATGATGACGATTACCTTTCCGCAGTGGAAAATAAACTGATACCAGAAATTCAACGCTACAAACCCGATCTGATAATTATTTCGGCCGGCTTTGATGCGCATCAGAAGGATCCCCTGGGCCAAATAGAGTTGACCACCGATTGCTTTGGTAAAATGACCGAATTGATGATGAGTGTTGCCGGGGATGTTTGCGATGGACGGTTACTCTCCATGCTCGAAGGAGGCTACGACTATGACGCGTTGAGTGACTCGGTCCGGCTTCACATGCAAACTTTATTAACCTTTAAACCTGAGAACTAAAATATGCTTCAACAGCATATCCGCAATTTTACAGACAAGGTGATCGAAGCCCTCAATGTAGGCTCCATGGAAATGATCAACCTGCACCAGGATACGTTGACGCCGGATTTCGTTTTGCTCGGCCTGCTGTCGCAGGAAGATTCCATGATCGTGGAAATTCTTGAAACCGCTTATCCCCACGACTTGGAGATTTCCCAAAAAATTATTGAAAAAATTTATTCCCTGCAAAAAGATGAACCGAAGTTCCACAGTTCTGCCATAGGGCATATTCAGGTTCCAAAAGAAACAGAGGCTTTATTCAAAGCCGCCCAGGAGCAGGCAAAAGCATTGGGTGACAAGTTCATTGGGCTGGAAGCCTTGTTCCTGTCCCACTTTGATAGTAGCCTGGGAAAAATGCCTGCCCTGCTTGCGGAAATGGGAGTGACCTACGAAAAGGTCAAGAATGAGATTGAATCCCTGCGTGGAGGCCGGACCATCAGTGAAAAAGATGCTGAAGGCAAATCTGATATTCTGGCACAATTCACCACCGACCTTACAGACCTGGCTCGCAAAGGGGATCTGGACCCCGTCATCGGAAGAGAAAAGGAAATCAACCGCATCATCCAGATTCTTTCCCGCAGACGAAAAAACAATCCCGTAATTATCGGGGAACCGGGAGTAGGGAAAACCGTCATCGTGGAACGCCTTGCACAGAGAATCGTCAACGCCGAAGTTCCGGATACCCTGCTGGGCAAAAAGGTCAAGGTATTGGAGATGTCAGAGATCATCGCTGGCGCCAAAATGCGTGGTGAATTCGAAGAACGCATGAAAGCGGTGAAAGACGAAATCATCGCCGCCCAGGGAAACATCATCCTCTTTATCGATGAACTCCATACAATCGTCAGCGCAGGAGCGGGGGGAGGAGGCGTTGATGCCTCAAATATGCTCAAAGCCGCTCTTTCCAAAGGACAGCTTCAGTGCATCGGAGCCACCACATCGGATGAATACAAAAAACATATTGAGGAAGATAAAGCCCTGTCGCGAAGATTCCAGCCCATTCTGGTCGAGGAACCTTCTGTTGAAGGCACCATTAAGATTCTTGATGGATTGAAGTCACACTATGAAAAACACCATTCGATCCGGTTCAAGGAGGAAGCCCTGATCACTGCCGCAAAACTTTCTGAAAAACATATCTCTGACCGGGCTCTGCCCGATAAGGCTGTGGATTTACTGGATGAGGCGGGCGCTCAAAAACACCTGGCCCTGATTAATGTTCCCACTCATGTAAGGGAATTGGAAAACGAAAAAAACCGGCTGAACCTAAAGCAGAAGGAAGAATTCGAGCAACAAAATTTTCAAGCTGTTGCCGCCCTTCGGCAGGAAATTCTTACCATTGATGAAAAACTTGAAAAGGAACGTGGCGACTGGAAACAAACTCTCACCACTATGGACAACTATGTCACCGCCGAAGATATCGCTACTGTGGTGGCAGACTGGACGGGAATTCCTGTCAATAAAATTCAGGAAACCGAGCAGGACAAACTGACTCACATGGAAGCCAACCTGCATAAGAGGGTCGTTGGGCAGGATAATGCTATCATAGCTGTTAGTAACGCCATTCGAAGAAACCGAGCGGGCCTTAAGGAAAAAGACAAACCCATCGGGGCCTTCCTCCTGCTTGGCCCGACCGGGGTGGGAAAAACAGAGCTGGCAAAGGCCCTGGCGGAATTTCTTCTTGATGATGAAAACAGACTGATCCGGCTCGACATGTCCGAATACATGGAAAAACATTCCGTCTCAAAAATCATTGGATCTCCACCGGGTTATGTCGGATACGATGAGGGAGGCCAACTGACTGAAAAAGTCCGCAGACATCCCTACTCTGTCATTCTTCTGGACGAGCTGGAAAAAGCACATCCTGACGTATTCAATATTCTTCTGCAACTGCTGGATGACGGCAGACTAACAGATGCTCATGGCCGTGTAACCAGTTTCAAAAATGCCATCATCATTGGCACATCTAACATCGGTTCGAAAACTATTTCTGAACCCAATAAAGGAATCGGGTTTGGAACAAAAGAAGCCAGCAAGCAATATGAGGTTATTAAAAACCTGGTACTCAACGAAGCAAAAAAACTCTTCAAACCCGAGTTCCTCAACCGCCTTGACGATTTAATTGTCTTCCACGCTTTGACAAGGGAAAATATTCGCGCGATTGCTGATTTGATGATTCAACACCTCAACAACCGCCTGAACGATAAAAACCTATCCCTCAGCGTGGACTCCAAAGCCATCGATAAACTTTCAGAAGAAGGTTATAGTGAGATCTATGGTGCCCGGCCTTTAAAACGTTTGATCGAAAAAGAAATCGAAAACCCTATCTCCATGCAAATCCTAACCGGGACGTTCAAGCTGGGGGATCAAATAAATGTAACCCTCAAGAGGGGCAAGTACAGTTTCTCCAACGGAAAATGAAATCGCTTTCCCACGACACCGAGAACATCGCGCAAAACAAGAGAATAATCATCATGGCTTTAATGGTGGCATTGGGGGTGATATTGCATCGCCTTGAAGCCTTGCTCCCCCTACCCACCCCCTGGGTCAAGCTGGGCCTGGCCAACCTGATGACCCTTATGGCCCTGGTTTATTTGGGAACCAAAGAGGCTTTTATCGTAACCCTGCTCCGGGTCATACTGGGTTCCATTCTTGCGGGAACATTTTTAGGTCCCACCTTTTTCCTCAGTCTGGTGGGAGGCCTGGCCGGCACTGCAATCATGTGCGGAGTTTACAACAGGGGAAAAGGACCGTTCAGCCTTGTTGGCGTCAGTGTTTGTGGAGCCTATACCCACACCTTCATTACCGCAGTCTGTGTTTACTTTTTTCTTATAAAACAAGCTTCCTTTTTCGTCCTGCTTCCCTTTTTCTTCTCACTGGCTCTGATTACCGGCAGCCTGACCGGAGTAATCGGAAATCTTTTATCCCGTCAAATGGGATTTCCGCTGAAGCACTCCCAAGCCAGTTAAAGGTTTTAGGGTTAAAATCCGATAAAATTCTTTTAGACTTTGGGCCATTCTTGTTCTAAAATCTATTAGGTACAAATAACAATTGGAATTGTTTTAATGAGTAATCCATCCGATCCAGACAGCAAGCTTGCCTTATTAGCAGAATTCTGGGATTTCCTCAAAACCCGGAAAAAATGGTGGCTGGGACCCATTGTCTTCATCATGCTACTGATGAGCCTGCTTATCGTGCTGACAGAAGGCAGTGCCGTTGCCCCTTTTATTTACACCCTGTTCTAGACCTTACCTTGGTTAAACTTTCCATCGTCATTCCGGTTTACAACGAACGCGACACGCTTCATGTCGTGATTTCCAAGGTCGAGGCTGTGGATTATGAAAAAGAAATCATCCTTATAGATGATTACTCCACAGACGGGACGCGGGATGTTTTAAAAGAATATGAAGGCAGGGAAAATTTCCAGGTCCTTTACCATGACCGCAATAAAGGTAAAGGCGCCGCATTACGGACGGGCTTTTCCAAAACCAATGGGGAGATCATCATCATTCAAGATGCTGACCTTGAGTACAATCCTGCGGACTACGGAATATTACTGGAACCCATTCTGGACGGGCGAGCCGATGTAGTGTATGGTTCCCGGTTTCTGGGAGGCCCTCATCGGGTATTGTTCTACTGGCATTACCTCGGCAATAAATTTCTTACCACCTTGTCGAATATGTCTACCAATCTAAACCTGACCGACATGGAAACCGGCTACAAGGTTTTTACAAAAGAAGTGAACGATGCCCTGACTTTCAAATGCAACCGTTTTGGTTTTGAACCCGAATTCACCGCCAAGGTCGCAAAGAAAAAATTCCGGATCTACGAAGTCCCCATCTCGTATAGTGGCAGGGATTACTCAGAAGGGAAAAAAATCACCTGGAAGGACGGCTTCGCCGCTCTCTGGTATATTTTTAAATTCAGGTTTTCGGATTAATCCCCACTCGTCGCCAGCGTGATACCCCTTCGGGGCACGAAGGCAAATGATGAGCATAACGCGCGACCCAGTGAGCCGTCGCTTTTTCTGGCGAGCAAAGAGTTGTCTCGGCGCAATCAAGCCCTTGCCCAGCTGCCTCCCCTGCTAAGGGGAACATTCTTCCAGTAATCTACGGGCTCGCTCTGCATCTTCTCTGAGCGTCCAAAGCCGAACCTTCATAAGATCCGCAACCGGCGCAGGCTCTGCATGAAAAGATATATTCTCCAACTGGCAGGGAATGCCCTCGCTTTCCAGAAAACCCCGCATAATATAAGCCTTGGCTTCGTTTAAAACCGTACAAAGCACCACCAGATCAGGGGCCTCACTCTGCTCCACTGACGATGCAACCTCTATATTGCAAGCTGGGCAACTAGAAGATGTGTCGGAAAACTTTTCATCACACTTAGGGCATATCTGCATATTTTTGCTAACTCTAGTACCGCTTTAGCATTCGGCGCACAGCCTCATGGACATCTTTCACAGTAATGTCTTCAAGACAATAAGGCTTGTTGAGAGGGGACGGTTGGCACTCCTTAAAAAATCTCTGTCTGCAGGGAGAACAACTGAAATTTTTTGTCACCAGTTCCTGCTTTTCCATGGCCATATAAGGTCCCGTTGTCGCGGGGCTTCCTGGCCCAAAAATCCCCAGAACCGGAATCCCAACCATTGCCGCAAGATGCATCATCCCACTGTCATTGCCAATGAATAATCGGCTCTTTCTTAACAGGCCAGTCAAAACCCTCAAGTTAACCGGAGGAATGATCTTGATCGCTCCTGCTTGACTGGAGTTCTTGATCCGGTTCAGCAATTGTGATTCTTTTTCCGTACCCAAAAGAACCAATCGCATCCCATCTTCTTTAATCAGCTTCTGACACAAGATTCCAAACCTCTCGGCATGCCAGCCCCGTTCCACCTTCGAGGTTCCCGGGTGTAGGGTCAGAAATTCCTCGTCTTCATCCAAGCCCATATCCAGCAAGACTTCTCGAGTCGTGATGTCCCCTTCCTGTTGAATGAGTGGGGAAAATTCACGGTCAGGGATATCCAGCTTCAGGGATGAAAGAATTTTAAAAAAATATTCAACACGGTATTGTTCTTTTTTTAAACGCGATGTCGTTTTGACAGGATGAGTGAGCAGAATATCTCTTCCATCGGTGGTATAACCTAAACGGCATTTCACCCCTGTCAGACTTAAAAGAAACGCCGAGCCAAAAGAATTGGGGAACACCACGCCAACATCAAAATTAAATTTTTTCAGGTTGCGGGCAAATTTAACCTTTTGCCAGAATCCATTTTCCGACCCGGAAGGCAAAGTTAAAACCGTATTGATGGCGGGGTGACCCAGAAGTAATTCATCGGAAGGGGATTTTACAACAACAGAAATACGGGCCACTGGGTAAGCACGACGCAGGGATTGTATTACCGGAAGCGTCAGCACCACATCGCCTATCCAATTGGGCATCCACAACAAAAAACTGTGAATCTCCTGGCTGCAAAGGGGGCGTGTTGTATCCATAACCCAAGCCGTTAAATGTTGTTTTTTATGAGTGCCCTAAAAATAAATCGAGTTTACTTGACCCTTTGTATTCGGGCACCCAGGCAGGATAACTTTTTTTCCATACTCATATATCCGCGGTCAATATGATAAACACGCGAAATGACGGACTGGCCTTTCGCCGCCAGAGCCGCCAGCACCAGTGAAGCACTGGCCCGAAGATCCGTGGCCATCAAAGGAGCACCTGAAAGACCTTGGACTCCATTGATAACCGCCGTGTGTCCATCCAACGTAATGTCAGCACCCATCCTTTTTAATTCCGCAACATGCATAAACCGATTCTCAAATACGGTTTCCATAATAATACTCTGTCCACGCGCCAATGTCATCAACGCCATGAACTGGGCCTGAATGTCCGTGGGAAAACCCGGATAAGGATGGGTTCTGGCGTTAACAGCAAGCAAGGGACGTCCGCCCCGAACTCGAATCGAAGAGCCTTCCACTTCCACATCTACCTGGGCCTCCTGAAGCTTCAGAATAATGGGTTCCACATGTTGCGGGATACAATTTTCAACCAACACCTCTCCCTGTGTGATGGCCGCCGCAATCATGTAGGTACCGGCTTCAATGCGGTCCGGAAAAATTCGGCACTCAATCGGGTTCAAGGAGGAGACTCCCTGAATAACAATCATATCGGTGCCTTGCCCTTCAATTTTTGCTCCGGCCTGATTCAAAATATCTGCAAGAAACACGACCTCGGGTTCCTTGGCCGCATTTTCTAGAATGGTTTCCCCTTCCGCGAGAGATGCCGCCATCATCAGGTTCGCGGTACCCGTCACCGAAACCGTATCAAAATAAAACTGAATACCCTTAAGGCAATCGACTGTCCCATGCACATAACCCTGTTCCAGCCATACCTTCGCCCCCATTGCTTCTAGTCCTTTGATATGGAGATCAATGGGTCGCGCTCCTATGGCACAGCCTCCTGGCAGGGAAACCCGGGCTCGTCCCAACTTGGCTAACAAAGGCCCCAGGACCAGACAGGAAGCCCGCATTGTAGAAACCAGGTCATAAGGTGCTTCCGGGTTGTTTGCGGAGGACGTATCCAAAATAATTTTTTCGTCGCGATAACTCTCAACTTCCGCCCCCAGGTCCTTGAGAAGCTGAATCATGGTTGCTACATCGCGAACCTTTGGAACCCCTTCAATGATATTGCGTCCACGAGTCAGAAGTGTTGCGGCCAGAATAGGAAGAACTGCGTTCTTGGCTCCGCTAATCTTGACCGTACCCTCTAAAGGCCGTCCCCCCTCTATAATGATTTTATCCATTCACAGCCCTCGCCAATACCACCCTGTCATAACCGGAATAATCCTGAATCACCTGAATATCCTGATAGCGGGAACTGCCTTGCATTAAAGCAATCACAGCCGGGGCCTGAGTGTGCCCGATCTCCAAAACCAGCCAACCATTTTCTTCCAGTCTTTTCCACGCCATCGAAATGATGAACCGGTAATAGTCCAAACCATCTCTCCCCCCATCCAGTGCCTGGGCTGGTTCATATTGCCGAACCTCGGGCATGCACTTTGACAGGTTTTCCGATTCAATATAGGGCGGATTGGAAACAATAAGATGATACGGTCCTTGCCAGTCCACCTTCATCAAGTCACCGGCTACAAAGCAAACCCGGTCCGTCACTGCATGACGCGCCGCATTTTTCCGGGCAACCTCTAATGCTTCGGTAGAATTTTCAATTGCCGTGACATGACTTTGAGAGATTTCTTTCGCCAAAATAATGGAAAGAATTCCCGACCCGGTTCCCAGGTCCAGAATTTGAACAGGCGAAGATGTTTTTGCCAGCGCTTTCAAACATTGCTCAATCAGAGTTTCTGTTTCCGGTCGAGGTGTCAGAACCTTCTCATTGACTGCAAATTCAAGTGACCAGAATTCCTGAACTCCGGTTATATGAGAAACGGGTTCGCGCAAAACCCTTCTCTCGATTCTGGAACAAAGCATCTGCTCCTCAACTCGATTCAAAGTTCGCTCAGGATGCGTCATCAACTCCGTTCTTGAAACCCCAAGACCATCTGCCACCAGGATTTCTGCGTCTAACCGGGGAGATGCAACCCCTGCCTGCAAAAATTTGTGGCAGGCCCAATTGAGAAAGGAGTGAAGAGTCCTATCCCGGCAAGGGTCCAGTTTTGATTCTTCAAGAACCTCCACCCTATTCTCCTTTCAGAGCCTGTGTCTGGAAATGGAGCGTTAACGCGTCGATAATCTCATCCATATCCCCCTCCATCACCAAAGACAACTTATGCAAGGTTAAACCGATCCGGTGGTCGGTTATTCGCTCCTGAGGATAGTTATAGGTACGAATGCGTCCACTACGGTCACCCGTGCCAACCTGCTGCTTACGTTCGCTGTCCATAGCTTCGTGTTGTTTTCTTTGTTCTTCATCATATAGCCGGGCTCTCAGTACCTTCATGGCTTTTTCCCGGTTTTTATGTTGCGATTTTTCATCCTGACAAGTCACAATCATTCCAGTCGGGATATATGTCAGGCGCACCGCCGAATCGGTCGTGTTGACACTCTGGCCCCCTGGCCCGGACGCCCGATAGACATCTATCTTTATATCCGCCGGGTTGATTTTGATGTCCACATCCTCCACCTCCGGCAAAACAGCAACCGTCACCGCCGAGGTATGAATGCGCCCCTGGCTTTCTGTATCGGGAACCCGTTGCACCCGGTGAGTGCCTCCTTCGTATTTCAGTTTGCTGTAAGCCCTTTTCCCCGAAATGCTGAAAATAACTTCTTTGAATCCGCCTTTACCAGTCAGGCTGGAACTCAAAATTTCTACGCTCCATTTTCTTTCCTCAGCATACCTCGAATACATGCGGAACAAGTCGTTTGAAAAAAGTGCCGCCTCTTCACCTCCTGTACCAGCACGAATCTCCACAATGACGTTGCGCTCATCACGAGGGTCTTTGGGCAGTAAAAGAAGTTTCAGGGCCTCTACCGTTTCCTGTTTTCTGATTTCCAGGTCGGCCATGTCTTCCTGAGCCATTTCAATCAATTCCGGATCTTTTTCCTCATCCAGGATTGCTTTACTCTCCTGCAACTGCTTATCGATCTTCTGCCAATTCTGAAACTGGCGAACAATAGGGGCAAGCTCCGACTGCTCTTTGGCATACTTCTGGAACTCGGACTGCTGGGAAATGATTTTAGGATCGCTGAGCAATTGGTTGAGGTCATCATAACGCTTCTCAACCGATTTCAGCTTATCAAACATGGATGGAATGGTTTCTCGAAAAACCCCGGGGGATCAGGGGAAAGAAAAAAGAAGGTGGACGCGTTTACTGGGGGCTGGTTGCTTCCGGCGCAGCGGCAGGCTTCGCCTTGGCATATTTGCGCTTGAATTTTTCAATGCGACCAGCGGTATCCATGAGCTTCTGTTTTCCTGTGAAAAAAGGATGGCACTGAGAACAGATCTCCACATGAAGGTCTTTCAGGGTTGTACGGGTCTGCACTTCGTTTCCACATGCGCACCGCACTGTGGTTTCATAATATTCAGGATGAATGCTGTCTTTCATTGAGTCACCATTAAGAGTTCATAGCCGCTAAAAACTCGGCGTTAGTTTTCGTTTCTTTTATCTTTTGCAGGAG
>JABIAY010000039.1 GCA_018653085.1 Nitrospina sp.
AGTTATATTTTTAAAGATTTCGATCCAATAAAGACAAAAGACACAACTGCCGTCATATATAAGCAAAGGTTTCATGCTCTAAGAATATACTATTTTAAATTTTGCGTGGTATTAATATGAAAGTATGCCAACTATTATTTTCAGGAGAAAAGTTTTGGCATCGATCACCGCGAATCTATTCTCATTTGATTCACCATGGAAACAGCTCGTTTTATTTGACCCGAGTGATCCTTCAGGATTCGGATGATTCAGAGTCCATAGTGCGGTGATAGTCTTGCAGGATTGCGTCCTGAGTTTCCTGATCGGCGGATTTGTAGATGCGGATGGTTTCGAAGTGGCTGGCTTGTTGAACCCGCAATAATTTGAGGCGCATTAATTCCAGAATGGCAAGAAACGTCACGATGACTTCCTGCTTTTTGTTTAATACTGTAAACAGCGATTCAAACGTGACACTTTCTGAAGCGTTGAGAATTTCCATGATGTGCTGAATCCGGTCCGTGACCGACATCTCGGTAATTTCAATTTCATAATCCTTTTCAAAGGATTTGATATCCAGGATTTTCTGGTAGGCTTTAAACAAATCGAAAACCGATGTTTCAACCAGTTCCTGCGATTCGGAGCTTCCTTCAATTTCAAGCTGTCCACCACGCACAAAAACCTGTGCCTGATCATGTTCTTTCATTCTTAGTTCAAACGCCGCATCCCGATAGCGCTGGTATTCCCGTAGTCGGCGCATCAGTTCCGCACGCGGGTCTTCTCCACCGCCATCATCCAACTCTTCGTCCGTTTCAGGAGCGGGCAACAAAACTTTCGATTTGATGCGTGCCAGTTCGGCGGCCATGACCAGATACTCCCCGACCAGTTCCAGGTTCAACTCCTGCATCATCTCCAGGTAGGTCATATACTGCCGGGTAATTTCGGCAATGGGGATATCGTAGATATCCATCTTCTGCTCTTTAATCAGATGAAGAAGCAGATCCAAAGGGCCTTCAAAAATGTCAAGTTTGCATCGATAGGTCATAATATTATTGGTTTAGATTTTCGGTTTCATTCATTGGGTTGTAAATCACCCCAGCCCCTCTTTGTAAAAGAGGGGTCCATTGAAACTCCCCCTTCTACGAAGGGGGTTGGGGGGATTTGCTTTTCCCATTTTCGGTTTCGTATTACAAGTCACCCCAAAGCGACTGCAACAGGGCCAAGGCCACCACCGGTGCCGTTTCCGCCCGCAGAATCCGTGGCCCAAGGCTCACAGTCTGGAACCCGTATTGCCCTGCCCTCTCAATCTCGGCCAGACTGAACCCTCCCTCCGGTCCGATCAAAACAGCGACAGAGTCCGGTTGCACATCCGGCTTGATATCTTTGAGGGTCTTTTTTTCCTCCAACTCCCAGAAAACCAGTTTAAGATCCTGATGTTCATTTTCCCGGCAAAAAGTTTCCAGGGTTTCAATATTCTTCGCCACCTCAGGGACCTGGGAACGGCCACATTGCTTGCAACTTTCCAGCGCAATTTTTTTCCAGCGCTCAACTTTTCCCTCCGTCCGATTAGTTTTTACCACGCAACGCTCGGTCATCAAAGGAGTAATAGAACGCACTCCCAACTCCACCGACTTTCTTAAAATCACATCGAACTTGTTGCCTTTGATCAACGCTTGCCCCAGGTGAACCGCCAGGGGAGACTCGACATTGATTGTTGCAGAAGCCGTAATCTCCCCCTTGACCTCTTTCGTGTTGACCTCAACCAGTCGAACTGTGAGGCATTGACCCGAGTCACTGATGACCTGTATGGAGTCTCCCGCCTTCAACCGCAATACGGTTCTGATATGCGATACGTCCGACCCGACAAGGGTCACCTCGTTACCGACTATTTGTTCTCTGGCAACAAAAAACCTCATACCTGAACGCAGTCAATACGTAACAAATCTTCCAGAGAACCTAATTCATAATCGGAACAGGATTCGCCTTGTTTTTTCTTGCGGTTCAACCAGGCCGTCTTCATCCCCACCGCCTGGGCCCCCAGAATATCCGCGGAAAGACTGTCACCGACAAAAAGAATCTCTTCAGGTTCCAACTGGAAACGGCTTATCGCCAGTTGAAAAATGGAGGGGTGCGGCTTGCGGAAGGGAACTTCTGATGAATAAATAGCAAAGTCAAAATAATCCTTCAGTCCCGAACCCATAAGCTCAAACTCTTTCATGAAAACCGGATTCGTTGTATTGGAAACGATTCCCATGGCAACACCACTCAACTGCTTTAGCACAGCAGGCACCTCGGGGAAGACCCGCCTTTCCTGATAAACCTCCTCATAATAAACTTGCAGAATTTCGGATACTTGTCCCTGCCATGGAATTTTAAAATAGCAGAGCAGATACTGTAAAACTTCCTCGTAACGGGCCTCACGGTGTGTAACCCTGGACAGCTCTATCATGGGTTTAAACAGCTCCCTCGACTTTTTCAGGCAGTCTTCAAAGTCTGGCAAGGGAATTTGTTTTGTCTTCAGGAAGGCAAAAACTTTTTCCAGAGGCGGTCGGTCATCTTCTTCTCCCAGGTCAACCAGGGTATGCGCCCAATCAAAAGCAATTGCTTTAAACGGAAATTCCACTTCTCACCTGTCGTTGCTGTTTTCCAGCTCGTAAAATTTGGGAGATTAACGTCAAGAAATGAAAGCCAGTAACTCTTTATTAATCAATATTAAAAGCGGCCCACTTGCTGGCCCCCGGAAAACCCCGGCGAACTTTGCACTTGCAGAAAGCAGGTTCCAGCCTTGACCTTCAGCTACATCCACTAAATAATAACAGACTGTAAGGAGAAAGGAACTACGGAAAAACTTATGGCACCTGAAAACATAAAATCCCTGCCCAAAAGCACTCGCTCGAATCAGGAGTTGATTCAAGAAGCGATCGACCTGGGTTGCACCAAGGCTAAGGTGATTTTAACCCGAACCATATCCATGGCCCATTGGATGAGCCTGCAATGCCAATATGGTTGCGCAAACTATGGATCGCTCCTTACCTGCCCTCCTCACACTCCCAATGCGGATGAAATGGCTGAGATTCTTCCGGAATATGAAAACGCCCTGCTCATCAACGGCAGTCCTGAAACAAATATCAGGGAAATTGGTGTCCATCTGGAAAAATATTTAAAAGGGAAAGGCTTCAACAAAGCTTTCGCATTATGTGCGCAACCCTGCGACCTGTGTAGCCCCTGTACCGTTACAACAAAATGCCAGTACCCCGAAAAAGCCCGACCCACTTTGCAAGCCTGCGGTATCGATGTGAGTGAAACCATTCACAATAACGGCTGGGACGACCTGGGCCAGCAAACCCCCTGCACTCCAACCCACGCTATTGGCATGGTGCTTCTCGCTTAAGAACCATCTATAATGGGTGCTTCTTATTCACCTGACATTTAATTTTCTGTGGAATATCGTTACGCCATCATTGGAGCAGGCCGACAGGGCCTTTCCGCCGCCTATGATCTTGCCCGGTTTGGATCTGCCAAGGAAATTCTCCTATGCGATCTCAATTTGGAAACCGCACAAAAGGGAGCGGAAAAACTGCGCAGCCTGCTTTCGCAGGATGTGTTCAAACCGGTTAGCCTGGATGCAGGGAACCTGAACCAACTCCATCAGGTGCTAAAAGGCGTTGACTCCGCCATCAGTGCCGTCCCCTTCACATTCAACCTGGGTATCACCCGCACAGCGATCGAATGCGGAACCAACTTATGCGATCTGGGTGGGCACACCGAAACCGTTCGCAAACAATTAGCTCTCGATAAATCTTCCGTCACCATTGTTCCGGACTGCGGTATGGGACCGGGACTCAATATTTCAATGGGTGTTCTGGCAATGAGTTTTGTGGAAAATCCCATCAACCTTTTTATATGGGATGGGGGCTTGCCGCTGAATCCGGTTCCTCCCTGGAACTACATCTCTACCTTCAACATTAACGGTTTGACTAACGAGTACGAAGGCCCTGCCTGGTTTATCCGGGATGGGAAACCAACACAAGTCCCGTGCCTGAGCGAAGTAGAGGAGTTGGATTTCCCCACACCCCTGGGGCGTTTGCAAGCCGCAGTCACCGCAGGCGGACTCTCCACCGCACCCTGGACATTTGCAGGAAAACTCCAGCGTTTGGAAAATAAAACTCTGCGTTATCCCGGACACTGGCAAACATTTCAGGCGTTCCAGCAACTGGGTCTGTTCGAGCAAACTCCAGTAAAAGACTTTATTCCCCGAGAAATTTTTCACACCCTTTTGCAACCCAAAATTTCCGGCGATCAGGTTCAGGATATCTGCGTCATTCGTGTACGGTGCGAAGGAAAGTCCAACGGACAAAACGTGGTCTGCACTCTGGACCTTTGCGAAACCTACGACAAAAGAACGGGTTTCACCGCCATGGAGAAATTTACCGGCTGGCACGCCAGCATGGTCGCCATCCTTTCCGCCCAGAAAAAACTGCCTGAAGGGGCGGTTCCCATCGAAAAAGCCTTATCCGGACCAATGCTGATGGAAGAGGCTAAAAAAAGAGAATGGACCATAAAAAACAATACTTTATTTGAGGACTAAATAGGCTAGTAAAAAAAGGCGACAGTCTTCCCGACTTTAAATTTACAATTGATGCTAGTTATATTATTATCAGGGCTGAGGTTAGCCTATAAAGGGAGGGTTCAATGGATACCATTCGTTCTCAAATGACCACGCCGGTTATCAGCATCTACTCCGAAGCCACCGCTCAAGAGGCGGCCCAGTTGATGAAGGAAAAGGAAATTGGCTCCCTGTTGATCAAAGGTTGCCAGGGTTATGTCGGTATTCTGGCAGAACGAGATTTGGTGTACAGAGTGGTAAGTGAAGGATTGGACCCACGGACCACTCCCCTCTCTTCAATAATGGAGGAGTCCATTCTATCCCTTGACTCGAGTGCCTCAACTTCCGAAGCGGGTTCCCTGATGCAGGAGTACAATATCAGTCATCTGGCCGTAACGGAAAAAGATGAAATAGCTGGCATTCTTTCCGTTAGAGATTTGGCCTACAAAAGTAAAACCCTTGCCTAATCCTCAGGCCAGGGTTGATTTTTACCGCCACGCACCACCTCATCTAATTCCTGAAGTTCTTCCCCGCTAATCCCCAAAAAATAAAGGATTAATTTTAAATTAGACTGATTGATACTGGCCCGTGCCTGACGTTGCACAATGGGTTTTGCATTGAAGGCGATGCCGAGACCCGCCCGTGCCAGCATCTTGATATCGTTAGCCCCGTCCCCCACCGCTACAACTTGCCGCAGTGAAAACCCTCCTTTTTCCGCAAGGGCGACCAGGGTTTTTTCCTTGGCCTCTGCGTCAATGATTTGCCCTTCCAGTTCCCCCGAAACTTTTCCATTTTCTATCTGCAATTGATTGGCAACGCCATAATCCAAACCATAGTCACTGCGAATCTTATCGATAAAAAACTGGAATCCACCACTGACCAAAGCAATTTTATAACCCAGATGCTTCAGGATATTTACCAGGGATTCCGCCCCAGGGGTCAGAGGCAGGGAGTTGGATAATTCCTGCAGTTTTTCTACTGGCAGACCTTTTAAAAGCTGGACCCTTTTCAGCAAAGCAGATTTGAAGTCCATTTCCCCATTCATGGCCTGACTGGTGATTGCCGCGATTTTATCCCCTACTCCGGCGAGCTTTCCCAGTTCATCAATGACTTCGCATTGCAGGAAGGTCATATCCGCATCCAGCACGATCAACCTTTTGTTGCGCCTGAAATAGGTTTCCTCCTGCACCGCGATATCGACCCCATAATGTTCTTTGAATTTGACCAGAGCGTCCAACACTTCCTCCGATGAGTGGGCCTTGCGAGTTCCGATAACAAACTCCAGAGCATGGACATCTCCCGAATCCAATTGTTCAATGCGCAAAATGTTGATATCGAGTTCGGCAAAAATCCGGGTAATTTCCTGAAAACCGGAGGAGGGAATCGAATCACATAGCAGGGTCACAACCGAACGGTGGGCATAGGGAGCATCAGGGCGGGTAGCCGTTTTCCAGGGGTAGACGTTGACTTTGAAACCCATTTGCTCCGCATAAGCGGATAATTTCTCGCGCAGAGGCAAAATGTGGCTCTCATCACAACCGTCAAGCAGAATGGAAAGATTGAGCAATCCGTTAAACACGAATTGTTTGATATCGACCACATTCCAACCGGTCTGAACGATAAACGCCAGCGTTTCAGCCAGTATTCCCGGTCGGTCCTGCGCTGAGATCTGAATATGTAATTGGCTAGAGGAAGGCATAGTTCAGGCCTGCGGCTTATAACGCCACCCTTCCCTTTTTTTGCAGGTCCAACCATCATGGATCTGGAAGGTGGAAAGACTTACCAGTGTTGCGGAGTTGAACAAGGCAAGAACACCTTCTCCTTTTATCGGGTTCCCTTTCAGATGCAGGCGCTTGAGTTTGTCCAGGTACTTTGCGTCAGCCAGAAATTTCAGCCCTTCATCACTCACGTTGTTCTGATTGAGATTCAAATACTGGACGTTTTCCAAAAACGCGCAGTCAACCAGTTCCTGGACTCCCTGATCCCCCAGGTTGTTATCATCCAAATCCAGCCAGCTGACTTCCTGCATTCTAGGCGACTGCCATAAAAGCCGTGCCTCTTCCGGAGTGAGGCCCTTGCCGCTGAGCATCAGTTGATTGCCGCGCAAGCGTCCCTCAAAAATTGCCTCAACATTTTCGAATCTGGAATTCTCGTTCATCATTCTTCCTTAATCAAAATACATGGATGCTCTCTATATCATATAGAAAACAAATCAACAACCAGCGTGAAGCTGGACCCCACTTGCAATAGCTTTTACTGCCTCGGAAGGTTCATCTCGGCTCAATGGCAGCTTTTAAATCACCCCAGCCCCTCTTTGAAAAAGAGGGGTCCATTAAAGCCCCCCCTTCTACGAAGGGGGTTGGGGGGATTTGATTTTTCTGTTCGAATTGGGAACATATTTCTTGCCCTTCAACTGTTTCGGCAGATATTCCTGTTTAACAGAAGGGTCATCGTGCGGATATTTGTAGTCCACACCAAATCCATATTTGGACTTGGCATCTTTATAATGCGTGTCCTTCAGATGATCCGGCACGGGATAAGACAAACCTTTTTTCTGGATATCCTCCAAAGCCTGATCGACAGCCACCATTGCCGAGTTATCCTTGGGTGCCTGGGCAACATAAATCACCGCCTGGGCCAGGGGAATCCGGGCCTCTGGGAACCCCAGTTTTTCTACTGCCTGCGCCACGGCTTGTGCCAGTATAAATGCGTTGGGGTCGGCATTGCCCACATCTTCTGCCGCTGTGACCAGCAGTCGCCGGACAATAAAACGCGGGTCTTCCCCACCTGCGATCATTTTTGCCAGCCAGTAAATGGCCGCATCGGCATCCGAACCGCGCAGACTTTTCTGGAACGCCGAGGCATGGTCGTAATGCTCAGTTCCCTTTTTATCGTAAAGCGTGGCGGCTTGTTGAATGATGCCCTCAACGATTTCCAAACCAACCTGTTTTTCTTTTCGCAGCACAACCACATCATGCGCCGCCTCCAGCACATTGAGAGCACGGCGGGCATCGCCATTGGCATGACTGACAATCAAATTCATCGCTTCCCCAGCAATTTGCAGGGCAGATTTCCCCAGCCCCTTCTCTGAGTCTTGCAATGCCCGGTCCAGGATATCTCTGATTTGTTCGCGCGCCAAAGCTTCCAGGCGAAAAACCTGACATCGCGATCGAAGCGCAGGGATCACTTCAAAAGAAGGGTTCTCTGTGGTACTGCCAATCAGGCGGACCGTTCCATTCTCTATATGTGGGAGAACAGCATCCTGCTGTCCTTTGTTGAACCGGTGAATTTCATCGATAAACAATACTGTTCCCCGGCGTTTTATCTTCCAGACATGACGAGCGCCTTCGATTATCTTACGAATATCGGCAACACCCGCATTCACTGCACTGACTTCATGAAACTCGCTTTCGGTCAACCGGGCCGAAATCCGGGCAAGGGTTGTTTTACCGGTACCCGGTGGCCCCCATAACAAAAAGGACAAACTTGAACCCGACAATTCTCTCAGCGGCAAACCCTCACCAACCAGATGCTCCTGTCCGGCAAACTTTTCCCAGTCGTCAGGCCGCATCCGGTCCGCCAGTGGCGCAACTGGATCCTGCGTACCCTTTTCAAATTCCGGAAACAACTCCATACAATTTCTCAATGTATATCCCGTGCATTCAAGGAACGGATTCCCAGGCGCAACGGAATGTGGGCAATCGCCCAGGTGAGAATAAGAATCAACGTATAACAAATAGGAACTTCCAACCCGCCAATGGACTTAAAAAGAAATTTTTCATTAAAATGAACATAAAGCGGACGAGCTCCCAACATTAACACCACTCCAATATAACTCAACGCCAAAATCATAAACAACACACCACCTGTACTGGATGAAATCTCAGATATATTTTCATGATCAAACTCAGGGTACAGAGTGCCGAGTCCCAATCCAAGACTGGTCAATCCTAATGTCAAAAGGAAAACACCTATAACGGAAACCCTCATCACAAAAGCATCCACCTCCAGCAACTGATTTGATACCACAACCAGCAACTCGGCGATAAATAAAAGTGGCGGGAAAAACATCCAGAACTTGCCTGCCAAAAACTTCTGCATCGTCACGGGTCGGGTATAAATCGACCAGAAACTTTTACCTTCCACACTGGGTGAGGTGAACACGAATCGGGATATCAGAGCCGCCATGACAAACCCTACCAAACCAACATTCAAAACGGAAACCACCTCTCGCAAAACTTTATTTTCCAGGGGAAGATGCATGATATTAAAAATATAAACGCATACCAAAGCAAATAATATGAAGAGTTGCGACCATTGTTCCGGGTCGCGGGCAAAAATTTTAAGATCCTTGTTCAACAAAGCCCTGCCGGGAGCAGACAGGGGCAGGTTTTGGAAAAAAGTTTTCCTCTTAGTCCTGCGTCCTTCCAGGGGAGTACCCCGTACCACCTGAACCAAACACCAGCCCTGAAAATAAATCCGCGAAGCCACCCACAAATGCAAAACGAACAGGCCTCCAGCCACACCCCACAAGAGTGAAGTCTGCATAAATGGCATTTCTCTTTTTCCCTCAACCCAGCCCGACAAGCCACGGGTTATCCAGTTGCTGGGAAGAAATGGATAATCGGGAGCCTTCAGGCTGGCAACAAAAGCCATGATCTGCTCATCAGAAACATCCTGGCCAAAAAATTTATCCTGCGACAAAAACCGCAAATACACCACCACTCCCACCAGAAAAAATATCCCCAGAAAAGTCATTACCTGATGCGTTTTATGAGTGGGATAAACCTTCATTAAAACCATTATCGCCAAAACAGCCAGCAGGCAGGGAATGGCTATAAAAGGAACCAGGTTGAATATCAGATACAGATAATAATCCCATGAAACTTCAAAATGCGAACCGTATGCGGCAAACATGGGTAGGGAAAACAATAAAACCATCCAGGAACTGTTTGCCATGCACTGGAAGTAACGGGCCGTAACCAGCGATCGAATGGGAATTGGCAGGGAATGCAGAAGTTCCAGGTCACGGGATAAATAGTAGACAGAGAGGGAAACGATCAAGCCGGAAAACAGGACCATCATAAACAGAGTGATGAAAACCAGATTGACTAATTGAACAATCAACTCATCGCCCACCCTGGAAGGTAATCCATCCAGATAGACTATCACTCTGTGAAAAAACCAGTAGTCGCCGATGACAAACAGCGCCCCCAACGTCAAAACAGAAATGGGGCGCATTGCCTTTTTAAAACCGAGTCCCTTGAAACCGTTGGCAAGGGCTTTCAGCCTGTACTTTAAAAGAAGATTACTCCGCCTCATGCCGGTAGTCTCAACTGTCGAATCCATTCCGATATGGCATAGTCCATCCAGCGCCGGTCGCCATGAGGGGTGACATGCCTTGCGATATACCCCATATGTCCACCCTTTTTCGGTTTATGCAATGTCACACTTTCACTCATCTCAATCTGATCAAATATTTTGCCGGGAACAAAAGGATCATCCTCGGCACATAAAATAGAAGTGGGAATTTTTATTCCCTTCAAGTAATGCATGGAACTACAACTGTCATAATAATCGTCGACATCTTTGAATCCGCCAGAGGGAGCGGTATAACTGACATCGAAATCCCAAATTGTTTTCAAATTTTTGAGCGGACTGAGAGCAGATGGAAACTGTTTCGCCAGAACAACCGCCTGATTACGAATCAATTTCATATAATACTGATTGAATACCGCGCAACTCCATTTTCTCGATATGATGGCACTTGAAATTCTTAAATCAACAGGCGGGTTTACGGCGAGAGCGCCTAAAACCTTGCCGGGAACAATCTGGCCCTCTCCCAAATATTTCAAAAGAATGTTACCGCTTAAAGAAAAACCAATCGGCACCAGAAACTTATCTGGATTGCGCTGAATCACAAAATCAATCATTTTTGCCAAATCATCGCTGGCACCTCCATTCCACAGTCGCGAACTCAAACCCATACCCGGTCCGCTACCTCGATGGTTGATCAGGAACACCCCATACCCCTGCATCCAAAGTTTAGTGGAAATCCGTTTCATATAACCGGATTCGGAACACCCTCCCATGCCATGCGCCAACAAAATGATAGGCTTGTTTTGATCTTTCGCCTCAATTTCGTACAGGATGACCCTGCCCTGCTCATCCAAATGCAGTTCATGCCGAATTCGGGGAGGACAAGGCAACTCCACACCCTTAAATTGGGAGCCAACGATTGTCTGGGAAATTCCTCCCGGAACACCCCAATGCGCTTCAAACGATTCCATGTATTGGGTGGATCTCATATTCATCATTCTTTAAAAACAGTATTTTGCACACAAAAAAAAATTGCATATCGGTGGAATTTTTAACCCCTTGCCGGTATCTAACAGAGGTTGACACTCCCTTTAGGGATTGTTACATTGCACAACTCAATAATCATATTACCAAAGTGAAAACTATTAAATCTCCAAAAAAACATTGTCTGAGTTTTCTGATTTTCTGCCTGATCCTGCTTTTGGGATGCCCAGCGGTTGCTTCTGACAAGGAAGCAAAAATCCACTATAAAAAAGCAGTGAAACTGAGCCAGAAAAAGCAATGGGACAGTGCCGTAGCCGAATTCACGAAAGCGGCTGAACTCGCCCCGCAGAGTAGCCTGGTTCAAGCGAATCTTGGTGTCGCCTTCAGCCAGACAGGAATGCACAAGGAAGCCCTGCTCTCCTTTGAAAAGGCATTGCACCTGGGATACGACTCTTCCGGCCTGCGCTACAACCGTGGCGTTTCCTTTGCCCGCGTCAAATTGCTGGATGAAGCCATTCAGGAACTGGAAACAGCCTTGAGCATGGACCCCAGAATGGTAAAGGCAGAATACGACCTTGGGGTTGTATACAACTTGCAGGGAAAACGTGAGAAAGCCCTGGAAAAAGTTGAAACTTTATTCAAAAGAAATAATAAACTCGCAAAAAAACTATTTGACCAGATTGAATCCAATTACACAGTCGTTTCCGTAGACAATGGAGGAACTTTAAAGGGCCGTGTCACACTTTCCGGCAAGGTTCCCAGGGTTCGTTCTTTCCACCTGATCCACGCGCCGAACATCGAATTCTGCTCAAGGATATCGGATGGGAGAGGTCACCGCCTGCTGTTCGATTTCACCGTTTCACAAAATCGTGGACTGAAAGATACCATCATCCATTTGAAGAACGTCGAAAAAGGAAAACCGTTTTCGCCCAAAATGCAAATCTTTCATATCGATCGTTGCCGGGCCAACCGTTATGTAATCGGTGCTAAAAACGGTGAAAACATTTTACTGGAAAACACAGATCCTATCCAGCATGAGATAGCGACTTATGAAGTCCGTAACATTTATTCGGACCAGACCAGTAACCGTCCGCTACCCGAAAAATCCAGTCAGGTACGCAGTGTTTTTGTGCGCGAAGACGCAGAGACATTCATCATCAAATGCAATCTCCACCCTTTCCTGCAAACTAACGCATACCTGGTGCAAAACCCTTATTACACAGTTTCAGACGCGGAAGGCAACTTCAGCATCGAGAATATTCCTCCCGGCACCTACGAGGTGATCGCATGGCATCCTTTTATTCCGGAGCAAAGAGGGACCATCACCATTCCCGAAAAGGGGGAAGCCAGTTTAAATTTCGATTTTAAAGGGGAAGAAGAAAAAAGAAAACTTTATCACGATGACATTGAGGGCTACCGATTCAACACCTGGTATGACAGCAAAGAAAATTTTTATGGTGGACCAAGAATTGATGATCCGGTAGAAGAGCTACAGGCATTCTGCGATAAAGATCACCTCTGCTGACAACACCCGTTTACAACAACCCGTTAATTGGTCTTACGCACCACTACCGCGTTCAGTTTATATTGGCTTCTGGCCAAACGAGCCGCTTCCTGCGCTTTCTCTTCATCTGCATACCTTCCCAGAAAAACCCGGTGCCAGGTTCCAGCATTATTGGCAAGTTCCGCTTGCATTAAAAAGGCATCGAAACCTTTTTTCTGGAGACGCATTTTCAAGGCCCCTGCACGCTCCACATCCCGAAACGAACTCACCTGAACAGCATAACGAGGTCTTTCCTCAATTTCGGCTCTGATATTTCGATCCTGTTTAATTTCAGGTTTAGCCAGCGGTTCCGACTGCTCCTGTTTTGCAATGGGAGGGGTTAAAGGAATGACCGTTCTAGCAGGCACCACTGGCATGGCTGTGGGAAGTGCTGTCGGCAACAACTTGCCATTGAGTCCCACATACCGGGTCATAGTGAGGTCATCCAAGGTCTCAAAAAAAGTATAAACCGGTTCATCAGGTGCAACCGGAGTAACCTTGTCCCGGGTGAATTTGGGCTTAACGGCTCTCAGTTTTTTAGTAGAAACCTCCTTTTTAAGGAATCCATCGATGACCCCGGAAAAATGCAATCCCACCGCCGAAGCCAGCAAAAAAATCATTACAAGGAGAAGTCTCATAAATTAATGATACCTGTTGTTATCAGGAAAGGCTGATGGCAAGAACTCATCAAGCCGAGACAACCTTTTTCATCGCCAGCAAAAGCTATTGCCATCTGCCACCGGCGGCTACGCCGGCTGCTAACCGCAGGGGTTGCTGGCAAGAACTCCTAAGGCCAAGAAAACTCTTTGCCCGCCAGAAATAGTTATTGCTAGTTGGCCCCACGCCTAGTGGTTACATTTTTTCTGGAGCGGAAATGCCCATCAACTCGAAACCATTACGGATGGTAATTCGTATCGCATCCAGTAAAAATAAACGCGCAAGTGTAAGCGCCTTATCATCAGAAACAACCCGGTGCCTGCTGTAGTACCCATGAAATCGGGAAACCATATCAAGCAAGTAATGGGAAATCCGATGCACCTCCATAGCCCTGGCACTTTTTTCCACTACCTCAGGAAAAGCAAGAATCGCCCGGATAATAGCGAACTCCTCCTCGTCGACCAGAGGAGCGAGGTTTACTTCGTCAGATCGGTTCCATGCCACGCCTTTTTCTTCAGCAGTGCGAAAGATACTGCAAATCCGCGCATGCGCATATTGAATATAGAAAACCGGATTGTCCGGAGTTTCTTTTTTAGCCAGTTCCAGATCGAAATCCAGATGCGTATCGGAACTGCGCATCAGAAAATAATATCGTGCGGCATCGACACCCACCTCATTCACCACATCCGTCAGCGTTTCAAACTCACCGGATCGGGTGGACATGGACACTTTTTCGCCTGCCCGCAAAAGGCTGACAAACTGAACCAAAAGAATCTTGAAGATTTTCTTGTCATACCCCATCGCCTCCAGAACCGCCTCCATGCGCGGCACATAACCATGATGGTCGGCACCCATCAGGTTGACGAGTTTTTCAAATCCACGACCAATCTTATTCTGGTGATAAGCGATGTCTGAACAAAAATAGGTTTTCTCTCCTGATTGTTTGACAATGACCCGGTCCTTATCATCATCGAAGGCGGAAGACTTTAACCAGACAGCTCCGTCTTTTTCATAGATATGGCCCTTGCCCTTCAACCATTCAATGGCCTTCTCTACCGAATTATCCTCATAAAGGGATTGTTCGCTGAACCAGTTGTCGAAAGTCACCCGGAATTCTGCAAGATCCTTTTCAATGCCTTTAAGAATAGTATCCTTTGCGTACTTCCTGAAAAAAGGAAGGCATTCCTCTTCCGGCTTCTTTAAAAACTCGTCCCCCTTCTGCTCGACTATTTCGTTGGCAATATCTTTAATATATTCGCCCCGGTAATGGTCATCGGGAAACTCGATCGCCTCCCCCAATAGTTCCCGGTACCGGAGCCAGGTAGACCGGCCCAGAAAGTTCATCTGGTTTCCCACATCATTGATGTAGTATTCGGTACTTAAATCGTATCCGGCTTTTCTTAAAATCCTTGCGAGAGCGTCCCCAACAGCGGCCCCTCTCCCATGCCCCACATGCAAGGGACCTGTGGGGTTCGCGCTGACAAACTCGATCATAACCTTGGTGCCCTGCCCAACATCAGACTGACCAAAATCATTCCCTTGCTTAACGGCATTCTTTAACCGTTGCAGAAAAAACTCATGCGACATTTTGAGATTGATGAAACCCGGCCCGGCGACTTCCACCTGACTTAAATCACCATTTTCAAGGTAACGGGCAACACTTTCCGCAATCACTTTTGGATTCTTGCGTTCGCTCTTTGCCATTGTCATGGCAACATTGGTGGAGAAATCTCCCATTTTTTCGTCTTTGGGTTTTTCCACCACAATTTCTGGAAACGGGGAAAGCTCCAACTCGCCTGCCTGCCGGGCTTTCTCCAGAGCATCTTGAATAATTGTTTGTATAGCGGTTTTCATTCAGGTTTTATCGTAAAAAATGTGACTCAATGAAAAATATAAGACAGGGAAACGACAGGGGTTGATTTCAGGTGAGGTGACAGGGTTAATTTTTCCGGTTTCGAACAACTTCAACTTCTTTTTCCATTTGCTCTTCCAAAGCTTTTTTCTCTGACCGAAACTGTTTCTCCAGTTCTGATTTTACAGCTTCAATCTCTTCAGGAGGAACCCGATCCGGTAGCTTGCCAATCTTGTCGTGGGAAGTCACATCCAAGTCGGCAATCTTTGCGGCATATTCGTTTCGAATCTCGGCAATTTCCTGTTTTTGCTTTTTAGTCAGCTTTTTCTGGCTTTTCAGCTCAGGAACCAACTTGTCCGAACGTTCCAGGCTCAATTCCCAAGCGCTTTTTAATCCCGACATACCATTCCCTCAAAAAAGTTTAACTGCTTAATTATAAAGGAATTATAAACCAGACTCAATAGGCATATCCCCTTGACTGACACTATTTGCTTAGTGAGAGGAAAGGATTGGCTTAATACCGGACAGTTTAAAAACATAGGTCTGCATGACCTGACCGCCCCGCTTGAGAGTCTGGTCAATGCGGCGAACCCACCAAATTCCCTTGACCTTTTTATATTTGTATCGTGTGACTTCAACGTATTCCTGCCCTTTCACCTCAAAGCGGGAAAGGCTTTCAGAGATCGCGTGTTTATCCGCTAACTTTATATAGCGAAACTCTCCTTTCACATCCTCAGGAGAATGGGTTTGTTCAAGCCTCAGTTTTCTGATGACCCACTCTTTGGGATCGACCAAAAGTTTATAGGTGCCGCCTGATTCCGTTTTAGAATTTAACCTGACAAGAAGTTTATCCCCTTTTTGAACCCGACCTTCGTGGTTGAAAAACTTTTGCTCCAGGGTTAAAGGGATGATCAACTCTCGAAATGGGTTAATCTGCCGAATCAGTTCCCGAAAACGATCTCCTTCCTGCTCCTTCGCCAAACTAAACTTTCCAAGCCCTTCATTAGAGTTTGCCTGCCAGGTAAAAATAAAATCAGGATTGCGCAAATATTTACCGGACCCGGAAGCCACATCCAGTTGCTCCCACTGAACTCGGGCGGAAACACTTTTTAATCCTTGTTTCTGAGGGTAATAATAGTTTTGATCCAGCTCGGAGAGGACCGAGTTGACGGACTGGCCCCAGGCAGTACCTATAGCCAGGAAAATAAGGGCACATACAAAAAGGAAGCTTTTTTTTAATCGAGGCATGATCGGTCAGTGGCGGACTTAATCTGCTCGCATGGACAAACGATCGGCCTTCAACAAACTATCGTTTTTCAAGGACAGAAACAATTTCTGCGAATCCGGGCTGTCCCAGGTTCTGGCACCGGAAGCATAACCACGGATTTTGCCCTCGCCATCTATCAAGTAGCTGGTGGGGAGCCCCATGACATGATATTGCTTCCTGACCTTCTGATCCTGATCCAGAAGCACCGGAAAAGTTAAATTACTCTTCTTAACATATTCCTGAATCCGGTCTTCGTTCCACCGGTCAATGGAAATGGCGACCACTTCCACCCCATCACTCCCAAGGGAAGAATAAAGGTTTTGCATAGATGCCATTTCCTCCCTGCACGCACCACACCAGGTAGCCCAGAAATTCAGTAAAACAACTTTCCCCTTGAAGTCAGAAAGCTTGACCATTTCACCCCTTAAATTTTTCGCCACAAAAGCAGGTGCTGGTTCGGAGGTTTTTGGTGGAATAATCCCCATCTTTCCGAAAGAATCGTGTTCCGCATGGACAAGTGCTGGCGCTAATAACAGCACCATTGCGCAAACCAGCAAAGTAGACTTATCTTTAAATCTCATAATATTATCCTCACCTGGCGTTTCGAAATAAATATTCTTGAATCAGTTTCTTTTCCTGAGCCGGGAACTCGATATCCCTTTCCCGCATAAAACCTTCCATCATGACCAAAAGACCCCCCCATTGTTCCGCGGTATGACGTTTGGGTCCCGGCAATCCATGACACTGGGTACATCGTTGCTTGAACAGCCTGGCACCGGGGCTCTCCGGTTCGGGAATCGTTTGTGCCCCGGCGCAAGCCATCATGAATAGAGCGATCAAAAGAATCGCCAACTCTTTAATACGCATTGCTAAAATCCCAGTTCCTTAGGCGGCTTGAATCCTTTATAGCGCCTGCTCTTCTTCGTTGGGATCTCCATATAGTAGGACAGCTGCATCATCCAGTTATCCCGCAACTGCGGCCCGTTAAGATCCTGATGAATCGGCAGAGTCGCAGTCAGTTCCATCACATGAAGGGGGATGGGCTGGAATTGAACGCCTAAACTAATCGCCACCTTATGTCCTCCGTAATTATGCGGATCGAATAGTGGACTCAAAAAATTATTTTGCGGATTAAAACCAGCATGGCCTTCGCCATTAATCCTGCCTTCATAAGGCTCCCTGCTGAAATGCCCTTCATACCAACCGTTCAACTGGGCCTGAACCACCCAATTGTCATGAACCTGTTTCATGGCATAAAAATCATACCGAAACTCCTGACCCCGATGATAGCCCTGTTCATTGTCATAGACATGCGCTTCCAACTGGGTATTGAGTCCCCACCAGAACGGATCGCGGGAACCCTGATAGGTCAAGCCAATTATAGGGTCCACCGTACCGCTCCCCATTTGCATCTTGAATGGCAGGATGGTGCCGTTCTGATTAGTAACCGTGTTATTGGTAAATTTCTTATGAATATCCCCGGTAGGCAATGACAAGCCAAACAAAACAGCCGCCTGTTTCGTGGGAACCAGGTTATCGTTGGCATACAAACGATATTTTCCCAATAACGTGATATCCCCTATTCCGCTGGATGTCATGGTGAAGTTATTTCCCCCAACCCCAGCGAAAATTTCCATCTGCATTTCATTGATGGTGTAGTTGGTCATCGCCATCAAGGCAAAGTCGTCCGAAAACGAATAAGCCCCACCAATCATGGTCATATACTGTTGCATGGCACGCGGAACAGCCGGGAAAGTAGTCCCGTTGGCGGCACCCACAATCGTTGTGCTCAAAATATCACTGGTCCCATCCCTCAGTGGACCCATTTCCATAAACATCTCACTCATCTTGAAACGGAACTCTTTAGGTTCGGGAATACCTCCGCCAGAAAGATTGAGCGGCATATTGCCACCGCAATGGGCACAGCAGAGCCCCACATAAGCCTGTGCCAAAGATGCCCAAAGCAATACGACTAAATTTAAAATTAATATAAAAACTTTTCTTCTGAACATGAACACACCTCAAAAAACAGAATTAAAAAACAGGTGAATTACAAAAAGGTGTGACAGGGGAAACAGCGTTATAGAATCCACACTCAGGCAGAGCGCAGTTCAACTTTCATTTCAACCTGTCAAAATGTTCAGGTGAGTTGGGGAGGATGATCGATGGATCGAGGAAGGTTTTCGTGCTCTTTATCAGCCAACAGAACTATTTCCCATGAAAATAAACTTGGCGTGAAATCATAGGACGTTATTTTTTTAGACAAATCCTTGGAGATGCTTGTTGAAAAGTTCGCAGAACCAGAATGGGTTTCGCAGTCCGGGCGAAGTTCTGTGTAACCTGCTTTTCCCGCCTGGTTTTGATGCGGACAATAGGCGCTTTGACCATGCAGGTGGCGATTCAAAATACAATGAAGGGGCTTCTCTACATCGACTTTATCAAAAGGGGAAGTTATCGTTCCATGGTGATGATGCTCCATAGAGGAACCTGCCTGAGCTATAGAAGCCAGGGAAAGGACCATACAGATCAGAAGCAAAATCTGAAAAAACCTGATTTTAAGTCGATTCTTCATTGAATTCTCAATAGGGTGATGCTCATTCAAACATTTTTGCGCTTAAAACTCAACAACCAGATAAGTTTAAAGCATCTTTTATTCCATTTTACCCTGATTTTTTCGTAATATTTGTCTTATTTATGCCTGTTTGCTATTCTGAGCTTTATATGGAATCGTCAAAACGAGAGCCCCTCTTACGGGAATTAAAAGATTATCTCATCCATTTAAAGGACTTGGGGTATACAGAAATCCCCTGCGAGGCAAATTTGTTTGCCAATGCCCAACAGAGCACTGGCTTTCAACAATCACAACCACCCCTATCGACAAACGAAATGGCCAAATCCCTAACGGCGGTACAAAAAGAGCTGGGCGACTGCACGCGTTGCAAACTTTCACAGACAAGAAAAAATATCGTGTTTGGCTCGGGTAACCCGAATGCCGATCTGGTTTTTGTCGGAGAAGGACCGGGTGCTGATGAGGATGAACAGGGACTCCCCTTCGTTGGCCGGTCCGGAAAAAAGCTAACAGAAATTATTGAAAAGGGCATGGGCCTGAACCGGGAAAAAGACACCTACATCTGCAATATCGTCAAATGTCGTCCGCCGGGTAACCGCGACCCCGAACCGGAAGAAATTGCCGCCTGCAAACCTTTTCTAGTCCAGCAATTAAAAGCCATCAAACCAAAAGTCATTGTCGCTTTGGGGAAACCCGCATCCTCAACCCTGTTGGGAAGAACCGTGCCCATAGTCAAAGAGCGCGGTACCTGGCATGAATATGAAGGCATCAAGTTAATGCTCACCTTCCATCCGTCCTACCTGATTCGATTTTATACATTAGAAAACCGCAAAGCCGTCCATGACGACATGAAAAAAGTTTTAAAGGAACTGAAAAGATGAGTTCAGTACAAGAAAAGGTGAGTCGGCTCAAAAAGAATATTGAGCAGGTCATTTTTGGGAAAAGCGAAACCATTGAGTTTGCCATCACCTGTCTTCTCGCCAAAGGACATCTGCTCATCGAAGATGTTCCCGGTGTCGGCAAAACCTCACTGGCCCATTGCCTGGCTAACTCACTGCATCTGGATTTCAAACGCATCCAGTTCACCAACGACCTTTTACCCGCCGACATCACCGGTGTTTCCATTTACGATCAGGAAGAAAAATGTTTTCATTTTCAAAAAGGTCCCCTGTTCGCGAATATTGTTCTGGCAGATGAAATCAACCGCTCCACACCCCGCACCCAAAGTGCTCTGCTTGAGGCGATGAACGAAAAACAGGTTTCCGCCGACAACAATACCTATAACCTTGAAGAGCCTTTCATGGTCATCGCCACCCAGAACCTGATAGAAAGTCAGGGAACCTATCCCCTGCCAGAATCGCAGTTGGACCGCTTCATGTTCTATGTTTCCATGGGCTACCCTTCCCAGGATGAGGAGCGACGCCTGTTGCAGGAGCAATCCACTCGTCCCGACCCGGCAAGCATCCAGCCGGTTCTGGAAAAAGAAGAAGTTTTAAAACTCCAGACTCTGGTTGATTCAGTAAATATAGAACCGGTCCTGACCGACTACATTCTCAATATCATCAGCGCCACAAGGGAAAATCCAAATCTCGCCCTGGGCGTGAGTCCCCGTGGAGGCCTGATCTTTCAGCGGGCAATTCGAGCGCGGGCACTGGTCTGCGGACGGGATTACTGCACTCCCGATGATGTGAAGCACCTGGCCATCCCGGTATTGTGCCACCGGGTTATTCCTCAGTCCCACAACCTGTCCCATAAGAGACGTTTTGCCGATACCGCAACCATCATCCATCAGATTTTAGAACAGGTCGCCGTGCCCGTTTAAAATGAAAACGTCCGGAGGTTGAAATGACTGCACCTCGTTCCGTTTTCACTATCTCTCTGCAAAACCGCACCCTGCAACTGACCCGGGAAGGATTCGGGTTCATCGTAATTTTGTTCGGGGTGGGACTCGGCGCGATCAACACCGGGAACAATCTTTTATATTTGATACTGGCTATGTGTTGCAGTTTCATCGCCGTCTCCGGGGTGCTGTCGGAAATGAGTCTGAAAAAACTTAGAGTCCAGGGCGAGGGACCCGCTTATCTTTACGCTCAGGAACCCGGCTCCTTGAAGGTGAAACTCAGCAATCATAAAAAATGGGCACCGTCTTATTCCATTCGCGTTAAAGCGGCAGAATCCCACCCCTCTTTCTTTCTGGAACCGGAGCCCTATTTCTTTTTCACCCCCGCCGGAGAAACAATTGAGAAACAGGTTTTGTTGACGGCCCAAAAACGCGGACACTTAAAAATTAATGCTTGCCGACTGGCAACCCGTTTCCCTTTTGGATTTTTCTATAAAACCAAAACCATACCCTTGGAATTAGAAATGGTAATTTTTCCTGCCATCCGTCCGGTCGAACTTCCTCAACAGTCCGAGATCGGACTGGAAGGCGAAGGCATTGTGCAACCAAGAGGGGATGAACTCCATGCCATCCGGGAATTTCAACCTGGCGATTCATTGAGTTGCGTGTACTGGAAATCGTCTGCCAAAACGGGGAACCTTAGAGTGAAGGAATTCCAAAGTCAGGGCCTGCAAAGCTACACGGTTTTTCTGACCCTGACCGATCCCGCTACAAACCGGCCTGTTGCTAAAGAGGTTCTGGAAGAAAGAGTGAGCACCGCCGCATCCATGATCTACCACCTCATACAAAGAGGCCATGAAGTGAGCTTAAAAACCGAAGAATCGCAAACCCCTTTTGATAGTAGCCAGGCGCATTTGCTGGACCTGATGCGTTCGTTGGCTTTTATTGGACTTGAAGATGAAACCTGAAGCTCTTCCAATTATCGCCGTTATCGGGTCGGGAACAGAAAGCCACAGTGAGTTTTCCCTGCCACTGGGGAAATGGCTGGCTCAGAACGGATTCCACCTAATCAATGGCGGGGGTGATGGGGTCATGGCAGAAACGGCCCGTGCGTTTATAGAGGTGGAAACCCGAAAGGGAAAAGTGATCGGCGTTCTCCCGGCACAAGCTTCCTGCGAATCACCACAGGGTAGGAATGGCTACCAATCTCCACCCGGTTATCCAAATGCGTTCACAGAAATTATTTTGAGAACCCACCTCCCCGATTCCGGTTCACAGGGTAAAAAGGTGAGCAGTCGTAATCACATCATCGTGTTGTCGGCAGATATCGTGATCGCTTTGCCCGGCGGCCCCGGCACCCGTTCCGAAATCGAACTGGCACTGGAATATAAAAAGCGACTTATCCTGTTCAGTCCCAACAGAGAATGGAAAGAGTTTGAAAAGCACGCGGAAACGACAACAACTTTACAAGCTATTACACAAAAGTTAACTCAACTATGAATTAGAAATTTCAATCTAGCGTTTGAGTATACTTTGGGAAAAATATTTAGCGGGAATCTCAATATCAAATTCGATGACATCAAATTTGTAGGTGGTTTTAGTATTTTCCTTGAGCATATCGCGGAAAACCATGGTGCGGGGAAACAGGCGGGTGCCAATTTTTTCGTAGTCCTCAAACAGAATTCTCTTTAAAAGTTTTCCGCTTTTGGCAAAGCGTTCCTCTTTCAGGACAATCTGCTTCTCAGGGTCAATCCAGGCTTTTCGAGTTTGGTAAGTCGTCTTTTTATCCCGGGCGACCAAATTTAAAATCCGAGCCCCTGCAAAATCCTCGGAACTCTGCGTAGAGAAGGTCGCGGAATAAGAATAGCTCAACTTGTGGTCTTCCATCATGTCCTCATAAGAGAGGTCACTTCCCAGCATCGACTGCCTGAGCAGATGACCGGCTATGAGTATCTTCCTGTCTGTACGCGGGGTGTACATCCAGAGTTTGCCGCCAATCTTGAGCATTTTAGTTCCCTTCTCACGAGCTGGCGATTTGTAATGACTGTATGACCGTGTAGTGCCTTCCATCCACGAGTCCTGAGTCAGGGTACGCACTTTTCGTCCGTTGTCGATGATGAGGCGTCCGGTAACAAATTTGGTATTGGCCCATAAATTTTCGTCCACCCGTTCCAAAAGTTTTTGCGCGGGTATTTCCTCCGCAATACCAGAGCCAACAAAACAAAAAAAGAAGGACAGAAAAATACCGGCGACCGGTTTATTTTTTATACCAAACATAGTTCTTACCCTGCCTCCAGTTCACGGAACAGATTGGCTTCCGAACGTTGAAAGATAGCCATGCTGGCGACAAGGGTTCCGGCGACACTGGCAAAAATACCCGGCACAATACCCTGGATAAACCCACCTAACGTTACACGGGCTCGCACCACGTCATTAACCATCAAACCTGTCTGGGCAAAACTGTCTCCCATATTCAACCCCACTTCCTGAAGAGTCCACGCAAACGCCCCGCCAAATAGTGAGCCGGCCAGCGAACCCAGATTACCGATCAACACACCTTCTATAGCCAGAGTCATAACCAGTTTCCAATGCGGTTCGCCAAAGGCCAGGCGCAGTCCCATTTCTCCATAGCGGTGAATGCCACTTAGAATGCCGGCATTCCAAAGCACAAGAATCATAAGAAACGTAAAAATACCCACGACAAACCCTTTAATGGTCATGAATTTATCCATGATGGCCCCGATGTTCAGATGATCACGAATACTGAGAACGATGGGGAAATCATCTTTCGCCCAGTCTTTCGGAGGAGATTGCATCCAATCGACCAGGGCCGTGTTCATGCTCGCCTTGACTTCTTCGTAACGGTCAAAATCGGCACTGGGAGGAAAATAACCCAGCCAGTCCGTCACCATATCTTCCATATAAAAAGTATTCTGCGCCGAGGCCAAATCGATCAACACCATTTTTTTATCCATGGCCGTGACTCCAAATCGGACCAGGCCCACGACCTGATAATTATCTGCCACCAACCCGCCATCGAAAGACTGCCCCATTAATGTAACCGTCTGCCCCACCGAAACCTCCAGAACCTCCGCCAGTTGAATTCCCATCAACATTTCATTAAATTTATCAGGGAGCGATCCCTCAACAACGGAGGATTTTAATCGCAGGCGTTGCACCTCTTTGGAGTCCGGCGATTGCAAATCCATCGCCATTCCCACCACCGGAGTTTGTGAGCGCGTTTCGCCCTGTTCATCGGGAACATCCAAAATCGCTCCCCAGCGGATTCTTGGGGACCAGTCCACATCCGGCGCGGAGTGTTTCGTCAGCCAATCGCGGGTTTCCTGTTGACTGGCAAGAGAGCGATCCAGAGGACGCAGATGTTCCTCATCGTAAAAAGCTTTATTCACCAGTCGCAAATGGCCGGAGTCAAGATTAGCAGTCATGTCAATCATGCCCATGAACACCCCCTCCATGAATCCCACTAAAGCGACAACCAGTGCCACCCCGATCGTCACCACGGAAAAGGGAAATAAAAATCGTGATTTGTCGCGGAGCAGTCCACGAAATAAAAATCCAATCAAGTGATCGCCCTCCCCCGCAAGGCCAGAGTCGGGTCCAGCCGAGTGACTTTCCTCACCGGAACCCATGCCGAAGCAATGCTCAAGGCTAGAACAATGGAAACCGAAACCAGAATTTCGCGTGGTTGGTAGTCCGGATAAATAGTTTCCCTGATGGGAAATGAAGCTTCGCTCAAATGCGTGACATCAAATCCGACCCCATGGAACCAGATAAAAAAAGGCACGCCAAGAACCACCGCCAACACCAGGGCCCACAGAGCCCCGAGCACTCCCTCCAATGTGAATATGCTTACAATCCGTTTTGGCTCCATGCCCAGGGCCATCAGAGTTCCAATTTCCTTCTGCCTTTTAAAAATATTAAGGATCTGCGTGTTGAACACACTGGTACAAACCAGAACCATTAATATTCCCCAAAGGATTTTAGAATTGATTCGATCCTGACGCAGAAGAGCCAGCAGGTCGGACATGAGTATTTCTATTCCATGAAACTCAAATCCCTGCACCGGCCCCAAGTATTCACGCACCGCAACCCAGCTCACTTCCCCGTCCCGATCAGTCATGGATCGCAAGTGATCCAACCGCAACCAGACGACGCCATCGTCAATCCTCGGGTTAATGATATCCCCCACATCGACAATCAAAATATCACGGGCATCCACCGCGCCACCTTTATCGCGCCATTTCAAAACTACCGTGTCGCCTTTTTTCAAATGCGCTTTTCTTGCCATCTTGACCCCCACCACTGCAGGAATCGTTTCTCCCGGCTTGTCCTCAAAAGATTTCAAACCCGCCAGCGGCAGACTGAGAAGAGATTGATCCATTGCGATTCCCCGCAACTGGACCGGGAATAACCGGCGGTTTGGATAAAGCTGACCCTGCTGGACCAGTACTTCCGCCTTATCCTTTGCCAATAGATTGCCCAGCACATCGGGCACGGGCATTGTAATATCCTCCCATTCCGTTGGCGTGAGGATGTCAAATCCGGGTGCCCGGTAATGACCGCCACCAACATCCGTCAACACCAGGTTCCGTGTGGCCTGGGCCTGGAATCCGTTTAATAAGGACAACATAAAAATGAGAGCGATGATGGACAGCGCCGTCACCAGCACATTCAGAAAAGCCCGCAACCCTTGCCGATAAAAATTCTTGTTGGCAATATTCCAGTTCAAGTTTCTATCTCCGAACCATTTCTATGTTTGTCCCAACTCACCTTGCCATCTTCAAGCCGGACTTCCCGCCGAATGTAACGAGTCACCTTTTCATCATGAGTGGAAAAAATCACCGCCGCTTTATATTCATGATTGAGTTCCCGCATCAGCTCTAAAACCTGGTATGAGTTTTCCGAATCGAGATTGGCGGTTGGCTCATCAGCTAGAATCAACAAGGGGTCCTTAACCAATGCTCGAGCTATCGCCACCCTCTGGCATTGCCCTCCCGACAACTGCGCCGGTTTTTTATTGATTTGATCCTTCAGGCCTACCTTGACAACCATGTTCTCAACCCGTTCCCGAACCTGGCTTTCTTTCAGTCCATTCAGGATCAACGGGAAAAGGACATTCTCATAAACCGAGTAAACCGGTAGCAGGTTATAAGTTTGGAAAATGAAACCGATATTGTCCCTGCGATAGGCCGCCAATTGTTCCCGGCTCATGTTTTCCAGGTTGGCTCCCTGAAAGAGAACGCTCCCACTTGTTGGGCGATCCAAGCCCCCTATCAAATTCAACAAGGTGGTTTTTCCCGAACCGGAAGGCCCGACAAAAGACATGAAGGCTCCCTTGCCCACCTCCAGACTGACACCATTCAAGGCGGTGAAGTTTTCCTCACCGACCTGATACACCTTGGACACTCGTTCAAGTGTGATTAAAGTTTCACTCATCTATTAACGTTCCTAGAAATAATTCACCAGCGTTAAACCCACCAAATGTTCCGTTCCGTTGAACACATCGGTTTTGCGAAACAAGCGCCCATCCTTTTTCCCTGATTTCAAAGCACCCCCTACCCGCCCATGAAGATAGAGAAACAACGTGTCGGTCAGCGTATATTCAACTTGCGGTACGAGTTGAAAACTTTTATCCCGCAGATCGTAAAGTCCGAACACCTGCCACTGAATATCAATCCCTACCGGCTGGTCGAGAGAAACGCCGATTTGTTGAAAGGTTCGTTGCCCCTTCAGATCAGAGAGACTGAAACCACTTTGCCGGGTAGTAAGAAAATATTCCGCCAGAACATGCAGGCCCTCGCCTATACCAAAAGTATAGTCCACCCCCAAAACCGTATCGAATTGAATTGGGGCGGATGGCTCCATTTCAATATCCAAACGGCTTTCATTCCAGAAGCCAAATCCCTTTTCCCCTTTAAAATGATAGCCTAGCTGTACCATTTCCTGCTTGTAACCGGGCAGGCCTTCCAAATCAGATTTCGGGTGATATTGAAATACCGCTCCCGCTTCGATACCACCAAGTAGCATCTCGCCACGCATTCCGAAAATCAAGGCGTTATTTTTTTTTGCCGGAACCAGCCATCCTTCAACAAGAGACGTTGCCGACGGAAACCGGGTAACACGCACACCATCCACCCCGCGAGTCTCCGGGACAACACCGGTCACATCCCGGGTATCAAAAATTCCCAGAGGCCGATATATGGTTCCGGAACCAAAAAGAATTTTTTGTCGTCCTCCCCTGACTTTAAATTCCCCATTATCCAAGCGAAGCCATGCGCGGAAAAAATCCACATCGGTTTCCCGGCGAAGTCCCGATTGCACACTGGAGCCATCCGCCTCCTTCGCATCGGCGGACAATTCATAATCCAGAACCCAATCGCCTTTTTCAACCACGTTACCCAGCAAACCCAGCCGCAACTCTAATTCACTATCAAAATCTTTATGGAAGGAAGGGCTGTCAACAAAGCTACTGCCCACCTTCAATCTGCCCTCAAAATCCGCATCGAACGCCCACAAAGCTGAGTTAAAAAAAAGGAACGCTGTTAGCGCAAGCAATAATTTTAAGAGTCTCTTATTCAACTTATACGATGGGTTTAATAAGTTTTTTTCGAAAACTTAAAAGTTGCAGAAAACCTGAAACGGTCAGCTTGAACAAAGACCACTGACGTTTTACTCCTAACGGAGGCGATTGGCGCATCTTGTGGGGAACCTCCTTTTCAATAATTTCCATTCCCGTGTAGTGCATGAAGATAGATAAAAACATGGAGGGTGCGCAGGTGCCAGGAGGAATCAGATGCCGAGCCTGCTTCCACGTGTCCATATGAAGAATTTTGAAAGGCACATTCACGTCACGGATTCGCAATCCAAAAAGCAGGTAAATCACAAACCGGATAAACCGAGTGAGCACAAGCCTAATTTGAGGATCATGACGTTGAGCCCTGATCCCGAAAACACCATCATGATCCTCCATCTCCTGCCATAAGAGAGGGAATGGCGTTAAGGGTATTTGCTGATCACTATCAATCAGAAACACAAAATCCGATTGCACACTTTCAAGGCCCGTGATGAGTGCCATCCCATGCCCCCCATTTTCTTGATGGATAATAGTGATCCGGTCATCTTCCTCAGCCAACCCATCCAGTATAGGTCCCGTATTATCACGGCTACCATCGTCGACAACTACTAGTCGAGCTTGCGGTAAAACTTTAAAAACCTGGTTCTGAACTTCCCGAACCGCACCCTCAATCAACGCTTCCTCATTATAGGCAGGCATGACAACCGTAAGAGTTCTCGTATCCATTCTATCCATCGGCATTATCACTCAAGTGCAGATTGTTTGATAAACGTTCTTCCAGCGCGCCACCTTTCAAATAATATAACTCAAAAGGGCGAAAATTCTGATTATCGGGAAATCTTCGATAATCAGAAAGAACATCGTTGAAATTTGGAATCACCCTTTTGGACAAAGAATCGACCACCATAATCTCCACAGGTGGACTACTCAACTCTCCCTTCACTCTCTCCCAGAACTGGGGAGCCTGGGGTCCTCTTTTAAAAATCCATGTCGCGATCAAACCGGTTTGTGGCGAACGGCCCGTGTAATAGAATAATCCAACACTCGATCCCCATGCATGAAAAGTTTCTTCCGGAAGCAGTAAAGTGTTTATTTTTATCGCCAGCTGTTTCAAAACCGCATAGGCCCCATAATTGGATTTGTTCCACCAGTTTTCGTACTGGGTATAATTGAAAAGTTGAATACCTATCATTATGGTTAAGACAACGCTTCCAGTTATTTTCATCATGCGTTGGCTATTTTCCCTGTATACATGAGAAAGAGACATCAGAGACCATGAAGTTGCAACACTCAATACCGGCAACCACAGCTGGTAATAATGACCAAAAAATTTTCCCGGCAACGAAATCATTATAAAAACAGAAAGCACGTAAGCGGCCATCATGGCTTGGCTTCTACTAATTCCTTTTCTCAGGCTCAGAAGGAGACCGAGCGAGGCAATGATAAATAATAACGAGAGCGGGTATAAATATTTCGGGAAAAGATGAGCTAATTGAAGACCGGAAACAAGATTTTGGAATAAGTTTCCGGCATAATTTCTGTTGAATTCAAAAACAGCATAAGAAAAATCATCAAACCTGTTTTGGGAAAAGAAATAGCCTGCTGTCAGCGCCCAGGCACCCACCCCTACAGCGGCCATCAGCGATACATGTAGAAAGGGCTTGGAGGATTTCACAGATGGAAATAGTAAATACACCAGAGAAAACAGAATCGCAACCACCACCGCAATGGGTTTATAGAGGCTGGCTAATGCAAAAAGTCCGCCCACGATTAAAACTTTTTTCCAGTCCCGAAACGCTTCACCTGCTTGCAAGAACAAGGCAAATGCCCAAATCACACAAACATTGATAAACTCTTCTGTGTTTGGGGAATCCGTTCCAAGATAAATTTGCCTTGAAATAACAGCCCAGATAGCCGCGGCCCACAGTCCCGTTATCGGCCCCCTGCCTCCTGCGGAGGCGGCACTGTATACGCCAAACAATATAAGAATTGCTACTGCCACATTTAAAAGGAAAAAAGATTGCGACCCGAAGCCCACCATCGCCTGTGCGGCGGCAAATGTCAGGTGAATGGCAGGGGGTTTGTGATCCCATAAATCAGAATAAAGAGCACGGCCTTCGAGAAGTTCATTGCCCATAATCGCATAGGTAACCGTATCCACACCAAGAAGGCCATCATAGGCCTGTATTCGTGACAGGATAATGAGTAGTGAAAATAAAATCAGGGCGAGAGCAATATTTGTTTTGGAGATATGTTTCATCTGGAATTTCAATTGCCATTAAATGAAATAATCCGTCTTGTTATACCACTTTTTCAATCCTACCTTTAAAATGGGTTATCATGGGTTCCTTGCTACAATTAGTAAGAAAGAATGCTTACGAGGATTCGCGATCAAAAATCCATGAATATCTTATTGATCAGTCCCAAATATAATTCCCACATCATTGCCCCACATCTTGGGCTGGGTTATCTCTCTGCCTCGTTGAAAAAAGCAGGCCATACAGTTCTGGTGCTTGACGGTTTGAGAGAGCCTGTGGTTTATGATCCCGAAAAATGGGATTTAGTGGGAGTCACGGCCATGTCGACCTATTTCCCCGAAGCACTCGCAGAAGTCAAAAAGGCCCGTTCCTTTGGTTTGAAAACCATCATAGGAGGACCCCATGTGATCTCCGTTCCCGAACAAAGCCTTAAAGATTCGGGTGCCGACTACGCCTGCCTTGGGGAAGGTGAAATAACCCTCAATCAACTTGCATCAGGAACCCCTGCCGAGGAAGTAGAAGGACTTCTTTACCGGGAAGATGGAGAGATCAAGCAATCCTCTCCCAAACATTTCCATAAAAATATCGATGAATTTGGGTTTCCGGACTGGTCAAGCATCGACCCCAGAACCTACCCTCTTGCTCCGCATGGAATGATCGCCCGCGCGCACCCGCTCGCTCCCATTATCACCACACGCGGATGCCCCTACCCTTGCACCTACTGCAGTGCCCCGATCACCGCTGGCAAAGCAATGCGTTATCGCGACCCCCTCAGTGTAGTGGACGAAATAGAAATGCTTATCCGCGACTTCGGCGTGAAAGAAATCCAGATAGAGGATGACAACTTTACTGTCAAACGGTCGCACACTCAGGAAATTTGCGAAGAAATTTTAAGACGCAACATCAAGGTCCTCTGGAGTCTTCCCAACGGAGTCCGGATTGACCTTCTCGACCCTGAACTCCTGCGACTGATGAAACGGTCAGGATGTTACTTGATGGCTCTAGGTATTGAGTCGGCCAACCAGCGCATCCTGGACCTGGTGAAAAAACAACTGGATAAAGAAGTTGTGCGCAAAACGGTTCGGGAAGTTACAGATGCCGGCATTGAAGCGTGGGGATTTTTCATGGTCGGTTTTCCAACCGAAACACGAGAAGAAATTCAAAACACCATAGACTTTGCCCACTCCCTGCCTCTGACTCTGGCCCAGTTCACCAAATGCACCCCATTGCCAGGAACAGAAATTTATGATCTCTGGCTTAAGGACTATTCAGATGGCAAGCATATTGACTGGGCAACATTCAATTATTACAAATTTCACAGCAACTGGGCTGAGGTCACCAGCGACGAAATAGACAGCATGCAAAAGAAAGCCCACCTGAGATTTTACGCTAACCCAAAAAACTTTATTCACATCATAAAGAACTTACGATTCCGGCAATACATGACGGCCTTCAAGCGATTATTCAACCTGTCTACTGCTGACTGAATAACCTCACGCTTCATTATAATCTGCATGCCATTTCCTGCGGCATGTTATCCAGATATAACTTCCCAATGGAACAGAAACCAGAGTCATCACCGACAAGTACCCGACCGATGCACCAATGGCTCCAAACCTGCTACCCAAAAACCACACCACTATGCCGTTGAGCAATCCATAAACAAAAGAGTAGAGCAAAAAAGGTTCTTTTTTATGCGCCCTCAAATAGGCACTCTGGCATTGGGCAATCTGGCCCAAAACGGTTCCGACAATAAACAATCCGAAGGGGAGAGGAGAGAGCAGACGCTGAGCTAAAGGATGTTCAAAATAATTTAATCCATACACCAACAACCATAACAGCACCGCACCCAAACTGATGACCCCCATGGATATGCCTGAGGTACGAAAGAAAAAACGATCCAGTTCCGTATAATTTTTTTTGGCAACCAGAATACCGAAACGCGGCACCTTGGTCGCCACCCACGCCATCGCTAATGAACCCAGTGCGGTAACCAACTGCCAGGTCATCCCCATTTGCCCTGCCACCACCGGGCCATGATAATGAAACATGACGGGAGTATAAATTGAAACCATGAAGTAGCCCATACTGCCGCCCAGGGCGAGGCGCCATTGCATGGGCCATATTTCTTCCTTCCAGTGAATTTCCTGCTCCGGCTTGAAGGTAAAAAAAGGCTGAAAAAATTTCCGGTAAACAATTAATATCAAGTAAAGAGTAGCGATAAGTCCTGCACCCACCCCAGCGATCGCCATCCACAAGCCAAAGTCCAGACTCATTGCCATCCACATTGCCAGGGAAATGAAGACCCCCTGAACAAAACGAAAACGGTAAATAGTATGAACCTGATTGCACCCTTCAAGAAGAGATAAAAACGGCAAGGCCCATAATTGCAAACCCGCTACCACCATCAAAGAAAACCAGGGACCTTTCCAGGAAATACCCAAGTCAGGAGACTGAGACAAGAACAGGTAACCCCCGCCACCAACCAACAAAACAAAAATGATGGAAGCGCAGGCATACCATTTGAAAACGAGACGGCCGAGACTGATCAACCGCTGGCGGGCTCTTTCGTCTCCGGAAATAAAACCTGAATCGTCCAAATACAGGCCTGCCCATTCATGACTGGCAAACTGAGTGATGACAATGCAAAACCCAAGCTCTACAAACGACTGCATGGCAACCAGGCTCAGGAAAGTGTAATAGAGGCCTTGAACTTCCGGTTTCAAATAAAGTGAAATCAGGAGCAGGGTAATGGGAGCGGCAAAGAGAGACCAGACCTTTGACAACACTGCGAACATAACAGCACGGTCCACTTCCAACCACTTTAATAATTTAATGAAAACGTCCAATAGAAATAAGGTCCCTTAATTTAGTTTGAGGCCACTCATCGTCAACGGTTATGAAGCCAGGACTGGAAGGACAGAACATTCCAGATAAAATATTGCCAATTATAATCGCCAGAACTGTGTTCCTTCCATTTTCGCAGAACAGGAACCGGGTCTAAAAAACCATCCTGACGAAGGGTTGTTTCATTTAATAAATCCCCCGCCCATTCTTTTAAAGGCCCCCTTAACCAGCTGTCAAGAGGTACACCAAAACCCATTTTAGGGCGCTCCACTAACTCTCGCGGCACATATTTATTGAGCACCTGCCGCAATATCCACTTGGATTGACCGTCATGAACTTTCATCGCCATAGGAAGCTTCCAACTGAATTCAACCACACGATGATCGAGCATTGGCACTCTTGCTTCCAGTCCAACCCCCATGCTGGCACGATCCACCTTGGTGAGAATGTCATCCGGCAGATAATGCGTGCCGTCCAGAAGCATCATTTTCATTTCGGGAACTGAGAAGTCACCCCATGAAGAGGGTCTCGTCAAAGCAGTGTCCGGTTCTGCGGTTCCAAGCACCAGAGATCCCGGCCCTACCCAATGGGAAATGCCTTGAAGGTAAAAACCTTCAGGTCCTCCCGTTGCCAAGGCATTCCCTAATCTGCTAAAACGCTCGCTCAAGGTTCCTATGCGTCCAAACCTGTCGAACATACGACTGAGGGCGGGGCCGCCTGCGTCCAAAGCACTACCGGGAATGGCCTTTATCAGGCCCGCCAGAAGTTTGCGACCCGGTCCTGGAATCCAACTGAATTTTCGCCAAAAATTTTTCCATGAAAAATATCTGTCGTAACCGCAGAAAAGCTCATCTCCTCCATCGCCGGAAAGGCTGACCGTAACTTTTTTCCGGGTCAACTGAGAAAGCAAAAAAGTCGGCACCTGGGAAGAATCCGCAAAAGGTTCATCATACAAGTTGGGCAAACGCGGAATTATGGACAATGCTTCCTGGGATGAAACATAAAGCTCTGTATGATCCGTTCCCAGATGCCGGGCCACCTTCTGAGCGTAAGGTGCTTCATCAAAATTCTTTTCTTGAAATCCAATCGAGAAAGTTTTGACAGCTTGTTGGCTTTGTTTCTGCATTAATGCCACAATCACGGAAGAATCGATTCCTCCAGAAAGAAACGCGCCCAGAGGAACATCCGAAGCCATCCTGAGTTTAACCGCAGACCCTAACAAGGCATCCAGTTGATCGACTGCCTCTTCACGGGTTCCCTCAAATCCCTCCCAGGCACCCTCTCTGGCAATTTCTCCAAATGACCAATAGCAAGTCGATTCCTCTTTTCCATCCTTAACCGACAAGAATGTTCCAGGCTGGAGTTTGAAAATATTCTGATAGATGGAACGAGGTGCGGGAATATAATTAAAACGCATCAGCAGGGAAAGTGCTTCCCGGTCCACCCTGCCCTCAAACTCAGGATGCGCTTTCAAAGCCTTTAATTCCGAACCAAATAAAAACGTGTTGCCCATCCAACCGTAATAAAGCGGTTTGATTCCTATACGATCACGGGCCAGAGTTAAAACCCGTTTTTCCTTATCCCATAAAGCAAAAGCAAACATTCCCACAAATTCTGTCAAAGCCTGGGGCAGTCCCCATTTTTCAATGGCGGCCAAAATCACTTCCGTGTCAGAGTGCCCCCGCCACTGAGAACCCCCTGCGTGATCAAGTTTTTTTCTCAGTTCAAGAAAATTATAAACCTCTCCGTTATAAGCGATCACATACCGGCCACTGGCAGACAGCATAGGTTGGCGGCCTTCGGAGGAAAGATCAATAACAGAAAGACGTTGGTGAGCCAGACCGATTCCCGCAGTCGGGTCCATCCAAATTCCCTCATCATCCGGCCCACGATGAACCAGTGACTGGCCCATTTTTCTTAACGAATCCTCGCAGTTCGATGATGATGTCTGGGTAAGTATTCCGGCAAGACCGCACATAGGGCGACGATTCCTGAGTAGTAATGATTAATCGAACGACAAAACGTTGAGTTTAGTTAAGGCCAGGGTTTTTCATTCATTGCTTTAAAAATACGAACTGGTTACAACCGTGTCCTCCTGCCTTGGTCACCAGTTTTTCCAGGGCAAATCCGCGCTGGCCCAAAAACTCAAAAACCTGTTCAGGTCTGGCCACCTCAAAAGGGTACCCTCCCACCCAATCGACCACATCGTGCCAGGGGGACATGCCACGGTTCTTCCCGTACTCCCGCCAACTTTTAAAGGGTTGCCCCCGTAATAAATCATAAAAACTCTGAGGCACCCAAAACCATATTAAACATGCGATCTGCAATGGCCAGCGCATTAATTCAGGGAGCTTGTTGTAGAACCACTTGACTCCAGTCCAAATTTTGCTGGCGCGTCCCTGATCATTATAAATAGAAATATATAGATAGCCTCCATCCTCAACCTTTTCAGCCAACTTATCCATAGCCTGCCACATCGCTCCTGTATGATGCAGGACACCCCAGGAATAAACCACATCAAACGAAGGAAGACCTTGCAAATATTGTTCATCCAGAATACTTCCCCGCTCCACAATCCAGTTATCAGAATCCGGAAAATATTTCTTTTTCAGCTCCAGGGTGCAGGCCACACTTTTCGGATCGTAATCAAAGGAAAACACTTTATCCGCGCCCAGCCTGCAAGCCGCCAGGGAGAAAAGGCCACTGCCCGAACCGGCATCGAGAAAACTGCGGCCCTTTAATGAGGAGATTTTTAAAGAGTCCTTAAGCGATTTCTCAGCCTCTCTTATTTTTTCATCATCCAAGACAGACAAAAACCTCTGCCAATTTTCTCCAAACTCGAATCGGGATTCCGTAGTTTCATATTTACTGTCCACGGACAACCTCAGCAATCAGCTCTTCCCATGACTGAACTATTTTATCCAGCGAGTAGATTTCTGTTATTTTTTGGGCTTGCTCACCCAAACTTTTTCGTAATTCGGCCGATGCCATCAACCGCTCCAACGAAGATGACAACTCCTGAATACTTTCTGGCGGAACCAGCAAACCATTCACTCCATCCTGAATCAATTCAGATGGACCCGAGCGACAATCAAAACTGACAACCGGCAAACCACAGGCCATGGCCTCGCCCAACACATTGGGGAATCCTTCAGACCGGGATGACAGCACAAAAATATCCACCTGCGACATAGTTTGGTGATGCTCTTTAGTCAGTCCCGGAAACCGCACTCGCTCCCGCAAACCCAATTCGTCTCTCAAGCTTTCCAAGGTTTTTCTTTGCACTCCTTCTCCCCATATTTCCAGTACCCAATCAGGAAATTTATTACACAGTGGGGCAAAAGCCCTTAAGAGAAGGTCAAATCCTTTCACTTCACGAAGTCCACCCATCGCCATCAGAGTTTTTGAATTTGTTTCGGACTTCAAAGCCGGCTCTGAATATTCAGGAACCAGCACAGGATTGGGAATAATGCGCTTGGGGATTGAGGAGGAAAAAAAATCGCACGCGTCACGGGTTTGCAGCACCAGACGGGCCGACCTTTTATAAACCACTTGCCGCAACAGAGAGCAGAGCTTGCTGATATTAAAAGCAGGGTGGCTTCTTTCAGAAACTATCACAGGTATCTTTAAGCCTATCGTCGCCATCAAGGTCAAGATATTCATCTGGTCAATAAAAGCGAGGACTGCATCCGGCCCACTCTTTCTAATCGCCTTGCGGAGCACCCAGGGTCTTAAAAAATGCACCTTGATCGCTTTCCACCACCCCCCCTGCTCCCGCTTTAGAGACAAGGGCCAATGTTGAACATCAGAGTGTAGTTTAAAAAAAGCAGGTTCACTGCCACTGTCAAAGGTCAGCACTGTCACAGACCAGCCTTTTTTGCACAGTTCATTGGCAAGAAGCGTTAAGACCCTTTCTGCGCCTCCCGCTGAAAGCTGGTGAATCACAAAAGTCAATCGCCCTTTGGATATCGGCAAACGGTTCTCCTGTCAAATAGGTCCGGCGGCTTTATATTTTATGCTCATGGACAACTTCGCCAATCAGCTCTTCCCATGACTGAATTATTTTATCCAGTGAGTAGCTTTCTGTTATCTTTCGGGCTTGCTCACCCAGACTTTTTCTTAATTCGACCGATGCCAGCAACCGCTCCAACGAAGATGACAATTCCTGAATATTTTCTGGCGGAACCAGCAAACCATTCACTCCGTCTTGAATCAATTCCGATGGACCCGAGTGGCAGTCAAAACTGACAACCGGCAAACCACAAGCCATGGCCTCACCCAACACATTGGGAAATCCCTCAGACCGGGATGACAGCACAAAAATATCCGCCTGCGACATGGTTTTGTGAGGCTCTTTAGTAAGTCCCGGAAACCGCACTCGTTCCCGCAAACCCAATTCATCACGCAAGTTTTCCAAAGCCTCCTTTTGCACTCCTTCCCCCCATATTTCCAGCACCCAATCGGGGAACTTATCACACAGTGGAGCAAATGCTTTTAAGAGAAGGTCAAATCCTTTCAGCGCATAAAGTCCACCCATCGTCATCAGAGTTTTTGAATTTGTCTCGGACTTCAAAACAGGTACTGAATATTCAGGAACCAGTACAGGATTAGGAATGATGCCCTTTGGGATTGAGGAGGAAAAAAAATCGCACGCGTCACGGGTTTGCAGTACCAAGCGTGCCGACCTTTTATAAACTGTTTGCCGCAATAAAAGCCAGAACTTTCCCATCAGGGAAAAATCCGGGTTTCCCCTTTCAGAAATTATTACAGGTATCTTTAATCCTACCGTCGCCACCAAAGTCAGGATGTTGGTCAAGTCAATAAAAGCGATGACCGCATCCGGCCTGCTCTTTCTAATCGCCCTGCGGAGTAACCAGGGTCTTAAAAACTGAACTTTCACCGTTTTCCACCACCCCCCCTGCTCCCGCATCAAAGACAAGGGCTCATGCTGAACACCGGAATGAAGTTCAAAAAAAGGAGGTTCACTGCCATTGTCAAAGGTCAACACTGTCACCGACCAGCCTTTTGCGCACAGCTCATTGGCAAGAAGCGTTAAAACTCTTTGCGCTCCTCCCGCTGAAATTTTGTAAATCACAAAAGTCAATCGCCCTTTGGATGTCGGCAAACGGTTCTCCTGATGGGGTATCACGCTAGCGGCGGCCCGCCGGTCTTTCAAGTAGGTTTCCAGATTTCTTTTATAATTTTCCAGCGCTTGCCTTCGTTTTTCCAGGTCAGTTCTTTCCGGCCTATATCTGAAACCCGGTCTGATTTAAAGTCCTGGACAAATGACATTTCGATGGTCTCATCGTTTTGCTTCATTTGAATATCGCTGACCTGGATAGTGATCTCTGAGTTTCGGCTCAAAGCAGAGCGACGTTGTGATGCCCATTCTTTGCGGGATTTTTTGGGGTCCTCAAAGTTTTTCGAATAAAAAGACAGGTAGGCGTTGACCTCTCCCTCTTCCCAGGCTTTCAGCCAGATCAGGAACTGGGAGACCACAACATCAATGGAGTCTCCTGTATCTTCCGAACCAGAAGGACTTTCCTTAGAGAGGACAACCATGGCAGAAATCCCCTGGCTTTTCTTCAGGTCCCGGACAACCTGCAGGGCCTCTTCTTTAGAGGGATAAGGCCCAACACGCACCTTGTACCACTTGGAGTTTTCGCCTTTTATCACAAAAGGCGTATAGCCTTTCTTTTTGATACGGGATACAAAACGTTCCGCATTCTTCTCCTCATGGAATGAACCCAACTGAGCCGTCCACCCCTTTTCAGAGTTGGCCATGACCAACGAAGCAAAGGCCCAAAGCCCAAATACAGCTCCCATTAATATTAATTTGTGTTTACGGAAAGAGAACATTGTAGTTGCGCACCCATGGCGGCAAGTAAGAAGGAATCCAACGCAGCAGACCCTAAAATGCACTAAAACCTATTATAAAACAAATATTTATTAAGAGCCACTCGGCGTGGGGCCAACTAGCAGTAGCATTATCGGCAACAAAGAGTTATCTCGGTCTAATGAGTTCTTGCTAGCCAGCTCTCCTGTTAAAGCATTTTTTTAATATGCGCCACCAGTTGATCGGCACTGACAGCCGGAGCCCGGGCATTTAAAATACCCTTTTGATCAATGACTAAAACAGTTGGCATATCTCTTTGCAAATAAGACTGGTAAACCCATTTCACCGGATCAATCAAATAGGGAAACTGCACCTTTTCCGGGAACTTGCTGAGGTACCCCGCAACAGCCTCTCTGGAGTCCCCATTGGTGTTGATCCCCAATATCACCACTTGATCTTCACTCAACCGGGCTCTCACCTTATTGAACTCCATAGCCTGGTTCATACAGGGAACACAAATATGGAACATACCTATTAGAACCACCTTGCCCTTGAAGTCCGATAAAGCTACCTGTTTTCCATCCATAGACTGCAAAGAAAATTCAGGAGCCTGCTCCCCAGGAGAAGGAGCCCCTGCAAAGGCCGGAACAACCGCTAAACCCATGAAAACTAATGACAGAAATATTTTTCGCATAACGTGCTCCATTTCATGGAATATTTTATGAGGAAATCCCCTCTTTAGTGAGGGAAGGTTTTTACCTTTAAATCCATTTTAAATCAGAGCAAACTAATTTAAAAGGGATTTCAAAAACACTAAAAAAAGCAACATTTTGAGCTAAAACTCTTCCTTGACTTGGTACGGATTTTATACTAAAAAACAGGTGTAATCCTTTAATTCTCCTAGGCTTTGCCCTGAGATATGGGTTTCAGTCCCAAGCTAGCGATTTTCATCTAAGGAGGCCCCGTCCCTTGCGGCAAGCACTTGAGGGTGCTTTTTTTCAATGGGTTAGGCCGCTTGAACAATAAATTGAAAACAACGATTCATCCCCGTTGCTAACTTTTGACACGAGGGTTTTAAGAATGAAAAAAATATTGTTCCTCCCCAAAGTATTGCTAGTCCTGGCCATCTTGTTGACATTCTCCCTTCCGGCTTTTGCTTATCAGGAAATCGATGTACAAAACGGAGGAACAGTAAAGGGAAGCACCACAATGATTGGTAAAATGCCCTTCCCCCGCACTTACCATCTGGTTTTGTTCCCCAACATCGATATGTGCGCCGAAGTGGATACCGATGATGAAATGAACCGGGTTCTTGACGATTTCAAAGTTTCACCGGGTGGGGGACTCAAAGATGTGGTCATCATTCTGGAGCATGTCGAAGCCGGAAAGCCATTCAACAAAGAACCCATCATGATTCTTTCCGAAAACTGTAAGTTTTTTCCGGATGTCAATGTTATCCGGCAGGGAGAAGCCTTTAAGGTCGACAATGTCGATGCGGTCATGCATAACAGCCAAGTCTATCAAAAGGAAAGAGGGAAAATTCTGCTGAATATCCCCATCCCCGCTGAGGAAGTTTCTGATGGAATCGTTAATTTCAAAAAGAAGTACAAGATCATGCAGATGATTTGTGGAATGCACGAGTTCATGCAGACCTGGGGTTACCGGGTACAGAATCCCTACTACTTCAAAACCGGTCAGGATGGGAACTTCAATATCGGAGATATCCCGCCGGGAGAATACGTAGTTAATGCCTGGCACTACTTGATGAAACCGCAAAAAAGGAAAATCAAAATTGTCGCAGGCGAAACAATTGACCTGAACTTTGTGTTTGACGCAGATCGGGTTATTCGACCTTTTTACGAAACCATCAAATCTGGCAGAATCAAAAAAGATGCGGTCGTTCCGGGAACCGCAAAAGGAAAAGAATTGGGGCGCTAGCTTGAAGCCATTGAAAAAACCCTTTTATTGGTTTGGTGCGTTTCATCTGCTCCTTTTTTGTAGCCTGACAATATCTCCAGCCTGGGGGTTCACTCCTCCGCCCTCTGAAGATGTGCCAAAAGCCTTTACCCTTAAAGGTAAACAAGTCGCCCTCAGTAGCCTGCACAACCCTTACAAAGATGATCCCAAAGCCCTTTATCAGGGCGGTGCCTTATATACAAAACATTGTTTTTTCTGCCACGGCGACCTGCTTGACGGTAACGGCCTGTTTGGGAAAAGTTTTTTCCCGCCTCCGGCGGATTTCACCCGACTCGACTCAATCCTCTCCCGGCCTCAGGGTTATACCTTCTGGCGTATCATGAAAGGGGGCCAGGGGCTCCCGGAAAAATACGAACCCTGGAACTCTGCCATGCCCGCATGGGAAGAAAGCCTGAGCACAAAAGACGTTTGGAAAATCATCACCTATGTCTACGAAACCGCAGGACAATGGCATGCCAAGCCTGGCAAACAAGAACCCCCTTCCCTGGAAAGAGGAAAACAGGTCTACCTGAAAAAATGCGCCTATTGCCATGGCGAAACAGGCAAGGGCGATGGCCCATCAGCCGATTACTCAATGCCGCAACCACGAAACCTGACCAAAGGTCATATAAAACTCCGATCCACTTCCTTTGGAAAAATTCCAACCGATGAGGACTTGTTCAATGCCATCACCAACGGGATGCGGGGAACCACCATGCCCGGCTGGAAACATCTCCCCAAGAATGACCGCAAGAGCCTGGTGATATATGTTAAGTCCCTATCGAAAAAGTTTGAAAAGTTTAAGAAAAGAGGCAAGAGCCATAAGATCATAAAAGTCTCCAAAGAACCGGCCCTGTCCAAAGAAAGTGTGGCGCGAGGTAAAGAACTGTTTATGGCAAATTGCTCCGGGTGCCACGGCGTTGAAGGGCGAGGCGATGGCGTGACCACGTACCGCATTATAGATTATTCATCCAACGCCATCTGGCCGAGAAACCTGAGAGAGCCCTGGACCTTTCGCAGAGGAAGTTCCCGCATGGACATCTTTAAAACCCTGCGCACGGGCTTTTCCACAACTTCCATGCCCAAGTTCTCACCAAGAATTTTCAAGGACAAACAAATTTGGGATATTGTAAATTTCGTCAGCACCCTGCCGCTTCCCGTCAAACCTAAAATGCAAAGTCCTATCCACGCAAAAAAAGTAGCGGGAGAAATTTCGGATGACTTCAACGCTCCTGTGTGGAAAGACGCTCAATCCAGCTTCATTCCCCTGGGAGGTCAGCTTCAGGCGAAACCCAAATCCTATTTCCCAACGGTGCGTAACCTGACCGTACGAGCGGCACATAACGGCAAAGAAGTTGCTCTCTATATCGACTGGACCGACCATTCTCTCGATCCGGCCTTGAAAGAGTTTATGGATGTAGAAGAATCCCCTCCTCCGCCTCTTCCAGAACATATGCAGGGCGGAGAAGCAGATGAACCTGAGGAACGCGCCGCCCCCGATCACCCGGATGCCGTCGCAGTGCAGTTCCCGGTGAACCTGGACGCTCAAACACCTTACTTTCTCAACGGCGATGCCGATCACCCCGTCAACATCTGGAAGTGGACAACCGCCACGAATAAAGCCGCAGAATTCAACGCTAACGGGCTAGAAAAATGGAAGCCTCAAGATGATCTGAGTCAAGTAGTAAAGGTCAAAGCAGGTTACCGGTATGGACAGTATTCCGTAATAATAAAACGTAAACTAAAAGTCATTCACGAGAAAATTGATATCCAGTTCCAAACCGGACGTCCCATCCCCATCGCCTTCAACGTCTGGGACGGTTACCACGAAGAGACCGGCAACAAAAAATCCATCTCCTCCTGGTTCACCCTCTGGCTCGACGAATAACTCCCTAGCCGCTGCTAGCCGCAGGGGCAGTGTTTATTTCCCGACCGTTCCGCCAAACCAGCATCCTCACATAGTATCCTGTATGGTATATTCCCACACTAGGAGCTTGCTTCAGTAAGCTAGTATAGTTGTGGTCAAGAAGCGACTCGATCCTTTTTTTAAATAACCAAGGAAAGCTAATGGATTTGAGTACCGGAAAAGCTGCGCTTGCATTAAGAGAGCGAATAGTATCAAATTTTGAATTCGAGCATTGGGAAGAGGTCGGCCTTTTAACGGGATTTTCGGATCAAATTTCTAAGCATCCACGATTACTCAGAAGTTTGCATTGGGGAGATGAGGATTACTCAGGAAATGTTCTTAATATTTTAAGGCAAATTGCAGACAAGGATTCTTCTGCCCTAAGCATCATTGATGATTATATTAACAGTCACTTTGAAGGGGAAACTCATTACATATCTGCCAAGCCATCTGAGAAAAGAATAACTTTTTCCCCCAGCGTTTTTGAAATCCCCAATGTCTCAGTGGAAAACAGCTTGGTCGCCATTATGATGCCATTTAAAGCAGAATTAGAACCAGTTTTTAAAACAATACGGGTTTCGTGCAATGACGCTTCTTATCGTGCTTTACGAGTGGATGATATTTGGGAAGAAAGCACGATAATTCAAGACATATTCAACCTTCTTTTTCGCTCATCCATCGTCATAGTAGACTTCACTGGAAAAAATCCAAATGTTATGTATGAGACGGGGATAGCACATACTCTAGGAAAACTTGTTATTCCCATTTCTCAAAACATTGATGATGTCCCCTTTGACATGAAACACCACCGGGTTTTGCAATATCTTCCTAATAGTGAGGGTCTAGAGTCATTAAAGACTAAATTAACCCAGAAGCTTAAACAAGTCAGCCTCTAAGGCTTACTGATAAATTGCATAGATGACATTTGATCAAGGGGTCAAGTCGCTTCTTGACTACAAGTGAAAAACAACAGTGTTACTCCTCCGCACGTCATCGCGAGCCGCGAAGCGGCGTGGCGACCCAGGCTTCATAACACAAACCCCTCTGGATTGCTTCGTCACCGCTGGTTCCTCGCAAAGACGTTTTAAGCAGTTTTCCGCCGATGTAAATCACCCCAGCCCTCTTTGAGAAAGAGGAAGCAAAACCAAACCCACCCTTCGACCCTTCAAGGAAGCCGATTGGTGGATACTTTCTGTGCAGGATCTTGTCGATAAAAATCCTGTAAAACCTGATAAAGTTTTGGATGTTGGTGTTTCATGTTTTCGGGTTTACAAAAAAAAGTTTCAGTCACCACCGCGAAAAATTCAGCTTCATCCGTTGCCGCATAACTGTCAAAAAAAGTAGGCCTCCCATGTTCCACCCTCTCACATAGCTCTAGATACTCCTTGGAACATACTTCACTCCAACGCTGATATTCCTCAGGAGTTGGCAGTAATGGAGTGCCATCTGCACTGCCATCCAGCATATCCAATTTATGAGCGAATTCGTGAAAGACAACATTATGACCGTGTTCCGGGTCCCGGGTTTCCCTTTTCACCTCATCCCAGACGAGTAACACCGGTCCGCGATGATGGGCTTCGCCTAGAATTGGCATCGGACCACGCACTGGGGATGTGGGAACTTCAAAAAATCCTATTGGACTCTCAGGAGAAATGATTGTTGTAGGATAAACATAAATGGATTTCACATTGCGGTAATAATCGTTTGGCAACGCGAGTATCAACAAGCAGGCATGAGCGGCTATTATGACGCGAATTTCATCCGTTAATTCGAGGCTATTGCAACCCAACCAATGCTTTTCGGCAATAAAGATTTGGATGAGGTCCTGTAAGCGCTTTTTTTCTTCATTGCTGAGGTGTTGATAATATTGAATATTATTTTGAACGTGTCTCCCCCACTCGTTTGGGAAAGGAGTAGCTAGTATTTTTTTTCGCCGATTATTACTAAACCACTGCCACATAAAATTTAACCTCTTTCAAACGATAATGACCCTGGAAGTATAATGATATAGGAGTTCAGATGATTTCTGGAAGATTCTTCAATCGCACGTCATCGCGAGCCGCGAAGCGGCGTGGCGACCCAGACTTCATAACACAAACCCCTCTGGATTGCTTCGCTCTGCTCGCAAAGACGACTTGGGGCAACCCCCCTAGCACCCCTCTGGGGCGCGAAGATTAGGGAAGAATATTACGCCCACCTTATCAGAGGGGGAACGAGGCAAAGACTCATTAAGCCGAGACAACTCTTTGTTCGTACAGGAAAGTAATGGCTAGTGGGCCGTGCGCCGAGCACAAAAAAAAACAGGGGGGCCACGAGGGCCCCCCTGCCTGTTACTTCTTTACTACCCGATAGGTTATCGCATGGACAACTTATCGTCCCCAACTTTGGAAGCGGATTTCTCTGCTTCGTCCGGCTGAGATGCGGTTTTCACGCCTTTAACCGTAGCTTTACCCAACGGAAGGATCGAGCGGTCGCCTGAAGGTAATACTTTCAGGTAACCCCATTGACCCGCCTGTTGATAAGGCGTACGAGCGTTCATCCACAGGTACGTGCCAGGGTTGTCATACGTGCCACCGGCGTTGATGAAGGCCTGGATATTCTCACCAGCACCAAACTCTTCAACGTCGATCATGTCAGAACCTTCCTGATTCAGATGTCGGCGCCATTGGTGGCCGTCAACATTGAACATCTGGTTCTGCTCGTTATGAGCCCCAAACACGTTGATCATCACATTGTCTCCCGCATGGGCCTTCAGAGTCGGCGTAGCCGGATCTGAACCTGCCGCAACACAAGCGGTGAACATATTACCCAGTTCACAACCCTCGTCTTCACGGTAAGTCCAAGGCTCCAAGCGGTAGTTCACGCCTGTCAACCCTGCTACGTTCTGCAGGTAAGGCATGAATGATGTTCCGAGAATGTTATCCTCATCCTGGAAATACAAGGCGAAATCCCTGTAGTTTTCAAGATTCATATTCTCGGGGTAAGACTTGTCGACGATAACATCCGCTTTCCAGGAGTTGCCCATGGAAATATCTTTCCCGGTCTCCGGATCACGGTACACCGAGCCGCGAGGCCCAATGATGATAGCGCCGAACATGCCATCACGAACGTTCGTTGTCAGGTTACCGAAGTCCCAGATCAACGCGGCATTGATGTTGTAATCCTTATGCGCGTAGAACGTGTAGTTCTTCGATTTACCCGGAGCAACCGTCTGGTCGCCTGGGTTGTTCCCAACGTTGATACCCTGAGAAACCAGAGGATCGAACGCCATGTTGTTTACATGCAAGGAAGCGTTGCCACTTTTCAAGCGGTTGGCCAGTTTGATCTTGACACAATCGCCGATGTTGGCACGCAAGGTCAACGGATGCGGCATACTACCTGCCGCAGCACGTTTAGCCTCTCCTTCCAATGCGAAGATCTTTCCATCCGCGTTGGCAAGAGTCAGCTTGCGTTCAAAGTCCACTTCGATCTGGCTGTCAGCATTAGCGTTGAAGTCCAACGCCTTGTTGATTGCAACAACACTGAAGCTCTTGACCGGAGCACCTGACGGGCAAACTCGCGTTTTGACCTTCTTGGCAAAGTTTTCGTTGCCAGGAAGAACTTTCAAGTCGCGTTGCAGTTTGTCAAGTACACGGAAGATACTCCAGCTGCCTTCAGACAGATGAGAGGAACGTCCATCGAAGTAGAGGTAATCACCCGCCATTTGCTGGTAGCCACCTGCGGTGGTCGCCAGGTCATAACGTTCGGCGATACCAATATGCAGAGCATTAGTCACGCGAGAATCCGGATCATAACGCTCAGGTCGGAACCCATGTCCTGAAAGTGAGAACACATGGCTCTCGTTCATCATACCGTGCAACATGCGGAACACCACGTTATCGCCAACATACGCGCGAATCATTGGTGTATCCGGATCACGATGCGTCCGGCTGCTGAACAGTTTGGAAGCATCGCTGTTGGATTTCAAACGAGCCGACAGCGAAGCCGCACGGAAGTTAAATCCGCCACCTGTGGTGTGCGTACCACCATTGAGGTAAGGGAAAGCCACTTCCAGCATCGTTTTGGGCATCTGAAAAGAAATCGACTGCCCTGCGGCAATCGCGTTCTCACGCGAGAGTCCAGGAGGATTCCCTTTTGTGACCAACTGAGCTGTATGTGGAACCGTGTCATGCAATTGAACTACGATTTCACGGAAACTACCGTTACGCCCGTAAGCGAAAGGCTCGGTTCCATGAATATCGGCAACAGGACCACTGCGGATCGGTTTGCCGGTTTTCGGATCGTGGTACGTGGAGCCCCAGGGCTCAACAACCGTTGTTCCGATTCCGCCATGCGGCCAGGTGGTCGCACCGAAAGCGTGGTCATGCCAGAACACCAGACCCATATCAACATCTACCCACCAGCGATAACGGACAAACTCAGTACTAACGATCTGTCCCGCTTTGTGAGCGTGGGTCATGCCTTCAGAGAACGTGATGGTGTACTTATCATCTTTCGCGTAACCCTTGTTCGGGTCAGGAGAGATGTTCGTAATCCAGCGCGCATCTTTACCATTGGGAACTTCGATACCAACGATGATGTCGGTACCTACATGGTAAGGCGTTGAGTGTTTGGCCATCTTAACGACTACTGTTTTGTCACCAGCTCGGGTGGATTTAACCACATGCCCGTTCATCGGAACCGGCATACCAACATGGTGACCGTCTTTCATCTTCTTATCGAACTGCCTATAAGACCTCATGGACTGGTCGTAAGAGAAACCTGAAATTACGCCATCCGAAGCCTGATTGTCGAACTGGAAGAAATGCGGATGAATGTTCAACTTCGACATCTGGAAGTTGGTGAAATCATCATCATTCCATTCGTTGGTCAACAGCAGATCCACACAGTCGTAGACGTTGGCACGAATGACCAGCGGCTCGGCTTTTTTAGGATCGGCTTTCACCGCCGCCATTTCCTCATCGATAACATAGATCAGACCATATTTATCGATGATTGGCGGAGTACTACCGACTGCAGCGGAAAGCTCAATCGGAGTATTGATGAAGACCAGATTGTACTGCTTACGTCCAGCACCTTCCGGACAAAGGCTCCAACGGCCCTGTTCACCCGGTTTAGCACCACCCGTGTTCTCCATAGTGGAGTTACTTCGCGCACTACCGGATTCCGTCTTGGTAATAACACCGTTATCCGTCTGCATGTGGAACGGCTCCAACCAGGGAGCACCACCATGATTCCGGGCAAACGGAACACGCTTACCAAAATGCGGCGTAAAATGAGGCCACGCCAGTTTACCGTGCTGGTCAAACTGGATCGGATGACGTTTTCCCGGTCGCGGGGAAATAAATTTAACTTGTTTCAAAGTAGATTCCTTCTCGGAAAGTGCTTGGTTACCTTTCCAGGCGTAATCCCATACGGTTCCGTCGTAGGCAAGAATCTGGCCTTTTTCGTCATCCGTATGACCAGGTTTTCCCTGTGGGGGAAGCATGTACTTAACCCAGTCTTTGATGTTAACAACTGGTGTTTCTTTGCTCCAGTCGCTTTTTCCAGAACCTGCAATTTTAAACTTCTTACCAAACCAATCCATGGTCTTACCGACCATTTTGTCAGAAGTCTGCCCTTTTGGAATTCTTCCAGCACGATCAGGAAGCTCTACCAAAGGACGCATGATATCGGTGCTACCCAACGGGTAGTTACCGCTCTGAATGGTGTTGTAAACCCTCCAGTATCCCCACATACCTGCTACATAGTGATGCGCAACATGGCAATGGAAGAGGAAGTCACCAGCAAGACGCTGACAAAGTCCGGATCCACACTCAGTCTCAAGATCAAGTGCTTCTGCGGGACCAATAACTTCAACATCAACCCGGTCAGTCGTGGTACGAACAACAGGATACTTGACCGGACCGTCATAAGCGGCTTGGGTCAGGTTTTCAAGTTGTATTTCCCGTTGCGGAGAACGGGTCCAGCGAATGGAACCCCCATGCGGATGATGAGAATGGAACACTTCACCACCACCATGGATCAAGCGAAACTTCGCCGGGTCACCAAGATAAGACCGGGGAACGGTCGTTGGTACATCGGCAAAGGTGTAAGAACTATAAGACAAAGATTCGTCTTCATAATGAAACAGTTTTTCCTGTTCCGCCAGGTTGTTAATACCAAACGGCTCAGAGCGAAAGTTCATCGCACGGGCTGAAGGACGATAAGCATCCGTCAGAGGATCGCGCTGAGGAATCATTTCACCATGACGATTGAGCGGACGAAAAGACTCGTCACCCACTTCGTGGTAGAAGAGGACAAATTCACGGAAATCCCGAGCATCCTCATTAGCAATCATAACCATCCAACCACTGTCCGTCGGCTTGCCATCAAAGGGGCTCAGATAGGTGGAACCTCTAGGCTCAACCATGAAAGCACCAATCAGGCCCAATGCGGAAGGATCACGACCCACATGGTTCTGGATCATATGACTGCCTTCTTGCTCATCGATTGGAATGAACCACTCGTAGTCCTGAGACTTGCCGGAAGCTACGATTGAACCAGCTTCAGCCGCAGTGTTGGGCTTGCCTGAAGCACTGATGATCATCGCGGAACCACTGATCTGGAGACTCGCGTCTTCATCTTCCAAGCGGTTGGTGAACTTGATACGAACACAATCGCCCTGGTTGCCACGAATGGCTAAGGGTTGGATCGCATCACCCTGCAGTCCGGTAGACACCATACCCGGGTCCAGAGGATCTTCACGAGCCGCCTTGTTCGCCTTCTCTTCAGTGCGGACTTTACTGATGTCCTTATCCAGAACATACATGTAGCCCGGGTAGTAATCTCCCCATTGGTTCAGGGCGACTTCTACATTGATCGCAGAGATTGCGTACTTCTTGGTGGGAACACCACTCGGACAATGGGCGCCTTTGTAAACTTTGGCGGCCGCTTCCGTAGGCCCAAGCAGATAACTCTGCCCCAACTGATGGGCGGCCCAGGAATCATGAAATCCGCCACCGGATGAAGCCGGGCTGGCATGTTCCTTAAGCTTGCCTTTCAACTGGTCCATAATCTTCATTAGAGTTCGATCTAGCTTTTCCTGGCTGCCTTCCAAACCGCTCATCGTATCTTCGTAGTTGAGCTGATTCTCCAGCTTGTCGAGCCAGGCGGGTTTGTCTACCGCAGAGTTGCCCTTGTGTGGACCGGCATGACCATGGTCAACACTTAAAGCACCTGCCGGAGAAACAAGAACCGCCGAGAGAACAAGAACCATAAACAGTCTTGCGCCCACGCTCCGCACCAGATTCGGGATTGGATTACTTCTCATAAGTACCTCCTCCTTACATTAATATTCATAAACCACTGGTAAAAATACTGATAAAACTACTGAGTTAAACAGGTTGGCATCTAGAACAGGCAATAACCTGCGTCATTCCACTTTCTTATCCGCTCCAACGCGGGGTACTCCCCTCCACTCAGAAACCGGGCACAAGACGGACTCGGCCCACGACTGATCAATATATAGATACGGAAAATCAATAATTATTCCCAGAATTTGAGGATTCCTGAGAAATAAATTCGGTTTGTAGGAAAAGGACTACAGGATGGGTAGAAACCTTTAAAAGCAAATACTTAACTGGGCGAGTTGAACGGCTGGTCGGTGGGCCTAAATAAGGGGTTTAAATATCAATAGGTTGCAAAGGGAGGGAAGGAAAATCAATCCTCATCAGCGATGTATTTGCTGATTTCCAAGCGTAAAGATTCGGACCGCAGAAGCTCCCGTTTCAGATAAACTTTGGCGCGTGCGATCCGAGACATGACTGTCCCGATTGGAATATTCAACGATTTCGATATTTCCTTGTAAGACAGTCCTTCAAAATAGAACTGCACGAGAGCGGTTTTGAGTCTTTCATCGAGTTTGTCCAGGATTTCCTGGATATTATTTTTGACCTCTGCCCGCAAAAAATCGGTTTCGGGATGCTTGCGGTCGCTTAATTTATCACAAACCGACTCAAATTCGATTTCTGCGCGTTTTTTGGTTTTCTCAATATCCTTTAAAAACAAGTTTCTCAAAATGGAAAACATCCAGTACTTGCTTTTCTCAGGGTCGTTGACCTGATGAAAACTCTTTAGCGCACAATAAAGAGTTTCCTGAATCAGGTCCTGCGCATCATTGGGGTTGCCACACATGCGGATAGCGGACTTATAAAGCATTGAAACATGGGGAGACAGGTACTTTTCAAAACAGTCTCGATCCCCACCTTCATCCAGACCGTTTCTAAAATGATTGAGAAATTCCATAAACTTGATTTTAAAGCTCGTAAAACAATTTTCGCCGTTTAGGGAATAATATCGGATATTGAGCCTCTTTTAAAGGTAAATATCTTGCAGGCGCTATCTCTTTCAAGAGAACTGTATTCGATATTTTATATTTTGATAATTTACCCACACTGCACTCCAGAAGGATGGTTCGTGACCCTGGACAATTTTTAGAGGCACTTTTATTTTTTTCTACCCATCACGTGCTCGAGCTTCTCTATGGATATTACCAATCAGGAGCTACTTGAAATCTCTTTAAAAATAGAACGCGATGGAAAGAGATTTTATAGTGAGCTGGCAGATACGGTTACTGACCCCAAGGTAAAAGACTTCTTTCAACTCATGTCAGGGGAAGAAGCCCTGCATGAAAAACAATTCAAACGCCTGATTGAATTAAAAGGCCGTAAAAACCACAGATGGGAAAATGACCCCGCCCTCCGCAGGTTCATCGACAAGGAATTTCAAACCGATATCTTTCCGCCCACTCAAGAGGTCATCGACCAGTTGCCCAAAATCGGGGGAATACGGAAAGCCCTTGATATTGCCATGGATGCGGAGCGAATTGTAGGAGAATTTTTTCATCTACTGCAAAATGCCTGCGATGACATTGAAATAAAAACACTTCTCACTATCCTGGAAAAGTCTGAATGCGAGCACCTTGAAAGGGTAAAATCCTTTAGAGCCCGGTATTTAAGCGACGATAATTGATCCCGCCCCTCACGTAATTAATTTTGATAATTACTTTCAAAATAGTAAAATCTACTTTATAATTCTGAGATACTTTAGAAATCCTGCAATACATTTTATACAGAATCAGGAGTAGATTTCATGCTTGTCAAAAATTCAGAACTGCTTGAGCTTTCGATCAAGGTTGAGCGGGAAGGACAACGGTTTTATGCGGAACTGGCAGAACACGTTGACGACCCCAAGGTCAAGGAATTTTTAAAGCTTATGGTCAAAGAGGAAGCCGCACACGAAATCCATTTCACGAAAATGCTGGAAACGGAAGACGATTATGGTTGGGGAGATGATGAAGACCTGCAAAAACTGATTAAGGAAAATTTTCAAACCGACATCTTCCCTCCTCTGGAAGAAACCCTGGGCCACCTGCCCCGGTTTGAGGGACTCGAAAAGGCCTTTGACTTCGCCATTGAGGCCGAAAAAGTGGCGGCTGAGTTCTACCGTATTCTTGGAAGTGCCTGCAATGACTTCGAGCTAAAAACCAATATGGTCCTGCTGGAAAAAGCTGAGATGGAACATTGCAAAGTGGTTGAAACGCTCAAGAAGCGTGTCCTGGACAGCCTGACCTGACCGACCCCCCCCAACTAACTCCCGCACCCACTCCCCTGGGAGGAAATATAGCAATAATTTTTTAAGCCGAGAGTAATGTTTTGACAGTAAAAAGTCATTGCACTCTGGCCCCACGCCTAGTGGGCAAAAAAAAACAGCACCGGGACCGAAGCCCCGATGCTGTAATTTTTAAAACTTTTTCTATTTGGCGGTCAGCGTAAAATCAGCCTTTGCCGCACCATCACCGACTGTAATTTCAACAGTAGATGAGCCAACATAAGGTTGCCATGCTGTCACTTTATATTTGCCGGCAGGAATACCGTCAATTTTAAAAGATCCGTCAGCACCCGTGATGGCGTAGTAAGGATTCCATACAATACGCGCATCGGCTTCCATGTAGTTATGCTGGTCGCACTGCAGGAAAAAGTGTTTGTCCTTTTTCTGCTTCAAGCGAGCAATATTCTTGGTAACATCCGCAACATCGCCTTTACTCGGCAGAGGTTTGTTGAACAGAGTTTTGCGGCTTGCACCCACAACAGAATATCCGTGCGGATTGTGCAAGGTGTCTGTATCGTGATTGATGACTTTCACCAAGCCGCCGGCTTTTTTCTCAGCCTTGCTGGGTTTACGAACCGCACCCATCAGCTGAGTAATATCACAATCCTTGAAATCGAAAGTGAATTTGCCACCATCGCCCCAAGGCTTGCCACCATCAATCTCTTCGATGAAAACTACTGCATCTTTCAATTTGCCACCTGCCGCTGAAACTTTGATGCGAGGACGAATTCCGTCTTTCGCCTTAGGGTGCTTGGAACAAAGTTCCACGTTTTTTCCCTTAGCCAAATTTTCCATAATCGGGGCCATAGCGGCACCTTTCAATGAAACCGTACCACTGATAGAACCCGCACCAGCGGAACCTTCAGCATAACCTTTTTTCTTTGCAGCAAAACTTGTGGAAGCTACCAATGTCAAAGCCATGGAAGCAACCATTACACCTAAAACAATCTTCTTCATTTCTTTTTTTCCTCCTGTTAGGAATTCAAAAAATATACACCGCACACACTAATTAGTGATTGTCTACAGATTCACTAAATAACTATTATTCTGGAACCGCGAGATGTAGCACACAGAATCGGTAGTTATAACGTAAAAAAGAGGCCTCATCAAGGGGCCCTTTCACTTTTTTTCAAAAAAAATATCGCCCCACTGGTCGTGCGCCGAGCACAAAAAAAAACAGGGAGGGACCGAATGGTCCCTCCCTGCCTGTTACATCTTTGTTTCCCAATAGGTTATCGCATGGATAACTTATCGTCCCCAGTCTTGGAAGCGGATTTCTCTGCTTCGTCCGGCTGAGATGCGGTTTTCACGCCTTTAACCGTCGCTTTACCCAACGGAAGGATCGAGCGGTCGCCTGAAGGTAATACTTTCAGGTAACCCCATTGACCCGCCTGCTGATAAGGCGTACGAGCGTCCATCCACAGATACGTGCCAGGGTTCTTGTAGGTTCCACCGGCGTTGAAGAAGGCCTGAATGTACTCGCCTCCGCCAAACTCCTCGACGTCGATCATATCTGAATTTTCCTGGTTCAGATGTCGGCGCCACTGATGGCCGTCTACGTTGAACATCTGGTTCTGCTCGTTATGAGCCCCAAACACGTTGATCATCACATTGTCTCCCGCATGGGCCTTGATCGTCGGTGTTGCCGGATCAGAATCTGCCGCAACACAAGCCGTGAACATATTACCCAGTTCACAACCCTCGTCTTCCCGATAGATCCAAGGCTCCAAGCGGTAGTTCACGCCTGTCAACCCTGCTACGTTCTGCAGGTAAGGCATGAATGATGTTCCGAGAATGTTATCCTCATCCTGGAAATACAAGGCGAAATCCCTGTAG